>NZ_JALEGT010000066.1 GCF_022763305.1 Marivita sp. | reverse complement strand
CCGTGCGGCTTCGGAAAGAAAGGTTCCAAACGCGCCATTTGCGCGTCGCTCAGCCAAAAAAGATCGCTCATGTCACAGCTCCATTTTCGGAGCCGTGGATCAGGCAGGGCAACCGAAATCAATGCATCCTGACCCTAAACATGACACGTTCCATCAGTGTCCTTGTCGTCGATGACAGCGTGGCAGTACGCTCTGCCTTTTCCGCCATCATCAATGCCGATCCCGGCCTGACCCTGTTCGGGACCGCACAGGATCCGTTCGCAGCCGTGGAACGGATGCGGGACAACCTTCCCGACGTGATCCTGCTCGACATCGAGATGCCGCGCATGGACGGCCTGACCTTTCTGCGCAAGATCATGTCCCAGTGCCCCGTGCCCGTCGTGGTCTGTTCGAGCCATTCCCAGAAAGGCTCCATGGCGGCATTGAAGGCGCTTGATCTTGGCGCGGCGGAAGTGCTGGCCAAACCCGACCTCACCACGGCGGAGGCCCGGAACCGGGCGGGGATGCGCATCGGGCAGGCCGTTCGCAACGCTGTCGGCGGGACCGACACCGCCAGCGTGAGAGGCGTCAACACCGATGAGGGACGCAGCGATGCGCGCATCAGTCCGGACAAGATCCTCGCCAAGAAACCGCCTGTCCGCAAGGCTGGCCCGACCCCGCTCGTCGTCATCGGCTCGTCCACCGGGGGTCCGGACGCGCTGCGACAGGTTCTGACCGGGCTTCCGGCGAATTCGCCGCCCATCGCCATCGTCCAGCACATGCCCGCGGAATTCACCGGACCGCTTGCCAAACGGTTGAACGGGAACTGCCAGATCGAGGTGATCGAAGCGACTTCGGGCGATCTGCTGCTGCCCGGCTGCGCAGTCATCGCGCCGGGCGACCAGCATCTTCTCATCCACCGCGAAGGACGGGGTTACGTGGCGGAGGTCGTGAACGGACCGTATATCTCGCGGCACCGCCCGTCGGTCGATTTGCTGTTCCGCTCGGCCGCGCAGGCGGCAGGTGAAAACGCCATGGGGATGATCCTGACCGGCATGGGCGACGATGGCGCCACCTGTCTGGGCGAGATCCGCGATTGCGGCGGCTATACCGTCGCCCAGAACGAGCAAAGCTGCGTGGTCTACGGGATGCCGCGATCCGCTGTCGAGGCGGGCGTCGTGGACAAGGTGGCACCGCTCTCGGAGATGTCCTCGGAAATCGTGGGCTGGTACAACGGCAAGTCCCGCAAGGCTGGGTGATCGCATGAAAGACTTGTGGACCGACCGACCTGCGCAGACCGCATTCCACGCGGCACCCGCCAACGATCTTGTATCCCGGGAGCGGGCGATTTCCGATCTCGGCCGGAAGACCGAAGAGGTCTTTCTCGCGGCGGGCGATCACCTTGCGGCGACGTCGGACGCGCTGGGACAAACCCGGGGCGTGCTGGCGGTCTTCGACGAGATGAACGCCAACGGCACATTGTCCGATCTGCGTCAGCACGGACATTGGCATGACAGCGAGATGCGATCGCTCTCCGACGAGGTGTTCAAGGCGCTGGATCTTGTGTCGGCCCTGATGGAGCGCGCCCGCGGCGTCGATGCGCAGGTTCGCGAATTGCGCGGCATCCTGAAGATGATGAACATCGTGGTTCTGAACGCACGGATCACCGTCGCGGCGATCCCGATCGGTCCCGAAGATTCCGGCTCGAACCTGACCGGGTTCACCGAGGATGCGACCCACCTTGTTGCCGAGCTGGGCAGCATTCTTGGCGGGTTGGACGAGGCGATGCAGCGCATCAAGAGCGGCAGCAGCGATGCGCTCGACCGCGCCCGGTCTCTGGGGGATCTCCTGACCTCCAGCCTTTCCGGTCCGGTGGCTACGCTCAACCGCAATCTTGCGACCTTCGAAAGCCACATCCAGTCGCTCGGTTCGGCCAGCGCCGAAATCGCCGACCGGTCACGCGCGCTGATGTCCGCATCGGCAACAGCGGTATCGGGCCTGCAGATCGGGGACACGACGCGCCAGCGCCTCGAGCACGTGCTTTTCATCCTCGAGCGCATTCCCGACGCTCATGACGAAGCCGACGCCCTGACCGCATTGGCAGCCCACCAGATGCAGGATATCGCCGATCTGCATGTCGCTGGGGTGGACGCGGTCCGCGACGGATCGACCGCCCTGCAGGAGGGCATTCTGACCCTCATCCGGGACCACCTCGGCATCTTCGAAAAGCGCAACGGATCGCGCCGCCTGATGGACGGGCTCGAAGAGATCGAGAACAGGATCGCACAGGCGGTGACGACGCAAGGCCAGTTGATGGATTTTGCGCGCTCCCTTTCTCGGGAATTCGAGGCTCTGACCAGCGTGATCGCTGCAGGGGAGTCCTTTGAGGCGCGCATGCGGATGATCGGCATCAATGCGGTCATCGCCTGCGCCCGTCTGGGACGGCGCGGTCTGGCGCTGCGCGAGATCGCGGGTCAGCTTCAGCAGCTTGCGGGCGATGCCTCTGCCGGACTGCCCGTCGTGAAATCCGACCTGACCGAAATGATGGACCTCGCCAGCCAGACCATCGCTCTTCTGGAAGCCGCATGCGAGTGGGCCAACGCCTTGCCCGAGGGCGCGGTGCGGCAGCTCTCTGAAGGTGTGAAGCAGATCGGCGAGGCCGCTTATCGCAGCGGCGATGTCGTGGCGTCGATCCGCACTAAGCTCGACGAATCCCGCGGATGGCTGGCTCCGGTGTCGGAACATGCACATCTGATCGAGAAGACCGCGCGCATGTTTGCCAATGATCTTGGCGATACCGGCTTCCCGGGCAAGATCGACGGCATCGCGTCGGAGGCCTTCAGGATCTACACGATGGAGCGCGAACGCGACATCCACCGCAGCGTGATCCTGCCACCCGAGGGCGCCAAGGAAGCGAAAACACCCGAGCCGACCGTCGCCGAGACGACACCTGATAGCACAGAGTCGCTCGACGATATCTTCTTCTGACCCGGTCTCATGGCCCCCGCCCCGGTTTGGGCGTGGGGGCTTCCGTTTCCTGCAACCCCTGGCCTAAGGTGGGCGGGGACCAACAAGTGAAACCGGACCATGTCGGAACCGATGATGGCGGCGGGCTTCGCCTCGGCGCTTCTGGACTACGCGGTATCGCGCGGCGCAGACAGGCGCGTCCTGCTGGACGCGGCCGGGCTGGATGTGGCGGCGCTCGCGGATCAGGACAATCGCATCCCTGTCGCGGCCTACCAGGCGTTGATCGCGGCCGCGATGGCGGCCACCGGGGACACCGCGCTGCTCTTGCGGCATACGCTCACATCGCGGCTTGAAACGATCTCGGTTGTTGGTCAGATCGTCCATCACTCCGCGTCCCTGCCCCATTCCATCGACCAGCTGAACCGATACCTGCGGCTCATGGCGGACAATGACGCGCTGGCAGGCCGCGACCGGTTCGCACTTGTTCAGGAGCGGGGAGAGGTCTGGATCGTCGATCACCTGCCTGTCGCGGGCCCGGACTATATCGGGATCGAGGCGTCTTTTGCGCGGTTCATCAGCGAATTCCGGCGCTCCTTCCCTGACCAGACGTTCGAGCTTGAAATGCAGGTGACCTACGCGCCGCCGCCTCACGTGGACGACTACCCCGAACTTTTCCGGGTTCCCGTGACCTTCAACGCGACGCGCAACGCCCTGCGTATCGACCCCGTCTGGCTGTCCGACAAGACCGCGTTCGAACCCGGCAATGCCTATGTGTTCGGCGTGTTCACCCGGCATGCGGACACGCTCTTGCAGGAACTGGCCACGCGCGATTCTCTGCGCGCGCGGATCGAGGCGCACATCCTGCCCGATCTGCATGAAGGCACCCTGTCCATGGACAAGGTGGCCCGCGATCTCGGGATGAGTCGCCAGACGCTCTACCGGCGCCTGCGCGAGGAAGGCGTGACCTTTGCCGAACTGCATGACGATCTGCGCCAGCGCATGGCGCGGGATTATCTGACCGCGCGCAAGGTGTCGGTGAACGAAACCGCATACCTGCTTGGATTTTCCGAAGCCTCGTCCTTTGTCCGGGCGTTCAAACGCTGGACCGGACAAAGCCCCAGCGCGTTTCGGGAAAGCGCGGCCTGACCGCTGGCATCATTCTGGCACCAGATGTCAACGGATTGACACCTGCGGTCATCCCCGGGCGTCGGATGCAGGCGTATGTCCCCCGCATCACAACCGATGCAAAGGACAAAAGAGATGAAACCCGTTTCCCTGATCACGCTTGGCGCTGTCACCCTGATGTCGGCCTGTGCCGATACCGGCGCACAGGTCACCCCCATCCTCGACGGACCGCCCTCTGCGAGCTACGACGCCGATTTGGCCGAGTGCCGGGCGCTGGCGCGCAATCAGCGGCAGTTCGACCAAGAAACCCTTGGGGCTGCGGCCCTTGGCGCCGGGGCTGGCGCAGTGCTTGGCCACTGGGACGACGATGGCGATGCGCTGGGTGGCGCGGTGGCCGGTGCGTTGGCCGGCGGTGTGGCCAGCGCGGTTGACGTGTCGGAGCGGCGCGCAGCCATCGTTCTCAGCTGTCTGCGCGGCCGTGGCCACCGGGTCGTCGGTTGATCCCGGACGGAAGGAGACCCCCATGCCTGACCTGATCACCCTCCGCCGCCACCGCTTCGACGCGCTGCACGATCTGCTGACCGGCGCATCGGCAGAGCGGCCCCGCCGTCCCCAACCGTCGCCCGCGCAGCACGGTCTGCTGTGCGCCACTGTTCTGCTGACAGCTGGCGCTGCGGTGATCGGACTTGTCACATCCTGAAGGGAGCCCCCAATGAAAACCGTATTCATCGCAGGCGCGACCGGCTATCTGGGCCGCTATCTCTGTGCCGAATTTCAACGCCGGGGGTGGTACGTGACCGCATTGGTGCGTGACGCGCATCGGTGCGGCGCGCTTGACGCCGACAGCGTGATCGAGGCGCAGGCCACCCAGCCCGAGAGCCTGAACGGTGTGATGCAGGGTGCCGATCTCGTGGTCTCGGCGCTCGGGATCACGCGACAAACCGACGGCTTGAGCTACCGCGACGTTGACTACCAGGCCAATCTGAACCTGCTGCGCGAAGCGGAACGCGCCGGTGTGTCCCGCTTCGCCTATGTGCATGTGCTCAATGCCGACGCGATGCGGCACGTGCCCTTGGTTGCCGCCAAGGCCCAGTTCGTCGATGCGCTCCAAGCCTCGCGCCTTGCCTCCACGGTGATCGCACCGTCGGGATATTTCTCGGATATGGGAGAGATCCTCGATATGGCCAGGTCAGGCCGGGTCTGGCTCTTTGGTGACGGGTCAGCCCGGATCAATCCGATCCACGGGGCGGACCTGGCCAAGGTGGTGGCGGATGCGACCGAACATGGAACAGACTGGGTCGATGCGGGCGGACCAGAGACCTTTTCGCAGACAGAGCTGGCCGAATTGGCCTTTGCCACGCTCGACCGGGCGCCACGGATCACCCATGTGCCGGACGTCCTGCGCAAAATCGCCCTCGCCGTCCTGCCGCGCGTCACACCGCAAAGGGTTCACGGTCCACTGCAGTTCTTCCTGACGGCCTGTGCCATGGACATGGTGGGCACGGCTTTCGGCACATGTCGACTGGCTCGGTCATTTCAGGACAGCGCCATGGCCCGCAACAACGGAGGTCAGTCATGACCCTCATACGAACAGGCGGTCTGGCCGCGTGGGCCTGCGCAGCGACCTACGGTATCGGGTTTGCCCTTCTCGTGACCGTTCTTGCGCCTCTCGGCTATGGCACAAAAGAGATCGACATCGCGGCTGTCGTCGCCTTCATCAATGCGTCCCCCGGCCTCCTGATCTTCTGGAACACGACGATCTACATCGTCAACGCGCTTGCGCTCGCCTGTCTGGTCGTGGCGCTCGCCTCGCTGGTGCAGCGCGGCTCATCGGCATGGGCCGAACTCAGCCGGGCGCTTGGCCTGATCTGGGCCACGCTGGTTCTGGGGGCCGGGATGATCGCCAATGTAGCAATCGAGCGGGTGCTGACGGTCTTCCCCTCCGACCCCGAAGGCGCCGTCGGGATCTGGACGGTCCTGCATGCGGTCGAACTGGGCCTTGGCGGGGGCAACGAGATTGCCGGTGGCGCTTGGTGTCTGTGCGTCAGCCTCGCCGGGCAGACGACCCGGACCATTCCTGTCGTGACCAACGCGGTTGGCATCTGCACCGGCCTTGCAGGTCTGGCCACGCTTGCTCCGCCCATGGGTGACACCGCCGGGGCGATCTTTGGCCTTGGCGCCCTCGCATGGTTTCTGCTGATCGGCCTGCATCTGGTCCGCGCACCGCGCCGGAGCTGACGACCAGCGCACCTCGTCAGGTGTCGCGGGGGGACAGATCAGCGGCCAGCAAGTTGCGGAAGAACGCATCACGTTCGGCTGGGTCACCGTCCGGAAGGTCGATATACCCCGACAGGATCAGGTCGGCCATGCCATGGGCGCGGGTCCAGCAGGCCAGAACCTCAATCCGGCCCTCGGCAGACTGCATCGGATCCTGCCCGCGGAACTCTCCGACCGCGCGGGCCAGAACAAGGAACGCCGACAGGGCCGCCGCCTGCAGCGCCGATCCTTCTTTCGGCGTATCCGAGAGCCCGAAGATCAGGCGGAACATGGCCGGTTCGGACAGCGCGAAATCCAGATAGCCCTGCCCAGTCGCGATGAGCCGTTCATAAGGCGTCTGGATCGCGCGGGCCTGTCGGTCCTGCATGCAGGCCACCAGTCGCAGAAAGCCGCGCTCTGCCAGTGCTTCGATCAGCCCCGAGGCATCGCCGAAATGATGCGCCGGTGCGGTGTGGCTGACGCCGACACGGGCCGCGACCCTGCGCAGCGAAAACCCGGCGACACCGCGCGCGGCCAATTCCTCTTCTCCGGCATCGAGAATGGCCCGGCGCAGATCACCGTGGTGGTAGGTTGTCGATTTGCCATCGACCGTCATGCGGACGCACCCTGGATTTCGCTTCGGAAAAAATCTTTACAGTGGAAAGATGGGGTCTGATCTGCTAAGGGTCCAGTGCATAATTTGTGTCAGAGTCGGTCTCTTGTCTTCGAAATGGTCTGCCGGTGCTGACATGGCGACCCGTTCCATGACGATCGGACCCGTTCACATACCCTGTCGCTGAAATGGTAATTCGGTGAATGTGAGACAGGGTGGCCCTGCGCTGCGTGTCAACGCGGCGCAGGGTTTTGATTTTGGGCACCCGCGCATGTGGACGCCGGCCCAGGACATGAACCCGCAGAAATTTTCGCCGCAACCGACGGAAAACCGCCCCTCGCACGTGTACCGATTCAGGACCACAGATGACGGAGGGCGCCATGCTCGAACGACTTTCCTTTCTCAACCCGTATTGGCTTTGGGCACTGCTCGCCCTGCCGGCGCTTGGCATCTCGGTCGAGGCTCTGACCTCGGCCGATCCACGGGTGTTTCACATCCTCGTGCACCCGACCGGCGAGTTTTCGGCGCGCTTTCTGATCATCACGATGATGGCCACCCCGCTGATGCTGGTTCTGCGCGGCTGGCGCGGGCCGCAATGGCTCAAGAAGAACCGCCGCTATTTCGGCGTGGCCGCGTTCGGTTATGCGCTGCTGCACACGCTGTTCTACCTGATCGACAAGGGATCGCTGAGCACGGTCACGGGTGAATTGTCCCGGCTTTACATCTGGACCGGCTGGATCGCCTTCCTGATCTTCGTGCCGCTGGCCATTACGTCCGCCGATCTGTTCGTGCGCAAGATGGGAACCTGGTGGAAATGGGTCCAGCGCTGGACCTACGCGGCAGCTGTGCTGACGCTGGTGCACTGGGCCGCTTTGCATGACTGGGGCAGCTGGGTGCCTGCGGCGGTGCATTTCGCACCCCTGATCGCCCTGGAAAGCTACCGCGTCTGGTACTGGTATCTGCGCCCGCGCCCGGTGCGCAGCCCTGCCTGACCGGAACAGGCAGGGGCGGCGTCAGGGCCGCCCCTGCCCCTGACCTCAGTTGGTCGGTGCGTTCGGGAAGAACAGTTGCTGATCAGCCACCTTGAAACCTGCGATCGCTTCCTGACCCTCGGCCGACACCAGCCAGTCTGCAAAGGTCTGCGCCGCGTCGACATTCACGCTCGGGCATTTCGCCGGGTTCACCGGGATCACGCCATACTGGTTGAACATGTCCTGGTCGCCTTCCACGACGACGCTGTAGTCCTGCTTGTTCTCGAAGCTGATCCAGGTCGCCCGGTCTGTCATGACATAGGCACCCATGCCGATGCCCGTGTTGAGCGTCGCGCCCATGCCCGAGCCGGTTTCGCGATACCAGCCGCCGGAGGCCGCCGTCGGATCGACGTCTGCGGATTTCCAAAGCGCCATTTCCGCCTTGTGGGTGCCGCTGTCGTCACCGCGCGACGCGAACGGCGCTTCCGACTCCGCGATCTTGGCCAGCGCGCCCTGCACGTCATTCATGCCGGCAACACCCGCCGGATCGGCCGCAGGTCCGACGACAACGAAGTCATTGTACATCAGGTCGGTGCGTTCCGTGCCAAAGCCATCCGCGACGAATTTCTCTTCCGACGCCTTGGCGTGAACCAGAAGCACATCGCCGTCGCAGTTTTCTGCGTTCTTGATCGCCTGACCGGTCCCGACGGCAACCACGTTCACCTGGATACCGGTCTCGTTCTGGAAGATCGGCAAAAGGTAATCATAGAGCCCGGAATTGGCTGTCGATGTGGTCGACTGGACGATGATCGACTGGTCCTGTGCGGATGCCGCACCGGCAATGATCAGCGCCACGGCAGTCGCGGCAAAAGGTTTCTTGAACATAGGTCCCTCCTCGGTTGTGTGAGATTGTGTCAGACGACAAGTCTGCCATTCAGGTAGTCCCGCGCCGCATCGGATTGCGGATCGGGGAAAAACGCCTGCGCCGTGCTGTGCTCGGCAACACGGCCCTTGTGCAGGAAGACCACGTCATCGGCCATGCGCCGCGCCTGCCCGAGATCATGCGTCACCAGAATGATGCGCACGCCGCGCGATCGGGCGTCGGACACGATCCGCTCGATGGCGAGGACCGATGCGGGATCAAGGCTTGCCGTGGGTTCATCGAGAAACAGCACCTCCGGCTCGGTGGCCAGTGCCCGCGCAAGGGCCAGCCGCTGCGCTTCACCGCCCGACAGGAGGCGCGCGGGCTGGGCAGATTTGTGCAGCAGTCCGACATGGTCGAGCAGCGCATCGCGCTGTGCCCTGTCCTGCCCCCGAACCTTGAGCACGAAGTCGATATTCGCAGCGACCGAGCGGCGCAGCAGCACCGGTTTCTGAAATACCAGCGCCTGACGTGCCATCACCTCGGACGGCGCCGCACCGCCCCAGCGGATATCCCCGGAGGTGGGCGCGATCAGGCCGTGCATCATCCGCAGCAGCAGGCTTTTTCCGGCACCGTTCGATCCCATGATCGCGGTGCACCCGGTCTGGCCCAGCTCGAGCGAGACGTCCTCCAGAACAAACGCCCCCCCCAGACGCAGGGCCACACCCTGCAGGGTCACCGGCAGGATCGGTGCGTCGGCTGTGGGGGTGTCCTCGGCGTCGGACTTCATTGCGGATGCATCAAACATAAGCTTGCCGCGCGGCTGTCATGCGCACCGATTGCACCGCCGCGTTCACGCCAAGCGCAATGACAAGCAGAATGATCCCCAGCGCCAACGCCAGCGCCAAATCCCCTTTCGACGTCTCGAGCGCGATGGCGGTGGTCATGACCCGCGTCAGATGGTCGATATTGCCGCCCACGATGATCACCGCCCCCACTTCGGCCACCGCGCGCCCGAAGCCGGCCAGCCCAACGGTCAGCAGTGAATAGCGCGCATCCCAAAGCAGCGCCTGCACCGTCTGCAGCCGCGTCAGACACAAGGACCGGAACTGCTCGGCATATTCGGCATGGAGGTCTTCGATCACCTGCCGTGACAGCGCGGCGACGATGGGCGCGATCAGAATGGTCTGCGCGATGATCATGGCGGTTGGTGTGTACAGCAGCCCAAGGAAACCCAGCGGTCCGGACCGCGACAGGTACAGATAGACCAAAAGCCCCACGACCACCGGCGGCAGACCCATCAGCGCATTCATCAGGATGAGCACCGCATTGCGACCACGGAAGCGCCCAATCGCCACCAAGGCACCAATCGGGAGACCGATCATGCAGGCAATCACCGTCGCCGTCAGGCTGACCCGCAAGGACAGCAGAACGATTTCCAGCAGATCGGGATCGCCGGACAATACGAGCGCGATGGCCAGTCCCAGGGCTTCTCCGATGCTCTGCAAATTTTCCCTCAGGATGCATGATTTTCAAGCACTCCGAAGGTATGCAGTAATTTCCGGCGAGATCAAGGGCAGCCGAAACATAAACATTTATCTGAAACCGGCTTTTTCCGGATGCGCAAACCGACCCGTCTGATCGTCAGGGACGAGGCATTCAGTGCGGCGCAAATTATCTTGACTAAAATTGTAGGATTAAATTAGATACCCCCATTGAAGGCGCCGCCGACACGCGCCGCTGAAACCGTCATCCCAGCCACCCGCACGGCAGCCCGGATGTCAGAGGAAAGGACTGACCTGTGACGACACGCGAGCCGAAATCCCATGGAACCAACAGCAGGGAGAGCGCCCTTGGGTGGCGCGATCTCATCCAGTCGAACAACGATCTGGGCAGCATCGAAGGTTTTGCCCTGGAACAGCTGATCGACATGCAGCGCGACCGCCAGACGCAAAAGGTGGACACGCCATGAGCCTCATGCAGCATCTTCCCGGGTCTCGCGGCGCCGATGGGTCGGGCAGCGCGCCCGTCTACAATGCGCGGGACCTCATCCCGAACGGGCACACCGCAGAGCTTGTGCTCGACGGACAGGTCTACACGCTGCGGATCACCCGCGCCGGCAAGCTGATCCTCACGAAATGAAGGATATGTCGGATTTCCCCGGTCGCAGCGTGGTCGGACATCTGGGCGACCTTCCCGCCTGGGAAGCGACCCTGATTCTGTCAACGCGTCTCTGGATGGACGGGCCCGACGGTCAGGCCGAGGTCTGGTCGGATTTTGCCCGCTGCTTTGGTCCCGCGCGCGGTCGCGATGAATTGCGCCAGTTCGAAACATTCCTGTCCCGTCTGCTCAGTGCCGCCCGTCGCCCGCTCGTGCGGCACGGGACCGGCTGTGCCTGCATCGGATCGGACGAAGCTGTCCTGCGCCTGCTGGTCCATGAAGCGGCCAAAGGCGATCTGGCCGAAGCCGCGATGATCGCGAGCCTCATTCTGCCAGCACATCACGCGGAACCCATCGCCCTGATGGCCGCCCGTATCGGGTCTGCGATGAAAGCACTGGCAGACCACCCATCGGCTGCGCTGCACCCGCCCAAGCCCCAACCGGCGCGGCGCTTGCACTAGCCGACGCCCGGCCTGCCAGTGCGGGCCGGGCCCCTTGAGCCTTAGCGCTCGCGCAGAAACAGGTCCCAGCCGGGTTGCGCCAGTCCGCCTGACCGGAACCCCGCCCGGTCCAGCACCCGCCGAGAGGCAGTATTGCCCTGTTTGACTCTGGCGATAAGGCGCATGAGCAACGCATCTTCCGCGAAGGATTGCTTCACGAAGGTGGTGATGGCCGCCCGCGCGAACCCCTGCCCCCAATAGCTGCGCCCGATCCAGTAACTGAGTTCCGCGACACCTGAGGCACGGTCGTCTTCCCAGTGCAGCCGCACCTGTCCGACGGGGACATCGTCAAAGAGAATGGCGAGCACCTGATGGTGTGATCCCGCATTGGAAATCTCGATCAACGCTTCGGCCATTTCGGTGGTCACAGGGTCCGGATAAGGTTCCGGCAGGGTCTCCCAAAGGACCGGATCATCCAGAAGATCGGCCAGACGCGGCGCATCCCGACGCTCCCACGGGCGCAGATGAAGGTGCAGACCGATATCCGTATGCCTGCGGGTCGCCCGGGGATGGGTCGGGTCGACCACCTCGTTCGGAAAGAGATCATCCACGCTCTGCGCCAGCACCCACCCGCTTTGCATCGGATCGAAGGCAACCGGGATGCCTTCGGACCGGCAGAAATCAAGCTCTGCCTGGGTCAGAATCCCGTCCGATCGCAATCGGTCCAGACGAAATGGCCGACCGCAGGGCAGAGTGACGGTTTTTTCACCACGCAACATCTCACAGACCTTTCCCCAATACCTCGTATGTGGGGGCGGTTGCGAAAGTTGCAACTGAGATGTCTCTTTTTCCCGGCCCAGCCCTGCGCCCGTGTCAGCGCATCACAAACGGATTGGCCATCGGGGTCTCGGATGTGCTGATCCAGACCGTCTTGGTGCGGGTATAGTCATGGATCGCCTCGATCCCCGCTTCGCGCCCATAGCCGGACTGGTTGAACCCGCCGAAGGGCGCGATGGGCGACACCGCGCGATAGGTGTTGACCCAGCAAATCCCTGCCCTGATCCGTGCCGACACCCGATGCGCCCGCGCGATGTTCTGGGTGAAGACGCCCGATCCAAGGCCGAACGGCGTGTCATTGGCCAGCGCGATGGCCTCGTCTTCCGTATCGAACGGCAAGAGAGACATGACGGGACCGAACATCTCGACCTTGAGCGTTTCGGTCCCGGCATCGGCGCACTGAACCAGCGTGGGGGCCATGTAATTGCCGGGCCGGTCCAGACGCGCCCCGCCGAACCGGATGTGCGCACCACCCTCAACCGCTGCCGCCAGGGTGGCCTCGATCCGCCTGACCTGCGCCTCGGTGCAAAGCGGACCCACATGCGTTGCCGCCTCCAGCGGGTCGCCAATCACAACGCCCGCCATCTTCGACTCGATCCGCGCGATCAGGTCGTCCATCACAGATCGGTGCACCAAGCCGCGACTGCCCGCGACGCAGCTTTGCCCCGACGCGCCGAAATTGCCCGCGATCAGCCCGTTGGCCGCGCCATCCAGATCGGCATCCTCGAACACGAGGATCGGGGATTTCCCGCCCAGTTCCAGCGTCGTCACGGCGAAATTTTCGGCCGAATTGCGCACAACATGCCGCGCCGTTTCCGGCCCGCCGGTAAAGGCAATCCGGTCCACATCGGGATGACGGGTCAGCGGGATCGCGCAGTTCTCTGCATCGCCGGTGATCACCGACACCACACCGGGCGGAAAGCCCGCCTGTTCGATCAACCGCGCAAATTCCAGCATCGGCGCAGGCGCGATTTCCGACGCCTTGAGCACCACGGTGCAGCCCGCCGCCAAGGCCGGACCCAGCTTGGTCGCGGTGAGGAACATCTGCGCGTTCCAAGGCACAATGGCCACCACGACACCAATTGGTTCACGACGGGTGAAGACATGCATGTCCGGCTTGTCGATGGGCAGAACCGCCCCTTCGATCTTGTCCGCAAGACCCGCATAATAGCGATAGTAATCCGCAACATAGCCGGTCTGGCTTGCGGTCTCTGCCAAGAGCTTGCCACTGTCCGTGGTCTCGATCCGGCCAATCTCCTGCGCATGTTCCGCAATCAGATCCGCCAGACGATAGAGCAGCTTGCCCCGCTGCGTCTGGGTCATGTCGCGCCAAGCCGGATCGTTCAGCGCCCGCTTTGCCGCTACAATCGCACGGTCCACATCCCCCGCATCCGCGCAGGCGAATGTCGCCCAATCCGCGCCCGTCGCCGGGTTCTGCGACCGCATCACCTGCCCGCTGCCTCCTTCGGTCCAGGCACCGTCTATGAAAAGCGGATAATGCGGTAGCTGGGTCATAACATCTCTCACTCAAAAGCCGGCATCACGTCGTCGATGAAGCGCGCCAGGGATGCGCGTTTGCGCTCGAAACTCATGCCGCTGTCGATCCAGAACGAATATTCGTCATAGCCCAGATCCTCGTATGTCTTGATCCGATCCACAACCTGATCCGCTGTCCCGATGGTCAGGTCGCGCGCCATGTTCTCGGGCGCCATCAGCGCATTTGCCGCCATCTCATCCTCGGTGAGCGGTGCGATCAAGCCTTGGCTGACCGGGCGCTTGTTCTGGAACCATGCCCCGAAATAGCAATAAAACCGCGACAATTCCCTAGCCGCAACCGCCACATCATCGGCATCCGCGCCGACATAGGTGTGATGCAACAGCATGATCTTCGGGCGCGGCCCATCATAGCTGGCGCAAGCGGCGTTGAAGCGGCCCATCAGGGTTTCGATCTCCTCCATCCCCATCCAGAGCGGCGTGACCTGAATGTTGAACCCGTTGTGAACGCCGAACTCATGGCTGTTCGGATCCCGCGCGGCGATCCAGATCGGCGGGCCATCGGGTTGCACAGGCTTGGGCGAAGCCGTGGTGGACGGGAACTGGAAGAACTCGCCCTCATGCGCACAATCCCCCGTCCACAGTTTGCGCAGCAGTGGCGTTATTTCCCGCATGCGCTGCCCGGCTTCCCACGCATCCATGCCGGGCCGCAGGCGTTGGTATTCATACGTGTACGCCCCCCGCGCGATGCCCAACTCGATCCGCCCACCGGTCAGCAGGTCCGCCGACGCGGCCTCTCCGGCCAGCTTGATCGGATGCCAGAAGGGCGCGATCACCGTGCCGGTGCCCAGCCGCACATTCTTGGTATGATGCGCGACATTCACCAGCGACATCAGGGGGTTGGGCGCAATGGTGAACTCCATCCCGTGATGCTCACCTGTCCAGACCGCCCGCATCCCGGCGTCGTCCGCCATCTTGCACAGCGCGATGAACTCCTCGTTCAACTGGTCATGCGGCTGGTCCGGCGTCAGGCGTTCCATATGCACGAAAAGCGAGAACTCCATGTCTCAGGTCCTTTTCTGAAAGTAGGCAAGATCAGCCGGGGTCACAACAAAACCTCGGCCGCGAAATCCAACAGGGCCGCGTTCACCACCTCGGGATGGGTCATCGGCATCATATGCGCCGCACCCGGCACGATGATCGCGCGGCCCTTGGGGGCCAGCGCCGCCATCGCCTCGGACATCGCGGGGGTCGAATTCGGCTCCAACGCGCCGGTCATGAAGAGCGCGGGACAGGAGAGACGCGCCAAGTCCGCGCGGCGCGGGCCGGGGTTGTGGGCGAAGGCGGTATAGGCCGCCTTGTAGCCTGCTTGTGTCACGGAGCAGAGCCAGTCATGGCACGCCGCGCGTTCGGGCGTGTCGTCGGTGCTGAACCAGCGCGCCAAAGCGCCTGTCGGGTCGGCCACGGTGACGCCATCCAACTCCTCCGCCCGCGCCTGCACCGCGCGCGCGGCCTCGGCGCTCCGCTCGAAAACCGCGTTCAGCGCGACGACACCCTTGACCTGATCCGGCGCCCGCACCGCGAGGTCCAGCGCGATCATCGCGCCCATCGAATGGCCGACCACCAATGCAGGGCCTTCGAGGGCAGCGAGCACCGCATCGGTGTAGTCCGACACGCTTGTCACACCCGCCCGAACAGAGCTATCCCCATGCCCCGGCATGTCGAGTGCGGTGACGTGATACCGTGCTGCCAAGGCGTCGATCTGCCGGTTCCACGCCTCGGACCGAAGGCCCACGCCGTGCAACAGCACGATCTGCGCACCAGCTCCCGCCTCGATCGCGGCAAGGCCCGCCCGGTCAGACCGCGGCCGGGTTGTCCAGGTCATGGCCCAAATCCTTGAGGTCCTGATACCGATCCCCAATCCGGTGATGCGGCCGTCCCGACGTGGCTCCACCCAGCACGACGACAATCTCGTTCGCGCGCGGCGCGTCGGGAATGGCGAACTGGATGGTCAGGTAATGCGACCGCCGCCCGGCATCGTTCTTGTCCATCAGCGGCACCATGATCGGCGCATTTGCCGGGCCGCGCGTGTTGGTAAAGGCAAGGTACGACTTGGCCCCGACCGCCTGCCGGTAGAAGTTACCGAAGCGCAGCGTGTGGATCAGGCCCGAGGCATGTTCGACCTCGCCATCCAGACCCACGACCGCCGCCTTGCCATATGCCTCGATTGCGTCGCCACCGCCCGCCAGCCGCAGCATCCGCTCGGTCATCATCTCGCCCAGAACCGGACCATAGGCGCGGATTTCCGGGGTCAGGTCTTCGACATAGCGCCCCGCCCACGGGTTCCGGACAACCGCCGCCACGGCAAACATGCGCCACGGGGTTTCAGCCGCTTTGAACCCTTCGATCAGCACCTCTTCGTCATAGGTCACGATCTTGCGGATTTCTGGTGTCATGTCGGTCTCCTGTTCGCTGAGGGCGACACTAGGAACCGGCAAAATCTTTGACAAACGAATGAATTGCGGGGCTAGGTGTTAATAACAGTAATGGCTGATTTGACCCATGGCTAAATCCCTTCCTCCACTCACATGGTTCCGCTCGTTCGAGGCAGCCGCCCGGCATCTGAGCTTTACCGCCGCTGCCGAGGAAATCGGCCTCACGCAATCCGCCGTCAGCCAGCAGGTGAAGTCGCTCGAGATGCGCTTGCGCGTGCCGCTTTTCGTCCGTCAGGCGCGAGGTTTGATGCTCACCGATGACGGGCGCAGGCTTCTGCCCGAGATCAGCGCGGCGCTTGATGCGCTGGCAGGCGCGGCAAGCCGGTTCGAGGCGGGGCCGGTCGAGGACCTGCTGACCGTCGCCACCTCGGTCAGCATCGCCCAATGGGTCATCGCGCCGCGCCTGCCCGACTTTACCGCGCGCCATCCGTACATTCGATTACGCCTTCTCAGCGCGATCTGGCCCGACGATTTCCACACGGCCCGCGCCGATGTCGAAATCCGGTTCGGATCGTCAAAACAGGCCGGGCGCAATGCGCAGCCTTTGCAGCCCAACAACCTGATCGCGCTGAAATCCCCTACGCTGCAAGGCACGCTCGACACGGTGCCGCTGATCGAAGCGGTGGGCACGTCCAGCGGCTGGCGCGCGTGGTCGGACAAGGTGGGCGGGCCACGTCAGCCGTCGCTGTTTGCCGACACCTACGGCATGGCGCTGCAATTGGCGGTGCATGGCAACGGGGTGGCTCTGGTCAGCGCCGTGCTGGCCGGACATGCGCTCGAGACCGGGCTGGTGGAACGCGCGCATCCAGCGTCGATCCCCAGCCAGGAAGGCTATTACCTGTCGATTGTCGAACCCAGCCAAACGGCGACACAGTTCCAATCCTGGCTGATGGAGCAATTGCCGAAATGATCCCGGCTGTGCCGCGACGGCTTGCACGACCAGAATGATCCATCTAACGCTGTGCCACTGAAAATTCCGATTGTGCGGACCGCGCCCCGGACAATCGAACCGCGACCCATCGGAGGACAGGATTGGACGCATTTGATTTCGTGATCGTCGGGGCCGGGTCCGCCGGATCGGTGCTGGCCAACCGGTTGACGGCTTCAGGCAAATACACCGTGCTTCTTCTCGAAGCCGGTGGGTCCGACAAGACCCCGCTGGTCCAGATACCCATCGGCTACGGCAAGATCTTCTACGATGCCAAGGTCAATTGGAAATACGTCACGGAACCCGATCCCAATCTCGACAATCGCCCGATCTACTGGCCGCGCGGCAAGGTGCTGGGCGGGTCAAGCTCGATCAACGCGATGGTCTATGTGCGCGGGCACCAGAACGATTACGCAGAATGGAACGCGGTCGCCCCGGGCTGGGGCTGGTCCGATGTGGAGCCGCTGTTTCGCCGGATGGAAAACTGGGACGGCGCGCCCAGCCCGGCGAGGGGCACGGGTGGCCCGCTGGCGGTGCATGATGTCCTGTCCGAGGTGCATCCGCTCACCCGCGTCTATCTTGAAGCTGCTGCTCAGGCCGGGTTTCCGACGAACCCGGATTACAACGGTCCCGACATGGAAGGCGCCACGACCTACCAGATCACCACGAAGGGTGGCTTCCGCGCCTCGGCTGCACGCTGCTACCTCGATCCCGCCCGCACGCGCCCCAATCTCGACATCCGCACGCGCGCGCATGTGACCCGCGTTCTCTTCGAAGGCAGCCGCGCCATCGGTGTTGAATACCGCCACAAGGGCCAGACCAAGACCGCCCGCGCCCGGGCCGAGGTGATCCTGTCGGGTGGCGCGATCAACTCGCCGCAACTGCTGCAACTCTCGGGCATCGGGCCGGGACAGGTTCTGCGGGACCACGGCATCGACGTGCGGCTGGACGCGTCTCAGGTGGGCCGGAACCTTCAGGACCATCTGGGCAGCGACAACCTCTTTGTGTCGAAGGTCGCAAGCCTCAATCAGGAACTGCGCCCGCTGCTTGGCAAGGTGAAGGTCGCGCTACACTACGCGCTGAACCGCAAGGGTCCATTGTCGCTCAGCCTCAATCAGGGTGGCGGGTTCATCCGCGTGCGCGAGGACTCGCCCGGCCCCGACCTGCAGCTTTACTTCTCGCCGGTCAGCTACACCCGTGCCCCTGTCGGTGTGCGGCCCTTGATGAGCCCTGACCCCTTCCCCGGCCTGTTGATAGGATTCAACCCGTGCAAGCCCACCAGCGTCGGGCATCTGCAGATCCGTTCGGCCGATCCGTTCACGCCGCCCGAACTGCACCCGAATTACCTTTCCACCGAATATGACCGCAGCCTGATGCTGGCCGGCAGCAAACTGATGCGCCAGATTGCAGCAACCCCGGCGATGAGCGCCGTCATCGAAAGCGAACTTTTGCCCGGTGCCGCGGTCGATGATGACGCGGGCCTTGAGGCCTATATCCGCAAGACCGCATGGACCGTGTTTCACCAATGTTCGACCTGCCGCATGGGCAGCGATCCGGCGACCTCGGTCGTGGATCCAAGGCTCAGGGTGCGGGGTGTCGACGGGCTGCGGGTGGCGGATGCGTCGATCTTCCCGTCCATCCCGACGGGCAACACCAACGCCCCCGCCATCATGGTGGGCGAAAAGGCGTCGGACCTCATCCTCGAGGATGCGCGCGGCTGAGCGCAGACAGGCGGTTGGTCAAAGGACCTCGCCTGTGCGGCGCCGCGCGGTTTACACTCGTTCCAACCCTCACTGAACACAGGAGCCTGCCATGAGCGCATGGATCGAGATGATCTCGGACGAAGACGCCTCTCCCCGGTTGAAGGAATTGCTGGACCATGCCCGCACCCCGCATGGCACGGTGGATACGGTGATGCGCGTGCATTCGCTGCGCCCGGAGACCATGCACGGGCATGTGGCGCTTTACCGATCGGTGCTGCATTCAGACGACAACACGCTGCCCTTCTGGTTTCTCGAAGTGGTGGCCAGCTACACGTCGATCCTGAATGACTGCACCTATTCGCTGACGCATCATTTCATGAACGTGCGCAACCTTCTCAAGGATCAGCCCCGATCCGACCGCATCTTCACCGCGCTCAAGGCGCACCGGCCCGAGGACGAATTCGACGGCAAGGAGCTGGCCCTGCTGCGTTACGCGGCCAAGCTGACGGTCTCGGTGGGCAAGATGGTCAAATCGGATTTCGAAGCGCTCAAGATCGCGGGATGCGAGGACGGAGAGATCCTCGAGGTCAATCAGGTCTGCGCCTATTTCAATTATTCCAACCGCTTGCTGAACGGTCTTGGGGCAACGACGGACGGCGATATCGTCGGGTATTACAAGGCCTGATCCACGTCCTGCACGACCAGAAGCAACAGGTCCCCGCGCGACACCAGCCCGCGATTGGTGTGGGCGAGGATCAACCCGTCCTGCGGTATCGTCAGCCGGATGGAGGGACGTTCGGGTTCGGTCACATGGTGGAACCAGCCGGCGAAATCACCGGCGCGCACGTCCTGTCCTGCGGCCAGCGCACGGTCAAACAGCCCTTGCGCGGTGGCATAGAGCGATGCGCCGGGGTCGCGTATTTCGACCACGCGGGGTATCGGCGGGTGGTGCACCTCGCCCTCCACCATGCCCAGGTGGCGCAGGATGTTCCACATCCCCGTCTCGGCCATGTCTGTGATGGCAGGATCAACCCCACCGCCGCCGCCGAGTTCTGCGGCGATCATCGGCACCCGCACCCGCTCTGCTGCGGAATTCACGGACCGGTTGTCGTTGTTCGCCCCGAGCCGCCAGACCAGTGGCAGACCGAACAGCTGTGCCAGTTCCATGTTCCGCGCCGCAAGCGCGGGATCGGTGGTTTGGGTCGGCAGGGCACAGGGCTGAAAGACCGATGCCTTGCCCCCCGAATGCAGGTCGATGGCGGCATCGCATCGCGGCAGGATCTCGGTTTCGAGGAAATGCGCGATCATCGCGGTCGGTCCGCCGTCACGATCCCCGGGGAAGGCGCGGTTCAGGTTTGCCCCATCGAGCGGCGAGACCCGCGACGACGCGACCAGGGCGGGCATGTTGAGCGCGGGAAACGCGATGATTTGTCCGCGCAGCCCCGCCGGATTGATCGCGTTCAGCACGCGCATGATTGCCGAAGGTCCTTCGAATTCATCGCCATGTGTGCCCCCGACGAGCAGCAGCACCGGCCCGTCCGTCCCCTTGATCGAGACCACAGGGATCGGGTGATACCCCAGCGGCGTGCTGTTGTCGGACCAGCGCAGCATCGCGTCCCCCGCCTGCGTGCCGCTCCGGTCGAGATCAATCGTCAGGGACACTCTGCTTGTCTGGGTCATCGGCGGTCATCCTTGGGGCGAGTTTTTCAACCTGACGCCAACGTACGGAAAAGTGCAACAGCCCGTGCCGATGCGCTGATCAGTTTCGCGTCAGTCCGGCAGGGAAGACCTGCCGCGACCGAATGAAACAAAACTTTGCCTTGCACCTGCAAGGACTTCCTTGGTTTGATGGCGTCAGCCACTGGGGAAGTTTGTAGATGTCTGCTTTGCATGCCGGATAGCGCGCCGATCATCACGTTTGACCGGGTCGACAAGTTCTACGGCGACTTCCATGCCCTCAAGGACATCTCGATTTCGGTCCGCGAAGGCGAGCGCATGGTCGTCTGCGGCCCGTCGGGTTCCGGCAAATCCACCCTGATCCGCTGCATCAATGGGCTGGAGTTCCACAATTCCGGCGTGCTGACCGTCGACGGGGTCGAGGTCTTCGAGGAGTCCAAACAGATCTACCGGCTGCGCCAGGAGGTCGGCATGGTGTTCCAGCAGTTCAACCTGTTCCCGCACCTGACCGTTCTGGAGAATCTGACGATCGGGCCGATCAAGGTGCGCAAGGTGTCCCCATCCGAAGCGGAACGCACCGCGCGCAAATACCTGGAGCGCGTCCGCATCCCAGAACAGGCTGACAAATACCCCTCGGCGCTGTCGGGGGGGCAGCAGCAGCGTGTGGCGATTGCCCGCTCGCTGTGCATGCAGAGCCGGATCATGCTGTTTGACGAGCCGACATCGGCTCTCGATCCCGAGATGATCAACGAGGTGCTGGACGTGATGGTCGAACTGGCAGACACCGGCATGACGATGGTCGTGGTGACGCATGAAATGGGGTTTGCCCGCAAGGTCGCGGACACGATGGTGTTCATGGACGCCGGCGAAATCGTCGAGACGGCCCCGCCTGACGTGTTCTTCACCAATCCCAAGAGCGCCCGCTGCCGCGCCTTCCTCGATCAGATTCTGGATCACGGATGAGCATTGCAGAGCCGTCATACACGCCAAAGGGCCGGGCCTTGCCGCAACGCCAACCGCTTGCCCGGGCCATCGACTCGGTCACGTTCTCGATCCTGGCCTACAGCGTGATCATCGGCGGAATCGTCTGGCTGGCCTATAGCGGCGCGCAGGCCATGGGCTACAACTGGCAGTGGTATCGCATCCCGCAGTATTTCTATTCCTTCACCGACGACGGGTTCCAATGGGGCGAGATCAGCATCGGTCTGGTCCAGACCCTGACCCTGTCGGGCCTCGCCTTTGCGCTTGCCGTCGTGATGGGGCTGATCGTGG
Source organism: Marivita sp. (assembly GCF_022763305.1). Taxonomy (GTDB): domain Bacteria; phylum Pseudomonadota; class Alphaproteobacteria; order Rhodobacterales; family Rhodobacteraceae; genus Marivita. Next base: position 24,560 of record NZ_JALEGT010000066.1, on the reverse strand, counting down.
CGCTCTTGCGCCTGTCGGGACTGGTTGTCTGCACGGCGGTGTCGATCGGGTTTCTCGAACTGATCCGCAACATCCCCCTCCTCGTCCTGCTTTACCTTTTCTACTACGTGCTGGGACCCATCTTCGGCTTTGACCGGTATTGGGCCAGCATTCTCTGCCTTGCCGTGTTCCATTCCGTCCTGATTTCCGAGATTTTCCGCGCCGGTATCAATGCGGTGCCCAAGGGCCAGTGGGAAGCGGCCACCTCGATCGGCATGTCGAAAGGACAGGCGTACCGCTATATCATCCTGCCGCAGTCGATCCGGTTCATGCTGCCGCCGATGACCGGCGAGGTTGTGCACATGGTCAAGTCCTCGGCCATCGTCAGCGTGATTGCGGTCGCCGAGCTGACCACCATCGGGCGCAACATCATCTCGGAAACCTACATGAGTTTCGAAGTCTGGTTCACCATCGCCGCCGTCTACATGGCGGTGACGCTGATCCTGTCCGTCGGCGTGTCCTATGTCGAGAAACGATACGCCGTTGACACATAACCCGCGCCGTCAAGGCGCATTTTCTGAACAGGGAGTTCATCCATGAATATCACAAGACGATTTCTAGGCGCCGCCCTTGGCGCAACCCTGGCCACGGCGGGCCTGCCCGCGCTGGCCCAGAGCACAGCGCAGGAGGTTGCCTCTGCAAGCGTGATCGAAACCATCAAGGAGCGCGGTGTCATCAAGATCGGCCTGTCGCTCTTCAAGCCGTGGTCCATGCGCGACTTGAATGGCGATCTGATTGGGTTCGAGCTCGATGTGGGCCGTCAGTTGGCCGAGGACATGGGCGTCGAGGTGGAATTCGTTCCGACCTCGTGGGATGGCATCATCCCGGCACTGGTCGCGGGCAATTTCGACACGATCATCAGCGGCATGACGATCACACCCCAGCGCAACCTGACGGTCAACTTCACCGTGCCTTATGCCTATTCGGGCATGACCATTCTTGCCAACACGGCCATGACCGAAGGCTTCACGCTCGAGGATTACAACAGCCCGGACGTCACCTTTGCCGCCCGTCGGGGGGCCACGCCTGCGACCGTGATCGCAGACATGTTCCCGGAAGCGCAGCTGCTGCTTTTTGACGAGGACGGTGCGGCGACGCAGGAAGTGCTGAACGGCAATGCCCACGCGACCATGGCGTCCGAGCCCACCCCGTCCAGCGAGGCGCGCCGCTATCCCGACGTGCTGAGCGTGCCCTTCGATCGGGCATTCCAGGCGGGTGGCGAAGGCTTTGCCGTGCGCAAGGGCGATCCCGACGCGCTGGCCTTCTTCAACAGCTGGATCACCGCCAAAACGAACACCGGCTGGCTGAAGGAACGCCATGACTACTGGTTCCGTGGCGACGACTGGGCCGAACTGGTTCCGGAATAAGCGACACACGCCCCCCGACCAGCCGTCGGGGGGCGGCTTTGCAAAGGCAAATGATGTGCTGAACCGACTGAAGAAACTGCACTGGCTCGACTGGCTTGTCCTTGCCGTGGTGCTGGGATTCTTCGGTTATATCTGGTGGAAGATCGAAGGCACGCTGAACTACAACTGGCGCTGGCACCTGATCCCCAACTACATCCTACGCTACCACACAGTGCGCGAGGAATGGTTCGCCAACGTCCTGCTGCAAGGGTTGATCGCGACCATTCGCATCTCGATCTACGCGAGCATTCTTGCAGTCATACTGGGCACGATCCTTGGCATCGCGCGCTGCGCCAAGAACCTCACCATCCGCATGCTGGCGCGCACCTATCTGGAATTCCTGCGCAACATCCCACCCGTGGTGGTGATCTTCATCTTCTTTTTCTTCCTGTCGCAGCAACTCATCACCGCGCTCAATATCGAAAGCTGGGCGCGCGAGATTGCCCGGTCCGAGAACCGTGCAGTCTGGGAATTCTTCTTCGGCGACATGCGCCGCTTTCCCTCGCTCATCTCGGGTGTGATCGTGCTGGCCCTGTTCGAAAGCGCCTTTGTCGGCGAGATCGTCCGCGCGGGCATTCAGTCGATCCCGAAGGGCCAGCGCGAAGCGGCGCGATCCATCGGCATGAGCCGGTATCAGGAGATGCGCTACATCGTGCTGCCACAGGCCATGCACAAGGTGATGCCGCCCATGGCGAACCAGTTCATCACCCTGATCAAGGACAGTGCGATCATCTCGCTCATTTCCGTGCAGGAGCTGACCTTCAAGACGGTCGAGCTTGTGGCGTCCACGCGCCTGATCTTCGAGGCGTGGATCACCACGGCGGCGTTTTATTTCGTGATCTGCTTCGGCTTGTCGATGCTGTTCCGCAGGCTGGAACGGCGCAGGTCCTAGGACACCGTCTCAAGGGCGCGGGTTGGCCCGGTCAGCGCATCCCATGCGGTCAGGCCGACATGCGTGTCGGGATGCGCAAAAATTGCCGCAGCATCGGGATAGGAGTCCAGAATGGCCTGCCCTCCCGCCAGACGCGCGGGGTGGAACACGCCGTGATCCCAGACGGGAACACCGTCGATCCAGATGGTCGGGTCCAGAACGTTCCAGGAAATCTCGCCCGGGGCATAGGCCCCGCAGGTGTGGAAGTGCAGGATGCGCGGATTGCCAAAGGCGGCACCGCCCCAGCGTTCGTAATTCGCCTTCGCCTCTTGCAGGTAGCCGCATCCGGGATGAATGCCTGCGTGCCATGAATGGACGAAATTGCGCTCGATCCCGAGATGGGCCGCGACACGGTCGTAATGCGCATTGGCCGCCGCAACATCGCGCGGGCTGCCGTCAAAGCCCAGCACCCGACCGTGCCCGAGATAGGCCATCACGCGACCCTCGAATTCCAGTGTGTAGTCGTCATAGTAATGCGAGCCGGTACCCGTCAGGAAACCGCACAGGGCCACGCGCCCCGAAAAGCTGTGCGCTGGCACGGGTTTGAACACCGACATCGGAAAGCGCAGCACGGTCGTGTCGCCCTCTTCGTCGCGGGGCATCGCCGGCGCACCGACCACATCCGTCCCGTTGGGACAGGTCACGCGAACGGTTGCGGCACGGTCGAGACTGTCGGTGATCAACGCCTTCAGCGCGACGAACGCGCCGTAGGACGTTGTGCCGAAGCCAGACCCCAGCAGCCCCTCGTCGAGGGCGAAGCTGACAACGATCCGTTTGCCCGGCGGCATGTCGGAAAAGCGCAGCTGATCCCCCAACCGGGCAAGAAAGACGACAAGGTCCGCCTTGTCGATCTGGGTCCGCAGCGCATCGGGAAGCCGGGTTGCATCGGGATCGAAGCCGACATTCACCGTCTTGACCTGCAGCCCCATCTCGCGGGCCGTCCGCACCACGGCATTGAGGACCTGGGCGTCGAAATACCCGTACTCGGCCGGCTCGTAGGCCACCAGAAGGTGCTCGCCGCGCTGCGCCTGCGCGCAGTGCGTCAGCATGTTGAACGCGCCTGCCTGTGCCGTCATCCTGTGGCCTCCTGTGACAAAAGGTTAAGATCGCGGCGCGGCGCTCACCAATTGAAAGGCCGCATGAAATGCATTAGTGCAGCTAATATGATCTTGAATCTTCCCTACGCGGCGCTAAGGGCGTTCGAGGCGGTGGCCCGCCATGGCAGTTTTTCCGAGGCTGCCGAAGAGCTTGGCGTCGGCCAGAGCGCCGTGAGCCAGCACGTGAAGGCGCTCGAGGAATGGCTTGGGCATGACCTGATCACACGCGGTCCCAAGCGGTCGCTTCCCACGCGGGACGGCGCACGCCTCGCTCTCAGCATCGCGGACGGGTTGGGCCAAATCTCGGAGGTCTGCGAGGACATCCGCGACAAGCAGCGTGACGACCGCACGATCGTCATCAGCTGCCATCCCGGCTTTGCCTTCATCTGGCTGTTTCCGCGCCTTCTGAGTTTTGACCAGACCCACCCGGATTTCGCCATTTCCATTACCACCGATACAGGGCTGCGGGGTGTCGCGCGGGCCGAGGCCGACATCGCGATCCGCTACGGCACCGGCGATTTCCCCGGTTTTGCCGTCATTCCTCTCATGCACGAAACTTTGTGCCCAGTCTGTGCCCCCGGTCTGCTGTCGGGTGCGAAACCGCTGCGCCATGTTGCCGATCTGGCGCACCACACCCAGATCCGGGACGAATTCGCCCCGACAACGACAGACCTTCCCACATGGGAATACTGGGCGCGGGAAACCGGTCAGAGCCTGCCGACGCCCGCCCGCATTCGCAGCTTCAGCCAGTCCAACATGGTGGTTCAGGCGACGATCCAGGGGGACGGCGTGGCCATGGGGCGCAGCCCGCTGGTCATGGACGCGTTGCGCGATGGTCGGCTGGTGCAGCCGTTTCCGATCAGTGTGCCCTCCCCCCTGAACTACTGGTTGGTCTATCCCGAAGACCAGCGCCGCGCCCGCAAGATCGCGCTGTTCCTCGACTGGATCACAACCGAGGCCCGGATACAGGCACAAGACCACGCGCGCCTTTATGCCGGCCATCTCCACGATTAGCCTGGGTAATCCCGAAAATCAGTTGTGCGCACTGGTGCCGCGTGGCGTTCCGGGGCAAGCTGCCTGCACGCGATGCAGGAAAGGAACCCCATGTTCATCAGGAATGCGTGGTATGTGGCCGGTTGGTCCAGCGAATATGGACGGTCGCTCAAGGCGGAAACCTATCTTGGGGAAAACGTCGTCATCTATCGCACCGAGGCGGGATCGCCTGTCGCCCTCGAAGATGCGTGCCCGCATCGCAAACTGCCGCTGTCCGCAGGCAATCTGCGGGGGGATACCGTCGAATGCGGCTATCATGGCCTGACCTTCGACTGCTCCGGAGCCTGCGTCGATGCACCAACCCAGCGCGGCCAGATCCCGCGCCGTGCCGTGGTGAAATCCTATCCCGTTGTCGACCGGTATCGCCTGCTCTGGATCTGGATGGGCGATCCGGACAAGGCCGATCCCGACCTGATCTTCCCCATCGAGAATTACGACAGCCCGGACTGGGGCACGACCGATGGAGGGGTGATGGACATCGATTGTCATTATCTCTGGGTCTGCGACAACCTTCTGGACCCGAGTCATGTGGCATGGGTACATGTCACCTCGTTTGCCGGGGCGGGCACCGATGACGGGCCGCTCGATGTCAGCAAGACCGACCGCGGGGTGATTGTTGCGCGCTGGATCTATGGTCAGCCGCCCTCGCCCTACTATGCCAAGCTTGTGAAGTTCGATGGGATCTGTGACAGGCTCCAGCATTACGAGATGTGCCTTCCGGGGATCGGCCTGAACAAGTCGATCTACACACCTCCGGGCACCGGCGGGCCGGACAGCACCCCGGTTGAGACCACGCTGATCAACATCTCGTACAATTTCATGACCCCGATCACCGAGGACAAGACCCGCTATTTCTGGTTCCAGCACCGCAATACCGATCCACATGACAAAGAGGTGTCAGAACGCATGAACGCAGGCGCACGCATGGCGTTCGAAGAGGATCGCGTGGTCCTGGAACAGGTGCATCGCGGTATGAAGGACCCGGCCACACCCTATATTGATCTTGGATTGGACGCGGGGGCGAAGCTGTTTCGCCAGATGGTCAGCCGCACCATCGAGGCCGAGCAGGCCGCCTGAGGTCAGATCAGGATCTGAACCATTCCATCCATGACCCGGGTTTCGAACATCCTCAGCGGTAGCCGCGCCGGTGCCGCCTTGGGTGCGCCCGTGCGCACGTCGAAGAGGCCTTGATGCAGGGGGCATTCGATATGGATGCCGTCGAAATGCCCGTCACACAGATTGGCCGCGCCATGGGTACATCGGGCCAGGCTCACGGTAATCCCGCCGCGCGCATCAAACACTGCAAGCTCCCGTGATCCCAGTGTCACCGGGGTGGCGTCGCCGGGCTCCAGATCGCTGACAGCGATCACATCCGTCCAGGTCTTCTCGCGTGCCGTCACGCTTTGCGCACCGCGCCATCGCTGCCATCGCTTCGGGGTTTGCGGCCGATCAACTGGCTGATGATGTCCACATGTGCACCCAGATAGCCGCGCTCTTCGACATGAACATAGCCTTTGAGTTTCTCGTGCAGCTGGGGCAGCGCGTGGAACGGCACCGATGCGGCGTAATGGTGTTCCGCGTGGTAATTCATGTTCCAGCAGAGAAACCGCATCGGAGCAGAAACCAGAGATGTGCGCGTGTTGACCTTCATGTCGTCCACATTCGGCCGTCCGACATGTTCGGTCAGGCGGATGGCGCGCATCACCGGTTCGCCCAGAAAAAGCGGAACAAGCCAGTACCAGATCGGTGCCGTCCAACCCATCGCGACAGAGACAACCGCGATCAGGCCATAGAAGGTCAGCATCATGCGGGCCTCCCGGATGATGATCGGCGCTTCGTATTTCGTCAGGAACGTGCGGTCCTCGTCGTTCAAGCGCCCCGAGGCGTTGCGCAGGATCTGGCTGAACTTGTTACGCCAATAGGGCACCGAAGAGATGTACCAGAGGTATGTCCAGACCGAGATCGGCAGTTCGATCAGCTCGGGGTCCTGCCCCTTCAGTTGTGTATAGGTGTGGTGGTTGCAATGCTCGTAGCGGAACTGCTGGAACGGCAGGATGATGGCGTATCCGCAGATATTGCCGAAAATGTCGTTGAGTTTGCGCGTCTTGAACACCGTGTAATGCACGCATTCATGCTGCAGCGAAAACAGATGGACGATCACGACGCCGTGCAGAAACATCGCGGGCCAGACCCACCAGCTGTCATACGTCAGATGGATCAGGGCGGACGTCGCCACAAGGACCAAGGCAAAGCCCGCCACCCGCACCAAAGCCGGCCCGTCCGAGCGCACCATCAAGGCCTTCAGTTCGCGCCGGCTGAGCGCGCCTTCCTGCAAGGCCTGCGTGATGGGTGTGCGGACATCTGTCGGCATGGGATCTCCTGAAATCTGCAGCCTCAGGCTAAAGTCCCTGCCCGGCCGCAGCAATTCCCAAAGTTGCCGCTGTGTCGATCTGCGGTTGCGTGGCAGCCGCCGTGCCTGCCTGACAGGCAAAAAAACGCGTGGCTGGAGGGAACCAGCCACGCGCCTTGATACGTGCCCCGAAACCGGGTCAGACGTTGTTCAGAATGCGGTCCACAGTCTGCCGGACTTCGTCCTTGGACTTGCCCAGCTTCTGCTGCAGCACGCCTTCCATCTGCTCGCGGTCACCCTTGGCTTCCTCGACGTCGTCATCCGTCAAGTCGCCATAGGCTTCCCGGAGTTGACCCTTGATTTCGGTCCATTTGCCTTCGATTACATCGCGGTCCATCATGAGACCCTCCTTTCGTTGAATTCAGTTCGACGCAACAGCGTCTTCTTCGGGCGATTCAACGTCGACCGTGGGAACGGTGACGGTGATATCGCGCTCTCCGACTTCGACATCGCCGACCTCGGCGTCATATTCGGGCAAGGTGCCCCCATCGATCGAAACGGTGGGCAGCGCGCCTTCCCGCGTCTGATCGATGTCGACCATGTAGACGCCAAATGCGACTGCCGCGACGAGCACAACGCCCGCAATAATAGCTCCAAGCTTCATGACAATATCTCCTTTTATCAATATGTTAACGCAGATATCGCCAGATGGTTCCCGTGGGTTTCAGCTATTTTCCAGTTCCTTGCTGACAAGCGTCTCAATCTCGTCGATCGGGTGATTGGTCAGCACTTTCGCCACATCAAGGCGCAGAGTGGCCAAGACTTCGGGATGAAGTTCCTTGCGCAGTTCCGCAAGTGCAGGTCGGCTGGCGATCAGGATCAGGTCCTTGAACCGGCCCTTGTGCACGTCCTTGTACAACTGATCCGCGACATCCTTGGCGAACCGCTCTTTTTCAAGCTGGTGCCAATCGGTGTCGTCGACCGCCGAACGCTGCACCGAGGGACCGTCGTTGAAACGGCCCGGCCGGTTCGCCGCCCAGTCCTGCGCCTTTGGGTTCTCCTGTTCGTCCTTGTTCCGAACGACGAGGTTCATGTCGATCTCGTCCCCTTCATTGACAAGGTACAGCGCCTTTTCGCCATCGCAGATGACGACCCATGCGTTCTGCGGAACTCCGGATTTACGCATCGCCGTCGCCCTCCTCGTCTTCGAGCGACTTGGTTACCCGGGTCGCACCTGCGGGACGTTCGGTGCTGCGCTTGAGTTCGTCGGCACTGCCGACACGGCGGGACAACCGTCCGCCCGTCCGACCGGATTGGTCGATATCCGCGCTGTCGCCGACGACGTCCTCGGTTTCGCGACGGCCGTCTTTTGATCTGTGACGTTCAGCCATGGGCCACCTCCTGTGATGTTGCATGAACAACCTGACGCTGCAGTTCCGTTTTCAGCAGAGCGAGGTTCTTCTGGTGGGATTTGAAGACGACATCGAAGACGTCGCCGATGATCGGCACGCTGCCGATGGCAAGATCAATCGCGGCATTCACACCCATCCGTGCCAGAACGCGCTTTCGTGCACCCATCGGGTGCCCGTGCCAGATCATCCAGCCTGCAGGCAGCGTCGTGACCAGATCGCCCGCTCCGGGGATCAGGCCGAGGATGGAATCCCATCCGACGCGGACGCCGACGACGGGCAGACGGAACCGGCTGTCCAACAGACCGGCGACGCGTTCAAGGCGCGCCAGACGGTCCGCCGTATTGACGGCGGGCAAGGATGTGCGTGACATGACCCCTCTTGAGATGCTCGGAGGGTCAACGTGTGATCAGCGTGTCGGTTCCGTGATTTCGGCGCCGATGGACGCGCCCAGAGTGTCGGCTTTCACCGCTCCGCGCGACCCCATCGGACGGTCTTCGCCAACCGTGCTGTCGCGCCTGGTCTGTGCCTCAAGCTCGGCATCGAGCAGCGCTCCGAGCAACACGATGAACGCCGACAGCCACAGCCAGGTCAGCAGGATGATCACCCCGCCCAGCGCTCCGAAGGTTTCGTTATAGGAACCGAAGGATTGCACGTAGAGGCTGAAACCAAAGCTGCCAGCAACCCAGAGCGCGCAGGCGATGAACGCGCCGGGCGTGAGCCAGCGCCAGCGCGCGGACCTGCGGTTCGGCCCCAATCGGTAAAGCACCGCGATTCCCAAGGCCCCCATAAGAAAGAGGAACGGCCAGCGCAGAAACATCACGAGATCGTCGACGATGCCGTAATCCCCGAAGATCGCGGCGATCACCGGGATCGCGGCAACGACAATGATCGCGATCAGCAGTCCGAAGATGAGGAAAGCGGTCAAGAGGATGGTCAGCGCCTTCACGAGGAAGAAATTGCGCGTTTCCTTTTCCTCGTAGATGACGTTCAGCCCGGAGATGAAATTCGCCACCGCCTTGGACGCGGAGTAAAGCGCGATGGCCAGACTGAACAGCGCCGCGAAGCTGAGCGTGGAACTGTCAGCTTCCGCGACATCACGCAACTGGCCCATGACGATGGTCCGCGCAGCTTCGGGCAGCATGGCGGTGATCTCGTCGCTGTTCTCGACCAGCATTTCAGGATTCAGAAAGGTCCCGGCGAATGCCACCGCAGCGGTTATGCCTGGAAACAGCGACAAAAGGCCGTAAAACGCTATGCCCGCTGCAATCAGCCCGAGGTTCAGATGCGCCTGCTTGTGCCACATTCGGACCAGCACGTCCAAAACCCCCTTCAACGGGATATGGGTCGGGCGTCGGGCCAAACGTCCACGGCTCATGCAATACACTCCTTGACTGTCACAAAAGGAACCGACCGCCCGGCTGTCAAGTTCCGTCAGACGATGTTTTCCGTGATCCCCGGCAAGGCCTGCGCCAGATCGGCCCGGTTGTCGGGATCATACGGAACAAGGAAACCGGTCCGGTTTTCCGGCAGGCACACGGCATTGGCCGCAATCGCCCGCGACCACCACGGGACAAGCGTTTCGGGCTCCATTGCCTCGGCTGGTAGGTCATCGAACCACCAGTGGTTCAGCAGACGCGCACGCAGACGGGCAACGGTGTCGATGCCGCTGAGCGCGACCGCCGCCTCTGTATCCCAGCGCATGGAGCGACCGTTCAGATTGCCCGAACCGATCAGGGCGAAATCGTCGTCCTGCACCAGAACCTTATTGTGGACATAGACCATGGGCGAGCCGGCCAGAACGGCCAGTCCCTCGCGCGAGGCCATCACCGGACGAACGGGCGACGCAAAAAGCGCCCGATCACCGAACGCCGCCTGCACATGGCTCACTGCATCACGTTGCAGGCACATCCCGAACCGGGTGTCGAGACCGTCTTCCTCGTAGAAGGCGAGGCTTTCCGGCAAGGCCGGCAGGATCGCGAGAAGATGCAGATCGGGATTGCGTCGGGCCGCATGCGCCAAGGCGTCGGCGATCACGCTCGACCGCAGGAATTGCGTCTCGATATGGATCAGATGGCGTGCCGTGTTGAAGCTCGCAATGTGGGTTTCCTCGATCTCGTTCAGCACCGTGAGCGGCGAGAGATAGGGAAACTGCACGCGGCGCGGTGCGGAAATCGTGCGCCTGATCCGACCGAGGGACGGTGGCGCGCGGCGACCGGCGGACACTTCGAGAAAACTGTCGAGATGCAATTGCGCTTCGGCGACCTCGGGCTTGCCGCGCACCATCAGATGCACGTCAGACCACGTTTCCCGCGCCGGTCGATCATGGTCGAGCGTGTCGAACCGTCGTTCGTTGAGATCAAGCCCGCCGATGAACAGGGTGTCGTCGTCGATCACGGCCAGCTTCTGGTGATGCGTGACGGTGCGCAACTCGGGCAGCACCGTGCGATCCAGCAGCACCGCCTGCCGCGACAGCCGGTCCTTGGACAGCCCTGCCATCTGGTCCCATTTCCGCTTGATGACCGCAGGCAAGAGCATGCCCCAGGGCAGCACTCCAGCGCGTGCGGGATGCAGCGCAGCAAAGATGCGCACCTGTCCGGCACGTGCATCGGCGATCTCGGTCAGGGCAGCGCCCTGTCTCACGGTTTGCCACGTCAATTCGTGCAACGGGGTGGCCATGACCGGATCGAAATCGCTGACCACGATCGTCACCTTCACCCCGCGCCGGATCACATGGGCCAACAGATCGAACCAGTCGTGCCCGACGGCCCGTGCCTCGGGGCTGCGAAGCCGCGTGCGCAGGTCGAACACGCGGAACGAGCCGTGCACATGCGACTGCGCGCGTAAAACGGCCCGCTCGAAGGCGGGCCAGGCTTCTTCGGCGGTGATCAGGACATCCACGTCAGGCACAGGATCCGCCTGCGTTTCCGGTAAAGGGTCGAACACGGGACTCCCTTTCTCCTCCTTCAGCAGTTCAATGTCGGTCAGGCGACGTTCTTCTGGTTGGTCACGATGCCGGTTGTGACGATGTCGGTCGCCTCCATCACCTCGTCATCGCTCATCTGGAGGATTTCGACCAACTGCTTGCGGGCACGGTTCACGCGGCTTTTGATGGTCCCCACAGCGACGCCGCAGGTTTCGGCGGCTTCCTCGTAGGAGAACCCGCCAGCACCGACCAGAACCAGAGCTTCGCGTTGTTCGTCGTTCAGCTGATCGAAGGCACGGTTGAAATCCCGCATCTGCAGACGGCCATCATGGTCCGGCTTCTGAGCCAGCGACGCGGCCATCTCACCATCGACATCCGCAACCTCACGCCGCGCCTTGCGATGATGCGAGTAATACGTGTTGCGCAGGATGGTGAACAGCCAGGCGCGCATGTTTGTCCCGGGCTTGTAGGTGTCGATCTTGGTCCACGCCTTGACAAGCGCGTCCTGAACCATGTCATCCGCCAAGGCCGAGTTTCGGGTCAAGCTCATGGCAAAGGCGCGCATTGCGCTCAAATGCTCTACGATTTCCTCTTTGGGATCAACCATTTGCTTTCTCCGAAGAGGCTTTGTCCGCCTCGCGAAGTTGCTCGAGCAATTGGGTGAAACGATCAGGCACCTCTTGTTTCGCGACGTCCTCATAGACGCGCTTGAGGTTTGCTTCGATCTCCTGCTCAAGGCTTGATAATTTCCGATCCTGTTTCATGTAGCCCTTCAGATGGTTTTTGCATTACGTCGCGCGATAGCTGGAACTTAACGCCATGTAGCGCGTTCGGTTCCCGTAACATCTAAAAAAAGTGGGAGCTTTTCTCTATGTCGACCGAACAACCACAGGACCTGACCTCCAAGATCGGAGCGAACCTGCCGTTCCTCCGCCGCTATGCGAGGGCTCTCACCGGTTCGCAGGTCGAAGGCGATAAATACGCCGTCGCCGCGCTGGAGGCGATCTTGAGCGACACATCCATCTTCGACCATGAAGCTTCCAACAAGGTCGCTTTGTTCAAGGTTTTCCATTCGATCTGGTCCAGCTCTGGCGCGACGCTGAGCACGTCCGAAACCGGGGTCGCGGCCAAGGCACAGAAACACCTCGCTCGCCTGACCTCGGGCACGCGGGAGGCCCTGTTGCTGCACACGATCGAGGAAATGTCCTTTGACGATGTGGCAAACGTCCTCGACATCTCGGCAAGCGAGGCACAGAACCTCGTGGACATCGCCTATACCGAGATGGCCAAGTCCTTGGCCGGACGTGTCATGATCATCGAAGACGAGGCGATCATCGCGATGGATCTCGAAGCCATCGTAGCGGATATGGGCCATGCCGTCACCGGGATCGCGCGGACGGCCGACGCGGCGGTCAAGCTCTACAACACCGAAAAACCGCATCTCATCATGTCGGACATTCAACTGGCCGACGGGTCCAGCGGGATCGATGCGGTGAACAAGATCGTGGCGGATGATCCGGACATTCCGATCATCTTCATCACCGCCTTTCCCGAGCGTCTGTTGACCGGTGAAGGGCCTGAACCTGCGTTTCTCATCTCGAAACCCTATACCGAAGAACAGGTGCGTTCCGCGGTCAGCCAGGCGATGTTTTTCTCGTCCACGGAAACGCTTAAAGCCTGATCCGTCAGGTTACGATACAAACAACAACCGGAGCGCCTGCGCTCCGGTTGTTTTCGTTCAGGATCGCACCGCACGCACGACCAAGGCTGCCACGAAGAGCACGAGAAAGACGACGAACAGGATCTGTGCGATGCCTGCGCTTGCCGAGGCGATGCCGCCAAATCCGAACAAGGCGGCGATGAGTGCGATAACGAAGAAGATTGCTGCCCAGTAAAGCATGGGTAAGTCCTTTCCATTTCAATCGGTAACTGCGGCGTCAACCCGCCGCGCCGTCCGTTGGTTCCGAGGAACTTTGCCGTCCCGGCTCGCGTTGGGAGGCAAACAGAAGGAGACTTATCATGGCATCCACACACAGCATTCCGCACACCGAGACAACCAGCGCACAGGACACCGCACAGCGCACAACGGACAAGCTGCGCGACGCCGTCAGCCATGCACAGCACAATGCGCAGGACGCTGCCGGCACGGTACGCGACACTGCCGTGCAGGCAGCTGAAACGACGGCCGATCATGCGAGGGGATTGCAGGGCGATTTCGACAGCGCGGTGCGCCGCAACCCGACCGTTGCCGTGCTCGGCGCGCTCGGCGTCGGCATTTTCGTCGGTCTGGCGCTGACCAAACGCGCCTAATCCGGCAACCCAAGCCGCGCCAGAGCGGCCATCACATCGCGCGTGGAGAAGGGGCGGAACAACAAACCCGCCCCGTCCCCCTGCGAAAACTCGGCCGGTCCGTCAATCACCACAAGTGACAGGGAGGACCGGTCGACCGAAGCGAGGAACTCCGCCACACCATGCAGATGCAGCGAGAGCCCGCACATCATCAACCTCAGACTTTGGCCAGACCGCGCCACGATACCCGTCGCATCCATGACGTCGCGCGCGTGCAGCACCGGCCCGAGGCCCAGCCCGGTCAGCATTTCGGTCAGATCATCCGCTTCGACCATGTTGTTCGAAATGATCAAGGTCCTTGGAGCTAATGAAATCAACTCGGTCATGCCAATACACCCCCTGTGTTTCATACGACATGACAGCCCACGGGCCTCTTTGCATTAAACTGTGACATAGCGAGGCGACATGAAAACAAAATGCGAAACCTGTCCGTTGCGTCAACTTGATCTTTTCGAGGATATGTCACGTGACGAAGTTCAGTTCATGTCGCGCTTCAAAACCGGCGAATTCGTTGCCCAGCCCGGCACCGAAATCCTGGCCGAAGGGGCATCCTCCTCGCATCTCTATACGGCGCTCGAAGGCATGGGCCTGCGCTACAAAACGCTCGAAGATGGCAGCCGACAGGTGGTCGGCTTCGTTCTGCCCGGCGACTTCATCGGGCTGCAAAGTGGCGTCATGGGCGAGATGAAACATTCGGTCGAGGCAACGACGCGCATGACCATGTGCGTCTTCAACCGGTCCGATCTGTGGGAGCTGTTCCGAAACCAGCCGCGCCGCGCCTTCGACCTCACCCATGTCGCGGCAACCGAGGAATTTCTGTTGGGCGAGATGCTCGCCGTCGTGGGCCAGATGGATGGCATGGCCAAGATCGCCTGGGTTCTGAACCGTTTTTTCCGCAGGCTGACCGCCTTGGGCCTGAACGAGAACGATCAGGTGCCCCTGCCCTATCGTCAGCAGGACATTGCCGACTCGATGGGGTTGTCACTGGTTCACACCAACAAGACCCTCGCAAAACTCAGAGGCAAGGGCGTGGCCACATGGGCGAATGATGTCCTTACCGTGCACCGACCCGACCAATTGGCCGATCTGGGCTATTCCACCGGTCTTGGTGCCGCCCGCCGCCCTCTGATCTGACACTCTATGATCTGACCATTGTCACGGAACACGCTTCGAGATCATTTTCGCACCCCTGTCCAATCCAAGAAGCAGGCGCGCCCTGCGTCATCAAAACCTCCATCGGCGAGGTTTGGCCGTTTCAATGACGCGCCCCTCGGCACGCCTCAGCTAATCCAAACGACGTGCCGTCACCCTCTTGGCACAGGGAACTCTGCCGCAGGACCCGCGTTTCAATCTCAGTCAAGGAGGTCACAATGCCCAGCAAGACCACGCATACTGCGCATAACTGCGTCCAGTCCCTGTTCGACACGCTGATCGACATCAGCGAAGGATACACACTCCTGATTGAACGGGCGGAACCCTCGATCCGCGCGTTTATTCGGGATCTCGCGGATCAGCACACCCGCGACATATCGGTAATTGACGCGCAGGCATCGGCGCATGGGTTCGAACTGGACCGTTCGGGTACGGTGATGAGCGAAGTTCACAAGGCGGCAGTCAAACTGCGTGACCTGTTTTCCGATCTGGATCGCACTGCGCTCGAGGCGGTCGCCGAGGGGGAAGAAAACGTGGTCAAGCGCTACGACGACGCCATCAAGTGCCTGTCTCCCGACGACACCCTGCACACCACGCTGGTGGAACAGCGCAGCGCATTGCGCAGCAAGATCGCTGATATTTTCGAGGCCGTTTGAACCGGTACGCCAAGGAGGCTGACATGACCGATACAACAGACACATTGACCGCTGCCAAGCAGCGCGCCACCGACCTCGCAAAAGGTGCGCGCGACGAAATGGTGGACGAAGCCCGGACGCACGCAACGGCCGCGCGCGACCATACGGTCGAGACCGCAGAGACGGCCGCGCAGGCAGCCGAAGCCGCAAGTGACGAATTCGGCGCAGAGTCGATCCAGGCCGCAGCGCTGGATCAGATCGGGGCTCAGATCAACTCTGTCGCAGAACGGCTGCGCGACAAGCCTGTTGACGAAATGGTGGATGATGTCGCCGTCTTCGCACGCCGCAATCCGCTTCTCTTCCTCGGCGGAGCAGCACTGGTCGGCTTTGCCGCCGCACGGTTTTTCAAGGCTGGCGATGGCACCAGAGGCGCATCCGGTGCGACCGATGACCCGTGGTCCGGGCATCTGGACACTTCCGAGGTGCGCTCGTGACACAGCCGTTAGACCATAGCAGCGATCTGCGCAGTTTGATCGTCGGCATTCTCGCGGATGCCCGCGCGCTTCTGAGCACCGAACTGCAGCTCGCGCGGCGTGAGTTGTCCGACAGCGCGGCCAAGGCTGGTTCTGGACTGGTGCTCTTTGGCTTTGCCGCCCTTGTCGCCCTTGTCGGCCTCAGTGCACTGGCCGTGGCCGCAGTCTTGGGCGTGGCTGCGCTGGGAGTGGCCTATCACTGGGCGGCGCTGAGTGTCGCCATCGCGTGCCTCGTCCTCGCGCTGCTTTTCGCGCTGATCGGCAGATCGCGCCTTTCGACCGCGGCGCTGGCCCCCCGGCGCACGCTGAACCAAGTGAAATCAGATATCGACGCAGTCAAGGAGATGGCCCGTGCCTAATGCAGATCAACTCGAACGGAATGCCGAAACCCATCGCGCACATCTCACCGACCGGATCGGCGCGCTCGCCGCATCTGTTCATCCCGAAGCCACCGCGAAACGCGCGGTGGGCCAGACTGCGGATTTGGGGCAGACCGTCGCCAAGGCCATGTTCGATGGCGCGCGCCGGGCGCCGGCAGGGCTGGCTCTTGTCGGATTGGGCGCTGCGGTGATCGCGCTCAACACCGGGCGCAAAACCGACGCGCCCGCAGCACTGCCCCCCTATGATGAAATGGCGGGCCACGACGCGCGCATTGCCCGTGCTGACCGCCAGATGAAGGCACGCGAGCAGGTTCAGACTGGACGATTTGCTGATACGACATCGGCGTCGACTCTGCGCAAGTCCCTCGACCGTGGCTTGGACAGGCTGCCGCCCGAGGCGCGGGCCCGTGTCACCGAAGCGCGGCTGAAAGCCATCGACGCGCAGGAGAAGCTGGAGCGACAGGCCCGCCGCAGTGCCCGGCAGGCACGCGATGCGCATGACCGCCAACCCTTTCTGACTGGCGCCATCGTCGCTGCGCTTGGGGCGTTGCTGGGAGCGCTCCTGCCCTCGACCAAAGCCGAGGCAGACCTGATGGGGTCCACGCGCGACCGGTTGATGCGCGACGCCGAAGCCATCCTGCACAATGAACTCACGCAGCTTGAACGCCAGGGCAAGGCCGCTGTCGAAAGCGGACTGCGCGAGGCCCGCGCGGAGTTTTCCGGCGCATCCCGAACTGCCGGATGATCGCCCGGCCCGAGACGCGCGCCCGTCTTCAAACCGTATCCATCGCGCTGATCGCGCTGGTGGCCGGTGTGACGGCGCTCAAACTGGCTCAGGGTCTGCTCGCCCCGGTGACGCTAGGCCTGATCGTGGCCATCGTTGCCGCTCCGGGGATGCGCCTTCTGGCGCGGCTTGGCATTCCCCGCGCGGTCAGCGCGAGCATCAGCCTGCTTTTCGTCGGCGCGATGACCGTGCTGCTGATCGCCGGGTTGGGTCCGATCGTGATGGACCTGATTGGACAGGTGCCCCGGATTGAGGACGAGATCCGCTGGTGGGTGATCGACGCCAGCCGCGCCATTCGTGGTCTGGAATCCATGCAGTTCGAGCTGGAGCAAAGTCTGGCCGAAGACGGCAAGGCTGTGGAAGAGGCGATGCCAAGCCTTCTGGATGCGCTTTCTGTTGCGCCGAACTTTGCAGCGCAATTGCTGACCTTCGCAGGAACGTTCTTCTTCTTTACCCTGACGCAGAACGAGATTTACGCCACCGTTACCGGCCGCGCGACGGCTCTGCGCCAGGCGGACAAGGCGGTGTCGCACTATTTCCTGACGGTCACAGCCATCAATTCCGGGCTGGGGGTGGCGGTCTTTGCCGGGATGACCCTTGTGGGATTGCCGAACCCGATCCTGTGGGGCGCAGCGGCGTTCATCCTGAATTTCGTGCTCTATCTCGGGCCGGTCATGCTGCTGGTGGCCTTGGGCGTGGTGGGATTTACTGAATTCAACGGGGCCTATGCGGTGCTGCCCGCGCTTGTCTACTTCCTGCTCAACATGACCGAGGCGCAATTCGTGACGCCGACCCTCGTCGGTCAGCGACTGCAATTGAATCCGCTGGTCGTGTTCCTTGCCATCCTCTTCGGGCTCTGGCTCTGGGGCCCGATTGGCGGCATCGTTTCGCTGCCTCTTCTGGTCTGGGTGACGGCCTATATGGCACATGATCCGACCCCGGCACCCGATCTCGACACCGATCTTGCAGCGACACAGGCCTGACATGGACCCGATCAAACCCACCTTTCCCGCCCTTCCCTTCGAGCAAACCGCCGGGGGCGACGAACGCCTGTGCGGGATCGAAATCGAATTCGCCGGACCGACCGAGCTTGAAACCGGCACCCTGATCGCCAAGTCCTTTGGCGGAACCGTCGATGATGGGGGTGATCACAGTGTCACCGTGCGCGACACGCGCTTCGGAGATATCGAGGTCGAACTGGACATCACTTTGCGCAAACGCAAGGACCTGCCGTTTCTGCAGGAAAGCCTTGACGCAATGCGTGGCTTGATCCCGGTCGAGGTGGTCACACCGCCGCTCAGCCGTGCGCAGCTTGAAGAGTTCAACACGATCTGCGCCGGCCTGCGCCGGATCGGCGCGATGGGGTCACGCAGCGGGGTGCTTCTGGGCTTCGGCGTGCACGTCAATCCCGAAGTGGTGGCCCCCGATCACCGCTTTACCCTCGACACGATCACCGCCTACGCCATGCTGGAGCCGTGGCTGCGCGATCATGAACAGGTGGACACCACCCGTCGCATGATGCCCTTCATCGGCGCATGGCCCAAGGGTCTGATCTCGGACCTGGCCAACACCTCCTATGACAGTCTTGCCGATCTCATGCGGATGGCGCGCCAGCACATCACCAGCCGCAATCTGAGCCTTGATCTGCTGCCGCTTTTCAAACATGCCGAACCCGATCTGTTCGACACGCTGTTCGACATCGACGACAAGACGGCCGCGCGCCCGACCTTTCACTTCCGCCTGCCCGACAGCCGCATCGACGAACCGGATTGGTCACTGCGGCAACCCTGGCAGCTCTGGCGTCAGGTGGAGGTCGTCGCGGCGAATGACACGCTTCTGGCCGCGCTGCGCGACGCGTGGAAAACCCACGATGCCGCCTGGTTCGAACGCAGATCGGTCTGGGTCAAGACGATCGACACGCTCCTTCTGGATCACGACGCACGGGCCGATCTATGACGCGACCGCTGATTGCCGTGACCACCTCGGCCCGCACTGGCTGGCGGGTCTTTCCCCTCATCAACCTGAACCTCTGGATCACCGGTGGACGCGGCGTGCGGTGGGGTGTCGGGCGCATTGTCGATCTTGAAAAGGTGGATGGGCTCATCATCGGCGGCGGCGATGACATCGGACCCGAGCTCTATGGCGGGAAACTGGGGATCTCGGCCCGGCTGGACCCCGACCGCGATAACCTGGAACGTCGGCTGGCGCAGGCCGCTCTGGAGCGGAACATCCCGGTTCTTGGAATTTGCCGTGGCTCGCAGATGCTCAACATCGCACTGGGTGGCACGCTCGATCAGGATGCCTGGACGACCTATGGCCCCGAGCGCAAGATCACAACCATCCTTCCCAAACGCGAAATCTGCGTCGAGACCGACACGCACCTGTCGCTGATCAGCGGCCAGCAGCCAATGAAGGTGAACGCCTTGCACAGCCAGGCTGTCGACCGCCTTGGCGACGGGTTGCGGGTCTCTGCGCGGGACACAGGCGGAATGGTGCAGGCCATCGAACGCGTGCGCGATCCCTTTGCTCTGGGGGTTCAATGGCACCCGGAACACCTGTTCTACGCGCATCGCCAGCGTGCGATTTTCCGCGCCCTCGTCACGGCGGCGGATGCCTATCGAAGCGACCGCAACCAGATGCAGGCGATGCGCACAGATCTGGCCTGAGCATTCCCTTGAACCTTCGTGCCATGGGAACCAGAGCGCCCCGATCGGCGTTTTCCCCATGAATCCGACAAGACAAGGGGTACAGAATGTCCGCTCCATCCACGAATATCGAAAAGCAGTCGAAACGCCACCGTCCGGCCCTTTGGGGGATACTCGCCGCCATCGTCTTCGCGGCCGTGATCTTTCTGGCGTATCTTGCCAATCTTGCTGCCGAAGGCAACGAACCGGGTGAAGAGTCCACATCCGCACCGGCAGCCGCCACGGCGACCGACGGGTAAACGCCATGGCAGAGCAGCATTCATCGTCCATCAAGGATGAAGACACCTATGAGGCGCTGCGCGACGACGGCTACAGCAAGGAAACCGCTGCGCGCATCGCCAACGCCCAAGCCAACCCGGATCAATCCCCGTCGAAAAAGGGAGGCAAGGCCCCACCCTACGAGGACTGGACCAAGGACGCGCTTTATGACCGCGCGCAGGAGTTGGACATCGATGGCCGCTCGGACATGACCAAGTCCGACCTCATTTCCGCGCTCCGGGATCGGTAACAGCGACACAGGAGCAGACCTTCAAACCGCCTGCGCCGCAGGGGGCGCTTTCAGGAGACCATCATGGGAATTGAAATCACCGGCATCGGAGGGTTCATCCTCCTTGTTCTCAACGTCTGGGCCTTCGTTTCGATCATCGGCTCGACCCGTTCCACCGGGGCCAAGGTGCTTTGGTGCCTGCTCGTGCTGCTGTTGCCGTTGCTCGGCTTCATCATCTGGCTGATTGCCGGACCAAGATCGGCGACGGCGCGCGCTTGACTGACGAGATCACAGCCCCGCTATTGCAGCGGGGCTGTTTTGTATTGACGCCTATCGACTGACCTGAACGCTTTCCAGGTATTCCACCAGCGCCACCAGCTTGCGGGGTGTCGGCGTCATCAGGCCATCGCCCGTGTCGAAAGGCACAAGATCACCTTCCAGCAAAGCGCCGAATTCCGGCATGTTTGGTCCGGCGGGTGCGGCACGCGTGTAGCCGTCAATGGTCGACATGACGCGGACCGCGGGAAAGCTGCCGCCGTTGCGCGCAGCAATCCGCGTCAGATCAGGCGGCGCCTTGGCCAGCTCAGCCGCCATCGGGCCCGTACCCTTGGCATCGGCACCGTGGCAGATGGCACAGTTTTCCACAAAAAGCGCCCGGCCATCAGCTGGCTCGGGCATATCGTTCGGGGTGCAGGCTGCGATCAGTCCGGCAGCACAGGCCCCCAGTGACAGGCTGAAGAGAAATGGGCGCATTTCGGCCTCCTTGCTCGATGGGCGCAGAGTGCCTTTGTTTGCGACGCGGTGCAACCGCCGCACCGTCGCATATGTCCCACGCGGGCGTGACAATCGGCAGAACCCGGCGCAGTCTGGCCCCGAATCGTGACTTACGGAGCCCCCAATGCCGATTTACGCTTTCACCATGCTGGCCGCCGGGATCGGCATCCCACTTCTGGCCGCGCTCAACGCGGCGCTTGGCCTGCGCATCGGATCGCCCGCGGCGGCGGCCATGGTGCTGTTCTGCGTCGCCCTGCTCGCAACCACACTTGTGACCCTCGTCACAGGTCCGCGCGCCTTGCTCAATGTGCCGCTTGCGCCGCGCCACCTGCTGTTGGCCGGCCTCTTCGTGGCGTTCTACGTGCTGTCCGTCACCTATATCGCACCCACCTTCGGGGTCGGGAACGCGGTGTTCTTCGTGCTCTTGGGACAGCTTGTCTCGGCTGCACTGATCGACCATTTCGGCCTGTTCGGCGCGCGCGTCAGCCCGTTGACCCTGACACGGTCCACAGGGATCGCGGTGATGGCGCTTGGTGTGTGGATCACCCAGCGGGCCTAGACCGAAGCCTTCAGCACATCAAAGGCGCATAATGCTAGTTGACCGTCAGCCCACTGATCGACGCGCGGATGCGGCTGTCCGTGTCGTCACTGTCCCCGGACAGGGCCAACCCGACAAGCGCCGCCTCGCCGCCTCCGAAGGCCCGTGCATAATCCCGCTCGAGGTTGACGTTTTCCTGGGCACTCCCCGTCCCCGACCCGCGCAGCACAATGGTCTTGCCGCGATTGCCGAGATACGGGCTGTTCAGCACAGCACCACGGTCATGCGCACCGCCCCAGACATAGACCAGCACCCGGGCTGCGTCATTGGTCAGAAGCTGGCGCACGCTGGCGCCCTTGAGCGCCTGCGCCTCGGCTGAAGGCAGGAACACGAAATAGAGCGCAAGATTGCGGTCATCGCCGCCTTTCTTGCGCAGATCCGTGGCCGGCACGCCTTCCTGAACGCTCCACGACCACGCCGCGTTGGACGCGCCCCAATAACTTTCCGGCAAGGGGCGATAGGCGAGTGACACCGACCCATCTGACACAACGCTGACCGAGCCGCCGTTGAAGCCATATTTATTGGACGAGAAGAGCGAAAACTTCTGGGTTTTCCAGCTCCCGTCGAAGGACACCGGAGCGGCCAAGGCAGGCAACGCGGCAAGAGACAGGGCGGCAGCGGCAAGCGTTCGGAACATCGGGCACCTCCTTGATGGTGCACCCGTTCTAACAGGGCGTGGCGATCACCCGCATCAAACGTTCGCGTGAGACCCGTGCTCTCAAGGAGCCGTCAGACGACCCTGATCAAGCCGCACCTGCCGGTCCATGCGCGCAGCCAGCGCCATGTTGTGCGTTGCGATGAGCGCCGACAGGCCCGTTTCGCGCACGAGCGTCATGAGTGCCTCGAAGACCGTATCCGAGGTGTCCGGATCCAGATTGCCCGTCGGCTCATCCGCGAGCAGGACCGACGGGCCGTTGGCCAGCGCCCGGCAGAACGCGACACGCTGCTGTTCCCCGCCGGACAGGGCCGCAGGACGGTGCTGCGCCCGCGCCGCAACGCCGACGATGCCCAACAACTCCTGTGCCCGGGCCTCAGCGTCCGTGCGCGGCACCCCGGCCGCAAGCTGTGGCAGGATGATGTTCTCGGCTGCGCTGAACTCGGGCAGCAGGTGGTGGAACTGGTAGACAAAGCCCACCTCGTCGCGCCGGACCAGTGTGCGTTTGCGATCCGCTGCACCGGTCACGTCCGTGCCGGCGATCTCGACCCGGCCACCATCCGGCGTATCGAGCAGCCCTGCAATGTGCAGAAGCGTTGATTTCCCCGCGCCGGAGGGGGCCACCAGGGCCACGACTTCGCCCCGCGCCAGCGACAGGTCGATCCCGCGCAACACATCGACCGCTGAGGGCGTCCCGGGATTGTACGTCTTGGTGATGCCGTCAAGGCGCAGCGCTACGTCATTCATAGCGCAGCGCCTCCACCGGGTTCATCCGTGCCGCGCGCCGCGCCGGGAAAATGGTGACCACAAAGCTCAGTCCCAGTGACAGCGCCACCGCGCTCAATACATCCTCAAGCCGCAGCTGTGCCGGAAGCTGGTAGATCCCGCGCACCGCCGGATCCCACACACCGCCACCCGCGACATAGTTCACGAAGGAAAAGATCGGATCAATGTAGAGTGCAAACAGGCAGCCGAGGATCACCCCGGCCATCGTGCCCAGAAGCCCGGTGAAGGCACCGCAGATGAAAAAGACCCGCAGGACCGCGCCCTCGGTCAGGCCCATGGTGCGCAGGATGCCGATGTCGCGGCCCTTGTTCTTGACCAGCATGATCAGGCCCGACACGATGTTCATCGCCGCGATGAGCACCAGAATGGACAGGATGATGAACATCACGTTGTCCTCGATCTCGAGTGCCCGCAGAAAGCCGCCGCTGGCGTCCTGCCAGGTCCAGACCAGCACCCGCGCGCCCCCCGCTTGGACAATCGGCAACGCCATGTCCGCGACCCGGTCGGGATCGGCGACCATGACCTCGATCTCGTCCGCCGCGCCGTCGCGATTGAAATAGAGCTGCGCTTCGGCAAAGGGCATGTAGATCCGCGTCCGGTCGATGTCATAACGCCCCGCTGTGAAGACATAGACCACCTCGTAGGCCTTGACGCGCGGGCTGGTGCCAAAGGCCGTACGCACCCCGTCGGGCGAGATGAGCTTGACCTTGTCGCCCAGCGCCACACCGAGTTCACGCGCCACACCCGAGCCGATGGCGATCCCCTCGTCGAAGCGGGCCAAATCGCCTTGCGCCGTCTCGGGATCGGCAATGCGCGGGATGGTTTCGAGATCGTCGGCTTCGATGCCGAAGACCTCGACGCCGGCGTTGCGGCTGTTGGCCGTGGCCATCACCTGCCCCTTCACGAGCGAGGCCGCCCGGGTGACACCGGGCACAGCGGCGATCCGGTCAGACAGGTCGGCATAGTCGGTGATGGCGCGCGAGGCACGGCCGAACTCATCAGCCTCCTGCGTGTAATAGACGGTCACATGGGCGTTTGCGCCAAGGATCGTGTCGACGAATTCCGCACGAAAGCCCGACCGCACCGCAAGCGTGGCGATCAGGGCAAAGACGGCAAGCGTGATGCCGATCAGGCTGATCCAGGTCATGACACTGACCCCGCCCTCGGCGCGACGGGCGCGCAGGTAGCGCCAGGCGATCATCCATTCAAAGGGCGCAAAAGGGGGTGGGGTCTGGGCCATATCGGTCTCGTGCTGCTCTGGGGGATAAGTGGCCGCTTGGGTCGGGCGGGTCAAGCCGCCCCGGCCCACGGCTGGCTTTTGCACGCCTCGCAACCGTACCAAGGTTTCGTTCCAGTGTAGCAATTCGGCAATGGTGGTGCCCGCCGTCAAAGAAACGCACGCTCTCTTAACCTTTTTCGAGCACAGTTCGAGCCGGGCCCCGATTTTTAGGCCGAAAAAACGGGGGGGGCGCCGCGGCATTTAGGCCGGTCCACCACCAACGGCGCGTGTG
>NZ_JALEGT010000065.1 GCF_022763305.1 Marivita sp. | reverse complement strand
GGTTCGAGGCGCGCGGTTTGGGACGGTGGGCATGCCTTTGAAGGCATGCGGCCAACTCTTTGAAGAGTTGGGCGCGGCCGGGATTACGGCGCGTTTGGTCGAGCGAAGCTGGTGTGTCTTGGAGGTGATCCGGTTGGCCGCGCGTGTGAACGGTTGATCTGTGCCGAAGCTTCTTCCGAAGGCTGCTTAGCGCGCGGGCTGGCCGGCGTGGCGGGCCAGTCCTTTGAAGGACTGGGCGAACCCTTTCAAGGGTTCGGGCGCCCGGTGTCGCGGGCGGCGCATGCTGTCACGGCAAGAGACGACCGCCGGCTTGCGGGCCGAATTGCGCAATGACCCGGTCGGCCATGTCGGGATGGCGGCGCAGAAGAGCAGCCACTTCGCTGGCGACGCTGCGGCGGGTTGCGCCGCGTGCGGAGCGGTATTGCAGGGCAAGCGCGTTCAGCATCTTGTCTTCCACAGTCTGCGTCATCTGCCCCGGTGTCAGGTAATGCGCCACGATGGCTTCGACGGCAGGCTGGCCCTGAAGCTCGATCAACGCGGTAACATAGGCACCGAGATAGGCCTTGTCCTGCAGAACGGCCTCATGCAGCGCCTGCGCCAGCACCGGCGCAAAGCGGAGGTCGTTGGACAGGCCTGCCAGAAGGATGCGGATCGGCCGTTGATCGAGGCCCCCGGCTTCGATGTTGTCCAGAAGTCCCCGCAGAGGCGGTATGTCGACCTCCTTGAGGCTGGCATAGGGCAGTCGGTCGAGCTCCTGCAGGGCGAGGCGCTGAAGATCGGGGTTGGGGTCGTTGATGAGGGCGGCAAAGAGCCGGGCACGATCCGCGTCGCGGCCCAATTGCCACGCGGATTGTTTTTCGACCACGGTTCGGACAACGCGGCGGAACGGGTCGTCGAGCACGGTGGCTTCGATCCACGGGCCATAGGCGCCGTCGCGGACCAGAAGGACTGTCGCCGTGGCGTCGCGATGTGTGGCCTCCCGGAACGCTGGGCTCGCCGTCACTCCGAGACTGCCCAGGTTCGGGCCGATCAGCGTTTCCATCGTGTCGTAGAGGCCCGCCGCATCCGGGCGCGCGATGACCGCCTGTTCCGTGTCCAACAACAGGTCAACCAGGGTGGGGTTCGGCGTGTAGCCATGAAAGGCTCGGGCCAGCGCGCTTTGCGCGGGCCCGAGGCCGAGAAGGGCGGCAAGCGCCCATCCAAGGTGCTTCCTGCGGATGATATGTCCCAAATCCGGTCTTTCGTTGCACTGGCTTCGGCTGCGATCAGGATACCTCAGGTCCTCACTTCGGCAAAGTCCGCAATCAGTCCTGTGACGATGGTGGCGTGGTCAGTTTTTCGTGTTCGAGAAACGCCTCGAAGGCATCGAGGTGGATCGCTTCGAACTGACCGAAGGCCTGCATCCAGACGCTGGCATCGCGCAGCGCGTCAGGTTCCAGTTTGCACCATTTCACACGCCCACGTTTCTCCTGGCTGATGAGACCTGCCTCGGCCAGAACGACAAGATGTTTCGAGATCGCGGCAAGCGACATCTCGAAGGGGTCCGCCACATCGGTGACGGCCATGTCATCCTCGAGCAGCATCGTCAGGATCTGACGGCGGGTCGGGTCGGCGAGGGCGGCGAAGACAGTGTCAAGCGATGCGGGCATGGGGCGCAGTAGACGAGGCTGCCGGGAAAACTCAACCGAAAAGTTGAATATGGCGAAACTGCGGGAAACGCCGGGTGGCCCCCTGCGACCGTTTGGAATGTGGGTGTGCAGCGTCAGATAAATTTCTTTTAATCAATATGTTAAGGCGGGCGTGCCGCATCCAACCAGTGCCTTGACTCAGGCTATGCCGCGCCGTAGCACATGCGCAACGTTCCAACCGGAGTGGAGTGCGTGTCTGACGACGATCCAAAGCAACGGCTGAAAGAGCTGGAAGCGCGGATCGCGGCGGCCAAACGGCCCAAGGAAGACAAGCCGCACCAGGAGGAACATTACAGCCAGGCGCAGCAAGCGTGGCGCATGGTGATCGAGATGGTGTCCGGTCTTGGGATCGGATTTGGCATCGGATACGGGCTTGATGCGGTCTTCGGGACCGATCCGTGGTTGATGGTGCTGTTTACATTGCTGGGCTTCGCGGCGGGGGTGAATGTGATGATCCGCACCGCCAGGGAGTTCCAGGTCAAGCAGCTGGCCGAGAAGGCCGGAGAGAACGAGAGGGATCGACATGGCGACTGAAGCAGGTCACGGCGAAGGCGGCGGTCTTGTTTTCCACCCAATGGACCAGTTCATCATCAAGCCGCTGTTCGGCTATGGTGAGGTGGGCATGTTCACCTTCACCAACGTGGCGCTGTGGCTGCTGCTGGCAGTGGCCTGCGTGATCGCGCTGATGGTGCTCGGCACGTCGAAGCGCGCGACCGTGCCGTCGCGTGTGCAATCGGTTGCCGAACTGGCCTACGGCTTTGTCTACAAGATGGTCGAGGACGTGACCGGCAAGGATGCGGTGAAGTATTTCCCGTATATCTTCACGCTGTTCATGTTCATCGTCTTCTCGAACTTCCTCGCGCTGATCCCGATGTCCTTCTCTCCGACCTCGCATATCGCGGTGACGGCAGTTCTAGGTTTCGGTGTTTTCATCGCAGTGACGGTTCTGGGCTTCGTAAAGAACGGGGCCTCGTTCCTCGGGCTCTTCTGGGTGTCGAGCGCGCCGCTGGCGCTGCGTCCGATCCTGGCCGTGATCGAACTGATTTCCTACTTCGTGCGTCCGGTCAGCCACTCCATTCGTCTTGCCGGCAACATCATGGCGGGTCACGCGGTTCTCAAGGTGTTTGCAGGCTTTGCCGCGATCACCGCCGTTGCACCGCTGTCGATCCTCGGCATCACGGCAATCTATGCTCTGGAGGTGCTCGTCGGCTTCATTCAGGCCTACGTGTTCACCATCCTGACCTGCGTGTACCTCAAGGACGCGCTGCACCCGCATCACTAATGTTCGGTGCGTGACCTCACGTACCCTACGCCTCAACGCTAACTTCCAATCGTAAGGAGAATTCACATGGAAGGCGATCTCGCACACATCGGCGCAGGCCTGGCAGCAATCGGTTCCGGCGCAGCCGCAATCGGGGTGGGCAACGTGGCCGGCAACTACCTCGCAGGTGCCCTGCGTAACCCGTCCGCTGCTGCATCGCAGACAGCAACGCTCTTCATCGGTATCGCGTTCGCAGAAGCGCTGGGGATCTTCGCGTTCCTCGTGTCGCTGCTGCTGATGTTCGCCGTCTAAGCTTCGGACTTTTATCCTTACGCGCGGGCGGTGCCGTGATCACGCGGCCCGCCCGATGTAACGACAAGTTCCGACGGAGGACGACATGGCAACCGAAACCCATGGTACAGCCAGCGCATGTGTGGGCCCGGATGGCAGCGCCATCGGCATGCCTCAGCTTTGCGCCGACTGGATGCCGAACCAGATCTTCTGGCTTCTGATCGCGCTCATCGCGATTTACTTTGTCCTGTCCCGCATCGCGTTGCCGCGCATTGCGACGGTTCTCGCGGAACGACAAGGCACGATTACAAACGACCTCGCGGCTGCTGAAGACCTCAAGCAGAAAGCCGTGGAGGCCGAAGAGGCCTACAACAAGGCTCTGGCGGATGCCCGCGCTCAGGCGCAGGCGATCATCGCCCAGAACAAGGCAGAAATGCAGGCCGAACTCGACAAGGCGATTGCCAAGGCTGATGCCGAGATCGCCGCCAAGGCTGCCGAGTCCGAGAAAGCGATTTCGGACATCCGCGCATCCGCCGTGGAAAGTGTCGAGGCCGTGGCCAAAGACACCGCAGGCGCCATTGTGGCGGCTTTGGGTGGTCAGGTGGATGACGCGACCGTCGCCGCCGCCGTTGACGCGCAGATGAAGGGGTGAGCGACATGAACCGTATCATGACCATTGCCGCAGCATCGCTGCTCGCTAGCCCCGCGTTCGCTGCGTCGGGTCCGTTCTTTTCGCTCGGCAACACCGATTTCGTGGTGACCATCGGTTTCCTCGTTTTTATTGGTGTCCTGCTGTACTTCAAGGTGCCGTCGCTGGTGCTGGGCATGCTGGACAAGCGCGCCGATGGCATCCGTGCAGAGTTGAATGAAGCCAAGGCGCTGCGCGAAGAGGCGCAGGCGCTGCTTGCCAGCTACGAGCGCCGTCAGCGCGAAGTGCAGGAGCAGGCGGATCGTATCATCGCGCATGCCAAGGAAGAGGCTGCACTGGCCGGTGAACAGGCGAAGGCGGATCTCGAGAAGTCGATCGCGCGTCGTATGGCGGCGGCCGAGGACCAGATCGCGTCGGCGCAGGCCAGCGCCGTCAAGGAGGTGCGTGATCGCGCGATTGCGGTTGCGATCAAGGCCGCCCGCGACGTGGTCGCCAAGCAGATGACCGCCAAAGACGCGGCCAAGAGCATTGACGACGCGATTGCAGAGGTCGGTCAGAAACTGCACTGACCTTCTCTGAGCGCAGAAATGAAAAGAGCCCCGGATGTCCGGGGCTTTTTTGTTTTTTCAGGGTCCGCGTTAACTGTGTTTTGACCAACAGTGCCTAGATGCCTACGGTAAAGAGGAGCTAAGTTGCCATGGTCGACAATGTGACAAACGCCCTGATCCTTGAGCATCTGACAGCGATCCAGTCCCGGATCGGAGCGATGTCGTCGGACCTGTCGGATGTGAAGACAGATGTTCGCAGCATGAAAAGTCACATGGCAGGATTCCTGCAGGCTGAAGTGGCGCAGGACAATGCGATTGCGTCCATGCAGGCGCGGCTTGATCGAATCGAACAGCGTCTAAATTTGCAGGACGGGCCTTAACCCGCCGGTGGTACCCGTTCCCCAAACAGGGCTGATCCAACGCGGATATGGGTTGCGCCGAACGCGATGGCTTGTTCGAAATCGTCGCTCATGCCCATCGACAATTGGCTGAGACCGTTGCGGTCGGCCAGTTTGCGCAGAAGCGCGAAATGGAGGGACGGGGTCTCGTCCACCGGCGGGATGCACATCAGGCCCTGAACAGGGAGATCCAGGGCGCGGCAGTCCTTGACGAAACTGTCGGTGTCAGTCGGGGCGATCCCCGCTTTCTGAGGTTCTTCGCCGGTGTTCACCTGGATGAAGAGCGGAGGACATTTGCCCATTTCCTGCGCCAGCCGGGCAAACGTATTGGCCAGCTTCGGCCGGTCGAGCGTGTGGATCGCATCGAACAGGTCGAAGGCCTGACGCGCCTTGTTGCTTTGGAGCGGGCCGATCAGGTGCAGGTCGATGCCATCATATGTTTCGCGGAAGTCCGGCCACTTTCCTGCTGCTTCCTGCACGCGGTTTTCGCCGAAGCTGCGGTGCCCTTCCCTGAGCACGGCGTCCACCCGTTCGTTGGGTTGCACCTTCGAGACCGCAATGAGCGTGATGTCGGCTGGATCGCGGTCCGCCTGCCTGGCGGCCTTTGCGATGCGCTCGTTGATGTTGCTCAATCCCATGGTGTGTCTCCCCAAGCGTCGATGAAGGGTTGAAGCTCGGTCTCGTAACGGCGCCATGCCGCGGCAGAGCTCTTGTAGATCGGTTGGCGCACCTGATGCAGGCTCAGCGTTTTGACGGTGCCGCCTTTCTCGTGGAAGTTCAGGCACTGGTCTTCCCAGTCAAGCCCAGCGGCCGCGATCAGGTGCCGGGACTGGGTTTCGGGATCAGACACCAAATCCTCGTAGCGGATTTCGGCGAACCGGTCTGGCAGTGTCGTGCGCCAATGCGCGATGGTTTCGCGAAACGCCTTTATGACGTCCGCGATGCTGGCGAGATCATTGGCATAGCGATGCGTGCCGCCGTTGAAATGGTTCTTGTAGATCGACAGGGCGATGTCGCGCGGATCGCGGTGAACCACGATGAAACGGGCATTGGGCAGGGTGGCGTGCAACAGCCCGTAGATCAGAAACGCCATGATCGACTTGTCGGTCAGGTAGGGCGTGCCTTTGGCGGCAAAGGGGCGCAGCGCCGCGTTCAGCTTGTGGGGAAAGGACCGAAGGGTCTCGGACTGTTCCTTCGCCAGATCGCGCATGTCGGCTGCCGTGCCGAAGAGCTCGTAGGCGGTTCTGAGGGCCGTGGCCATTTCGCCCCCCGCCTGAACCTTGCTGTGGCTGGCGATGATCTGTTCGACCAGCGTCGTGCCTGAGCGCGGCAGGCCGGTGACGAAAATCAGCGCAGGATCGGTGCCAGCGCTGTCTGTCAGAGGTCCGAGGCCCTCCTGTGCCGCGAGAACACGCTCCCGCTCGGCCTTGCGGGCAGAGGGATCGTCAGGCCAAAGCTCGGCTTGCGCGCGGTTGGCCTGGCGCAGGTGGGGGAACACTTTGGCGGTGTTCTTCGTATCCTCCATCGCCTTGGCGAGGGCAAAGTTGATATGCATGCGACCGCCGGTGGACAGGCGGGGATGATTGGCCAACCGCCGCATGGCGCCAATCATGGGATCGTTTGGCTGAATGCGGATCGTTGTGGCGAGCATGCGGTAGAGCTCGGCATCATGGGGATGTTTCTTCTGCAGCTTGCGCAGGAGTTTTTCGGACTCGTCGAACTTCCCGGCCGTCTGAAGATAGAGCGCCTTTTCCGCCTGCGGTTTGATGGCCTTCGGATCAAGCGCGATCAGCCTGTCGAACAGTTCAAGGACAGTGTCGTGATTGCCGGCTGCGGAATGGGCCGCGATGGCTTCGGTCAGGATGGCTGGTTCGGTGGGGCGCAGAGCGACCGCGCTGTCGATGGCGCTTTGCCGCTTTTCCGCGTCGCCAAGCAGGGCCGCGAGGCGTGCGCGCTGGTAGTGGATTTCGGGAAGGTTGGGGGCTTGCAGGGCCAATCCGTCCAGCAATCCGGCGGCCTTTGCCACCTCGCCCTGACGGGCCAGGGCCAGCGCCGTGTCATAGGTCGTCTTGATCACGTGGACGGGAGTGCTCTGCATCGGTGCCTTTGCCTTTTGCCTCTAGCTAGT
>NZ_JALEGT010000064.1 GCF_022763305.1 Marivita sp. | reverse complement strand
CACACGTTCAGCTGGTCAAAAACCAAAAAAACGCCGCCCATTTTGGCGACGTTCAAGAGAAGAAGTGCTTGACCCATAGTGCGCGATTAGACAACCGAGCGTAACGATGTCAGCGGCACTCCGAGTTGCTTGGCCGACGAAGCAACGACCAAGGACGGATCGTAGGCCGTTATTTCGAAATGCTGGCCGAGATGACGGGCGGCAAGTTGTCCGAACGCACCAAACCCCACAATGCCGAGCGACGGCTTATGAATTCTATTGTTGTCTTTCATTTTTCGACCTTTGAAGTGCCGCCTGGCAAAAAGGTCGATTGCATGTTGACCGCTGTCAGGGGCAGCGGAAAACCAATGATGAATGACCCGCAGCTATGGAAGCTGAGGGTAATAATCCTGCTCTGCGAAGAACGAGTTCACCATACCGGTAGTGATAGAGCACCCCTGAGAGCAGCGTCAATGCTATTGCTTCACAGCGGTCATTGGTCGTGGCGCAGCATCATGGAGGTATGGGCTCAAAGCGGTCATCGCGGCACCAATCACCCCAACAAAAAAACGGCGCACCCGAAGGTGCGCTGCTCAATCACTTACGTTTCATTACCCCAGAAGCACGCCTTCGCGCGAACGAGGGAACGCGTCTTGTCGTAGTGCGCTGCAAATGGCGGCCAGACGACCCATCAACCATCCAGGCTGACGACCTGCTCGGAATGAGCCGTGTATCGGCTCTGAGGCGGGCGACCGCTCAGGACATCCTTGAACAACCCGACCGGCACCGGAACATTCTCGTCGGAATGGATTGACCGTTCTTCGAAAAGCCGCCGCATTTCGTTCAGAAGGGGGCGTTGGTCATTGGCATATCCGATGGACGCAAGCGACAATTCCTGCCGGGCAAATCCCTGCGAATTCGCCCGTTCGCAGATATCGAGGATAAGGGACCCGGGAAATTGTGCGGAACTCTTGTCCTTGGGCATGCCAACGATGGCCTGACCGTACAACATCAGAAAGATGCCGGCGGCGGTCGCACGATCGCACCCGGGTTGCCGGACGATCCAATACAGAAGATTAACATTCTCCGGAATGTCATAGTTCAATTCAGGAAGCATTTGATGCCACAAGTCGGGGTCCGGTGACTCGCTTTGCCATTCAATGAATTTGGGGTCCGTTGTCTCGATATTCTTCGGACCGGATGGTGCGCCTGTTGCGTGGGCTTCGGATTCAGCAAACGCTTTCATGATCAGAACTGCGCAGGACAGAGGGTTTTCGATCTGATCGAAGCTGCCTGCATCAAGCTTTGCCTGACAGGTGTCGTCCAAAACCTCGCGCGCAAGGTCGCCCACGTTGCGAAACTTGTAGAGCCCGTAGATCTCGTGCGCCACCCGCGGATGGTCCGTCATGAGCTCGATTTCATCTCCCAGACGGGCATCCAGCGTTTCGAATATGATCTGACAGGCTTTTTGTTCCCCGCGTGTCAAAGAGGAAACGGTTGGCGCTGCGGCAGACGGGTTGCCGCTATACATCCTGCGAACAAATCGCACGGCGAAAGCCATAAGGTAGTCCGCGCGCCCGGAGGCCTGCGGTGACAGTCTGGTGTATCGTCCTCCAAGAAAGGCGGCGATCCTTGCTATTCCGGGTTCGAGTGCTTTGCGCCCATCTTCATACGCCGACATCCACAGTTTCATAGCCATCAACCTTTACCAGACATTTCACATCCATGGTCTTCGGGTATTCCCCTTTTATGGCAGGAGTTTGCCGGCAATGTGGAAACAGGGATTCACGCGTCCGGCGGCTCGGGGCGAGACTGGCTCATTCCTGTCATATCACCACCCCAACAAAAAACGGCGCACCCGAAGGTGCGCCGCTCTTTTTTACCGATTGGTAAAAATCAGTTCGCCGAGGCCAGCTCTTTCGGCAGGCGGAAGGTCCAGAGCGTGCCACCCTGGTTCAGGTAGTTGACCTTCTTGGCCACTTCACCGCCCCAGAGCGGAACAGCACCACCCCAGCCCGAGATGACCGAGACATACTGATCGCCATCCTGTTCCCAGGTGATCGGCTGACCGACGATGCCCGAGCCGGTCTGGAACGACCACAGAACCTCACCGGTTTCGTCGTCCAGCGCGAGGAACTTGCCTTCCGGCGTGCCGAAGAACACCAGACCACCCGCCGTGGTCATCACGCCACCCCAGAGCGGTGCGTCGTTCTTGTATTCCCAGACCCATTCGCCGGTGTCCGGATTGATCGCCTTCAGAGAGCCGATATGGTCTTCGTAGTTCGGCTTGATGGTGAAACCGGACCCCAGATAGGCGGCACCCTTCTTGTAGGTGATCGGCTCGTTCCAGATGTCCATGCCCCATTCGTTGGACGGCACGTAGAAGTTGCCGGTCCGCTGCGAGAAGGACATCGGCATCCAGTTCTTGCCACCGAGGAAGCCGGGGGACGAGAAGACCACATCGCCTTTCTTGCCATCGGCCGACGCGGTGGGATCACCCGGACGGTTGTCCTCGATGAAGACCGGGCGACCAGTGTCGTCGATGTCGCTGGCCCAGGAGATGTCCTTGACGAACGGATAGGCATCCACAAACCCGCCATCTGCGGCATTGAGCACGTAGAAGAACCCGTTGCGGTCCGCCGTGGCCAGACGCTGCGATCCGTCGCGACCGTCATAGGCCACCACTTCGTTCACACCGTCATAGTCCCAGCCTTCGCGCGGCGTGGTCTGGTAGTGCCACTTGATCTCGCCGGTCGCCGGGTCGATGCCGATCCGCGATGCGGCATAGAGGTTGTCGCCCGTATTGCCGTCGGTCGGAACGCCCGCACCGCGCAGGTGGCTGTTCCAAGGAGCCGGGTTGCCGGTGCCGAAGATCAGCGTGTCGGTGCGCTCGTCATACGATCCGCCCAGCCATGTGGCGCCGCCGCCGGTCTTCCACATGTCGCCCGGCCATGTCGCATTGAGCGTGCCGGTCATGGTGCTTTCTTCGCCATTGAGCATGCCCATATGGCCTTCGATCACCGGACGTTCCCACACGAGGTCGCCGTTCTCGATGTTGCGCGCCTGCACCGATCCGACGATACCGAACTCGCCGCCCGAGTTGCCGGTGATCACAAGATCGCCAACGACCAGCGGAGCCGCCGTGTAGGAATACCCCGCCTTGTAATCATTGATCTGATCGCGCCAGACAACATCGCCGGTCTTGGCGTCGAGCGCCACGATCCGCGCGTCGAGCGTGCCGAAGATCACCTTGTCGCCCGCCAGAGCGGCACCGCGGTTGATCACGTCACAGCAGGGCAGGATGCCCTCGGGCAGACGGGCATCGTACTGCCAGACCTCTTCGCCCGTGTTCACGTCGATGGCGTAAAGACGCGAATACGACCCGGTGATGTACATGATGCCATCATAGACCAGCGGCTGCGTCTCCTGACCGCGCTGCTTTTCGCCACCAAGGCTGAACGCCCAGGCCGGAACAAGGTTCTTGACGTTGTCCTTGTTCAGCGTCTCCAGCGGCGAATAGCGCTGCAGATGCCGCCCCATCCCGTTGGTGACGACCTGATTGGTCATCGTCTGGTCATTCGCCAGCATGTCCTCGGTCACACCCTGAGCAAAGGCGCCTGTCGCGGCGATGATGCTGGCTGTGACGGCGGCAACAAATCTGTTCATTCGTATTCCTCCCATGAACTTCAGTTGCAGGTATCCAGATGCACGGGGGGCGCATATGGACGGCTGAGGGGCAGTATAGGGATAACGGATGCGCGTTGTACGCGACTTGTGTCGTAAGACCTTTGGGAGGTTGACAGGACTTTGGTCGTATTCGAGTTCGGGCGATTCGACGGGGATGGAGCGAGCGGTGGTGCTGGCCTTACGATCTGGCAGGCGACGAGTCCGAATACCCGTCAAATGATGCTCGAGATATTGGCAGGTGTAAGGCCTTGTATCTGCTACGCGATGGCGACGCTGACACAAGGGGGCTGCGGATCAGGTATGCTGCTCGATCGCTTCGAGCTCCAGCGATGGTCACAGCGTTCTCTCAAAACACAAAGACGGTCCCCGCAGGGTCGGCGGCGAAAGTTTGACGCCAAGAAAGATCAGACAGGTGCCGGGACAGAACAACGGGATCAAATAGCCTTCAATCGCCCCCCCTGAAATATTTGAGCCATCAAGATATCAATCAACCAAACGTATTGCTCAGTCGGTCCTCATGAGAGTAATCAAACCAACAAGACGGTACTTGTTTTGTTTCTCCTTGCGGCTATGCGATGCGTTTGGTGCAGCCATCCCCCAAAGGTGCCCCATCTGAAAATTATAGGGTTCTGGAACCTTTGCCTTTTTCTTAGCCGTCTTATTAGCCTCCTGTATTGCTTTGATCTTGGCATCACGCGCCGTTGCGGTGTTTTCATATGCCAACTCACGGGCATTCATGTTTTTTGAGAACCCCATGACGTAGCCACCTGAGGGATCAATGGCGTCATAGGCCTTCAGACCACTTTGCACTTTGTTTGTGATCAGGACCCAATGATCTCCGCGTGAGGATCCAGAGTAGTCAACATGCGCGGCTACAGCGTGCCCAGCATTCAGAATGCTGTCGATAAATCCGTCAACCGGTAGAGGCAGTGGCTCTTTGTAATGGGAACCGTAGCGCTGAGCCTTCATTCCGAGCAGCATAGGCACCCGGGTTGTCATCAAGCCACCAAATTCGCTATAGCCTTGGTTATTCAGAGCGATCTTGTTCACATCAGACGGTGATAAGTTCTTTGGCAACAGGCCTTTCGGCCAACAGGACTGAGGTTTTCCCAGTTTTGTCGCTGCCATGGTGATTACGGTCAGACAGCACCCTTTTTCGTTCAAATGCGCCCAAGCATCGTACTCGTTGACTACCTTGTCACCGTTCGAGTCCCATCGATGTCCCAAGAGCTCACGGAAATCACCCTGGCTAAAGATGGCAAATCCGTTGTGGATTCCGCGCATACGCCCTGTTGGTGCAGGCAATGAATTGGGCGGAATGTGTCCAGAAGGCAGCGTGCCCAAGAGTGATTTCCAGGTTTGTCCATTTGGGTCGACTCTGGCATCGGCCCAGCTTTGGTTCCGTCCCATTCCAACGATCTGAAACTGGCGGATCGCTTCGTTGAGGTTCGGCAAGTCATACTGTCCCCCTCCGCCAGGAGCGTATTCGGGGATATCCGGTTTTAATTCGCCAAAACCGTCCAGAAGACCCTGTGCGGCGCAGGCATTTCTGTAGGAAGGTTTGTAAACAAGGTTAAGATTTATCAAATCAGTAACTTGCGAGACATCTGCATACCGGTTCATACCGCCGAACCCGACAGAACCGGCAAGGCCCGTGATTTCCAAAGGCTGCGGGTACATACTGAAACTCCTTAAAACAAATGAACAATTAAAAGCTTTATAAGACTATGGCGCACTCAACTCACGGGAGATTTCAGCATCCAACCGAGATCGGTTCACCAAGAAAAGTACGCTTAAATTCAAACGACGGTAGCGCAGTTTGCAGATCAAAGAAAGCCAGTTTAGCACGCACCGCCCGGCGCAAAAAAAGGTGCGTGAAATCACGCACCCTATCTTCGCCTTCCCATCAGAGTCGGTTCACACCACGACACGCCACGAAAGCAACACTTTTCCCCCCAACCTCACTTCGAAATCGCCGAATTGTCCTGCGTCGTGATCGACACGAGATAGGACAGGATGAAATCCTGCACCGTGCGGTCCTCGATGCCGACATGGCGCATCTTGGTGCCGGGCATGAAGCCGTCATTGTCCTCCATCCACGCGCGCAGGGCCGCCGGGGTCCAGACGATGCCCGAGGCCTCCAAAGCAATCGAATAGTCGTAATCCGGATAGGTCCCAGCACCGCGCCCGACGATGTTCTCCAAGGGCGGGCCGTAGGACGCATCCGTCGGCTCGACCGCGTGGCAGCGGCGGCATTCGGCTTCGAAAAGGGTCTTGCCCGCGTCGATCTTCACCTGCTCGAAGGTGGTCTCGCTGGCAAAGACGGGCAGGGCGCAGACAGTGGCGGCTGCGATCAGGGCAAAACGGGTCATCGGTGGTCTCCTTCAATAAGATGTCCCAGCGTAGGAACACCCGAAATCCGCCAATATGATCCACATCAAGAGATG
The DNA here is from genome assembly GCF_022763305.1 of Marivita sp. Classification (GTDB taxonomy): domain Bacteria; phylum Pseudomonadota; class Alphaproteobacteria; order Rhodobacterales; family Rhodobacteraceae; genus Marivita. Next base: position 28,772 of record NZ_JALEGT010000064.1, on the reverse strand, counting down.
CGACCTTGGCCCACATCCTTTGGTCGTATTTCCGCAGGAAAAGCGGCTGGTACTGTGGGGCCAATCATTCTGGGAGGACATGATGAGCTTTTTCTCCACACTCCGCGCGAGTACCGCCGCGCTGGTTCTGGTCGCCACGGGCGCCCTTGCCGAAACCCCCGTTCTGCGCGCCGCCGTGCTTGAATCCGGCACCGTGAACTGGGAACTCGACAGCATCAAACACAACGGCTTCGACACCGAAAACGGGTTCGATCTGCAAGTGCAGGGCGTTGCGGGTGGCTCTGCCGCGCAGGTGGCGTTTCAGGGCGGTGAGGCGGATGTGATCGTGTCCGACTGGCTCTGGGTCGCGCGTCAGCGGGCCGAGGGCAAGGATTACATCTTCGTGCCCTATTCCAAGGCCGTGGGTGCGCTGCTGGTCCCCGAAGGCAGCACCGCCACCTCGCTCGCCGACCTCAAGGGAGGCAAGATCGGCATCGCGGGCGGGCCGCTCGACAAAAGCTGGCTGATCCTGCGCGCCTATGCCGAAAAGATGCACGGCATGGACCTCGTGACCGAGACCGAACAGGTTTTTGGCGCGCCGCCCCTGATCTACAAGACCGGGCTGCAGGGCGAACTCGACGGCGCGATCAACTTCTGGCACTTCCTCGCAAAGATGGAAGCGGGCGGCATGACGCCCCTGATCACCGTCGACGCCGCCGCGCGGGAACTGGGGCTTGACCCCGAAACCCCACTTCTGGGCTACGTCCTGCGGGGCGAGATGCTGCGCGATCACCCTGATCTGGTCGAGGGCCTCGCCGCCGCCAGCCGCGCGACGAAGGACCTGCTGGCCTCCTCCGACGCCGAATGGGACCGTCTGCGCCCGCGCATGAACGCCAAGACCGATGCTGAATTCGAGGCCCTCAAGGCCGGGTTCATCGCAGGTATCCCCGCCGACCAACCGGTTGACGAGGAGGCCGCCGCCCGCATGCTCGCGCTGATGGCCGATCTGGGCGGCGAGGAACTTGTGGGCGCGGTCCAGACACTGCCCGAGGGCGTCTTCGTCCAGCCCGGAAGCTGAGCTTGGCTGCGGCACCGTCCCTCAAGCTGGTGAGCAACCGCGACCCCAGAACACCGGCGGACCACCCTCCGCCTGTGCTGAGCGTCACGCTCGACGGCATGAGTTTTGGCGGCAAAACCGTGCTGGGCCAGATCGACCTTGCCCTCGCACCGGGTGAAACAGTCGCGATCACCGGCCCGTCCGGTGTCGGCAAGACCACGCTGATGCGCATCATTGCCGGGCTGGAACACCGCCAGTCCGGCCATGTGCGCCGCCCCGACAAGCTGGCCATGGTGTTTCAGGAACCGACCCTGATGCGCTGGCGCAGCGTCGCCGACAACCTCGCGATCCCCCTCGGCCTGACGCCCGGGCAGATCGACATTGCCCTCGAAGAGGTCGGCCTCGCCGGTCGCGGCGCCGCGTTTCCCGATCAACTCTCCCTCGGTCAGCAGCGCCGCCTGTCACTGGCCCGCGCCTTTGCCGGCAAACCCGATCTGCTGCTTCTCGACGAACCCTTCGTCAGCCTCGACGCCGATCTCTCGGACGAGATGATGACCCTCTTCGAGCGCCTCCGCGACAGCCATCCAGTTGCCACCCTGCTCGTGACCCATGCGATCCCCGAGGCCGAACGGCTTGCGACGCGCATCCTCGAATTGTCAGGAAGCCCCGCGCAATTGCAGGCGCGTCGCCGTTAAAACAACGGCGCGTATTTCCAGTTGTCCGCATCCGGCGTGACCTCGTCGAGGTCATAGCCCGCGCCCTGCAACCGCTGCGCAATCTCCAGACCCTCGGACGCCGCCTCGTCGACATAGCGCCGCCCGAGAACCTCGTCCTTCGCGATCCCGTGACCGCGCATCAGGTTCAGACCATGGTTGAACTTGCCGACAGGATCGCCCAACTCTGCCGCCTGCTGGTCCCAGGCCGCACTGGCCTCGGGGTCGTAATCCCCACCCAGGCCATTGTTGTCGAGCTGGCTCATCCAGGTCATCGCCCCGGTATAGCCTGCCTCAGCGCAATTGCGGAACAGCGTGCGCGCAGCGGCATGATCCCCCGACTTGGTCAGCATGTAGCCGGTTGCACAGAGCACCATCCCGGTCTCACCGTCCTCGGCCCGATCCAGCACGGACCGCCACGTCATCTCGTCGGGATTGAGCACACCACCCGGATCGTCATCTTCGGCCCAGAGGGCGGTGGCACTCAGCGCAAGCGCGCAACTCAGCGGGATCAGAATCTGTCTCATATCGCAACCCTAGCGCAACAAGGCCCCAAGATCACCCGACCGATGGTCGTAGATCAGCCTTTGCGCGTCATCATCCCCCGCGCCGGGTCATAGCCCCAGACCGCCAGTGCCATGAACGCCACCGTGGCCAGCGCGGTCCACAGAAACGCCATCCCGTTCCACTCCACATACAGCGCAAACCGGATCAGCTCGACCCCGTGGGTGAACGGATTGGTGGCACAGATGTCGTGCAACAGCTCCGAGCTTTCGGCCATCTTCCACAGCGGGTAGAGCGCCGACGAGAGAAAGAACATCGGGAAAATCACGAAATTCATCACACCAGCAAAATTCTCGAGCTGCTTGATGAAGCTCGACAAAGCCAACCCCAGCGCCCCCAGCATCAACCCCGCCAGCATCAGCGCGGGCAACACGGCCACATAGCCCAGCGGCGGCAGCGTGATGTCGAAAAGCCATGCCACCAGCAGGAACGCATAGACCTGCAGGATCGAAATGATCGTGCTGCCGAGAAGCTTGCTGAACAAGAGCCACGCCCGCGACAGCGGCGCGGTCAGCAAAAGCCGCATCGATCCCATCTCGCGGTCATAGACAAGGCTGAGCGAGGACTGCATCCCGTTGAAGAGCAGGATCATGCCGCAGAGCCCTGGCACGATATAGGTCTCGTAGGTGATATAGGTCTGATAGGGCGGCGTGATCGAGAGACCCAAGGCCGCGCGGAAGCCCGCAGCGAAGACCAGCAGCCACACCAGCGGGCGCACGAGGGCCGCGATGAACCGCTCGCGCTGATGCACGAAGCGCAAGGCCTCGCGCAGGACGATGGCCCGCATGGCGATCAGCGCGTGCCTCATGCCGGTGCCCCCGTCATCTGCGCGAAATAGGCGGGCAGGGGCTTTTCCCCGCGCAGGTCGCCGCAGAGGCCATCCGCCAGCACCTGACCGCGATGCAGCAGGATCACCTGATCTCTGTCCCGCACCTCATCCGTCAGATGGGTGGCCCAAAGCACCGTCACCCCGGTGTCCAAACACAGATCATGGATGTGCTGCGTCAGCCCCGCCCGCGTGGGCGCATCCAGCCCCACCGTCGGCTCGTCCAGCAACAGCACCTTGGGGTCATGCAACAGCGCGCGCGCAATCTCGGTCCGCCGCCGATGACCGCCGTTCAAGCCGCGCGCCTTTTCGCCCGCACGCTCTGCCATGCCAAGCCGCTCCAGCGCCGCGTCGATCCGTGTGTCCGCCTCCCGCCCCGTGATGCCGTGCAGCGCCGCGAAATAGCGCAGGTTCTGCCGGACCGTCAGATCGAGATCCAGCGTGGTCTGCTGAAACACCACCCCCAGATCGGCCATTGCCGCCAAGGGGGCCACCTTCAGATCATGACCTGCGATGGAAATCGTGCCATCCTGCGTCACGAAAAGGCGCGTCAACAGCGAGAACAGCGTCGATTTCCCGGCGCCATTCGGGCCGAGCAAGGCCGCAAACTGCCCGTGCCCCACCGAAAAGGACAAAGCCTCCAACGCGGTCTTGGGTCCATAGGAGAAGGACAGATCAGAAACCTGCAAACTCATCCGCGTGACCCGTCCCGTCTTCTCTGGTTCTCAAATACTTCGGGGGAGCGCCGCAGGCGCCGGGGGCGTCGTCCATTGGGCTTGAACCAATGGCGCTCGATGGACGACCCCCGATTTTGCGTCGACGCAAAATCACGATGCGTCGACGCATCGTTCACGCCCTGCAACCCGTGTCCTGTCATTCGATGGTGATGTCCAGCCGCTGGGTCTCTCCGGTCGAGCCCGGAATACGCAAAAAGTATTGACCCGGCTTGATCGCGACAAATCCGATTTCCATCGTACCGGCGTCGTCGAACTCGATGGAGTTGATCCCAAGCGGCCGGATTTCGAGATCATTCACCACGATCTCGTCGATCCAGATTGCCCGGAAGAACTCGGACCCTTCCAGCGCCAGCTCCGCCGAGCCGTCGCCTTCGATCTCGAACTCGTAATAGGTGCCCGAGGTCAGCACCCAGGGGGCCTCCGCCAGCGGCATGCCGGAACTGAGCGTGATCGGCGGAAGTTCCGCCTTGTTCGCGGAGGACAGGATGCCCGCGCGCCCCCATTGATCGCGCGGCGCGCCATCGGCAAAGGCCAGCGCCGGCACGAGGGTCAGAGCGGCGCAGGTGGTCAGAAAATGTTTCATATCAGTCTCCTGAGGGGCAATTGTGAAGTATTGGATGAAGGCTCAATCCGTCGGGCGGAAGGCTGCGCCCCACGGAAACCGGCCGACCTTGATGCTCTTGATGGCCTTGCGGCTGGCCACGTCGATCACTGTCACATCACCAGAGACACCGTTGGTGGTGAAAAGCTGGCTGCGGTCGCGGTTGAAATCCATGTGCCAGACGCGACGGCCGACAAGGATGTATTCCTCGACCTCGTAGGTCTCGGCATTGACCACGGCGACATGGTTCGACGGCCCGAGTGCGACGAAGGCGTGGGTGTCACCGGTGGTGAATTCGAACCCGACAGGCTGCACCCGGTCGGGATGGATGTTGTCGATGTCGAAGTCGATCTTGGCCTTCTCGGTCTGTGTTGTGACATCGAAGACGGAAATCGTGCCGCCAATCTCGGCGCTGACCCAAAGCTCGGTGCCGTCCTTGACGAATTCCGCATGGCGCGGGCGGGAATCGACCAGTGTGTTGGCGAACAGCGTTTGTGTCTCGGTGTCGATCCAATGCGCCATGTTGGTCGTCTCGGAGGTGGTGATGGCGATCTTGCCATCCGGTGACACGGCCATGCCTTCGGGTTCGATGCCCACGTCGATCTGCGCCACCACCGTGCGGGTTTCGGTGTCCACCACCGTGGTGATCGCGTCGTCTTCGTTGGCGATGTAGAGATGCCGGTTGTCCGGGTGCAGCACGAATTGCTCGGGATCTTCGCCCGAGGGCAGGTCGTGCAGAATTTCGCCCGTGTTCGGGTCCATCACCTGCACCGCGTCACTGTCCGAGGCGCAGATATAGACGACCGAGAAATCTTTCGAGAAGGTGATCCCGCGTGGCCGTTCGCCGGTTTCGATGGTGCGCACGACTTCCATCGTTTCGATATCGATCACGCTGATCGTGTCGTCTTTTTCGTTGGTCACCCAGATCTCGTCGGCCAGTGCCGTTGTCGACAGCAGTGCCGCGGTCAGGGTGGTGAGGATCGGCAGTTTCATCGGTGTCGGTCCTTTTGGTTGATGTCGGATCGGGGGCCAGCCCCCGAACCCCCGGAGTTTATTTGGCAAGATGAAGGAGCAGTCAGTTGTCGAACGCGGTGCAGCCGCTTTCGGGTTGGTCGAGGCCCAGCGTGTCAAGCTCGGTGCGCTGGTGCAGGAAGCCTTCCAGCGGGGCCTGTGCGACCAGCGCGCGTTCCTGCACAAGCGGGATCGGCTGGCGAAGCTGGCCGTTCCAGCTGCGGAAGGTGAGCGGCGCGCCCTTGAAGCCCGCCAGTTCGAAGTCGGGCGAGAGCATGAAGCTGCGCAGCGTCTCGGCATCGGCGGCACCGGTGCGGGTGACGGCCTCGCCGATGGCGCGCATGGCGGCCCAGGCGGCGTAGTCGCGGTCCAGCATCGGGCGCTCGGCCAGTTTCTCGAAGCGGGATTGCAGCTGCGCGGCCCCCCATTGTTCCACGACGCGGTGCCAGGCCACCGGGCGCAGCCCTTCGGACCCGGCGACGGGGCGGGGCCGCCAGGTGTTGTAGGAAATGTAGCGCGCGAAATCATCGGCCGCGTCCGCCACCAGCAGAACGTCATAGTCGCCCAGGTCCTGCGTGAAGAGCGGCACCTCCTGCGAGGCGTTGCGGCGCATGTCCGCATCGAAGACCCAGGTCTTGCGCGCGCCGAAGGACAGCCCGAACTTGCGCGCCGAGGCCTCGAGCGTGTCGGCCCAGGCCTGATCGTCGGGGCGGTCTCCGGCGATCAGCGCGATCTCGTCCCAGCGCCGGGTGACGAAGAACTGCATCAGCGCATCGGCCCGCATCGCGTCCGAGGGCAGGGTGTGTAACAGCCGCGCCCGGCACCCGGTACCGCGCAGCGCCGCGTCGCCGGAGCCGGAATTGAACAGAAGCGCGCCCGCCGCTTCGGGCAGGTCGGCGGCCTGCAGGATCTGGTCGGTCCCGGCATCCAGCACCAGCAGGTCGGTTTCCGCGAGGGCCGCGCGCACGGCTTCGGCGAAATCCTCGCCCTCGTAGACCTCGGTCACGGTCAGCGCGTAGGTCTGGCCCAGGAACCGGCCGGTCGTGCTGTTGTCCTGCAGGCCCAGTTCCGCCCCGACCATCCCCAGGTCCTCGGGGATCGGATCGAGATTGGACAGGGTGGGCGGCGTTTCGAGAACCTGCTTGAGATAATGGATGTTCACCGCAACTTCCGCCATGGCGGACGTGGCGATGCCGACCGTCAGAACGGACGCAAGTGCACACGCAAGACGTGATGTCTTCATCGACAGGTTCCTCCCTTGGCAAAACCTAGTCACAGGCGGCACGAACCGCGAATACGACCATGGTCCAGTGCGTCCGGGGCCGGAATCCCGCTGTCGCGCCACGAAAGTCCAATACCCGCACCGACCTGGCCTCGGTACACATCCGGCAAGACACGAGACTGTGCCTGAGGAGGACCACCATGACCGCGACATTCTTCAAATCCACCTGCGCCGCGCTTGCGCTGACAGCCGCCGCCAGCCTGGTTCACGCGCATGGCGACGTGGCCCCGCAGGCCGTCGACACCACCGGCCTTCCGGCCACCGGCGACGAGTGGCTGACCGAGAACCCCTATCGCGCCGAAGCGGCCGGGGAAGAGGTCTGGGCCCGCGCGGTCGAGATCGGGGCGTCCGGCTACAACCAGAACTGCGCCCGCTGCCATGGCCTCGAGGCGATCTCCGGCGGCCTCGCCCCCGATGTGCGCTTCCTCGAAGCCGAGGAATATGGCGACGAATGGTTCATCGAACGCTTCCGGTTCGGCTATACGCAGAACGGGATCACCAAGATGCCGGAGTTCGGCGAATTGCTGGGGCAGGACGCGGCCTGGGCCATCCGCACCTATATCGAAACGCGCCCCGATGATGTGTCCATGGAAGAGGTGGCAGACGAGCTCAAGGCGCTGCGCGACCAGATCGCGGGCTATGCGACCGATGCGTCGGCGGCGGATGCGGACGCGCTCAAGGCCCGTCTGAGCGAAATCGCGGCCGGTATCGAAACCGTCTCCGGGGCACCGGTGGCCGACAGCGCGGCCTTCCGCGCAGCCAATATCATCGACGGTACGGAAGACGCCTATGCCCGGGCCGCCGAGGCCTTGACCATCGGATTGTCTGCTGCACACTGACGCCATGATGATCCTGTTGCGCGCAACATGCCTCATGACCGCGCTGGCCCTGACCGGACCTGTCTGGGCCAGTGACCCCTGCGCCGATTACGTCCCGCAGGCCAGACCGCAGAATGCCAGCCGGGACATCGTCGGGCAGGACATCGACCAGATCATGGACCGGGGCTTCATGACCTTCGCGGTCTACGAGGATTACCCGCCCTACAGCTGGGAAGAGGCCGGACAGCCGCGCGGTGTGGATATCGACATCGCGCGGATCGTGGCCGGGGATATCGGTGTCGAACCCCGGTTCAAATTCGTGGCGGCCGGGGAGAACCTCGATGCCGACCTGCGCAACAACATCTGGCGCGGGGCCGTGATCGGCGGGGCCGTGTCCAACGTGATGATGCGCGTGCCCTATGACAGCGCCTTCAACTGCCGGGTGGAACAGGTGGTCTTCACCGGTCAGTACATGACCGAAAGCATCGCCATCGCCTATTCCAAGGCGGATTACCCCGATGGCGGGCCGGTTCCGGCCTATTTCCGCTTCGATACGGTGGCGGTCGAGAACGACTCGATCGCCGATTTCTACCTGACCGGCTTTGCCGGAGGCCAGCTGGCGCAGGGTGTGCGACGCTATCCGACCATGCAGGCGGCGATGGACGCGCTGAACGCCGGTGAGGTGATGGCCGCCATGGGGCCGCTCGCACAGCTCGAATTCGGTATGGGCGAAGGGGTTGCAATCCACCAGCCTCCGCTGCCAGGGTTCGCCAAGTCGAAATGGACTCTCGGCACGGGCAGTCACTTTGCCTATCGCGGGCTGAGCTACATGGTCGATGATGCCATTCTTGCCGCCCTTTCCGATGGGCGGATTGCCGCGATTTTCGAAAGTTACGGGCTGACGCACCAACCGCCCGAAAGATAGCTTTCACCAACATGTTAAGCCATTGGTCTTATATGCCCCGGGGGTTCAACACCCTAGGCTGACCTCCAAAGAAGGATCACACCCATGCAGATGACCGATTCCCGCACGATTGCTGCCACCCCCGAAGAGGTCTGGGCGGCGATCCTCGATCCTGAAGTGCTCAAGCAATGCGTCCCCGGCTGCACCGAAATGAGCGGCTCTGCCGAAGAGGGGTTTGAAGCCACCGTCGTGCAGAAGGTCGGACCGGTGAAGGCGACGTTCCAGGGCACCGTCGTGCTGTCGGACATGGTGCCGGGCGAGTCGCTGACGCTGACCGGCGAAGGCAAGGGCGGGGCGGCCGGCTTTGCCAAGGGTGGGGCCGATGTCAAACTGAAGGCGGTCGAGGGTGGCACGGAGCTGCACTACGATGTCGAAGCCAAGGTCGGCGGCAAGCTGGCGCAGCTGGGCAGCCGCATCATCGACGGCTTCGCCAAGAAGATGGCCGATCAGTTCTTCACCAATTTCCAGTCTGTCGTCGAAGGCCCGCAGGATGCCGAGGGCGATGCCCCGGACGAGGGTGGCGACGGCGAAGGAAAGAAAAAGGGCTGGTTCAAGAAACTCGTTTCTTGATTGCCCCAAGCTTCTGAAACACAGTTGAATTTGAATACCCACGGGAGGAGTTAGATGACGAAGGTAACAATGACGGTGAACGGCAAGACCGTTTCCGGCGAGGTGAAGGGCAACACGCTCTTGACCGAATTCCTGCGCGAGGACCTGCGCCTGACCGGAACCCATGTCGGCTGCGACACGTCCCAGTGCGGCGCCTGTGTCGTGCATGTGAACGGTGAGGCCGTGAAGTCCTGCACCATGTTTGCCGCCGAAGCCGACGGCGCCGAGGTCAAGACGATCGAAGGCATGGCCAATGCGGACGGATCGCTCAGCGTGATCCAGCAGGCCTTCCAGGATTACCACGGTCTTCAGTGCGGGTTCTGCACGCCAGGCATGGTGATGTCGGCGGCCGCGCTGCTCAAGGAAAATCCCAAGCCCACCGAGGCGGAAGTCCGGGACTACCTCGAAGGCAATATCTGCCGTTGCACCGGATACCACAACATCGTGCGCGCCATCATGGCGGCAAGCGGTCAGGACGTGCCCGCAGTCGCAGCCGAATAATTCAGAACACGTACCGCTCATCCACCCCTGTCCGGGGTGTCTTCGCGAAGAAAGCCGACAGGCTTGAAGAGCGTTCCGCAACTTGGAGGAGAATAATATGCCGAAGGATCATGGCATCGGCGCAAGCCAGAAGCGGCGCGAAGACGTCCGCTTCCTGACGGGTGCCGGCAATTATACCGACGACATCAACGTACATGGCCAAGCCTATGTGCACTTCCTGCGCTCCGACATGGCGCATGGCAAGATCAACAGCATTGACACCAGCGCCGCCGAAGGCATGCCGGGCGTCGTGCGCATCTTCACCGGCAAGGATTTTGAAGGTGTAGGCGGTCTGCCCTGCGGCTGGCAGGTGACCGACAAGAACGGCGATCCGATGAAGGAACCGCCGCATCCCGTGCTCGCGCAGGGCAAGGTGCGCCATGTGGGCGATCCCATCGCCGCCGTTGTGGCCGACAGCCTTGAACAGGCGCGCACCGCGGCCGAGGCCATCGTCGTCGACATCGAAGAGCTGCCGGCGGTCGTTGACATGGCCAAGGCGCTGCAGTCTGGCGCCACAAAGGTGCATGACGATCTGGCCGACAACCTCTGCTACGACTGGCAGTTCGGCACGGACACCGCGACCACGGATGCGGCGTTCAAGAACGCAGCCCATGTGACGACGCTGGAACTGGTGAACAACCGCCTCGTCGCCAACCCGATGGAGCCGCGCGTTGCGGTGGGGGACTATTCCCGCGCCAATGACGAGCACACGCTCTACACCACGTCGCAGAACCCCCACGTGATCCGCCTGCTGATGGGTGCCTTCGTTCTGGGCATCCCCGAGCACAAGCTGCGCGTTGTGGCGCCCGATGTGGGTGGCGGTTTCGGCACCAAGATCTTCCACTATGCGGAAGAGGCCTTCTGTACCTTCGCCGCCAAGGCCTGCAACCGTCCGGTCAAGTGGACCTCGACCCGCTCCGAGGCGTTCATGTCCGATGCCCATGGCCGCGACCACGTGACCAAGATCGAACTGGCGCTCGACGCGGACAACAACTTCCTCGCGGTCCGCACCGACACGCTGGCCAATATGGGCGCGTATCTCTCGACCTTCTCGTCCTCGGTGCCGACATGGCTCCACGGCACGCTGATGGCGGGCAACTACAAGACCCCCGCGGTGCAGGTGAACGTGAAGGCCGTCTTCACCAACACCGTCCCTGTGGACGCCTATCGTGGTGCCGGCCGCCCCGAAGCGACCTTCCAGCTCGAGCGTGTGATCGACAAGGCCGCGCGTGAACTGGGCGTCGACCCGATCGCGCTGCGCCGTCAGAACTTCATCACGCAATTCCCCTATGCCACGCCCGTCGCCGTCGAATACGACACCGGCGACTACGAAGCGACCATGGCCAAGATGGAAGAGCTGATGGACATCCCGGGCTTCGCCGCACGTCGCGCCGAGTCCGAGAAGAACGGCAAGCTGCGTGGTCTCGGCGTCAACTGCTTCATCGAAGCCTGCGGCATCGCGCCGTCGAACCTCGTCGGTCAGCTCGGCGCCCGCGCCGGTCTCTATGACGCGGCCACCGTCCGGGTGAACGCCACCGGCTCCATCTCGGTGATGGTCGGCGCACACAGCCACGGGCAGGGACATGAAACCGTGTTCCCGCAGGTTGTGGCGGAAATGCTCGGCATCGACGAGTCGATGGTCGACATCGTCCATGGCGACACCTCGAAGATTCCCTTCGGCATGGGCACCTATGGCTCGCGCTCGCTGGCGGTCTGCGGCTCGGCCATGGTGCGCGCCACCGAAAAGATCATCAACAAGGCCAAGAAGATCGCCGGCCACCTTCTCGAAGCCTCCGACAGCGATATCGAGCTCAAGGACGGCAAGTTCACCGTCGCGGGCACCGACAAGTCGGTCGCCTGGGGAGATGTGACACTCGCCGCCTACGTGCCGCACAACTACCCGCTGGAAGAGATCGAACCGGGCCTCGAGGAAACCGCCTTCTACGATCCGGCCAACTTCACCTACCCGGCAGGCGCCTATGCCTGCGAGGTCGAGGTCGATCCGGACACCGGCAAGGTCACCATCGAGAAGTTCGTTTCGGCGGACGACTTCGGCAATGTCGTGAACCCGATGATCGTCGAAGGCCAGGTCCATGGCGGCATCGCCCAGGGCATCGGCCAGGCGCTTCTGGAAAACTGCGCCTATGACGAGAACGGCCAGCTGCTCAGCGCATCCTATATGGATTACGCCATGCCGCGCGCCGACGACATCCCGCATATGGCGAACTACGTGGTCGACCATTCCTGCCAGACCCCCTGCACCCACAACCCGCTGGGCGTGAAGGGCTGCGGCGAGGCCGGAGCCATCGGGTCCCCGCCGACAGTGGTCAACGCGGTGATCGACGCGCTGCATTCGGGCGGTCACACCCACGTCAACCACATCGATATGCCCGTGTCGCCCTCGCGCGTCTGGGCGGCGATCAACGGCCAATAAGGGAGGGCCAGAGACATGTATAGCTTTGACATTCAACGGCCGACCTCTGTTGCCGATGCCGTGGCCGCACTGGGCGCGGAAGAGGCACAGGCGCTGGGTGGGGGGCAGACCCTCATCCCGACGCTGAAACAGCGCCTCGCAGCTCCGTCGGTTCTGGTCAGCCTCGGCGCCATCGCGGAAATCAAGGGTGTCTGCACCGGCGATGACGGCGCACTCTGCATCGGCGGCGGCACCACACATGCCACCGTCGCAAAAGAGGCAGCCTCGAGCTACCCGGCGCTGGCGTCGCTCGCCGGCCATATCGGCGATCCGGCGGTCCGCAACCGCGGCACCATCGGCGGCAGCCTCGCCAACAACGACCCCTCCGCCTGCTATCCGGCAGCGGCTCTGGGCTCGGGCGCGACCATCGTCACCAACACCCGCTCGATTGCGGCAGATGACTACTTCCAGGGAATGTTCGCAACGGCGCTGGAGGAAGGCGAGATCATCACCGAGGTCCGCTTCCCGGTGCCGGAGAAAGCCACCTACATGAAGTTCGAACAACCCGCCTCGCGCTTTGCGCTGGTCGGTGTGTTCGTGGCGAAATACGCCGATGGTGTGCGCGTGGCCGTCACCGGTGCCTCGGAAGACGGTGTCTTCCGCTGGACCGAGGCCGAAGCGGCGCTGTCGTCGAATTTCTCGGCGGATGCGGTTCCGGCAGCGCCCTCGGGCGACGGCATGATCTCGGACCTGCACGGCTCGGGCGCCTACCGCGCGCATCTCGTCGCGGTGATGACCAAGCGGGCTGTTGCCGCCGCAGGCTGATCCGATGCGTCATTGAGACAGGAAAGCCCCGGTTTTCGAACCGGGGCTTTTTCATATGCGGCGCACGATGCGCCGACGCATCGTGATTTTGCGTCACCGCAAAATCCTGGGGGTGCTACCCCCAGACCCCCGAAGTATTTTTGAACCAGAGAAGATCAGACGGTCTGAAGGTTGCCGTCCGCATCCACCAAAGTGATCCGCTTCAGCCCTGCGGTGACCTTGAGCCGTTCAAGGGCAGGGCGGTCCATGAAGACCGCTGCCGTCGACAGCGCATCCGCCATCGTGGCCGAGGGCGCCTCGATGCTGACCGTGGACCAGATCGGGCGTTCGCCCCTTGGGCCAAGGATATGGGATCGCGCGCCCAGCGACATTGCGGCGGGGCTGGATGTGGCGATGGCCATGTCGCGCAGCTCGCGCGTGCCCAGATGGCCATGGGTCGGGTCTTCAAGACCCAGCGTGAACGGCCCGCCCAGTGCGGCTTGTTCGCCGATATTGACCAGTGCGGTCTCGGCCCCGTGTTTGCGCAGCAAGAGCCGCATCACATCCGTCGCAAAACCCTGTGCGATCCCGTTGAAGGTCAGCGCCTGACCGCTTTGCAATTCGATCATCCGGTCGGAATAGCGCACGCGGTGCCAGCCAAGGGCGGCGCGGGCAGGGGTGGTGTCGCGCCCCGTGGCCAGCGCCTCCCACAGAGGCTGGATCGTTGGATCGAACAGCCCGCCGCTCAGGCGATGCGCCTCGTCCGCGCGGGCCATGAGTGTCCGCATAAGCGCATTGGGGGCGCGCAGGCGGCCCATCATGTTCAGCCGGCTCAGATGCGAGGTCGGGCGAAACAGGCTGAACGCCTCTTCGAAATTGACCAGCAGGCGCGGCACGTCGGCCAGCGCCCGTTGCGTCATCTCGCGCGGCCCGTGCAGCGTCACTGACACCTCTGCCCCCAGCGCCTGACCCGACCATGTGTCGGCCCGGGCAAGGGCAGGGGCACAGGCAAAGGCGGCGGCAAGGGTCAAAAAGCGGCGTCGTTTCATTCGGCAGGCACCGTGTTGGGATGGCCGAGGTTGCGCGGGGCCCGGCGCGCCGCCCGACCCTTGAGGATCAGCGGCACGCACTGACCCGCGTCATCATGGATGGTCACGCAATCAAGGCATTGGAAACATTCGGAATACTGGATCTTGCCGCTTGGTGCGATGGCCTCGTAATTGCATTTCACCCGGCACAACTGACAGGGCGATCCGCATTCCACCCGGCGCGGAATCCATCGCCGAAGCCGCAGCACCCCGCCGATGGCCATCAGTGCGCCCAGCGGGCAGAGATAGCGGCAGAAGCCTTTGAAGACGACCATGCCCAGCACCAGCCACAGCGCCGCGTAGGCGACATAGTACCATTCGCGGACAAAGAAGGTGGTGATCGCGGTCTTGAACGGTTCGATCTCGGCCGCCTTGTCCATGTAGGACGGCGCAAACAGGGTCACGGCCACCAGCCCGGCAAGGGCCACGTATTTCAGGGTCTTCAGCCGCGCATCCCAGCGCGCGCTGGGTTCGATCCTGGGCAGGCGCAGCAGGCGGCCAAGGTGATGGGCGAATTCCTGCATCGCGCCGAACGGGCAGAGCCAGCCGCAGAAGAGCCCACGCCCCCACAGCACGAAGCCCAGGATCACCACAGCCCAGATCAGCAGCGAGAACGGATCATAGAGCAGGAACGCAAACGACCCGCCCGCCATCGCGGTCTGCAGCGCCGCCAGAGGTGTCACGATGGAGAGCTGCCCCTGTCCCCACCAGCCGACAAAGCCCAGCACTCCGGCCAGAATGCCCAGCCGCACCGGCGTGAACGCCGCCAATCCCGCAAGCCAGCTTTGTGCTCCCAATAGCACCGCGACCAACCCGGCGAGGACCACCGCCAGCACGATCAGATCGGTCTGCCGGTTCAGGATCGCCTCTTTCCAGGGGGGCAGCTTTTCCACCACCACGGGGCGGGCAAAGAACCTCTCATCCGTCACATGGGTCGCGGCAAGTTGCACCGATCCGATCTCGGGCTGGAACATCCCGTGTTCGCGCACCGCTTCTACCGTCATCGTCCACTCGCGGGTCGGATCGAACCCCAGCCGCCGGTCGGTGCGCAGGATCATTGCCACACCGTCATGCAGATCGTCGGGCACCGCGTCGCTCAGTTCGACAAACAGGTCCGCATCCCGCAGCGCCACCGGGAACCCTGACTGCTCGGCCCCGATCCAGTCGGGCGCGGTGTTGCGCACGAAGTCCTCGGACACCAACCCGTGCCGCGCGGTCTCGATCACGAGGATCGGCTCGTCGAAGGTCGAGATCGACATGAACCGGTCCAGCTCCTCGAGCGTGTCCTCGTCCAGCAGCACCCGCGCGATCGACTTCGGCCCCACATCCGCGATCCAGAGGTCGAGATAGGGCGCATCCGGGTCGTCCAGAGCCTCGGCGTCGTCATCCTCCCACACCGTGCCCGCGAACAGCGCCTGCACCTCGGCATTGGTCGCCACCCGCCGCGTGATCAGGCCCTGCGTGACCAGATCGTCCCAGCTCAACACCTCGACATAGTCCGGATCGGGAAACGCCGGCGGCCCCGACGCGATCCCCTGCATCTTCTCGCGCGCCACCTGCAGGGCCGCCGCCAGCACGCTCTCGTGCGCGATCCGCACCGAGGCCGTCGCCTTTGTCACGCCATCGAGATAAACCAGCCCGCCGCCCCCGGTCGCCCCGCCATAAGGCGTGCCCACCACCAGCGAGTCGCTGATTGAATGGCCGCGATACTGCTCGAAGAACGCGTGAAACGGCGCTTCCCCCAGACCCGACACGAAAATCGGCTCGTTATGCGTCAGAAGCTGCACATCCAGGAACCGCCCGTCCAGATCGAGCACCACCAGCACATTGATCGGCGCGCCGGAAAAGCCGGGCAGGGCGGCCATCGGCTCGGTCTGGAACACGTAGCCCGCATGCGCGCCGCCCGAGTTCAAAAGCTCGTACACCCCGTTGTCCGAGATCAGCGCCCCAAGGCTCATCGGCGCATAGATCCGCGCCGCGATCTCCTCTTCCGACAAGACCTCGGCCACCGCGCAAACGGCACTCAGACACCACAGAACCGCGGCACATATGAAACGAAGGCCTCCCATGAGCGCGACCATAAATCCGCTTTCCCGCACCGCCCTATTGGACCTTCGTCCAACAGTCACGCCACCGTGAGATCCCCTATGCTGCCCCCATGCGCGCACCACCCCATGTCACCCTGATCTCGCTCGCCCTGCTGATCGCCGCCTGGACGCTGGGCGCCTGGGCGATGAACGACGCCGACATCCTGCCCACCCCGCTCGCCGTCTGGCACGAGATCGCGGACGAAAGCGCCTCCGGTGCGCTCTGGTATCACATGGCCAACACCCTGCGCCGCGTCGCTCTGGCCTTCACCCTCGCCATGGCCGTCGGCATGACCCTCGGCATCGCCATGGGCCGGTCCGAGAAGCTCAACATGTGGCTCGACCCGTGGGTCACCGTCTTTCTGAACCTGCCCGCGCTGGTGATCATCGTGCTCTGCTACCTCTGGATCGGGCTGAACGAGGTCGCGGCCATCATCGCCGTCGCCCTCAACAAGACCGCCATGGTCACCGTCACCATCCGCGAGGGCGTCCGCACGCTCGACCGCGGAGTGGCCGACATGGCGCAGGTCTACCGCCTGACGCCGATGACCCGCCTGCGCCACATCATCTGGCCGCAACTGGGGCCGTTCGTCGCCACCAGCACCCGCAACGGGCTGGCCGTGATCTGGAAAATCGTGCTGGTGGTCGAGTTCCTCGGCCGCTCCAACGGCGTCGGCTTCCAGATCCACCTCTATTTTCAGCTCTTCGACACCGCCACCGTCATGGCCTACGCGCTGGCCTTTACCGGAGTAATGCTGAGCATCGAATACGGCCTCGTCCAACAATGGGAGAGGCGGTCGAGCGCGTGGCGTCGCGCCTGACCCCGGAGAGGCTGGCGCGTTTCACGAACCCAAGAGGTCACCCCCAGCCCGGCACGGGCCAGCGCCCGTCCGCCCCCCGGGCGGGCGCTTCTGCACTGACATCACGCCGAAGCGCCGTTATCCTGAGCCAACCGGAGCGCCTCGCTCCCCCGTCACAGCGCCCACCCCGGACGGACGCTGGCACGTTCCTATTGATAAATTGACCGTTGAAGCCGTGCATTGCCCGTAGCAAAATTTAACAAATTCAGGGCAAATATTCGTTCAAACGCTTTTTCGCAAACGCATCTTTCTCGACAGTAATCACTGGACATTCTTGGCGGCTAGTTCGACGGTAGATACTGTGTAGATGCTTGTTCGAATCGTTTAGGTTGAAAATGAACACTGAGAAATTATCGCAATTAGTTGAAAGTATTTTGTCGGAGGAGGGCAAATTTGGGACTCAAGGAAATCTTGATAGCGTCGCCAACGCTTTGTCTAATCTAGCGTCTCAACCACAGGAGCCGCGACATCAATCTGAACTTGTTAAGTCGCTTAGTAACTTGGAGACTTCTGTCGCTAGCTTTGTGGCTTCATTTTCTCCTAGAGATTACGAGAGGGTTCAGCATCTTTTTCCAGGTGACTTTGAGAGAGACCTTGTTTCTGAAATCCGGAAGTGGATTTCAGAGAATCCAATGTCACCGAATGTCGTTAGTCAGAAAGTCAACACTCTTCGAGATGAGAGGCAGCAAGTATTGTCTTATCTCCAAAGTTTTTCCGAAAGTCTTGGTTTTTTTGGATTTGATTATGATGAACTAGACGAAGGCACGGCGGAACTAGGATTTCAAATACCACGCGAATTATTCAGTAACAATTTAGATGGGCTTATTGAGGAGTTAAAACAGACGCAACGAATGCTGCGATTTGTTTCTGAGGCTCGAACAGGAAGCTACAATCCTGCAGTTGTCGGTTCTATATCAACTACTGATCCGTTGTTCTTTTTGGGTGTCTCGGTTCCTGTTGCTCAACAATTTGGTTTGCTTGTAACATGGGCCATAGGTGTGTGGTACACGGTCGAAAAGATCAGAAAAATACGTGCAGAAACTGCTCAAATTCAAGCATTCACAGAAGCCGAAATAAAGAAGATTTTTGATAGTAAGATACAGGAGCAGATAAATCAGTCAGTTGAAGCTAAAGTTAAAGAAATTCTAGAAAACGGAAATGCACCGAAAAATCGACATGGTGAGTTAAGTGGAGCATTGACTTGGGTTCTTGAAGCACTACTTGCGAAAATGGAGCGGGGCTTAACTGTCGAACTTCGCCTTCCACCTCCTCCGAATGAAGAGCTTGACGAAGAGATTGATGAAGAGACGGGGCAGACAAGTGAGCCGTCTAATGAAATGAAGGCTTACACTGACCTGCTGGATATTCAATCAAAGCTTCAATTTCCGAATATGGGTGATACCCCTGTTTTGGAAATTCCAGAATTCAAAGAAACTAATCGAAAAAAGTAATTTCTTACAGCAGTGCCGATCGCAAGTTCTGTTAATCCCCATGACCTTCCCCCAAACCCATGCTACACCGCCTTCCAAACCATCACGAAGGGCGCAGACATGGCCAAGACCCCAGACGGCAAGAACACCTCCGGGCGTGGACAGCGGGACCTCAAGGTCAAGGTGAAATCCGCGCGGGGTCGCAAGCTCAGCTCGACCCGCTGGCTGCAGCGGCAGTTGAACGATCCTTACGTCAAGCGCGCGCAGGCCGAGGGCTACCGGGGCCGCGCTGCCTACAAGATTCTCGAACTCGACGAAAAGTACCGCTTCCTCGTCCCCGGCGCGCGCGTCGTCGATCTGGGCTGCGCCCCCGGCGGCTGGTGTCAGGTCGCCGTCAAGCGGGTGAATGCCCTGGGCGAGAAATCCGGCAAGAAGATCGGTACCGTGCTGGGCATCGACCTGCAGGAGGTCGAACCCATCGCCGGGGCCGAGATTCACCAGCTTGATTTTCTCGAGGACGATGCCGACGAAAAGGTAAAGGAATGGTTGGGCGGCCGCGCGGATGTGGTCATGTCCGACATGGCCGCCGCCAGTTCCGGCCACAAGCAGACCGACCACCTGCGCATCATCCACCTCTGCGAGACCGCCGCCCATTTCGCCTTCGACGTGCTCGAAGACGGCGGCACCTTCGTCGCCAAGGTTCTGGCCGGCGGGGCCGAGGGCGAATTGCAGAAGCTGCTCAAGCAGCGCTTCACCAAGGTGATGAACGTCAAGCCGCCCGCGTCCCGCTCCGACAGCTCCGAGAAATTCGTCGTCGCAACCGGGTTCCGGGGCACGCCCGAGGCCTGAGCCGTACGGTTCGACCGGATTTCAGGCGCAATCGTACGGTTGGGCCTGAACCGTACGGATGAACCGTACGAAACGACCCTTACCGTACGGATGAAACGTCCGCTTCACGGGGGCGCAGCGTACGGATCGCCCGTTCCCGCAGGCTCAGCGCGATGTCCGGGCGCTGCATCTCGGGGCCGGAATAGGCCCGTCCCATGCCCGTCTGAAGCTGTTCCTGACGGTGCAATTCGAACAGTTTTGCCCGACGCGGATCGGTGTGACCTGCCGATTGCAGGTCCGGATAATGTCGCATGAAGCCTCCCCAGGCGGTGTGACAGGGGGCCGTAATGTCCTGAAATTATGGTGTTTTCACGGCAGAGAGGTGGCGCTTTCGCCACGAAGCGCCCGCGGCGCGGAACCAAACCGTTTCCGGAATGCCCGCGTCAGCGCCGTCGGATCCTCGTACCCGCACCGCACCGCAATCTCCGCAATGCTCGCCGTAGACCCCTCCACCAAAGCCTTCGCCGCACTCAACCGAATATGCCGATACACCCCCCCCGGCGTCATCCCCAACACCGCCCGACAGCGCCGTGTGAGGGTGCGCGGACTGGTGTTCAGACGTGCGGAAAGGTCATTTATATCAATCGGTTGCTCGATGTTCTCGCGCATGATCCGGGTCGCGCGCGTCAGCAGCGGATCGCGGATCGACGGCAGCGCATCGCTCCTCACCGGCGGCGTGAACAGCGCATCCACATCCAACGCCACCGCCGGACCGACATCCCGCGCAATCAGGTGTCGGCTCAGCCCCAACGTCGCCGACGCCCCCGCACAGGTGAGCACGTCGCCATCCTCGACCCACAGCGCCTGTTCCACGTCAACATCCAGAAAACGCTCGGAAAAAGCGTCGAGCAGATCCCAATGCACCGTCGCCCGCCGCCCCGCGAGCAACCCCGCCGACGCCATCAGCCACGCCCCCGCATCCAGCCCGAACATCGCGCCACAGCGCCGGTCGGCGTGCAGCAACGCGCGACGGGTGGCGGGGGTGTCATTGGCAAGATGTCCATAACTTGCAATGACATAGAGCCGGTCGACGCGGGTCAGGTCACTGATTTTACCATTTGGTAAAACCGCCATCCCCGAGCTTGACCGCACGGCATCACCATCGAGGCTGTAGAACGCCCATGAATACACCGGCGCATCGGCAAAGCTGTTGGCCGCGCGCAAGGGTTCAAGCGCGTTGGACAGGCACAGGTTGGAAAACCGGTCGATCAGCAGGAACCCGATTTTCAACCGCGCGGCAGAGGAATCTGGCGGGTTTTGCATGAAGCTGACCGTATCCGCATGGTTGAGGGAAAATCCAGTGCCAAACTCCGGCAAAAGACGAGGGAGGATCACCATGCCGCTTACCATGACCCAAGACGTCTTCATCACCTGCGCCGTCACCGGATCGGGCGGCACGCAAGACCGCAGTCCGCATGTGCCGCGATCCCCGAAAGAGATCGCCGACAGCGCCATCGCGGCGGCCAAGGCAGGGGCGGCGATTGTGCATTGTCATGTGCGCGACCCGGAAACCGGCGCCCCGTCGCGGAAGCTCGAATACTACCGCGAGGTGACGGACCGCATTCGGGATGCCGATGTCGACGTGGTGCTGAACCTGACGGCGGGGATGGGGGGCGACATCACCTTCGGCTCGACCGAACAGCCGCTGCCGGTGAACCCGAACGGCACCGATATGGTCGGGGCCGAAGAGCGCGTGGCGCATGTGGCCGAGTGCTTGCCGGAGATTTGTACGCTCGACTGCGGCACGATGAACTTTGCCGAGGCCGATTACGTGATGACCAACACGCCGGGCATGCTGCGGGCGATGGGTAAGATGATGACCGATCTTGGAGTGAAGGCCGAGATCGAAGCGTTCGACACCGGGCACCTGTGGTTCGCCAAGGAACTGGTGAAGGAGGGTGTGCTGGAGGACCCGGCGCTCGTGCAGCTTTGTATGGGGGTTCCTTGGGGTGCGCCGAATGACCTTAACACATTCATGGCGATGGTGAACAACGTCCCGGACACCTGGACTTTCAGCGCCTTCTCACTGGGGCGCAACCAGATGGCCTATGCTGCGGCGGCCGTTCTTGCAGGGGGCCATGTGCGGGTGGGGCTTGAGGACAACCTCTGGCTCGACAAAGGCGTGCTGGCCACCAACGCGCAACTCGTGGAACGGGCCGTGGGCATTGTCGAAGGCATGGGGGCCAAGATCATGGGACCGCAGGCTGTGCGTGACAAGCTGGGCCTGACCAAACGCGCGCCGCGAGGCTGAGATGGCGGTCATTCTCTGTTACGGCGACAGCAACACGCATGGGACCAAGCCGCTCACGCAGGTGGGCAAGTTTGAACGCCACGGTCCGGGTGATCGCTGGCCCGACGTCATGGCGGCAGCCCTTGGACCCGATCATACGGTCATTTCCGAAGGCTTGCCGGGGCGGACAACGGTCCATGATGATGTGGTTGAAGGCGGGATGCGCAATGGCCTGACCGTTCTGCCCGCGATCCTGCACAGCCATCGCCCGATTGACCTGATGGTCCTGATGCTGGGGACGAATGACCTCAAGAACCGGTTTTCTGTGACAGCGTTCGAGATTTCTCGTTCTCTGGAACGGCTCATCGTCATGACGCGGAACGAGATCGACGTGCCGGACATCCTGCTTGTCTCTCCTGTGCCGGTGAAAGAGGCGGGTGTGCAGGCACATGCCTTTGCCGGAGCCGAGGCGCGGCAGGTTGGTTTGGCGGAGCATATTGCGGCGGCGGCGGAGCGGCAGGGCTGCGGCTTTCTGGAGGCCGGGCGACATTTGGCCGTGTCCGATGTTGACGGCATCCATTGGGAAGTGGAGGCGCATCACGCCTTTGGGGCGGTGATAGCCGAGGCTGTGGCGGCGCGGCTGTGAGACATGTGGTGATCACCGGCGGCGCGTCAGGACTCGGGCGCGCAATGGCGGAACGGTTTTTGGCCGAGGACGACCGCGTTGCGATCTGCGATGCGGACCCTAATGCGGTGGCGGGGTTTGCCGAGGCGTATCCCGACCACATCGCCTGCGTGGCGGATGTGACGAACGAGGCGCAGATGCAGGCGGTCTTCGACCGGATCGACGCCGCGTGGGATCAGGTCGATGTCGTCTGCGCCAATGCCGGGATCGGAGGGCCTGCGGGGCGGATCGAAGATCTGAGCCTTGCGGACTGGAACCGCTGTGTGGAGGTGAACCTGTCGGGCACGTTCCTCACCTGTCGCTGGGCCGCGCGGCGGATGCGGGCGGTGGGGCAGGGGCTGATCGTGCTGACCTCTTCGACCGCCGGGCAGTTCGGCTATCCGCTGCGCTCGCCTTACGCCACGGCGAAATGGGGCATCGTCGGCCTGACCAAGACCCTTGCGATGGAGCTTGGCCCGGCTGGGGTGCGTGTGAACGCAATCTGCCCCGGTGCCGTCGAAGGCGACCGGATGGACCGGGTGGTGGCGATGGAGGCCTCGGCCTCGGGCAAGACCCATGACGAGGTGCGCGCGCTTTACGTCAAGGGCGTGTCGCTTCGGTCGTGGGTGACGGCCGAGGATGTGGCGGACACGGTGGCGTGGCTCGCCTCGCCGCAGGCGAAACGGATTTCAGGCCAGATACTGGCCATCGACGGACATACGGAGACTTTGACACCATGACCAAGGTAGCGGCCATCATCGGCGGTGGCGTGATTGGCGGCGGCTGGGCCGCGCGGTTTGCTTTGATGGGGTGGGAGGTGCGCGTCTTCGACCCCGATCCCGAAGCGGAACGCAAGATCGGCGAGGTCATGGGCAACGCGGGCCGCGTGCTGCCGATGCTCTATGAGGCGCCCATGCCGGCGCGCGGGACGATCACCTATGTCGGGTCGGTGGCCGAGGCGGTGACGGGCGCGGACTGGATCCAGGAAAGCGTGCCGGAACGGCTCGACATCAAGCACCGGGTGATCGCCGAGATACAGGCGGCCTGTCCCGAAGACGCGGTGCTCGCCTCGTCAACATCCGGGTTCAAGCCGTCCGAGTTGCAGGAAGGCGCCGCACGGCCCGGCCAGATCATGGTCGCGCATCCGTTCAACCCAGTCTACCTTTTGCCGCTGGCTGAACTGGTGCCGAGTGCGGCCTGTGACGACAACATAGTGGCGCGGGCGAAAGACATCCTGACCGCCATCGGGATGTATCCTCTGCACGTCCGGGCCGAGATCGACGCCCATATCGCCGACCGGTTCCTCGAGGCTGTCTGGCGCGAGGCGCTCTGGCTGGTCAAGGACGGGATCGCCACGACCGAGGAGATCGACAACGCCATCCGCTATGGGTTTGGTCTCCGTTGGGCGCAGATGGGCCTCTTCGAGACTTACCGAGTGGCGGGCGGCGAGGCCGGGATGCGGCACTTCATGGCGCAGTTCGGGCCGTGCCTGCAATGGCCCTGGACCAAGCTGACCGATGTGCCGGAGTTCACGGATGAGCTGGTGGACCTGATCGCAGGCCAGTCGGACGCGCAATCCGGACATATGGGCATCCGCGATCTGGAGCGCCTGCGCGACAACAACCTTGTCGCAATCCTGCGCGGGCTGAAGCAGCAGGGGGCGGCTGCGGGCAAGCTGATCCTCGACCATGACGCCACGCTGCGTGGGCCACTAGGGACCGAAGTGCCGCTGGTGACCGTGCGCCGCGTTGTGCCGGTCGACTGGACGGATGCAAATGGCCACATGAACGAAGGCCGCTACGGGCAGGTCTTCAGTGATGCGTCTGACGAATTGATGGTCCATGTCGGCGCGGATCGCGCCTATGTGGCGGCGGGCAACAGCTATTTCACGGCCGAGTCGACGATCAAATTCCTCAACGAGACCCATGCGGGCGAGGACATCTACGTGACCACGCGGGTGACGCTGGGCGAAGGCAAGAAACTGCGCCTCTGGCACGAGATGCACCGCGCGTCGGATGATGCGGTTCTGGCGACCTGTGACCAGTTCCTGCTGCATGTATCCCTGGAGACGCGCCGGTCCTGTCCGCCGTTGCCGGAGGTGCAGACGGCGGTCGAGGCACTTGCGCTGAAGCACGCGGAGGCGGCGGCATGAATTTCGGACTGAGCGATGAGCAGGAGATGATCGTCTCCACCGTGCGCGAGTTCGTGGAGCGGGAGATCTATCCGCACGAAACGGAGGTCGAGCGGACGGGCGAGGTGCCGCATGACGTGGCACAGGAGATCAAGCGCAAGGTGATCGAGCTTGGCTTCTACGCCTGCAACTTTCCCGAAGAGGTGGGCGGCGCGGGTCTGTCGCATCTCGATTTCGCGCTGGTTGAACGGGAGTTGGGGCGCGGGTCGATGGCCCTGACGCATTTCTTCGGACGGCCGCAGAACATCCTGATGGCCTGCGAGGGCGATCAGAAAGAGCGGTACCTGCTGCCTGCGGTCCGGGGCGAAAAGATGGACGCACTCGCCATGACCGAACCCGAGGCCGGATCGGACGTGCGCGGCATGTCCTGCACCGCGCGGCGCGATGGGGGCGATTGGGTGGTCAATGGAACCAAGCATTTCATCTCGGGCGCGGATCACGCGGATTTCTTCATCGTCTTTGTGGCCACCGGAGTTGATGAGACCCCGAAGGGGCCGAAGAAACGCATCACCTGTTTCCTTGTCGATCGCGGTCATCCCGGCTTCACCGTGCGGGATGGGTACAAATCGGTCAGCCACCGGGGCTACAAGAACTGCATCCTCGAATTCGATGAGTGCCGCCTGAGCGACGCTCAGGTGCTGGGCGCGGTCGATGGCGGGTTCGAGGTGATGAACACCTGGCTCTATGCCACGCGGATCACGGTGGCGACGATGAGCGTGGGCCGGGCGCGGCGCGTGTTCGATCATGCGCTGACCTATGCGGCCGAGCGCAGGCAGTTCGGCCAGCAGATCGGCAAGTTCCAGGGGGTCAGTTTCCAGATCGCCGACATGATCACCGAGATCGACGCGGCGGACTGGCTGACGCTATCGGCGGCGTGGCGGCTGGATCAGGGACTGCCCGCGAACCGGGAGATCGCGAGCGCCAAACTCTATGCCTCCGAGATGCTGGCGCGGGTGACGGATGCGACGCTGCAGATCCATGGCGGGATGGGACTGATGGACGACTACCCCATCGAACGGTTCTGGCGGGACGCGCGCGTCGAGCGGATCTGGGACGGCACATCCGAGATCCAGCGCCACATCATCAGCCGCGATCTGCTGCGGCCCTTGAGAGCGTGACGCCGGTGACGTTGGTGAGGTCTGCAACCGGCCACGGCGCAAATGCGCACGCAGCCGGCGCGTCATGGGCGCCATTCGGCCTCGTCACGACAGCCAAGGAGGCCACGCCCGTTAACCCGATCTTCAGCGCGGCGTCCGATTCTTCGCAGAAGAATCGACGGGCGACCGATGCAAGGAACCTGCGATGAATCCCAAGGCGCTCGACCGGCTCTTCCGCCCCACATCCGTCGCGGTGATCGGTGGGGGGGCGTGGTGTCGTTCGGTCATCACCTCACTCGATCGGATCGGGTTTTCGGGTCCGGTCTGGCACGTGCATCCCACTGCGCCGGATGCAATCCGGTCGATTGCGGATCTGCCGGTTTCGCCCGACGCCTGTTTCATCGGGGTCAACCGCACCGCCACCATTTCCTGCCTGGCGGAGCTTGCCGCACATGGCGCTGGTGGTGCCGTCTGTTTCGCCAGCGGCTTTGCCGAGACCGGTGACGGTGTTGCCCTGAACGCGTCCCTGCTCGAAGCGGCCGGTGACATGGCTCTTGTCGGTCCGAATTGCTACGGCTTCGTCAACGCGCTCGACCGTGTCGCGCTCTGGCCGGATGTACATGGCCTTGTGCCGGTCGCCTCCGGCGTGGCCATCCTGACGCAGAGTTCGAACATCGCGCTGAACCTGTCCATGCAGCGGCGTGGCCTGCCCATCGCCTTTCTTGGAACAGCAGGCAATCAGGCCCAGACCGGGCTGAGCCACATGGCGCTTGAGCTCATCCGGGACCCCCGGATTACGGCGCTGGGTCTGCATGTCGAAGGTGTGGGCGACCTCGACGCCCTGCAAGCCCTCATGCAGGAGGCGCAGCGCCTGAGAAAACCGGTCATCGCACTCAAGTCCGGCCGGTCCGAGGCCGCACAGACCGCGGCCCTCTCGCACACCGCATCGCTCGCCGGATCGGATGCCGGCGCGGGCGCACTCTTTGACCGATTGGGCATTCTGCGGGTCCGTTCGCTCGACGCGCTGATCGAAGCGCTGAAACATGCACATCTGTATGGGCCGACGGAACCGGGGGCCATCGCGTCGCTCTCCTGTTCAGGGGGCGAGGCGAGCCTGATGGCCGATGGCGGTGCGGCGCGGGGGCTTGGCTTTGCGCCCTTGACCGACGCGCAGGACCGCGCGCTGGAACGGGTTCTGGGCCCGATGGTGACGCGGGCCAATCCGCTCGACTATCATACCTTCATCTGGAACGACGCGCCCCGCATGGCCGAGGTCTATGGCATCATGGCCTCCGGGCCAGCGGCGCTGACGGTGGTCGTCGTGGACTATCCCAGACCCGACCGCTGCCAGACCGATGCCTGGGACTGCGTCGAGGAGGCCGCGCGTGCCGCACGGCAGCAGACCGGAAACCGGATCGCGCTGCTCACCTCGCTGTCGGACTCGCTGCCGGAAGACAGGGCGGAGCGTCTGATGCAGGCGGGCATCCTGCCGCTCCACGGGCTCGACGCGGCGCTGGATGCTCTGGCCGTGATCTACGCGCCCCGCATTGCCGCCGATCCCGCCCGACCCATTCCGCGTCCAGGGCTTGCGGGCGAGGACGTCCTGCGGGACGAGGCCGAGGCCAAATCCATCCTGATGCGCCAAGGGCTAGATGTGCCGCGTCACGCGCAGGCCGAGAGCGCCGAGATGGCCGGTGAGGTGGCGGAACCGCTTCTGCCGGTCGTGCTCAAGGCGCGCGGGATGGCGCATAAATCCGAGCATGGCGGCGTTGCTCTGGGACTAACGTCGTCGCAGGAGGTGATCGCGGCGGCCCGGGCCATGGGTACCGCCAGCTTTCATGTCGAAGAGATGATCGCGGACGGTGTTGCCGAACTCCTCGTGGGCATCGTCGCCGACCCCGCGCATGGCTACGTGCTGACACTCGGGGCAGGGGGGGTGCTGACCGAACTTTGGCAGGATGTCTGTCATCTTCTGGTGCCCGCAACAGAACCCGAGATCGACGCCGCCCTCGACTCTCTGCGCATCGTGCCGATGCTTCAGGGCTACCGGGGCATGCCGGCCGGCAATCGTGCAGCGCTGAGGGCGGCAGTGATGGCATTGCAGGACCACGTGGTTGCGAAGGCGGGCCGTGTGATCGAGATTGAAGTGAACCCACTGATCGTCACCCCGACCCGCGCGGTGGTGGCGGATGCGCTGATCCGGGAGGAGCGATGATGGACACCCCGCTGCATGTGATACGAGACGGCCATGTGCTCGAAGTCGTGCTGAACCGCCCCAAGGCCAACGCCATCGACCTTAAGACAAGCCGCCTGATGGGCGAGGTGTTCCGCGACTTCCGCGACGATCCCGACCTGCGCGTGGCGATCGTGACCGGGGCAGGGGACAAGTTCTTCTGCCCGGGCTGGGACCTGAAGGCGGCCTCGGAGGGGGATGCGGTAGATGGCGACTACGGCGTCGGCGGCTTCGGTGGCCTGCAGGAACTGCGCGATCTCAACAAGCCGGTGATCGCTGCCGTGAATGGCATCTGTTGTGGCGGTGGGCTGGAACTTGCGCTCAGCGCCGACATCATCCTCGCCGCGGATCACGCCAGTTTCGCGCTGCCGGAAATCCGCTCCGGCACCGTCGCCGATGCCGCGTCGGTGAAACTGCCCAAGCGCATTCCCTACCACATCGCGATGGAGATGCTGCTGACCGGGCGGTGGCTCGACGTGGACGAGGCGGCGCGCTGGGGGTTCGTCAACCATGTCCATCCCGCTGCCGACCTGATGGCTGAGGCACGCAAGTTGGCCGAGCTGCTCGCCTCCGGCCCACCGCTTGTCTATGCCGCGATCAAGGAGATCGTCCGCGATGCCGAAGATACGGCGTTCCAGGACATGATGAACCGCATCACCAAGCGCCAGCTGGGCACCGTGGATGTGCTCTATGCGTCCGAAGACCAATTGGAAGGCGCACGCGCCTTCGCGGAAAAGCGCGATCCGGTATGGAAGGGACGGTGACTCGCGTGCTCCTGTCCGCCTGACGCAGGGTCACGTGTGGGTAAGCCTGTGGATAAGCGGCGGGCTATGTCTCAGGACATGATATCAGAATGTGTGTCGGGGTGCTCGGATCAATGAAGCGAAGAAAAAATTCATTAAAATCAAATGCATGACGGAAATATGACGAATTCTTCGTGTTCCGTGTTTTTTCCTCTTGCGGTCTGCGGGCGCCGACTCTAAATACCCCTTCACCGGCGGCGCTGAGGTGGACGTTGGGACGCTGGACGGGACGACGGGCTTAGGTTCGGGTTGATTGGAAGGCGGATAATTCAGGGGTAGAGCT
>NZ_JALEGT010000063.1 GCF_022763305.1 Marivita sp. | reverse complement strand
CCGGCGGCAGGCCGGTTTCAGTTGCGCCGAAGGAATTCAGATAGGGCGTGTCCAGAAGGGCCGTCAGTTCCGCGATCTGATGCGGCGGCACCAGATCGGCCATTGCGCCGCAAACCTTGATTCCCTTCAGCGGCAAAGGGTTGGCGCGTCGTTCTGCGATAAAGGCGTCCAGCGCACCGGGCATCATCACGAACCAGCCGATCCGGTGGCGCGACAACGCCTCGTTGATGACCGCAGGCTGCAAACCGTCTACCATCACCACGGTTCCGCCCCGCAGGACCGTCGCCAGCGCATGATCGGTGGACGCCATGTGGAACATAGGTGCCCAAGCGATGAACCCGTCGCCGGGATCCAGCGCCAGCTGCGCCGCAAAAACCATGGATCGGGCGATATGCGCGCGGTGGCTGATGAGCGCCCCTTTGGGCAGGCCCGTAGTCCCCGAGGTATACAAGATCGTCAGACCAGCCTCTGGATCGTCGACCATGGTCCCGATGCGCGGGTCTTGCTCGGCCCCGGCAATGGCCGTTTCCAGGTCTGGCCCGATGGTCAGACAGGGTGTCGACGCGACGGCGTGATACATTTCTGAAAAGTCCGGTTCGACGATCGCGAGCACCGGCTCGACCAGATCGATGCAGTGCCACAGTTGATCGGGGGCAAGCCGCCAGTTCAGGCAAGCGACAATCGCGCCAATTCCTGCCGCTGCCAGTTCGACCTCCAGGTACTCCGAGCGTTTATGCGACAGAATCGCGATCCGGTCGCCGGGCGCCACGCCCCTGGCCAGAAACACGGCAGCCAGACGATCGACCCTCCCCAGCAATTCGGCATAGCTCAGTCGCCCCTGAACATCACGCAGCTGCGGCTCTGATGCCGCATTTCGGCCGCGGTAGAGCGATGATCGCACCGATCGCGGCGATGAGAGCGGCGAGGATTTCGGCCACGAGAGCCCTCAGATGGGCCAGGATCATGCGGATGTTGTGCCCGCAGCCGCAGAGCACAGCGTGGAGCGCGTCTCCGAGCGTGCCCTTGAGAGCGCAGCGGGCAAGGCGGCCGTCGGTCTTCATGTGCCCGATCACAGGTTCGATTGCGCTGCGCCGGCGCAGGTCGCGCCGGAGCGCCGGCGTCATCCCGCGGCGCTGGCCCGAGATGAACGCCTCGGTCGTCTGCACACCGTGGCCGCGGTAGCCGCGGTCGACGAAGGCCCTCCTGGGCCGGGTCTCGGTCAGGATCTCCACCTGCTCCAGCGCCTCGCGAAGGGTGTGCCCGTCATAGGGGTTGCCGGGCATCGACCGCATGCCGACGACGAAGCCCTCCCGGTGCGTGGTTGCCACCGACACCTTAGTGCCGAACTCGTAACGGACCCGCGCCTTGCCCTTGGAGATGCAGTCCACCTCGGGCTCGTGCAGTGCGTAGAGCTTGCCCTTGTCCTTCGGCTTCTGCCGCAAGAGCCGGCCCGACAAGGCAATCTCCGCCTCGATCCGCTCCCGCAAACCGGCGTCGGCCACACGGCCCAACTGGCGCTGGATGTCGCGCAGGACGCGCCCGGTATAGCCCTTCAGCCGCCGCAGGGCCTTGCGCATCCGCTTGAACTGGCGCGCATGCGCGTAGCGCCCGACCTGGCCCGACAGCCGCGGCGCAAGCCGCGCGTAGCTCTGGCGCAGGGACAGGCCTGCCTCCTGCGCGAGCGCCACCAGGCGCCGGCGCGCCTTCTCGCAGAGCCGCGCGTCCGTGGGATGCGCGATCGCCTTCTCCATCACCGTCGTGTCCACGATCACCGCCTCGACACTCCGCTCGGAGATCACTCCAGCTTCACGGCCCGCCTCGATCGTCTTGGTCAGAAGCCATTCGACGCCCTCTTCCCCGATCCGCTTGCGCCACCGCGTCAGCGACGAAGGATCGAGCGGGAAGCAATGCTGGAAGAACGTCTCGCCACAGAAGTGCTGGTAATAGGGGTTCTCCACCCACCGCGCCACCACCGCCTCGTCCGAGAGCCGGTAGGCATGCTGCAAATAGAGCAACCCCGCCACCAGTCGCGGCGACGTCGCCGGGCGGCCGGTGTGCGACGTGAAGAACCCCGCCCACTCATCCTCGAAGAACTCCCAGTCGATCAGGGCGGCCAGCTTCACCAGCTCGTGGCGCATGTCGATCATGTCCGTCAGGCGTGGGCGCAACAGGTCGTCCTGTTCAGGGGCGCGGGATTTGGGCTTCATACGTTGATCCGAAATTGCAGGCTTCTCGCCCGAAACCTACCAAATCCTGCAGTTCCAGAATACTGAAAACGCCGCTTCATAAAACAAAATCAATGCGTTGGGACTTGTTCAGGGTGAACTAGCTCAGTCTCTTGCTGCCGTCCTCGATGGCCAGATCCCCCGCGCAATCCTGTGCGCGGGTTCGAAAGATCGAATAAAGGTCGGCGCGTCCTGCACGCGAAACTTCGGTCAGCATGGTATCCCCCCTTGCGCGGGCTTCGGTTCAGAGACCCTGCGCCAGGCGCACGCCTTCATCAATGGCGCGCAGCGCATCCAGTTCGGCGGCCTCCTTTGCCCCGCCGATCATTGTAACCGGGACGCCGCGCGCGGCAAGCTCTTCTGCCAGGGCCCGTTCCGGCTCCTGACCGGTGCACAACACGATTGTATCGGCCGCGATGACCTTTGGCTTTCCATCCACAACGATGTGCAGCCCCGCGTCGTCGATATATTCATAGGTCACGCCGCCCATGGCCTCGACCCCGTGTTTGCGCAGCGCATTCCGCAGAATCCACCCTGTCGAGACGCCCAGACCTGCACCGGGTTTCGATGTCTTGCGCTGAAGCATGACGACTTTGCGGCGCGATGGTTCCGGGGCCAGAGGGTCGCCACTCAGGGCACCCGAGGAGACAAATTCGGGGTCCACAGCCCAGGTTTCGCAAAAGACGTCGGAGTTGGCAGTCTCGGCGGGTTCGGTCACCAAGAACTCGGCCACATCATGACCGATGCCCCCTGCCCCCATCACGACGACACGGTCGCCCGCCACACGGTCGCCGGACAGAATTTCGGCATAGGTCGCGACGCTGGGATGGTCGATACCCGGCAGGTCGGGAACCCGCGGCGTGACCCCGGTAGCGATGACCACATGGTCGAAGCCTTCAAGATCGCTCGCCTCTGCCCGTTGTCCCAGACGCTGCGTGACCCCGTGTTTCTGCATCTGACCGGCATAATACCGAAGGGTTTCGTCGAATTCGTCCTTGCCGGGTGCGGCGCGGGCCAGATTCAGCTGACCGCCCAGCTTGTCCTGCGCCTCGAACAGCGTGACAGCATGGCCCAGCCGCGCCGCCTCGGCGGCTGTGGCCATGCCCGCGGCACCACCGCCGACGACGGCCACTTTCTTTGGCGCGTCGGTTGGCGTATCCTGGAATTCGGTTTCACGCCCGGCCCTTGGATTGACCAGACATCCGACCGGCCGGTCCGAAAAGATGAAATCCAGACAGGCCTGGTTGCAGGCGATGCAGGTGTTGATCTCGTCCGCGCGGCCCTCTCGCGCCTTTTTCACGAAATGCGGATCGGCCAGAAACGGGCGCGCCATCGAGATCATGTCCGCATCGCCAGAGGCAAGTATGTCTTCGGCAAGCTGGGGTGTGTTGATCCGGTTCGAGGCGACCACCGGGATCGACACGGCCGCTTTCACGTTGGCTGCCGCCTTGCGCCAGGCACCGCGCGGCACCGGATAGGCGATCGTCGGCACACGGGCCTCGTGCCAGCCGATGCCGGTGTTCAGAATATCCGCACCTGCGGCCTCTATCTTGCGGGCCAGTGCGGCAATTTCATCGGCGGGCGCGCCGCCCTCGACCAGATCGGCCGCCGAAATCCGGTAGATGACCAGAAACTCGGGGCCGCAACGTTCGCGCACCGCGCGCACGATCTCGACCGGGAATCGGTGGCGGTTCGCGGCGCTGCCGCCCCAGTCGTCTTGGCGCTTGTTGGT
>NZ_JALEGT010000062.1 GCF_022763305.1 Marivita sp. | reverse complement strand
CTAGCCCGCCTCTTTGAGGCGGGTTTTTTCATGGGCGACGCCCTTCCTAAGAAGGCGGGAAAACGCTTTGCGCAGACTATTGCTTTCTTGCGCAGACTATTGCTTTTCGCCTGTTTTTTGTGCGTCGTAAGTGGTTGTTATGGATGGATTTTTGTGGCATCTTGAAACGTGCGGCATATGTCTTGCGCAGACTTTTGCTTTCGTTGGCAGTAACTCTGGCGCAAACCCGGATGATGCTTCCGCGAAAGTGGCCTTTCCTGATCCTCGGGCAAAACGGTCATTCTTGGCGGCTCCGTATGACCGCCCTATGGAAAAAACGAGTATGCTCGGGTCAAGCGCCCCTAAGGGCGGCATCCCAGACAGAGGCATAGTCGACACATAGGTCTCTCAAGTGGGCATCGCACATTGGGCGATGCGTGGCTTCGCGATCCGGGGTGCCGGGTGTCGCCAAAAGAAGGGCGGCGCCTGCGCTGGTTCCCGTCGCGCTGGTTGTTGGAACCACGGGCGACGCGGATGCGGCTTCAAGCATCACGAGATATGGCGTGTTCCGGGCAAACGGGCCTTCGACGATGACTGGGCCCTCGTGCCCGATGAGTTCGAGGCAGCGCGCGGTGACGAGGGCCAGATAAAATCCGACTGCAGCACTTCGCTGCCCAGACGCAGGTGGCGGCTCGTCACCCACCCAGCGCGACGTCATCCCCGCGAACGGGCCGGTTTCCGGCACCACGGCTGGCAGGAGCATCCGGTGATCGGTCAGTATCTCTCGCATGTCGGCCTCATCAGCGCGCGTTGCTGATCCGCCGAGAAGAAGATCATGTTCCCGGCCTCCCATGAAGCGCGCCGACGGCACCGCGTCACCAAAGGCGTTGACGTTCACAAGTGTGTCGCGAGCGGGGTCGAGTGTCATGGGCTTGCCGCCGACGGTCATTGCAATCACCCAAGTCCCTGTCGAAACCACGCTGAACGGTGGGTCACGCCTCATGAGGTGTGCCAGCAGCGACGCGTTGGAATCGTGGATGCCGCAAAGCACGGGCGTAGCTGTGGACAGCCCGGTGCGCCGGGCGATTTCGGTCGTGATGGTGCCCAGAACGTCGCCGGGCTTGCGCGGTGGCGCAATCCGGTCCGCGATGCCAAGGGCCTCGGGCAGGGAGGAGAAGCGGCGCTCATGCGGGTTCCAGAGGTCCGTGTGACACCCGAGAGAGGTGACGTCAGTTGCCAGGACACCTGTCAGACGATGCGCCCAGAATTGTGGATAGGTCACGACATGCGCGACGCGGTTAAGAAGCGTTGGATCGGTCAGAAACTGCCAGTGGAGTTGTGCGCCGAGGTTGAGACCCATCGACAAGCGGGGGGACCCGGTTTCCAAGAATAGCGGCCGGATCGCGTCATAAGCCTCTGCGCACGCGTCTGGCCCCGTATGTTCATAGTCCAGAACAGGTGCAGCGAGCGACCCGTCCTCGGACAGCAACGCAGCGGCTGCGCCATGCGTGGTGATCGTGATCGCGGTCAGACCATGTTCGGCGTTGAAACGCGAGAGGCCGTCAAGGATGAACTCCCAATGACCATCGACGTCGAAATGCGGATAGGGCGGACCGGGCAGGACCGTGTTGGGCCGCGTGACAACGTCGATTTCCGAGAGATCCGACCGGCGCACGACCGCAAGCTTGGCGTTGGTCTTGCCGATGTCGATGACGGCTAAATGTTCGCCGGTCATGACATGTGAAAGACTGGGGTGAGAGGCAAGGCAACCGGTTCGTTGTCCTCATATGTTTCCATGATGTCGGCCATGTGGGCCCACCATTTCTGCATGATTTCGTGGGAGGGCAGGTCGTCCATCTTGTGATCGTCCGTGCGCCAGAGGACACCGAACAGGATGTTTGTCTCCTCATCGAGGTGAATGGAATAGTCCGACACTCCGGCGGTCTTCAGAAGCGCCACGAGGTCTGGCCAAATCTCGTCATGGCGCTTTTTGTACTCTGCCTTTGCCCCGGGATTGAGGTGCATTTTGAACGCATACTTTTCCATCTGTCTGTCTCCTGCCCTACCGCTTTGCAGCCTGAAGACGCCACGTCTGCCAAAGGCGCGGCAAGGCGATGACGCCGATCAGAAGCGCCCCGATCACGATGGACATCACGATGCCGGGCACATTCAAAAGGCCCAAACCGAACGTCACCAGCCCCATCACAAATGCGGCGATCACCACGCCAGGGATGGAGCCAGACCCGCCGAGGATGTTCACACCGCCAAGAACGACCATCGTGACAATTTCCAGCTCCCATCCCACAGCGATTGACGGACGTGTCGATGCCAGCCGTGAGGTCAGGCAGATGGCGGCCACACCGGACATCAGCCCTGTCAGCAGGAAAAGAATGAACTTCACGCGGGCGACCCGGATTCCCGAGAACTCTGCACCGACGGGATTGTTGCCGATGGCATAGACCGCACGTCCGAAGTTCGTCTTGTGGAGCAGCACGTAATAGATGAGCGCGAGGCAGGCGAAGAGCACGAATTCAAAGGAGATCACCCAGAAGACGTAGCCCTGTCCGAAAAACGCAAAGTCCGACGGGTATCCGCGATAGGCCTGATCGCCCAGAACGATGTAACTGATCCCGCGGAAAAGGCTCATCGTGCCGATGGTGACGACAATCGACGGCAGGCCCATGCGTGTGACGAGAACGCCGTTGAACGCGCCGCACAGAAGGCCCACCCCAAGTCCGATGAGCACCAGTCCCGGTGTGCCCACCCCGACCTGAACCGCCGCTCCCATTGCTGTCGAGGCCAGCGCGATGATCGACGCCACGGAGAGGTCGATTTCGCCCGCGATGATCAGAAGCGCCATCGCGAAGGCGATCATAGCCTTTTCCGTGAAGTTGAACGTCATGTCGCTGAGGTTCCAGGCGTTCAGGAAATAGGGTGAGGTAAAGCTGTTCACGACGAAGATCGCTATGGCGACTGCCAGAAGCAGGGTTTCCCAGCTTTTCAGGCGCCGATCCAGCGGTGAACGCAGGCGATCGGGAATGGAGGAGCGGGGTGTCTCGGTCATGTCGCGTTCTCCGCACGTTTGAGGATGATCCGGCCCTTGTCGCGATTGGCCTGGGCGTTAAGGGCGACCGCGATGATGATCGCGCTGCCCGAAATCGCCAGTTGCCAGAACGGCGAGATGTTCACGACGGGAAGCGCATTGCTGATGATGCCAAGGAACAGCGACCCCAGCATCGCGCCGACAACCGTGCCGATGCCGCCCATGATGGCGACGCCCCCGATGACGCAGGCTGCCACGACATTCAGCTCGAACCCGCCGGCCAGATCGACGAACGCAACGGCAAACCGCGAGACCCAGAGATAGCCCGTAAGCCCTGCCAAAGCGCCGGAAATGGTGAAGGCCCAGAATTGCGTCTTACCCACGTCGATCCCGGCGTAGGTGGCGGCGTGCGGGTTGCCGCCAGCGGCATAGAAGGCGCGGCCCAGCGTTGTCCGCGACATCACGAGCGTGAAGAAGATGACGGCGGCGATGGCGATCCAGCTCATCAGCGGCAGGCCAAGAAGCTCGGTCCGTGGAAAGGCCTTGAAAGTGTCGCTGAACTCGTGGCTGTTGACCCATTTGCCGTCTGAAAGAAGGAAGATCGTGCCGCGAAAGATCGTCATGGTCCCCAGCGTCACGACAATCGGCGGAATGGCAAGCTTCCAGACGAGAACGCCGTTGATCATGCCAAGAAGCGCCCCGAATCCGATGGAAATGACGATGATCACAGGCACGGGCAGTTCCGGCATCGCAACATTGATCATGGCGACGACCATGCCGGTCAGGGCGAGGTTCGCCGCAACACTCAGATCGATGCAGCGTGTCAGGATCACGATCATCTGGCCGATGGCCAGCAGGATCAGAGGGGCAGTGTCGTTGAACACATTTGCCAGATTCGACGGCGCGATGAAGGCAGGGAACCGCGAAGCGATGATCCCAAGTAGCAGGATGATCGCTCCGGTGAGGAGCATTTCGCGCGACATGAGGACGTGCTTTGACATAAGTGCCTCCTTCAGATCCCCGCCGCGTGCCGTACCAGGGACTCGGGCGTAATCTGGTCGCCCGAAAGCTCTGCCGCGATCCGCCCCTCTCGCATGACGATCACCCGGTCCGACATGCCCATGATCTCCGGGATTTCCGAGCTGACCATGATGACGGCCAGACCCTGAGCGGCCAGTTCTGCCATGAATTCGTGAACGGCGGCCTTGGAGCCGATATCGATCCCTTTGGTCGGCTCATCGAGGATGATGACCTTGGGTTGCGTGGCCAGCCATTTGGCGATGACGACCTTCTGCTGGTTGCCGCCCGACAGGTTGCCGACATCGGTGTCCAGCGATGCTGCGCGAAGGTCGAGGCGTTCGGTGTATTCGCGGGCGAGTTTGAACTCTTCTGCCAACCTCAGGAAACCGTTGCGCGAGGTGCGCCCCAGCGACGGAAGCGTCACGTTCTGGAAGATCGGGAGCGCGGTGATCGCGCCCTGCTTGCCGCGATCCTCGGGGACATAGACGATGCCATTCGCAACGGCGTCGGCCGGGGATCGGATCACGACCTTTTCGCCATCGATACGCAATGTGCCAGAGGCGGGTCGGGTGATCCCGAAGAGCGACTGCATGAATTCGGAACGGCCCGCACCGACAAGGCCGTAAAAGCCCAGAATTTCTCCTCGGTGGAGCGTGAAATCGATGTCCGCGAATTCGGTCGGATGCTCGTATCCTTCGACCACCAGAATCTCGTCGCCGACATTGTGGTCACGTTCGGGAAAGATTTGGCTGACATCCCGACCGACCATCATCTTGACGAGTTCGCCCTCGGACACGTCCGCGATGGACCCGGTGCCGACAAGCGCTCCATCGCGGAAAACCGTGTAGTGGTCCGCGATGCGGAAGATCTCATCGAACTTGTGGCTGATGAAGAGGATCGCTTTGCCCTGGTCCTTGAGTTCTTCGACAAGGACGTAAAGCTCCTCGATCTCCTTCTGGCTGAGGGCTGCGGTGGGCTCGTCCATGATCACGACCCGCGCGTCGATCGACAGCGCGCGCGCGATGGCCACGAGGTGCTTGTTCGCAATCCCGAGGTCCTTGAGCCGTGTGTGTGGGTCGATCTGAGCGCCGATGCTCACGAGGATGGCACGGGCCTTTTCGATCATCTCTGCGGTATCGATCAGGCCGAACCGCCCGCGCGGCGCGTGGCCCAGAAAGATGTTCTCGGCCACGGACAACTCGTCGAAAAGAACCGTTTCCTGATGGATTGCGGTGACGCCTGCATCCCCTGCCGCTTGCGAATTCGGAAATCGGCAGGGTGCGCCGTCAATCTCGATCTCTCCACCATCCGGCTGATAGATGCCCGTCAGAATCTTGACGACCGTTGATTTGCCTGCCCCGTTCTCGCCAACCAACGCGGTGACTTTGCCGGGAAACAGCTCAAGCGACACCTCGGACAAGGCCGTGACACCGGGGAAGGTTTTGGTCACCCGGTTCAACGCCAAAATCGGCGTTTCGGTCTCTGCTCCGAGGAGATCGGATTTCTGATCGGGGTGCATCAACATGGATTTTGGGGCTGCCTTGCCGAAAGGGTGACAGCGCAGCGCGAACGCTGCGCTGTTCTGCGTCTGCGATCAGAAGATGTCCTTGAATTGATCGATGTTGGACGCGTCATAGGTGAACGGGTCCGACATCGCGGCCGTGTTCGTGTCGTCGAGCGTCACAGACCCCATGCGGCCTGTCGGGATTTCCGCACCCGGCTCTGCCGTTGCCGCACCCGAGGCAAGTGCGTGTGCGATCATCGTTGCGGAATAGCCCAGATCGATGGGATTCCAGATCGCAAAGCTCTTGGTGGCACCAGATTCCACGCAGCCCGCCATCTCTGACGGCAGACCAAGTCCGGTCACGTTGACCTGGCCGATCTTGCCAGCGTCGGAAACCGCCTGGCACGAGGCAAGAATGCCGACTGTTGTGGGTGCGATGATCGCCTTCAGGTCCGGATAGGACGCCATGAGGCCCTGCGCCTCGCGGTAGGACTTGTCCGACAGGTCGTCCCCATAGACGGTCGCAACGAGTTCGATACCCGGATAGTTCGGCAGAACCTCCTCGGCGGCCGCAATCCACGCGTTCTGGTTGGTGGCCGTGGCCGAAGCCGACAGGATCGCCACCTGGCCACCATCCGGCATGTGATCGGCAGCAAGCTTGAGGATCGTGTTGCCGATCAGCGGCGTGGATGACGGGTTGAGGTGCATCTGGCGGCCCTCTTCGTTCACCCCGGAATCCCACGAGATGACGGTGATGCCGCGCTGCATTGCGCGCTGAAGGGCGGGGGACACCGCATCAGGGTCGTTGGCTGAGATCGCAATCGCATCGACGCCCTGCGCGATCAGCGAGTTGATGACCTCGATCTGGCCTTCCGCAGTGGTGTCGGTCGGGCCGGTATAGATGATCTCGACGTTGCCCAGTTCTGCCGCCGCTTCCTCGGCGCCTTCAGCGGCGGCCTCGAAGAAGCCGATCCCAAGCGCCTTGACGACAAGCGCGATGCGCATGTTGTCCTGCGCCATTGCGCTGGTGCCCATGAGGCTGGCCGCGAGGCTCATGCCCGCCACCAGCGAGGTGAATGTCCGACGTTTCATGTAAAGTCCTCCCAAAGTAACTGTTGTACTTGGCCGATCTATGAGGCGGCCACGTCCTCTTGAGCGCCGCCGGACTGGGCGACGATCAGTTTCACGTCCGCAGCGTCCAGCATTGCCGCCGCCTTGTCCGAGATTCCTTCATCCGTGATCAGCGTCGAGATGCGGTCGAGGCCGCAAAGCACGAGGCTGGACCGCTGTTCGAATTTCGAGCTGTCGACCAGCACGACAAGCTCGTCTGCCTGACCCATCAGCTTTTCTTCGGCCCGGATCAGCAGCGGATCCGCCTCCATCAGTCCGAGCGGGCCGATCCCCTGCGCACCCATGAACATACGGCGGGCGTAGAAATTGCGCGTCACGTCATTCTCAAAGGGCGACAGGATGATGTTCTGTTCGCGATAGATCGCACCGCCCGACACCATCACGGTGTTCTTCGAGTGTTTCAGCAGGTGCTCTGCAATCGGAAAGGAATTGGTGAACACCTGACACCGCCGATTCGCCAAGGGGTGGACCATCTGAAAGGTCGTCGTCCCGCCATTGATGGTGATCGGCTCGCCGTCTTCGCAAAGATCCACGGCCGCCCGTGCGATCGCCTGCTTTTCCTTGATCCGGAGCGACTCGTTCACCGCGAATGTGCGGCCTGCAAGACCTACGAATTGAGGCGGAGTCAGGGATTCGACACCGCCGCGTACGCGCCGGACCTTCTTTTGCATGTGAAGGGTGGCGATATCTCGACGGATCGTGGCTTCGGATGCGCCGGTCAGATTGCACAGATCAACGACCGTCACGACAGCCCGATCCTGGACCGTGGATAGAATGACCCTGTGGCGTTCAGACTCGTGCATATTTGCCTCCCTTGCCGTTAAGCGTGCTCAGATTCCAACGTGCAGTCAATCAAAAACCGTCACATTCAATCATTCTGCACTGCAGCATGATTGAATGTGATTGAGCGAGATTGACAAACGATCATGCCAGCCCCACGCTGGACACTAGGTGATTTCGGACTGAGTCCGTCTGATGAGGAGCACATCATGTTGAAATCGGTCGACAATCCTTTGCTGGAAAACCGTTGGAACGACGACACCGCCAAAGGAATGAGCGAATCGGAGTTGCTTCTCTACCGCTCGAACATCCTTGGGTCGGACAAGCGCGTGACCAATTACGGCGGTGGCAACACCTCGGCCAAGGTGATGGAAACCGATCCGCTGACAGGCGAAACCGTCGAGGTGCTCTGGGTCAAGGGCTCGGGCGGCGACATCGGCTCGATCAGGATGGATGGGTTTGCCACGCTCTACATGGACAAGCTGAACTCGCTGAGATCGCTTTACCGGGGTGTCGAGTTTGAAGATGAAATGGTGGCCTATCTTCCCCATTGCACCTTCAAGCTGAACCCGCGTGCGGCTTCGATCGACACGCCGCTCCATGCCTATGTGCCGCGCAAGCATGTCGATCACGTCCATGCCGATGCGATCATCGCCATTGCCGCGTCGAAGAATTCGAAAGAGCTGACGCAGGACATCTTCGGAGCGCGCATCGGTTGGCTGCCGTGGAAACGTCCGGGATATGAGTTGGGCCTTTGGCTCGAGAAATTCTGCCTCGAAAACCCGGAGGCCGATGGTGTCGTGTTGGAAAGCCACGGCCTGTTCACGTGGGCCGACACCGCGAAGGACTGTTACGACACCACGATTGACGTGATCAACCGCGCGACAGAATGGCTGCACGAACGGATGTCGGGCGCCCCGGTCTTTGGTGGGACAAAGCACACCTCCCTTGACGCCACAGCACGCCGCAATGTGGCAGCCCGGCTGATGCCTGCCATTCGCGGATTTGTGAGCGGCAACCAGCATATGGTCGGGCACTTCAACGACAGCCCCGCCGTTCTGGAATTCGTCAATTCACAGCAGATGGAAGCGCTCGCGGCGCTCGGTACGTCCTGCCCCGATCACTTCCTGCGGACGAAAATCCGTCCCCTGGTCGTGGATTTCGACCCAAGCAAGGGCAACCTTGACGAGGTTCTGGCCGGGCTGCCCGCGCATATCGACGCGTATCGCGAGGACTACAAGGCCTATTACGAGCGGCGCAAACACGACGACAGCCCGGCGCTTCGGGATCCCAATGCTGTTGTTTACCTCGTGCCCGGCGTGGGCATGATCACCTTTGCGAAGGACAAGGCGACGGCGCGGATTTCGGGCGAGTTCTACGTGAACGCGATCAACGTGATGCGCGGCGCGTCGGCGGTCAGCGAATACCAGGGTCTGCCCGAACAAGAAGCCTTCGACATCGAATACTGGCTGCTCGAAGAGGCCAAGCTGCAGCGCATGCCAAAGCCCAAGTCGCTTGCAGGTCGCGTTGCGCTGGTCACAGGGGGCGCGGGTGGCATCGGTGTCGCAACGGCCGAGCGGTACCTCGCCGAGGGTGCCTGCGTCGTCCTTGCCGACATCAATGCCGATAATCTGAAAACCGCACAAGATGCGCTGACGCAATCCTACGGTCAGGATGTGGTACGTTCTGTGGTCATGGATGTCACCAACGAAGACGCAGTCGCACAGGCCTTTGCCGAAGCCGCGGTCGAGTTCGGCGGGATCGATATTCTGGTATCCAATGCGGGGATCGCCTCTTCTGCACCGGTCGAACAGACGACGCTTGCGCTCTGGAACAGGAACATGGACATCCTGAGCACCGGTTATTTCCTCGTCAGCCGCGAAGCATTCAAGCTGATGCGCGTACAGGACATGGGGGGATCGATCGTCTTCGTCGCGTCGAAGAATGGTCTTGCGGCCTCGCCCAACGCATCGGCCTATTGCACCGCCAAGGCTGCGGAAATCCATCTGGCCCGCTGTCTCGCGCTTGAAGGTGCCGAAGCAGGCATCCGCGTCAACGTCGTCAACCCCGATGCCGTGCTGCGCGGGTCGAAGATTTGGGAAGGCGAGTGGCTTGATCAGCGGGCGTCAACGTATGGCACTGACAAGCAGGGCCTCGAAGAGATGTACCGCAACCGTTCGATGCTCAAACGGTCTGTACTTCCCGAGGACATTGCAGAGGCCTGCTATTTCTTTGCCGCTGAAACCTCGTCCAAATCGACCGGTAACATTCTGAACGTGGATGCAGGCAACGTGCAGGCGTTCACGCGCTGAACTTGGAAGACGGGGAATGGTCATGAGCTACGACAGCGCAAAAGCGGCCTTCGCAGAGTGGGGCGTCGATACCGAGGCAGCGCTTGCACGGCTGGCAACGATCCCGATCTCGATGCATTGCTGGCAGGGCGACGATGTTGTCGGCTTCGAAAAGAAGACCGGGTCCTCGGGTGGTGGGATACAGGCCACGGGCAATCATCCCGGACGCGCCCGCACGCCGGACGAGCTGCGCGCCGATCTGGAGTTTGCCTATTCCATGATCCCGGGCAAACACCGGCTCAACCTGCATGCCATGTATATGGACACCGACGAGACCCCGGACCGTGACGAGATCGAGTACCGGCATTTTGCGCCCTGGGTCGATTGGGCCAAAACTCAGGGCATCGGGCTGGACTTCAACCCGACCTTTTTCGCCCATGCCAAGGCGGATGATAACCTGACACTGTCGCATCCGGACAAAGGCATTCGCGACTTCTGGATCGAACACGGCAAGCGCACGCGGGACATTGCTGCGCGCATCGGTTCAGAACTTGGCAGCGTGTGTGTGAACAACATCTGGGTGCCCGACGGCTACAAGGACATCCCCGTCGATCGCATGTCTGCGCGAAAACGGCTTGAGGCATCGCTCAACGACATGCTCAGGCCAAATCAGGATCCCGCCCATATGCTGGACGCGGTCGAGTCAAAGCTGTTCGGCATCGGGGTCGAGGCCTGCACCGTGGGAAGCCATGAGTTCTATATGGGCTACGCGATCCGCAAGGGCACGCTTCTCTGTCTCGACATGGGGCATTTCCACCCCACTGAAAGCATCGCCGACAAGCTGAGCGCGGTTGCGCTGTCGCTTCCTCAAATCCTCCTGCATGTCTCGCGGCCGATGCGCTGGGACAGCGATCACGTCATTTTGCAGAACGACGATATTCTTGCCATGGCGCATGAGTTGGTCAGCGCAGACCTGCTGGACCGGACCTATATCGGCCTCGACTTTTTCGATGCCACGATCAGCCGAACAGCCGCCTGGGTGATCGGGGTCAGGAACATGCAGAAAGCCCTTCTGCGGGCGCTCTTGACGCCGTGGGATCGGCTTCGAGCCGCAGAAGATGGCCTCGATTTCACCGCGCGGCTCACCTTGACTGAGGAATTCCGAGACCTGCCCTTCGGCGCGATCTGGTCTGAATTCTGCGTACGCCTGGGAACACCGTCGGGGCTCTCCTTGATTGGCGAATTGGGTACCTATCAGGCGCGTGTCGCGTCCCGGGGTTGACGG
The DNA here is from genome assembly GCF_022763305.1 of Marivita sp. Lineage (GTDB taxonomy): Bacteria > Pseudomonadota > Alphaproteobacteria > Rhodobacterales > Rhodobacteraceae > Marivita. Next base: position 79,686 of record NZ_JALEGT010000062.1, on the reverse strand, counting down.
TCACGGACGCTCTGGCCGGGTCGCAGATGTGTAAAAGTCACTCCGCAGCCATCAACGCCCGATCCTGACGGGGCGAAAGCCCGAACTTCCGACTGTATTCGCGCGAGAATTGGGCCGAGCTTTCGTAACCGACACGAAACGCAATATCCGAGATCTTGGCATCGGAGCAACGCAACACGTCGCGGGCGTTCAGCAGGCGCAGGTCTTTCTGGTATTGCAGCGGCGAGGTGCCGGTGATGGCCTTGAAATGCTCGAAGAAGGCAGAAGGACTCATCCCGATCTGCTCCGCCAAGTCACCAACAACCAGCGCGCGTGACAGGTCGGACTGGATCTCACGGGTGGCGCGAAAGATGCGGCTGGCAGTGGTCTCATGCCACAAAAGCCGCTGGAGCGCCTCGGCATGCGGCCCCAACAGCAGTCTTGCGTGCAGCTCTTGCCGGGTGATCGGGGCAAGCAACTGGCGTGTGGCCTCGGTTTCGCTCTGGTCGATCAGGCGGGTCAAGGCGTGCTCAATTTCTTGCTCTGTCTTGCAAAGCGTGATCGAGAATCGATTCTGTTTGCGCGCCGCACGTGATGGCGGAAGCGCTGGGGCAAGACCGCGCAGGAGATCAAGGTCCAGCGGCAGGACCAGTGCCACATAGGGCGCCTCTGGACAGGCCGCAGTGATGCGCGAAACAACCGGAATCGCATGGCTGACGATCAATGATTGCCCTTGTACCACGGTCAGGCTGTGCGACCCGGTACTGACCTGCTTTGCACCCTGCAGAACAAGGCACAGCAGCGGGCGGTAGACCGTGGCGGTCTGGCGTGTTTCCGTCTCGAACCGCAACAGGTGCAACCCGCTTGCCGCATGGGCCAACGCACCTTGCTGCACGCGCGCACGATCCATAAGCGTTGATACGCGATCCAGTAATCCGGTCATGCGGCTGTCCTTTCGTGGATGGTCTATCATGGTTCAGTACAAGATATGAGCGAAAGCACCAAAATCCGGAGGATCGGGCAAGTTTTTTGGAAGAATGGGAAAGAAACGAGGGTTTGAGCCGAGTATCGTGATCGTAAGATAAACTTGGGGCTGCACGGATAGCAGGGATCGTCATCATCGGGATCGCGGGCCGCTTTGCTTGACCTGTCGCGCGGGGAGGATGCCTCAGGGTTCTGAGGTCACGGGCATCTCGTTCACCGATTTCGTATTCGCGAGCATCTTGCGCCTTAATGCCTGAAGGAGTTCTCTTATGCCGACCATCCTCATCACCGGCGCGTCATCCGGCATCGGTAAGGCAACCGCGCTGCGGTTCCAGACCGAAGGCTGGAATGTCATTGCGACCATGCGTGATCCTGCGGGTTCTGATCTTCGTGATCTCGAAAGAATTCTGATTGCGCGTCTCGACGTAACCGACCCTGCGTCGATTACGGACGCAGTCACCAGGGGCACAGATCATTTCGGCGCCATAGACGTCCTGCTGAACAATGCAGGCTACGGCGCCTACGGCCCCTTGGAGGCGTTCTCAACGGACCGCATCCGCCGCCAGTTCGACACCAACGTCATTGGCTTGTTGGACGTGACGAAGGGTGTGCTTCCGCAGATGCGCGCGCGACGCGCGGGCACGATCGTCAATATCTCCTCTATCGGTGGGCAGATCACCTTCCCACTGGGCTCGCTGTATCATGGCACCAAATTCGCCGTCGAAGGCCTGTCCGAGGCGCTGCATTACGAGTTGGAACCGCTGGGCATCCGCGTCCGCATCGTCGAGCCGGGCATGATCAGAACAGACTTCGGCGGCCGGTCGTTCGATTTCGCGATGAGGGACGATCTATCCGACTACGGACCCACTGCCGAAGCCATGGGACGCCTCTTTGGCCGCTTGGCCTCGAACCCGTCAACGCCAGACGTGGTTTCGGACGTGATCTGGAAGGCGGTGAACGCGCCCGACGGCCAACTGCGCTTTCGTGCCGGACCAGACGCCGCGGAACTGCTGGATCGGCGCAAGAACGAGGACGACGACACATTTATCAACGGTATCAAGGCACTGATGGCTGGCTGACCGAGGGAGGCCGATGCGCGGCCAAACCTGTCGTGCCACCTTGCGCTGCTGTAACAATACTCTTGGACCAGACGGAGCGATGGCGGTTACCGACATTTCGCAGGTTCACAAAACTGTTCGGACTAAGTTTCAGTATTTGGCACAGCAGAATGTAACCCACATGTTTCGGCACCTCCTCTCACCCTCTTGCCAAATTGCGGAAACGCGCGATGAGGGCCACCTCATCGGCATCCGCCCCAAGGCTGTACAACAGCAAGGGACGAGGCCTGATCCATAGACAACCTCGCATCTCCGAGGGCGGTTTTGGCCTCCGCAGCATTCAAGCACATCTGCCGTTATTCGGTTGGGATGTCCGCATTCCGACCTGCAAGCTCTACGCTGATCTCGTAGGCCTTTTCCGGAGTCATCCCGGCCATGATCCGAGCGGCGCTGTCTGACGCCATTCGAGCAAGAAAACCAGCTGCGAATGTTGCATCCATCTGTTCGAACAGTGCTGCAGCCTGTTTGGGTTTCATGTTTGCGTAAACTGCCGTCAGTTGCCCCAGATCGTCTTCTGCAGCCGAAGCGGCCAGTGAAATTGTGTCGCGCAAGCTTTGCTCGGCTTGCTCCAGTTTTGCCAATTCCGCATCTATGGCCTCTTCCGCAGCGGACAGGATCGCTTCCCGCTCCGCCAACTCCGTTTCGCGCCGCGCGAGAGAGACTTCGCGATGTTTGATGGCATTCAGTGCAGCCGTCATCTGCTCGGGACGCGCAAGATCCATTGGATTTCCCAGCTCCGTCGGAGCATCAATGACATCGACAGGAGTGTCGCTTGCGAGCACCTGTCCCGCCTCGGTTGCCAATCGCACAGCGGCCGAAAGCATAAGCAGGGTCCCAATGATGAAAAGCGTCCCCAGTTTCGGCCGCGCCGGACCTGTTCTCCTTGATTGTGTCATGGCGATCACCCGGCGCTGATGGCGTGGCGCGAAAAGACCGGAGCGCCAGACGACGAAGCAGGGGCCGGTTCTGGGGGCGCTCCAGGCAGGTCGTGAAGTGAGGCGACCATCAGCTCCAGTCGTTTGGCGGCATCCTCGGCACGGCGGGTCAAGTCATCAAGGCTGTCGGTGGAATGTGTCGCTGTTTTCTGTGCCGTCTCAAGGGCTTTTTGCAGATCGGTGACTTGAGCGGACAGGACGGCCACAGCGGCACCGACACCGTTCTCCAGATCCGTGAATCTTGTGAGGCGACGGGAAAGAATAAAGCAATACAACCCCGCGCCTAAGGCGCCTGCCATAAGAAGAATATCCGCAACCATTTCCATCGAGATACCTCAGTTGAGTATGAATTCCGTCACGAGAAGGCTGTTTGCCTTTCCCAAGCCGACGACCATGACGATCCGGCGGAAAAGCTGAAGTCGGATTCTGTACAGGGCACCTGAACCTTCGATATCTTCGGCCGTGAGTGCGCGCAGGTATCCGTTCAGCATGTCCTGGATCCGGGGCATGAGGAAGTCGACATCCTCTTGAAATTCTTTCGGTACTTCGATCAGGCCGACAAAGCGAAGATGGGTGTTCTGTGCCCCTGGCGGCAATGTGACAATAATGGGTGGAATTTCCACGAAGGCGACATCCGGAGCAGGTACTGCAGCTGCGCCTTTGGACGAGGACGTGCTGTCCTTATGGGCCTTGGACCCCAGTTCATATGACAGGGCAAAATAACCTGCGCCTGCGCCCAAAAAAGCAAGCACGACAGAGAGAATCAGCCCGAGTTTCGAGGATTTTCGAGGCGCTTCACCCGGCGTTTGTTCTGTTGAGTCAGCAAGTGCCATGACCAGTCCGATTTCCGTTCATGGCGTTGTTTTACATGTCAGGCACTAACCGATTGTTAACACCGACGCGCAATAAGCGACTCGAAGATGCAACAGAATGTTTTGGCTTCGGAGGGGTACGGTGCAGAACATATTGCCAATCTGGCAAAGTCTTTCGAACGTCCGCAAGGCAATCGTCGTTGGTGCAACGATCGCTGTTTTCCTTGCGGTTCTCGCAATGTCGCGCCTTGTGACCCAACCGCGTATGACGCTGCTTTATTCCGGCCTTGACCCTGCCGTGGCAGGTGAGGTGATCCAGTCTCTCCAGCAGAGATCCCTTCCTTTCGAGGTGCAGGGCACATCGATCCTCGTGGCTGCGGACAGCAGGGACCAGCTGCGTCTGAGCCTTGCAACGGAAGGACTCCCGGCGGCGACAGGCCAAGGGTACGAAATTCTCGATGGTCTGTCAGGTTTCGGAACCACCTCGCAGATGTTCGATGCGGCCTACCTGCGCGCAAAGGAAGGAGAATTGGCGAGAACCATCGTGTCCTCACCGAACATCGCAAATGCGCGCGTCCACATAGCGACGGGAAGCGACACGCCATTCCGGCCCGACCTGTCAGCCAGCGCTTCCGTTCACATCACGGCGCGTTCAGGCTCTATCGAACGGGCGCAGGTTCAGGCGATCCGCCACCTGGTTGCGTCGGCCGTGACTGGACTAGCGCCTGAAGCGGTCTCCGTAATCGATTTCCGAATTGGCCTGATTTCGGATGATTCGGATCTGGCCAGCGCGGCGCGCGACAAGGATCGGAGCGACTTGCTGCGCGACCGGGTTCTGCGTCTGGTCGAAGCGCGTGTGGGACGGGGCAATGCGGTTGTGGAGGTCGGCCTTGAAACCATTACCGAATCCGAATCGATTACAGAACGTGTCTTTGATCCCGAAAGCCGTTTCGTCATCAGTTCGGACAGCGAAGAGAGGTCGGACCAATCCGAGAACGCGGGACCGGGCTCCGTCACCGTTGCCTCGAACCTCCCCGACGGTGATGCTGCGGGGACCGAGAGCGAGACCCGTCAAACAGCCGAAACGCGGGAGCGGCTGAACTACGAAGTGTCTCAAACAACACGGGAAATCACAAAAGCACCGGGCGCGATCAAACGACTGACTGTCGCTGTCATGGTGAACGGATCGCTTCAAACCGATGCGCAGGGAGTTCAGACATTTGTTCCTATTCCGGAAGAAGAGCTGGCGGTTCTGCGGGACCTCGTAGCTTCGGCAGTCGGTTTCAAGGACTCCCGAGGCGATGTGATCACACTCAAGTCTTTGTCCTTTGAACCGGTGCAATCTGTCGGTTCTCCGCCGGTCGAACAGGGCTGGTTTACCGGGCAACTCGAAATGATGCGACTGGTTCAGCTTGGGATACTGGGTCTGGTCACTCTGATCCTTGGGCTTTTTGTGCTTCGACCTCTTTTGATGCCAGGGCGGCGCACCACGATTGAAGCGCTGCCTCGGCCGTCTGACGAGCCCGCCCATGCCAGCGAACTGCCCGTTCTGAATGGTACCATCGAACCCGATATCGGTGAAGACCTTGCAATGCTTGCCACAAGAGACACCCGATCCGATGTGCTGAGCAAAGAAGACGCCGTCGCGCGCCTCAAGACGCTTATCGACGAGCGGCGAGGTGAAACCGTTGAAGTGCTGCGCAGCTGGCTTGACGAGCCAAGGACGGAGGACGCCCGATGACTGCGCTTGCCGCCTTTCTCGAGGATTTTGGCAGCCCGCGCGCTGGTGCATCCTTGCCAACTGTTTCGGAAGATATCCTTGAAACCGAGCGGCTCGAAGCTTTCGACAGGGGCTATCGTGCAGGCTGGGACGATGCGATCAAGGCAAAAACCGACGAAGGTGCGCAGTTGGCGGATGAGGTCATCCAGAGCCTGCAGGAACTGTCGTTCACATATCACGAAGTGCATGCGCAGGTCTTGGCGAACCTGGGTCCGTTATTCGACGAAATCCTGCAAAAAATCCTCCCATCGCTTGCCCGAGAGTCGTTGGGGGCGCATGTCGCCGACGAGCTGACACGCATCGCAAGAGATATGGGCACAGTTCAGGTCCAGATTGCCGTTGCGCCCGGTGCTGCGGAACATGTGACGCAGTTCGTAAACGGCGCCTTAACGAGTTTGCCGGTGTCGGTGATCGAGGCTTCGGACATCCCGCATGGCCGCGCGGATTTGCGGCTTGGCCGCAGAGAGGTCTCGGTCGATCTGTCAGAGGTGACGGCACAGATCACTGCTGCGGTCCGTGCCGCGCTTTACACCCATTCGGATCAACCGGAGTTGCGAGCCCATGGATAACGCGCCTCAGAACACGGCGTCTCGCAAGGCAGACGCCGCTTTTACCCAGGTTCCGATCGAGATCATGGTATCTGTCGGGCGCGCCCGACCGCTTGTCCGTGACCTGCTTCAGCTCGAGGAAGGATCCGTTCTGCTGCTGGACAAGCGTGTCGAGGATCTTGTCGAGTTGTATGTCGGGGAACGGCTCATTGGAATGGGGGTCCTCGAAATCGGTGAAACCGGCGAACAGCAAGGGCAGCTTTGCGTGAGACTCGTCGACGTCAACGATCTTGGTCCTTCTGGTGCCTAGCGGATGAGGGGTCTTGGCGCCTTTTGCGTGCTTTTTGCCTGCTGCCTGGCTTCCGGTGCTTCGGCCCAAAGCCTGTCGCTCGACTTTGGCAATGGCGGGTCTGTCACCTCGGTCACGCTGCAGTTGATCGCATTGATCACGGTGCTGAGCCTCGCGCCCGGGCTCGTTGTGACGGTAACCTGTTTTCCCTTCCTCATCACGGTGATGTCGATCCTGCGTCAAGCCATTGGTCTGCAACAATCGCCGCCCAACATGCTTCTTGTGAGCATTGCGCTGTTTCTCACCTTCTTCGTGATGGAACCTGTTTTTCTTCAGTCTTGGGAGCAGGGAATTGAGCCGCTATTGGACGAACGCATTACGGTCGAGGAAGGATTTCGCCGCGGCTTCGAGCCGTTTCGCGTGTTCATGGCGGCGCAGGTCGATCCGGACACCTTTGCGACCATGGCGCGCATCAGGTCCGATCTGACACTGACAGAGGCCAACGCGGACACGCCCCTTTCGGTCCTGATCTCGACCTTTCTTCTGTCCGAACTCTCCCGCGCGTTTCAGGTCGGGTTCCTGATCTTTCTTCCCTTCCTGATCATCGACCTTGTCGTCGCAGCGGTGCTGATGTCGATGGGGATGATGATGGTGCCGCCCGCGATCGTATCGCTGCCGTTCAAGCTGGCCTTCTTTGTTGTGGCCAATGGTTGGGCGTTGGTCGCGGACAGTCTTGTCAGGTCATACCAATGATGTCAGCGGCAGAACGCACCATTGCGATAGCGTGCTGTATCGAAATGGAAATGATCCTTGTGGAACCGGTCGGAATCCGGGCCAAGAACCGTCCCGAAGATACCGCAGGCCCGCTGATGCATCTTGCGCAGCATGGCGCCGGTTTCTCGCCGACCCCAGTCCTGCACCAACGTGATCTCCGAGCCGTCCCGCAGGCGGAAGCCGGAGATGTCGATGGCGCGGCCCCGACCGTGCTCGCTGATCCGCGCGCCGGGCTGGTTGTTGCGGGTGCGGCACGCATAATGCGCTGCGACCTTGATCTGCGATACGCCTCCCCCGGCAGTACCGATGGCGGGTTTCACCCCTTTATCGACCCAGCTTTTCAGCGCTTTGGCGGTGGGACAATCGGTGAGCGCTTCCTGGCTGAGTGGGATACCCGATACCGATCGGACCTTGACGGCATCCTGAATTCCGCAGGCAGAGAGCCGTCCCGGAACGAAGCCGACGGTTTCACCTTGCAGGTCCGGATCGCCACAGATCGCGCCTCTGCTGCGCGCACGACGTTGAGCCATCACCCTCTGCACCATGCTGTCCGGGCGCAGGTTCGGACGGATCGACAGACCCGTTGCCTGCGGCGACAGCGCGGCAAAGGCCCGCGTGGTCAGTCCGATCTGACTGGCCAGAGCGCGTTGGAAACCCGGATCGGCCTTGCCCTCGAATTCCCGGGTCAACTGCTGCGCAAGAGACGCTTCGTGCAGCGCGGGACGGGCCATTGGCCGGATCGCAGCAAGCGCTGTCTGGACCGGTTCGGCATTCCCGTCATCCCGAGCAACGGGCCTCAGCGATGCCTCCGGGGCTGCCGCAGCCACCCCTGCCAAAACGATCCAGATTGAAACCAGTACACTCGTAACCCGCATGCCAACGCTATCCCGATCGTCCGAAATTCGGTGCCGCCGTATCCTGCCCCGCTTCAATGATCCCCCGGCGGATCGCTCTTGTACGGGTAAAATAGTCGTGCAGGAGCGGTCCGTCACCCTGGCGGATGGCCCTCTGCAGCGCAAAAAGCTCTTCGGTAAACCGTCCGAGGATTTCGAGCGTGGCATCCTTGTTCGACAGGAACACATCCCGCCACATCGTCGGATCAGACGCGGCGATCCGGGTGAAATCCCGGAAACCTGCAGCCGAATACTTGATGACTTCGCTGTCCGTCACGCGCCGCAGATCATCGGCCACGCCAACCATCGTGTAGGCAATCAGGTGCGGACAATGCGATGTCACGGCAAGAACCAGATCGTGATGGTCCGGCTCCATCACATCGACATTCGATCCAAGACCACGCCAGAAGCGCGACAGCAGTTCGACCGCCTCGGGATCACTGCCTTCGGAGGGCACAATCAGGCACCAGCGGTTGTCGAAGAGTGTTGCAAATCCTGATTCTGGTCCGGAGTGTTCGGTGCCCGCCAAGGGATGCGCCGGAACGAAATGCACCCCATCGGGAATATAGGGTGCCACGTCGGCGATCACCTGTCCCTTGACCGAACCCACATCCGTCACTGTCGCGCCGGGCTTGAGATGAGGCGCGATGTCTTCAGCCAACTGTCCCATGACGCCCACAGGCACGGCCAGAACAACAAGGTCCGCGTCCGCCACAGCCTCGACCAGCGTGTCACAGACCGTGTCGCACAGCCCGATCCGGCGGGCAGTCTCACGCGTTTCAGCGCTCCGGGCGTATCCCGTGACGTGACCCGCCAAACCGCCGCGCTTCATCGACCAGAACATCGACGACGCGATGAGGCCGAGACCGATCAGGGCCACACGATCATAAATGGCAGTCATCGTGCACCCGCCTTGAACTGGCCGATGGCATGAGCTACGCGCCGGCAGCTGGCTTCGTCGCCGACGGTGATCCGCAGCGCGAAGGGCAGTTTGTAGGACGAAACCTGGCGCACGATCAGCCCCTGTTTCTGCAGGTACAGATTGCAGGCTTCTGCCTCGGTCGTATCGGTAAAGCGGGCAAGGACGAAATTCGCCATGGATGTATCCGAGGGGACGCCATGTTCGGCCAGTGCCTCGGCCAGCCACGCGCGCAGTCTTGTGTTCTCAAGGCGGCATTTCTCCACATAGGCGGTGTCCCGAACGGCAACCTCGGCCGCGGCCAGAGCCGTGCCTGAGAGGTTGAACGGCCCCCGAATTCGGTTGAGCACATCAATCACCGCTTGCGGACCATAGCCCCACCCGATGCGCAAGCCGCCCAGCCCGTAAATCTTGGAGAAGGTGCGTGTCATCACGACATTGTCGCGCGCATGAACAAGTCCGGCGCCACCATCATACCCGTCGACAAATTCCGCATAAGCACCGTCCAGGACAAGCAGGGTCTGGGGCGGCAGGTTCTCGGCAAGACGTTCGATCTCGGCCAATCCAATCATCGTCCCCGTCGGATTGTTCGGGTTCGCGATGAACACAAGCTTGGTCTTGTCCGTGCAGGCCGCGAGAATGGCATCCACATCCGTGACGCGTTCGTGTTCCGGTACTTCGATCGGGGTCGCACCGACAGACAGCGCGCCGATCTTGTAAAGCGCAAACCCGTGTTCGGTGTGGATCACCTCGTCACCCGGCCCGGCATAGGCCTGACAGAGAAATGCGATGATCTCGTCCGATCCGACGCCGCAGATGATCTGGTCGGCGTTCAGTCCGTGCACTTCTGCAATGGCCGTGCGCAGCGCGGCGTGATCGGTGGGCGGATAACGATGCAGCTCCAGAACCGAGCGCCGCACCGCTTCCTGCGCGGCGGGGCTGGGCCCGAACGGGTTTTCGTTCGAGCTGAGTTTCACCGCGTTGGACACGCCGTCGACATGCGATTTGCCGCCGACATAGAGCGCAATATCCATGATTCCGGGTTGTGGGGTGATCTTCGTCATCTGGGCCTCCGCTATGGCAGACGGTTTAGCGGTGCGAACAGGCAAGGGAAAGCGACAAACAATCCCATCGGGCTGTGGACTCAGGTGTGTGTCCGCGCAACGATACCCGCAAGGAGCGAGTCGTAGAGCGTGGGTGGACCTTCGTATTCGGGTCCACGGGGCAGGGTGATCACCTGCACATCGGGATGCCCGATCAGCGCTGGGGCGACGTCGTCTGCGACGCTCAGGAAGGAAAAGCCCGTGTCTTCTCCGAACAGGGCCCGAGCCAGCCGGGTGATGGTCTCATATCGGTCAGCCGTCAGCTGGAACGCCTCCCATGGCGTGACGTTATCGACCGTGTCAGGCAGGTTGGGCTGGATATTGGACCAGACCAGATGTGTGCGCCCCGGATATCCCGGGGACAGGAACGGCCCGGCCTGATGGAGCAGCTTGCGAACCAGAATGTCTCTTTGTTCGGGATTGTCAAAGCGACGGGCGATGTCCTGTTCGTGGAAAAAACAGACGCCGGGCAGGTTCCGGTGGAACACCAGCACCTCCCATTTGACGTGATACTGCCCGACGTCGCCAAGCACGCTGGCCAGTTGGCCCTCGACCGCATGGCGCAGAAGCGACTCGGTGCCGACAAGCGAGATGATGTTCCAATCGAACAGCGACCGAACGAACTGCGTTTCGTTGCCGGGGTTCCGGCTTTGGTAGAAGTCGAATTGAAAACGGTTGATGCAGCTGCATCCGATGCTCAGAACGCGGGTCGGAGCGGCGCCCATATGGTGCGTGTGTCAGGCGTCGTAGGTCGGGTGGAACCGACCCGCCGGCGAGGGCGTGAACACCTCGCAGCCATCGGACGTGATGCCGATGGAATGCTCGAACTGCGCCGACAGCGATTTGTCCCGTGTGACCGCCGTCCAGTCATCCGCCAGTACCTTGGTTTCCGGGCGGCCGAGGTTCACCATCGGTTCGATGGTGAAGAACATCCCTTCCTCAAGCCGGGGGCCTGTGCCCGGACGCCCGTAATGCAACACGTTGGGCGGCGCGTGGAACACCCGTCCCAGCCCATGCCCGCAGAAGTCCCGCACAACTGACATGCGGTTGGCTTCTACATAGGTCTGGATGGCATGGCCGATATCGCCGAACGTGTTGCCGGGTCGGGCCGCTTCGATCCCTACGAACAGCGCGTCATGGGTGACCTGGATCAGCCGTTCCGCCTTGCGGCTCAGCTTGCCGGCCACATACATGCGGCTGGTGTCCCCGAACCATCCATCGACGATCACGGTCACGTCGATGTTGAGGATATCCCCATCCTTGAGGGTCTTGTCCCCGGGAATGCCGTGGCAGACTACGTGGTTCACGCTGATACAGCTGGCGTGCTGATAGCCCTTGTAACCAATGGTGGCGGAGGTTGCACCGGCCTTTTCCACTTCGGTCCGGATGAAATCGTCGAGCGCTCCGGTTGTCTGACCAACCTGAACATGTTCGGCCACATCGTCGAGGATGCGCGCTGCCAGCGCTCCGGCCTTGCGCATGCCGGCATAGTCCGCAGCCTCGTGGATGCGGATCCCTTCGCGTGTCATGCGTCCATCGTGATTGTTGTTCACACCGGCACTCCAGTAACTCTTTTCCCGGTTTTAGCGGCCAAAACGCAGATTTGCCAGTGGCGCGACATTAGGGCTCATTCGGCGGCAAGACCGGGATCGGTTTGCCCAAGCGCACTGCCTCGGGTGTGATTTGGCAATCCAGAGCCATCGTTTCAACGCCTGCAGCCGTTGCTGCCTGCCAGGCACGGGCATAGGCCGGGTCGATATCCCCGGCCAGGGTCATGCGGTCGCAATCGGTGCGTTGCACGAGATAAAGCATCACCGCCCGATGCCCCAGTGCCACCATCTCGGTCAGTTCCCCAAGGTGCTTGGTGCCGCGCGCGGTCACGCTGTCGGGGAATTCAGCGAGCCCCCGAAGACGCGACAGGGTGACGGATTTGACTTCGACATAAGTGTCCTTGTCTCCGGAACGGGACAGCAGGAAATCAATCCGGCTCTTTTCTCCATAGGGGACCTCGGCGCGCAGGGTGTCAAAATCGGCCAGCCCCGGCACCTCACGTGCCTCGAGCGCAAAGCGCAGCATCCGGTTCGGAACCGCCGTATCCACCCCGGTGAAATGCCCATCACCATGTTCGACCAGTCGCCAGCCGAACTTGAGCTTTTTCTTCGGATCGTCATTCGGCTCAAGCCAGACCCGCATGCCCGGTTCGGCCAAGCCCATCATGGAGCCCGGATTGGCGCAATGCGCCGTCACCTCCTGCCCGTCAGCCAAAGTGACATCAGCCAGAAAGCGTTTGTATCGCCGGATCAGGACGCCCGGAACAAGAGGGGTTTGAAAGCGCATAAGCCCCGCCTATACCTGAGCAAAACCCGGATCAAGGAGGCAGCGCATGCCCAATCCAACCGCGGCCATGCTGGTGATCGGCGACGAGATCCTGTCGGGTCGGACCCGTGACGCGAATATGCACCATTTGGCGCAGGAACTCACCAAGGTGGGGATCAACCTGCGCGAAGTGCGGATCGTCAGCGATGACCGTGACGCGATTGTCTCGGCCCTGAACGACCTGCGCGCGGCGCATGACACGGTGATCACTTCGGGCGGGATCGGGCCGACCCATGACGACATTACCGCCGATTGCGTGGCGGCAGCCTTTGGCGTGCACATTGACGTGCGCGATGATGCGGCGGCGCTCCTGCAGGCGCATTACGACAGCCGCGGAATGGAGTTCAACGACGCCCGCAAACGCATGGCACGCATTCCGGATGGCGCAACCCTGATCGAAAACCCGGTCTCGATCGCGCCGGGGTTTACCATCGGCAACGTGCATGTGATGGCGGGTGTGCCGTCGGTGTTCCAGGCCATGGTCGCAAGCGTCATTCCCACACTGACCGGTGGCGCACCGATCCTGTCCCAGACACTGCGGGTGGATCGTGGCGAAGGCGACATCGCCGGGCCTCTCGGCCAGCTTGCCGCCGATTTCCCGGAACTCTCCATCGGGTCCTACCCGTTCCAGCAAAACGGCGCCTACGGCTCCAACATCGTGGTGCGCGGCAGCGATGGCGCACGGGTGGACCATGCGATGGCCCGCCTGTCCGAGCTTTTTGCGTCATGACACCTTCGGTTCAGACGCTTTACGCGGTTACCGAAGCAACATGGCCCCCGGCTGACCGCACACCGGCGGGCCCGTGGATCCTGCGCAACGGGGCGGGTGGCGGCAAACGCGTCAGCGCCGCCACAGCCGAGGGCGATTGGCGCGAGGAAGACCTCGCCGCTGCTGAAACCGCCATGCGCATGCTGGGACAGGATGCGCTTTTCATGATCCGTGAAGGCGAAAAGGCGCTCGATGCCGCCCTTGCCGCCCGAGGATACGAGATCATCGACCCGGTCAATCTCTGGGTCTGCCCCATCGACCGGTTGACCGATACTCCCATTCCCCGCGTCCTCGCCTTTGCCATTTGGGAACCGCTGGCCATCATGCGGGACATCTGGGCGGCCGGCGGGATCGGACCAGCGCGGATTGCGGTGATGGAGCGTGCCAAGGGACCGAAAACCGGCATCCTCGGCCGGCTCAACGACAAACCTGCGGGCACGGCCTATTGCGCAATCTCTCAAGGCGTCGCCATGGTTCACGCGCTCGAAATCGCGAAATCGCAACGGCGTAAGGGGATGGGGGCGTGGCTCATGCGGCAGGCCGCGCACTGGGCCAAAGACAACGGCGCAGATTGGATGAGCGTCATCTGCACGCAGGTGAACGCCGGGGCGAACGGCCTCTATGCTTCCCTCGGGATGCAGGTTGTGGGACAGTACCATTACCGCATCCTGCCAAACACAAGCGACACAGAATGACCAAAGACACTCTTCCCACGGCGCTCAACCTGCCGATGGTCGATCCCTTGCCCCCCGAAACGCAAAAGTATTTCGACGTCTGTCAGGACAAGCTGGGCATGATCCCGAACGTGCTGCGCGCCTACGCGTTCGACATCGACAAGCTCAACGCGTTCACGGCGATGTACAATGACCTGATGCTGGCTGGCAGCGGTCTGAGCAAGCTCGAACGCGAAATGATCGCAGTGGTCGTCAGTTCGATCAACAAGTGCTTCTATTGCCTGACCGCCCATGGCGCTGCGGTGCGTGACTTGTCGGGCGATCCAAAGCTGGGCGAAATGCTCGTGATGAACTGGCGCGTCGCCGATCTGCCGCACCGTCACCGTGCCATGCTGTCCTTTGCCGAAAAGATCACGAAATCCAGCGCCGAGATCGCCGAATTCGACCGCGAGGCGCTTCGGGATGCCGGATTCACCGACCGCGACATCTGGGACATCGTGAATGTCGCCGCCTTCTTCAACATGACCAACCGCGTGGCCAGCGCCACGGATATGCGGCCCAATGACGAGTATCACGCGCAGGCGCGCTGACCGTCTGACCCTCTGTCTGGCGCTGGGCATCGGTGCCGCCCCTGCCGTTGCGCTGGACCTTGCGCTGCCGCTTGGCGCTCGGGAAACCGTGTCCCGCACCACGCCTGTAGGCAGCTACGACCTGCCGATTGCAGCCTGGACCGAAGCATCGGGTGTGCCCGTGGCGAGCCTTGAAGGCGAAGTGCGGCGGACCGCCTGGCGCATCTCGGGGGCCGGGATCACGACAGGCCAGGTGCTGGGACCGCTCCGCGAACAATTGTTGGCGGACAGGTACGACATCATCTTCGAATGCAGCACCCAAAGCTGCGGCGGTTTTGATTTCCGGTTCGGGATCGACGTGCTGCGCGCCCCGAACATGTATGTCGACCTGTCGGACTACCGTTTCCTGTCGGCCAAGTCGTCGAACGCCACAGAAGCCCTCAGCCTTCTGGTCAGCCGGGACGGTGAAGCGCTCTTCGTCCAATTGATCGAAGTTGGACCTCCGGGCCGACCTGCGCTGTCGGTGTCGTCAGCCCCAGATGTCACCATTCCCGAAGATGCGGGCGATGTTGTGGCCCAACTTGAAAGCACGGGCCACGTGGTCCTGGCAGATCTCGATTTTGCCAGTGGCTCATCCTCGCTTGGGGACGGCCCGGTGCAATCGCTTGATGCAGTCGTCGCCTACCTGATGGCCAATCCCACGCGCCGGATCACCTTCGTGGGCCACACGGATGCCACCGGCTCGCTCGAGGCCAACGTCGCCTTGTCGCGCCGCCGCGCCGAAGCCGCGCAGGCATATGTCATCGCGCGCGGGGTGTCGTCGGCCCAGGTCGCCGCGGACGGGGTGGGATACCTCTCGCCCCGCGCGACCAACCTGACCGCCGCCGGGCGCGAGGCCAACCGACGGGTCGAAGCGGTCCTGATCTCGGTCGAGTAACCCCGATAGAAAAAGGCCGGAGGATCCACCCCCGGCCTTTCCCTTGATTCCGAAAGGTCGGTTCTTACGCCGGCAGCTTGGCCTTGCGCAGATAGGGCAGAACCGTTTCGATCTGGCCGTATTTCGCAATCGCATCCGCATCACTCACCGCGACGGGCACGATTACGTCCTGACCCACTGTCCAGTTCGCGGGCATGGCCACGTTCTCGCGCGCCGAGGTCTGCAGCGCATCAAGCGCACGCAGCACTTCCGCGAAGTTGCGCCCGACGGTCATCGGATAGGTCATCGACAGCTTCAGCTTCTTGTCCGGCCCGATGATGAACACCACGCGGACCGTGGCGCTGTCCGCCGGGGTGCGGCCGTCGGGCAGTACGTATTCCGCAGGCAGCATGTCGAACGCCTTGGCCACGGTCAGGTCTTCATCCGCGATGATCGGGAAACCTGCTTTCGCGCCCGAGGTCGACTCGATATCGCCCTTCCATTTCTTGTGGTCCTCGACCCCATCGACGGAAATGCCCATCACCTTGGTGCCGCGCTTTTCCCATTCCTCGGCAAGCTGGGCGACCGCGCCGAACTCGGTGGTGCAGACAGGGGTGAAGTCCTTGGGATGCGAAAACAGGATCGCCCAGCTGTCACCGATCCAGTCATGCAGGGTGATCGTGCCCTGGTCGGTTTCCACGGTCAGGTTCGGGATTTCATCATTGATGCGCAGGCCCATGTTTGCCTCCTTTCAGGTTCATCAGTCAGACCGCTACATAGGAAATCTGCGGCGCAGTTACACCCCCTTGCGAGGGAAAGGCCGGGGTGACACAGTGTCGTCTGCAACACTCTGAGGGAGACAATCAGATGATCGAGAAACGCCAGTTCTACATCAACGGAGCATGGGTCGATCCCATCGAAGGGCGCGATCATCATGTCATCGACCCGTCGACGGAAGATCCCTGCGCGGTGATCTCACTGGGCGGGCAGGCCGACACCGATGCCGCCGTTGCCGCCGCCAAGGATGCGTTCCCGTCATGGATGGCAATGCCCCCCGCCGACCGCATCGCATTGGTAGAAAAACTGCTCGAGATCTACCAGTTACGCGGCGAGGAAATGGCCCAGGCCATGAGCCTCGAGATGGGTGCGCCCATCGATATGTCGCGCGCCAGCCAGGTTGGCGCGGGCACATGGCACCTGCAGAATTTCATCGAAGCGGCAAAGTCGTTCGACTTCGATCGCCAGCTGAATGATCACAGCCCTCAGGACCGGATCATCTACGAAGCCGTTGGCGTCTGCGCGCTGATCACCCCGTGGAACTGGCCGATGAACCAGGTCACCCTCAAGGTGGGTGCCGCTGCCATCGCGGGCTGCACGATGGTTCTGAAACCGTCCGAGGAAAGCCCGCTCAACGCCATGCTCTTTGCCGAGATGATGCACGAGGCCGGCTTCCCGCCGGGCGTGTTCAACCTCGTGAACGGTGACGGTGTCGGCGTCGGCAGCCAGCTGTCCGCACATCCCGACATCGACATGGTCAGCTTCACCGGCTCCAGCCGTGCAGGCAAACTGATTTCCAAGGCCGCCGCCGACACGCTCAAGCGGGTTCATCTGGAACTCGGCGGCAAGGGTGCCAATTTGATCTTTGCCGATGCCGATGAAAAGGCGGTCAAGCGCAGCGTGCTGCACATGATGCAGAACACCGGCCAGTCGTGTAATGCGCCGTCCCGCATGATGGTCGAAGCCCCGATCTACGACCGGGTCGTCGAAGAGGCGGGCGAAATCGCGTCCAAGGTCAGCGTCGGCCCGGCTTCCGCCGAAGGCCGCCATATCGGCCCGGTCGTGAACGCGACCCAATGGCAGAAAATCCAGGACCTGATCCAGAAAGGCATCGACGAAGGTGCGCGCCTTGTCACCGGCGGCACAGGTCGCCCGGAAGGCCTGAACAAGGGCTTTTACGTGCGCCCCACGGTCTTCGCCGATGTCACCAACGACATGACCATCGCCCGCGAGGAAATCTTTGGTCCGGTCCTGTCGATCATGAAGTTCGAGGCCGAGGAAGAGGCCGTGCAGGTCGCCAATGACACGGTCTACGGCCTGACCAACTATGTCCAAAGCCAGGATGGCGCGCGCCGCAACCGGCTGGCCCGCCAGCTTCGCTCGGGCATGGTGGAAATGAACGGCGTCGGCCGCTCTGCTGGCTCGCCTTTCGGTGGGATGAAGCAGTCCGGCAACGGGCGCGAAGGCGGTGTCTGGGGGATCGAGGACTTCCTCGAAGTTAAAGCGGTCTCCGGCTGGGCTGCCGAATAAAGCCGACTTGGGGCAGGGGGCACAGGTCCCCTGCTTCGTTTTTTTGCAATTATGCAAATTGTGCAGCCGAAGGCTGCGCAGGTCGGACGCTCCAGCCTCCGAAGCACCTCAAAACGGCGCGGCCACCCGAAATTTCACACCTTCCCCGCCATCGGGATGCCGAAGTCTCAACTCCTCGGCATGTAGCATCATGCGTGGATACTGATCCGCCGTTTCGGGCGCATAGAGCGGATCGCCCAGGATCGGATGGCCCAGAGCCAGCATATGCACCCGAAGCTGGTGGCTCCGCCCGGTCTGGGGATAGAGTTTCACCCGGCTCTCGTCGTCCGTCGCTTTCATCACCCGCCAGTCTGTCACCGCCGGTTTCCCGGTCTCGTGATCCACTTTCTGCAGCGGACGGTTCGGCCAATCGACGATCAGCGGCAGGTCCACCGTCCCGGTCTTCGGCTCCAGCCGCCCGACCACGCGGGCCAGGTAGGTTTTCTTCGTCTGCCGCTTCTCGAATTGCAGCCCCAGATGCCGCTGCGCATGGGGCGTCAGGCCGAAAACCATCACACCCGAGGTGTCCCGATCCAGCCGGTGCACCAGAAGCACCTGCGGATACACCGCCTCCAGCCGCGCGATCAGACAATCGGCAAGGTCCGGCCCTTTTCCGGGGACCGACAGCAATCCCGCCGGTTTGTTGACCACGAGGATCTCGTGGTCTTCATGCAGGATGTCCAAGGGCGTATCGGGAGGGGCATATCTGATGTCCATCGGCGCCCTGTATCACGCCCCAGCGCCGTCAAAAAGCCCGGAGCGAACCATTGATTCTGCTTTGCGTTTCCAGTTTTTCGGCCTAGCGTTTTTCAGGCCAATGCCTTGGCCGCTTTCACAAAAACGAGTTTTCTGCGTGACAAGGGAGAAACGGCCATGCCAACAGGTCATCATTCAGGCACGGTATATATCTGGTATCCGCATGGTGGACAGGTCGGACATGCATCAATGCATATCGGCGCCCACACAGAACGCAACGACACGGAATGGTATGTCAGTTGGTGGCCCGAAGGAAACAGCGTGTTTAACGAGGCACGGAGCTGCAATACATTGTCGGGCGATTGGTCCGGGGAAGGTGGCGTGCCCCACGTGGTCTACAAGGTCTATGGCGGCGATATCGATGTGATGAAGACCGTCTGGGATGCCTCGCGGAACAAGCCCGCCGCACATTACGACATGTTCAAGAAGAACTGCTCTACGCTCGTGGCCCGCATCCTGAATGCCGGGGGCCACAAGAAAGACGTCGCAAAGTGGAAGCGGTTCACTCTGGCACACCAAACGATCTGGACCCCGGCCGCTGTCGCCCGGTATTGCAACGAACTGCGCGATGCAGGTGTGGCGGAAAAAACCAAAGCGGCTGGCTGCCCGACCAAGGGCAAGAAATGGGGCTATGCCGTGATCGGGATGCGCTGACCCCGGCTTAGCCCCGCACCCGTTCTGACGTCGGATCATACATCGGCTTGAGCGACGCCTCCGCCTTCACCCGTGTGCCGGCCACGTCGATCTCGTAGGTCGAGGCCAGCACCTGCTCTGCGCTTTCCCCGGCGCAGGGCACGTAACCCATGCCGATGGCCCCACCCAGATGATGTCCGTAGGCACCCGAACTCAGATAGCCCACGATCACCCCGTCCCGCAGGATCGGCTCGTGGTGATAGAGCAGCGGTTCCGGATCAGTCAGTTGGAACTGCACCATCCGGGTTTGCAAACCCGCCTCGCGCTTTTGCAAAACGGCGTCACGCCCGATGAAATCCGGTTTTGCGGTTTTGACGGCAAAACCCAAACCGGCTTCCAGAACGTGATCCTCGCAAGTGATGTCATGGCCGAAATGCCGGAACGCCTTTTCGATCCGGCAGGTGTCCATCGCATGCATCCCGCAGAGCGACAGCCCGTGATCCTGCCCTGCCTCCCAGAGCGTTTCGAACACATGCCCCGCCTGATCGGCTGAGACGTAGATCTCCCACCCCAGCTCCCCGACATAGGACACGCGATGCACCCGTGCAGTGCCGAGGCCGATCTCGATCTCCTGGGCCGTGCCAAACGGGTTGGCCTCGTTCGAGAAATCATCCGGCGACACCGCCTGCATGATCTTCCGCGCATTCGGTCCCATCACAGCAAGCACAGCTTCGGCCGCTGTCACATCAGTGATGACCACCCGGCGGTCGCCCACATGGCGCTGCAGCCATGTCTGATCCGCAGCCCGCGTCGCGGCAGGGGTCACCACCAGATAACAGGTCTCCGACAGGCGCGTCACGGTCACATCCGCCTCGATCCCGCCGCGCGTGTTCAGGAACTGGGTGTAGACGATCTTGCCCACAGGCACCGACATGTCGGCCCCGCAGACATGGTTCAGGAACGTCTCGGCGTCCGGCCCTTCGACCCGAAGCTTGCCGAAGGAGGACATGTCGTACATGCCCACATTCTCGCGGATCGCCTTGTGTTCGCGGGCGACGTTGTCGAAGAAATTCTGCCGCTTCCAGCTATAGGCGTATTCCGGCGTCTGGCCTTCGGTCGCATACCAGTTGGCGCGTTCCCAACCCGCGATTTCGCCCGTCACGGCGCCGCGCTCCAGAAGGTGCCGGTGGAACGGCGTCCGCCGCACACCGCGTGCGGTGGCTTTCTGCCGGTAGGGGTAGTGGTCGGCATAGAGCAGACCCAGCGTTTCCGTCACCCGCTCCTTCAGGTAACGCCGGTTGCGCTGGAACGGCTGTGCACGGGCAATGTCCACATCGCCCAGATCGAACGGTTTCGCGCCGTCCTCCATCCATTGCGCCAGTGCCATGCCCGCGCCACCCGCCGATTGGATACCGATGGAGTTGAACCCGGCCGCCACCCAGACATTGTCCATCTCGCGCGCTTGCCCAAGGTAATAGGCGTTGTCTGGGGTAAAGCTCTCCGGCCCGTTGAAGAACGTGTGAATCCCCGCCTCGGCCAGCATCGGCATCCGGTTCACCGCCGCCTCCAGGATCGGCTCGAAATGGTCGAAATCCTCGGGCAACTGGTCGAACTCGAAGCTGTCGGAAATGCCATTCATACCCCAGGGTTTTGATTTCGGCTCGAACGCCCCCAGCATCATCTTGCCCGCGTCTTCTTTGTAGTAAGCGCATTCATCCGGCACCCGCAGCACGGGCAAGGCCTCCAACCCCGCGATGGGTTCGGAGACGATATAGAAATGTTCACAGGCATGCAGAGGCACGTTGACCCCCAGCATCTGCCCCACCTCGCGACCCCACATCCCGGCGCAGTTCACCACGTGATCGCAGGTGACGGTGCCGCTGCTGCCATCCTCCGACGCCCAATCGACCGAAATGATCCGCCGCCCGTCGCGATTGACGCCCGTCGCCTTTGTGCGCTCGAAAATCTGCGCCCCGCGCTGCCGTGCGCCCTTTGCCATCGCGAGCGCGATATTGGCCGGATCGCCCTGTCCGTCGCTCGGCAGATAGACGCCGCCGACCACATCGCTGGTGTTGAGATGGGGGTACTTGTTCTTGATCTCGGACGTATCGATTTCCTCGACCGGAACGCCAAAAGCCCGCGCCATTGCCGCTGTCCGACGCAACTCCTCGTGCCGTTCCTTGGTCAGCGCGACCGAGATGGACCCGACCTTGCGGAACCCGGTGGCGACGCCTGTTTCTTCCTCGATGGTCGAATAAAGATCGGCGGTGTATTTCGCCAGCTTCGTCATGTTGGACGAGGCCCGCAACTGCCCGATCAGCCCCGCCGCATGCCATGTCGTGCCCGAGGTAAGCTGCTTGCGTTCCAGCAGCACCACATCCGTCCAGCCCAGCTTGGTCAGGTGATAGGCGACGGAACAGCCGACAACACCGCCGCCGATGATGACGGCGCGGGCATGGGTGGGAACGGTCATGACGAAACTCCTGAATGGGTCATGCTTTTTTGATGGGGGGCGTTTGACCGCCTGCGGTTCATATCTGTCAGCCCTTCGCGAACCGCCGGGCGATTTCAGCGATATGGGCCGGGGTGGTTTCGCAGCAACCACCAAGGATCGTCGCCCCGTGATCGACCCATGTCGCGGCCTGATCGGCATACGCCTCAGGCCCCATGTCGCGCCGCGCGGTCAGCGCATCGACCGTGGGCTTGTCAGCAAGGAACTCTTTGGTGATCTGGGTGAAGGCATTGGCATAAGCGCCAACCGGTTTGCCACTCGCGTTGAGCACGTCAATTGCCGCCGGCATCGCTTCGGGCGCGGAACAGTTGGCGAGCAAAGCGGCCGCGTCGTCACACAGAGCGACCGCATCGGCCAACGGTTCGCCGGAGCGCAGGAGGCTGCCATCCTCGTCATCAACCGAGAACGCAATCCAGACCGGTTTGCCGAGCCCTTGCACCGCTTCCAGTGCTGCGCGGGTCTGGGCGGCGGAAATCACCGTTTCGAACAGCAGAATATCGCAGGCAGGTGCAAGGAGACCCGCAACCTCGGCCATCAGCTCGACCGCGATCTCGTGCGGCGGTTGCAGATCGGCACGGTAGGATGCACCAAGCGGGCCGATACTCCCGGCAACCCGCCCCGATCCATGCGCGTCACGTGCGGCCAAAGCCATGTCGAGTGCGATATGATGCAGGTCTTCAAACCGGCTTTCGTGCTCGGTTCCCGCCAGCCGGTCGCGGTGGATCGCATAGGTGTTGGTCGTGGCAATCTCCGCCCCAGCGGCAAAGTAGTCGGCATGAATCTCGCGCACGAGATGCGGCATGTCGATCATCACCTGAGTGGACCAGAGCGGCGTTGGAGGAGTGCCCGAACGGTGGATGAGTTCCTGCCCCATTCCGCCGTCCAGTAGGGTGATTGTCATGCGCGCAGCCTTTCGTTTTGCGGATCCCAGAGGGGTTCGTCCCTCTGCACGACCGCTTTGCGCATCTCGCCGAAAATGTCGATCTCAAGTTCCGTACTGGGCACCGCCAGGTCGGCCCGCACCATACCCAGCGCGATGGAGGCGTTCACCCGGTAGCCCCAGTCGCCGCTGGTGGTCTCACCCACGACCTGCCCGTCATGCCAAAGCGTCGACATATAGGGCGCGTCGTAGTCGCCCGCATCGACGACCAGCGTCACAAAGCGTTTGGCCACGCCTTGCTGCTTTTCAGCCAAAAGCGCGGCCTTGCCGGGGAAATCCTGCGGCTTGTCGAGTTTGACGAAGCGGTCCAGCCCACCCTGCAGCATGGTGTAGTCGGTGGAGAGATCGCCCTTCCATGCGCGGTAGCCCTTTTCGATCCGCAGCGCATTAAGCGCATACATGCCAAAGGGCTTGGCCCCTGCACCCAGAATGGCGTCGTAGATCTCTGGCGCATCTTCAGTCAGGCAGTGCACCTCCCATCCGAGTTCACCAGCGAAGGACACGCGCAGCAGCACACAGGGTTTGCCGCAGACATTTGCTTCCTGGAAGGACAGCCAGGGCAGGGTCAAATCTGCATCCGTCAAAGGCGCCAGCATCTCGCGCGATTTCGGCCCGGTCACGAGGAAACACTCATATTTCGTCGTGCGGTCCTGCACGGTCAGCCCCTCGGGCAGATTGCGCAGCAGGACATCGCGGTCGTGCCATTGCGCAACGGCAGCCGTGATCAGCCAGATCGCCTCGTCGCTTTGCGGGATCACCGACATCTCGGTCAGGATGCGGCCCCGGTCATCCGGGAAATAGGCGAGGCCCACGCGTCCGGGCTTCGGCAGCACCGAACAGGTCAGCGCATCGACATGCGCGCGCGCACCCGGGCCCTCGACCGCCAGACGGGTGAAGCCGGAAATGGCGATCACGCCAGCCGCGTCGCGCACCGCTTCACATTCTTCCTTGATCCGTTGCTGCCACGGGCCTTTCCGCGCCCAGGTCTGGGTTGCCTCTTCCGACGTGTCATCGCCCGGCTGCGCAAACCAGTTCGCCCGTTCCCAGCCGTTATAGGCCCCCATCACGCCGCCCGCCGCGAGGATCCTGTCATGCACCGCCGACAGCTTCTTGTCCCGCCCCGCAGGCCACGCGTGACGCGGGAAATGCATGGCGTATTCGTGGCCGTAGACCTCGATCGCCTTCTGGTCGGAATAGTCCTGATCGGCGTAATCGGTGTAGCGGCGCGGATCGACCGCCCACATATCCCATTCGGTCTGGCCCTCGGTCACCCATTCCGCCAGCACCTTGCCCGCGCCACCGCCCTGCGTGATGCCGAAGGTGAACACACAGGCCTCGAACGCGTTGGGCACACCCGGCATCGGCCCGATCAGCGGCAGACCATCCGGCGCATAGGGGATCGGGCCATTGATGACCCGGCCCACACCGGACGCTCCAAGGATGGGCACACGCGCCATTGCATCCTCGATATACCACTCGAGCCGTTCCAGATCGTCCGGGTAAAGCTGGAAGCTGAAATCGTCGGGCATGGGATCGTCCGGCGTGACCCAATGCGCCTTGCAGTTCCGTTCGTACGGTCCAAGGTTCAGACCGTACTTTTCCTGCCGCAGGTAGTAGGAGCTGTCCACATCGCGCAAGAGCGGCAGCTTGCCGTTCTCCTTCGACCACGCTTCCAGTTCGGCCACCGGTTCGGTCAGGAAATACTGGTGGCTCATCACCGTCATCGGCACCGTGCGCCCGCCATATGGCTTGAACCATTCGCCGACGCGCTGGGCATAGTAGCCCGCCGCGTTCACCACTTTTTCGCAAGTGATGTCGCCCTTGTCCGTGTGCACGATCCATTCGTCGCCTTTTCGGCTGACGCCCGTCGCGGGACAGAACCGTTCGATCTTCGCCCCCATCATCCGCGCGCCTTTGGCAAGCGCCTGCGTGAGCTGCGCCGGGTCGATGTCACCGTCGTCGGGGTCATACAAAGCGCCCGCCAGATCGTGGGTTTCGATGAACGGATAGCGGTCCTTGATGTCGCCCACGGCCATCATCTCGAGGTTCATGCCCTGATAGCGCCCCATCGACCGGGCGCGTTCGAATTCCTGCATCCGCTCCTTGCTGTGGCCCAGACGGATCGACCCGGTGACGTGGTAGTTCATCGGGTAATCGACCTCGTCGGCCAGTGTCCGGTAGAGCGACAGCGAATAGCGCTGCATGTTCATCACGGCCCAGCTTGTGCTGAAAGACGGGCAGTTCCCCGCCGCGTGCCAAGTGGAGCCGGCTGTCAGTTCGTTCTTCTCCAGCAGCACGCAGTCCCATCCGGCCTTGGCGATGTGATAGGCACAGGACGCACCAACGACGCCACCGCCGATGATGACGACACGGGTGGTTGTGGGGAAATCGGACATGGGTGGTCTCCTCAGTTCCAGGCAAGGCGGAGCGCAAGCCCGCCAAAGACAATTGCGGACAGTTTTCCCAGCCAGCCCGAGGCGCGCTGGATGCGGGCCGCAGCAAGTCCGGCAAAGCCGCCCAGCAGGCAGTAGGTGGCAAGTTCCCCGAACGCGAGAAGCGTGCCGAGGATCAGGATCTGCTGCCACACTGGGCCAATGGCCGGATCGGCGAATTGCGGCAGGAAGGCGAGCACGAAAAGCCCCACCTTGGGGTTCAGGATGTTGGTCAGAAAGCCACGCCGGAATGCGCGCCACGTGTCGCTGCGTCCCTCGCGGCGGGCGGGGTCGGACGTGTCGCGCCAGGTGTGCCAGGCGAGCCAGAGCAAATAAGCCGCTCCGGCATAGCGCAGCGCGTCATAGGCGATGGGATAGGTGATCAGCAGGACGGCCAGACCTGCCGCGGCAATCGCGACATGGCCCATCACTCCCAGACCGATGCCCGCTGCAGCCGCCATGCCAGACCGAGCGCCACCGCGCATACCGCTGGCCAGCGTGAACATCATGTCCGCACCGGGGGTGATATACAGGATCAGCGCCGCCCCCATGAAAGTGATGTAGGTCCAAAGCGGAATGGAAAGGGCAAGCTCCAGCACGTCTCAGTCCTCGCGCTGCGGATCGGTGGGGTTGATTGTGTAGTAATCGCCCTTGCTGCGCGTATGGATATGACCGCGCAGGGTCAGGCCGGTCGGTCCGTCGATGGAGCCGGTGGAGAAACAGATGAACGGATCGTCCTCGTGGTCCCAGAACAGCGCCGATCCGCATATGGGACAGAACCCGCGCCGGGCTTTTTCGGACGACTGGAACCAGCGCACCTCGCCGGTGATTTCGAGCGTGCCGTTCGGAACGTAGGACGAGGCCCAGACATGCCCCGACTGCTTGCGGCATTGGGTGCAATGACAGGCCGCCGGTGCTCCGGCCTCACCATGGGCCGTATAGGTGACTGCGCCGCACAGGCAGCTCCCCTTCAGCATCATCGGCCCGGGCTGCACGACATCGCTCATCAATACACCGGCGGGGCAATGACCCAGATCGCAACGGCGGGCTCATCATAAGGGTTGATCCACTCGAACGGCTCGGCCTTGATCCGGAAACTGTCGCCCGGTGTCAGGGTGAAGCGGCGATCACTGATGACGAGGTCGAGCTTGCCCGACAGGATGTAACCGACCTCCTGCGTTGGGCGTGTGACGACTTCGCCTATGCGGCTGTGCGGCTGGAAGGTGGAATGCACCACCTCGAAATCGTCGGACAGGTCGGGCGAAAGCAATTCCTCCACCAACCCGCTGTCCCCGCTCCCGATGGGCCGTCGCGCACCGGCGCGCACGACATACCCGGCCTCGTCCGCCGCCGCCTGAGGCGTGCCGAACAGTAGCGAGACAGGGACATCGAACAGCTTGGCGATATGGCGCAGGTCGGTGATGGACGGCGCGGAAAGATCGCGTTCGATCTGGCTGACCCAGCCAACAGACCGCCCCAGCCGATCCGCCATGTCCTGCAAGGTCAGCCCGCGCGCCTTGCGCAGCGCCCGAAGGTCCGCGCCTAGCGTCTTGCTGTGAAGAACCGGATCGTGCTGCACGACTCGCCCATGAAAATTCCGTCCGGAATTTCATGGCATGGTTTGGTGAAAATTCAAAAGGAATTTTCATCATGGCGACGCGGTCGCCAAGGCCATTGCATCCCAACTGTTTGGAACCAAACCGCGAGACTGCTGGTTTGAAAGGTAAGCAACCCAAGTCGAGGACCACTCCCATGAACCGCATCATCTATGTTGTCGGACTGATCGTGATCGTCCTTGCGATCCTGTCCTTTATCGGCATCGCCTGAGCCTACTGCACGGCTGCAAAGCTTTCCTTGAGGATGCCCGCCAGAGCATCCGCGTCCTCTTGCGTGAACGCATCCGGCTGGTCGCTGTCAATGTCGAAGACCCCCAACAAGCGGCCCTTGCCGTTCCAGACCGGCAGCACGAGTTCAGACCTGGTCGAGGACGCACAGGCGATGTGCCCGGGGAACGCGTCTACATCGGGCACAAGCTGAACCTCTCCGGTGCGGGCCGCAGCGCCGCAAACACCGCGTGAGAACGGGATGGCCAAGCAGCCGTGCCCACCCTGATACGGCCCGATCTTGAGCAACTCCGGCCCTGCGACACGGTAGAACCCCGTCCAGTCAAAGCGGTCGTCTGCGTGATGCACCTCGCAGGCGATTGTGGCCATCAGGCTGACCGTATCGGTTTCGCCTTCGGTCAGCGCGGCGATGGTTTTGGCAAGCGTCGTGTAATCGGCCATGTCATGTCAGTAGGGGCCAGCCCCCACACCCCCGAGGTATTTGCAGCTCAAAGAAACTTAGATGCGTTCAATCGCGATGGCCGTGCCTTCGCCACCACCGATGCAGATCGCTGCCACACCCCGCTTCAGCCCACGCTTTTCCAGCGCGTTGAGCAGCGTCACCATGATCCGCGCACCGGATGCGCCGATGGGATGGCCCAGCGCACAGGCGCCACCGTTCACGTTCACGATGTCCCGGCTCAGGCCCATTTCATGCATGAACGCCATCGGCACCACGGCGAAGGCTTCGTTCACTTCCCAGAGATCGACATCGTCCTTGCTCCAGCCAATCCGGTCCAGCAGCTTTTGCGCAGCGGGCACCGGGGCCGTGGTGAAAAGGCCAGGTGCCTGCGCATGGCTTGCATGCCCCACGATCCGAGCGCGGGCAGCGGTCCCGGCCGCCTCTGCTGTCGTCAGAACCAGGGCCGCCGCGCCGTCAGAGATGGACGAGCTGTTGGCGGGTGTGACCGTGCCGTCCTTGCGGAAGGCGGGTTTCAATGTCGGGATCTTTTCGGGCCGAGCCGAGCCGGGCTGTTCGTCCTCGGAGACCACCACCTCTCCCTTGCGGGTCGAGATGGTAACCGGCGTGATCTCGTGTTCGAAAGCGCCGGATGCCTGCGCATCCAGCGCGTTGGACAGCGACCGCAGCGCGTAGTTGTCCTGAGCCTCGCGGGTGAACTGGAACGCCTCGGCGCATTCCTCTGCGAAGGTGCCCATCAGGCGACCCTTGTCATAGGCATCTTCCAGACCGTCGAGGAACATGTGGTCGATGACCTGCCCATGGCCGATCCGCGCCCCTCCGCGCATCTTGGGCAGCAGGTAAGGCGCATTGGTCATGGATTCCATCCCGCCCGCGACGATGGTGGTGGCACGCCCAAGGGCGATGGCGTCGAAGGCCATCATTGCGGCTTTCATGCCGGAGCCGCACATTTTGTTGAGCGTGGTCGCCGGCACCTCCTCCCCCAGACCGGCGGCGAACCCTGCCTGCCGCGCGGGGGCCTGCCCCTGACCAGCAGGCAGAACGCAGCCCATCAGCACCTCGTCCACGGCAGATGCACCAGACTGCGCCAGCGCCGCGCGGATGGCAGCCCCACCGAGATCGGCCGCGGTCACTTCCGAGAAAGCGCCCTGGAACCCGCCCATCGCGGTGCGCGCCGCACCGGTAATCACAACGTCCGTCATCCTCTGCCCCCTGTTCGACTGGTCGTGCCTTGCATACCGGATGGTAAGGATTGGCGTCTAGGGTGTCCTCAGATCACAGGACGAGGACACATGGAACTGATTGCCGAACACCACCCCGCCGCCACGCTGATCCGTGTCAATGCCAGCCGGATCGACGCGCCCAACGCGCTTCAGTTCAAGGAAGAGATGCGCACGCTCACCGGGCGGCAGGATGGGCGGTTCATCCTCGATCTGCAAAAGGTCGACTTCATCGACTCCAGCGGACTGGGTGCGGTCGTCGCCGCAATGAAACAGCTCCGCCCGGGGCAAAGTCTTGAGCTCGCGGCATTGCAGCCCATCGTGGACAAGGTGTTCCGCCTGACGCGGATGGATTCGATCTTTGCCATTCATGATGACGCGGATCAGGTCATTGCCACCGTCAAGGACTGAGGCATCGCATCTGCTTGCCCTATGTCTGCCTGCACTGGATGTCGTCACACCCCATCTCTTGCGCCGTGTCGATCACGCGCTGGACGGCACGCCAGCCGCATCGCTGCGGGACGACACGCAGATCGTGCTTGCCGAAGCGATCAACAATGTCGTGGAACATGCCTATACAGGGTCAGGATTCGGGGCTGTTGCTGTCTCGGTTTCTGTACTGGCGACGGCGCTCGAAATCACCCTGACCGATTGGGGGCGTCCTGTTCCCGATCTGGCGCTCTGCGAAGGACGCCCTGATCCTACACTGCTCAGCGAAGGCGGCTATGGCTGGTTCCTGATTCGCAGCCTGACATCCGAGACCCAGCACGTCAGGGTCGGCGCGGAAAACCGCCTTTTGATGAGAATCGATCTGCCGATGGCGTAGATTGGCCGACACGGTTTCGCCACATTTACGGGTATTGTTCCCGTTTCGGAAATAGTCATGAAAACAAGGGATAAATTCTAACGATTTCTGAAAACGATGCCCAGAAATGGCCCCAATCCCAGCGAAATCTGGCCTTGGTCTGACGTCAAACAGAGACTGTAGCTGCTGAAAGCTTCACCTCGGCGTCGCACCGTTAACAGCCCCCACCCAGTGTGCGGCGTCGAGGTACTTCCCCCCGGACATCACCTGATTGACCTGACCCTGCGTCTGCCTATGTTGCACCGCAACAAGGGAGGGACAAATCCTATGCGCGATTTTCAGATGCCGGGCCGCTCTGCGGTGATGGCGACAAACGGGATGTGCGCCACGTCGCATCCTCTGGCAGCTCAGGCCGCCGTCGACATCCTCAAGCGCGGTGGCAATGCCGTGGACGCCGCCATCGCGGGTGCGGTGATTCTCGGTCAGGCCGAACCGGCGATGACCGGCATCGGAGGCGATTGCTTTGCCCTGATCTCTCCCGCAGGCGGGGACGAAGTGATCGCGGTCAACGGATCCGGGCGCGCACCTGCCGGAGCCAAAGCCGATGACCTGCGCAACCGGGGTGAGGCAACAGTGCCACTCTACGGCCCCGAGGCGGTGACGGTGCCGGGCGCGATCGACGCCTTCTGCACAATGTCCGAGCGTTGGGGGCGGCTTGGCATCGCGGACAGCCTCGCACCCGCCATCGACTATATGGAAAACGGCCTGCCTGTGGCCGAACGTGTGGCGTGGGATTGGGCGAAAAATGCGCATCTGCTTCAGGGGCACGCGCGTACGCATTACCTCCTGCAAGGCGCCAACCCGCAACGCGGTCAGGTCTTCCGCCTGCCCGGAAACGCCGAGGTCCTCCGCCGCATCGCAAAAGACGGGCGTGACGGGTTCTACAAAGGCGAAGTTGCCGAAGACATGCTCGCCACGCTCAACGCGCTGGGCGGCGTGCACACCGAGGCCGATTTCACCAACGCCGCCACCACCATCGGCGCGCCGATCAGTGGCACCTATCAGGGGCGCGAGCTGCTCGAGCATCCGCCAAACGGGCAGGGCGCGACGGCGATCCTGCTGCTCAACATCCTGTCGCAGTTCGACATCGCCTCTCTCGATCCCTTCGGCGCAGAGCGTGCGCATATCGAAGCCGAGGCAACGAAGCTGGCCTATGACGCGCGCAACCGTTTCGTGGCCGATACCGAGCATATGACCAAGCTGGATCACATGCTGTCGATGGAGACGGCGCAGAAACTGGCCACTCTGATCGACCCGAAAAAGGCGATGGCAGGTCCCGCAGCGCTCAGCGAAGCGGTGCACAAGGACACGATCTACATCACCGTTGTCGACAAGGACCGCATGGTCGTGTCGCTGATCTATTCGGTCTTCCACAGCTTCGGCTCGGGCATTGCGTCCGAGAAATTCGGCATCCTGTTCCAGAACCGGGGTGCAGGGTTCACCCTTCAGGAAGGCCATTCCAACGAATATGGCGGCGGCAAGCGGCCGATGCACACGATCATTCCGGGCATGATCCGCGACGCAGGCCGTGTCGCCATGCCGTTCGGCGTCATGGGCGGTCAGTACCAGTCCTGCGGCCATGCCCGTGCCGTCACCAACATGACCGATTTCGGACTGGCCCCGCAGGAGGCGCTCGATGCGCCGCGCTGTTTTGCCGAGAACGGCAAGCTGATGGTGGAACGCGGCTATTCCGACGCGGTCCGGGCGCAGCTTGTGGACTTGGGGCACGAGGTGGAAACCCCAGAGGTTGCCATCGGGGGCGCCCAGGCGATCCTGATCCACGACCATGGCGTTCTGGAAGGGGCATCGGATCCGCGCAAGGACGGCTGCGCGATCGGATATTGATCAACGGTGCCCGGCTTTTCGAAAAGCCGGGCGCAACCCGTCGAAGGGTTGCACCGCCTCAGTAACTGTACTCGCCGTAAATCCGGCTGATGTCGCCGTTCCAGTCGCCGTTGTAATGGTCGATCAGTTCGTCCGCCATGGTCTTGCCGGTCTCCACGCTGTCCTTCAGCGCGTTCAGGAAATGGGTCTCGTCCGGCACCAGACCGCCCGCACCGGGACGCGCCCGCGCCACCAGACCGGCCTCGGAAATCTTCAACGCTTCGCGCGCAAGATCGTGCATCCTGATCCCGTTCACCTCGGCCTGAAGCCCGTCCACCGACGCGGCCACACGCAGCCCCTCGCGGGTTTCGGCATCCCAGTCCTTGACCAGATCCCACGCCGCATCCAGCGCCGACTGGTCATAGGTCAGACCGACCCAGAACGCAGGCAGCGCGCACAGCCGTCGCCACGGGCCACCATCGGCACCACGCATCTCGATGTATTTCTTCACCCGCGCTTCGGGGAAGATCGTCGTCAGGTGATCCGCCCAATCCGACAGGGTCGGCATTTCTCCCGGCATTGCGGGCAATTCACCCTTGAGGAAATCGCGGAACGACTGCCCCAGCGCGTTGTGATAAACCCCATCGCGGTAGACGAAATACATCGGCACATCGAGCGCGTATTGCACCCACGCCTCGAACCCGAAACCGTCCTCGAACACGAAAGGCAGCATCCCTGTGCGTGCATCGTCCAGATGCCGCCAGACCCGCCCGCGCCAGCTTTTGTGTCCGTTCAGCTTGCCTTCGAAGAACGGCGATGTGGCAAAGAGCGCGTTGGCCACCGGCTGCAACGCCAATGCGACGCGCAGCTTCTGCACCATGTCTGCCTCGGACGAAAAGTCGAGGTTCACCTGAACCGTGCAGGTGCGCCGCATCATGGTCGTGCCAGCGGTGCCGACTTTTTCCATGTAGCTGTCCATCAGCTTGTAGCGCCCCTTGGGCATCAGCGGCATGTCCTCGTGCCGCCAGATCGGCGCAGCACCCAGCCCGATGAACCCCACACCGATCTTGTCGGCAATGTCTTTCACGTCGCGCAGGTGGTCGTTCACCTCGTCGCAGGTCTGGTGGATCGTCTCCAATGGCGCACCGGACAGTTCCAACTGCCCACCGGGCTCGAGCGAGATGTTCGCGCCATCCTTCACCAGACCGATCAGGTTTGCGCCTTCCATCACGGGGTCCCAGCCATGCGCGTCACGCAGACCCTGCAGGACGGCAAGGATCGAACGTTCGCCTTCATAGGGCAGGGGGCGCAACGTATCCTTGCAATAGCCGAACTTCTCGTGCTCGGTGCCGATGCGCCAGTCATCCTTGGGCTTGCACCCCGAGGCCAGATATTCGGCCAGCTGGTCGTGGTGTTCGATGGGCCCGCCGCCGGATTGGGGGATGGACATGGCGCGTCTCCGGTCTGTCTGCTCGTCAATCGGGGTCAGCCTTGGGCTGATTTCCCGGGGCTGTCAATGCAGGCTCTGGATCCGTTTTTGAAGGTCAGCCCTGCGCCAGAGCACAATTGGCCCGGTGCCCTCGTGTTTCAAGGTCGCCGCCACACGGCCCGGGCTCAGCCCCGGCAGGCTGGCAAAGGCATCGAACAGGACATCCGCGCCTTCCGCGTTCACGGGAATGTGCAGCGCCGGTCCGCCCTCGTGCGTGATGATCCAATGGCGCGGGTGTTCCGTCGGGTCGAGGCTGAGCGACGTCATGGCGTCCAGATCCACCAACCCGCCATTCAGCGGCCCGAAATAGCCGATCCGCCGTTCCACCACCTGCACCACGCCCGGCCCGCCGCCACCCATCCGCGCGCGTCCGCGCTGCAGCCCGGCAAAGAACAGCGCCGCCCCCAGAAACAGGGCCAGATAGCCGATCCAAGTAAGAAGGCCGGGCCTGACGCCCACGACCCAATAGACCCCAAGCAGCAGCACCGCAGCCCCGATCAACGCCTCGCGCCAACGCAGGATCGTCGCGCTTACTTCGGGACGGATAAAGCTCATCGCGGGCCACCGGGAGCCGCACATCCGTCGACGGATGTGCGATTTTCGGTCGACCGAAAATCCGTCACGCCCAGTCCCCCAGCGTGCTTTGCCACAGCGTCAACGCCGCCACCGCAGCCGTATCGGCCCGCAGGATACGTGGCCCGAGGCTGATGGGGCTGGCGCAGTCCATCCCCCGCAGCCGCCTGCGCTCGTCCTCGGAAAATCCGCCTTCGGGTCCGATCAGGATCGCCCACGGCCCCGGCGCATCCGGCAGTCGCCCGCTCTCTCCCGCCAGCGCCTCGTCGCAAAATGCGATCCGCCGCGACGGGTCCCACTTGCCCAACACCCGATCCAACCGTGCGAGATCAGTCACCTCGGGAACGAAGACCCCGCCGCATTGCTCGGCCGCCTCGACCGCATGGGCCTGCAACCGGTCCTGCCGGATGCGCTCGGAATTGGTGTGCGCGGTCTGCACGGGCATCACCCGCCGCACGCCCATCTCCACCGCCTTTTCCACGATGAAATCCGTGCGCGCCTTCTTGATCGGCGCGAACATCAGCCAGACATCCGGCGGCATCACCTGCGGCTGCGACGGCTCCCGGCACACAAGGATGCCACCGCGCTTGCCCGCCTCGGCGACCTCGGCCTGCCACTCGCCATCGCGCCCGTTGAACAGCGCCACAGGGTCGCCAACCGCCATCCGCATCACGCCAAACAGGTAATGCGCCTGCTCCCGCGTCAGAGGAACCGGTTGTACCGCCCCAAGCGGCTGCTCTACAAAAAGCCTGACTTTCGCACGCATCTTCGAATTCATGGAGCAACACATATGCCCGGCCCGCAGATTTCACCAGACCAGAGCGGTCAGGTTGCCGATGCCGTCACGGGCAACTGGGTCGACACGCTCGCCCCGGCATGGTCTCGCCCGTACCTGCGATTAAGCCGCGCGGATCGTCCCATCGGCACATGGCTGCTCTATCTGCCCTGCGTCTGGGGTGCGCTACTTGCGATGTTCCACACCGGAGAGGCGCGGCTCTTTGATGCGTGGATCATCCTGGGCTGCGGCATTGGCGCCTTCCTGATGCGTGGCGCAGGCTGCACATGGAACGACATCACCGACCGCGACTTCGACGGCAGCGTTGCCCGTACCGCCTCGCGACCCATCCCGTCCGGTCAGGTCACGGTGAAACAGGCGCTGAGCTGGGCCGTGATCCAATCCCTTATCGCGTTCTGTATCCTGATCACCTTCCCGGTTCAGGCGATCCTGCTGGGCATCATCGCGCTGTTGCCCGTTGCGATCTATCCCTTCGCCAAACGCTTCACGTGGTGGCCGCAAATCTTTCTCGGCATCGCCTTCAACTGGGGTGCGCTGCTTGCATGGACGGCCCATACGGGCGAACTGCAATGGCCTGCGGTGTGCCTCTACCTGGCCGGCATGGCGTGGACACTGTTCTATGACACAATCTACGCCCATCAGGACAAGGAAGACGATGCGCTGATCGGCGTCAAATCCACCGCTCGCCTTTTTGGTGAGGCGACCCCCAAATACCTTGCATGGTTCCTCGTCCTGACCGTTGCGCTGATGGGCTATGCCATCATCCTCGCGGCTCCGCGTGGCGAGATCCTCGCCCTGGTGCTCGCGTTGGGCGGACCTTGGGCGATGGGCTGGCACATGATGTGGCAGATGCGGCGCCTCAAGCTGGATGACATGGACCGGCTGCTGCATCTCTTCCGGTCCAACCGGGATGCCGGTCTGATCCCTGTGCTGTTTTTCGCCACTGCCCTTTTCGCGTGATTGCCATCCGGAGCGGTGCAGCGTATCGCTTTGCCGAGTTCAACTGACGCGGACTGTGCATGCGCCTGTCTTCTGTTTTCATCCTCTTCTGTGCCTTCGCCACGGCAGCGGTCCTCAGCATCGGGGCCGCATGGGTGGCGGCTGGAGCAGTCGAGGAAAGCTCGGAACGGGCTGTGCGCACAGAGCTTGACCGCGACGCGCTGACCTGGGCCGATGTGGACACAAACGGATTGCTGGTCTTCCTGATCGGCACCGCCCCAACCGAAGCCGCCCGGTTCCAGGCGCTCAGCGCCGCCGGTCGCGTGGTCGATTCCGCCCGTGTCATCGACCAGATCGATATTGTCGACAGCGATGGCATCACGCCGCCCCGCTTCTCGGTCGAACTCTTGCGCAACGACAGCGGTGTGTCCATGATCGGTCTCTTGCCGGCTGCGTTGGACCGCGAGCAACTGGTCGCGGACATCACCCGCGCGGTGCCGGATGTACCCGTGGCCGATCTGCTGGAAGTCGCGGAATACCCTGTCCCGGACGGGCTTGAAGACGCGCTGACCTATGCCGTGTCCGTGCTGCGGGTTCTGGACCGATCAAAGATCTCGATCGAGGCGGGGCGCGTCGCGATCAAGGGTGCCGTCGAAAACGAAGACGCCCGCCGCCGGGTCGAGGCAGATCTTGCGCGCCGCGCCGAAGACAATCTGCGCCTTGCACTCGACATCACTGCACCCCGTCCCGTGATCTCGCCTTTCACGCTGCGCTTCATCAAGGACGCCGAGGGCGTCCGCTTTGATGCCTGCGCCGCCCCGACCGAAGACGATCGCGCCGAAATCCTCAAGGCCGCGGCCGAGGTTGGTCTGACCGGAAAGCTCGATTGCCGTCTGGGTCTTGGCACGCCGACCAATGACTGGGGAACTGCCACAGCCATGGGCATCCGTGCCATCGACGCGCTGGGTGGTGGCAGCATCACCTTTGCCGATGCCGATGTGACACTCTTTGCGCTCGAAGGCACCGATCAATCCCTGTTCGACCGGGTTGTAGGCGCTCTTGAAACCGACCTGCCGGACGTGTTCGTGGTCAATGCAACACTGCCCATACCGCCCGAAGCCGCGCCGGAAGGCATCCCCGAATTCGTCGCAACCCGCAGCCCGGAAGGCGAGGTGCAGTTGCGCGGTCGCATCAACAGCGAAATCGCCCGCACCACCGCCGACAGCTTTGCCCGCGCCGCCTTTGGCTCTGCCACCGTGCGGACAACCGCGCGGGTCGATGAAGCCCTGCCTGCCACATGGTCCAGCCGCGTTCTGGCTGGTCTCGAAGCACTGTCGCGGCTGTCCAACGGTGCCGTCACCGTAACACCCGACGCGCTGACCATTACGGGCAACACCGGCAACCAGAACGCCAGTTCCGAAATCGCGGGTCTGCTTGCGGACAAGCTGGGCGAAAGCGAGCATTTCGAGATCGACATCACCTATCAGGAGAAACTCGATCCCCTGCTGGGCATTCCGACGCCCGAGGAATGTGAGGCCCAGATCGTCGAGATCATCGGCGACCGCAAGATCACCTTTGAGCCGGGCTCGGCCACACTCGATCTTGCGACGCAGGACATCATGGACGAGATCGCAGAGCTGCTGAAACTCTGTGGCGACATTCCTCTGGTGATTGCGGGCCACACCGACAGTCAGGGTCGGGAAGAAATGAACCAGCAGCTGAGCCAGGACCGCGCCCAGGCCGTTGTCGACGCGCTGCGCCAGCGCCGCGTCCTGACCGCCAGCTACGAAGTCCGCGGCTATGGCGAAGAACAACCCATCGCCAGCAACGACACCGAGGATGGCCGCGAGGCCAACCGCCGCATCGAATTCAAGTTGCGCCGCCCCGAACCGGTCGAAGAGTCAGAAACCACGCTGGAAAGTATTGAAGATTCCGCGCCAACAGACGAAACATCTGCAAGCGACGGCGCAGAGGGCACCAGCGATGGACAGAACTGAGTTTGTCATCACGACAGCGATCATCCTTTTTGTTGCATTCTGTCTTGGATGGTTTGCCAATTGGCTCGTGCACCGGTTCACCCGTGTCAGCCAGGCGGACATGGATCAGCTGGAGCGCATGAGCCAGGAACTGCATGAGGCCGAAGAAACCCGCGATCAGGCGATCACCTACCTTCAGCAGCGCGAAGCCGAACTGACCAACCAGCTGGCCCAGACCGAAGCTGAACTTGCCGCCGCAATGGAAGGCCTGCGCGATGCCCGTCATGAGGCCGAAGAACTTCGCGTCTATCTCGAACGTGTGACCGCTACCCGCTGACGATCCGATATCATGTAAAGGGGCTTTGCCATGACAGCGACACGTATACTGGCTCTTGGCGTGGCCCTTCTGGGCAGCCCCGTTTTTGCAGAGGGCGATGTCCCGCCCGGCACGGTGTTCGTCTGCGACGAAGGCAGCGCCACCTCTCCCGCCATACAGGTGGTCATTCCTCCGCGCCCCGATGGCACAGCGACGCTGATGCTGGACAGCGAAGCGCTCGAAATGGCACCGGTTCCGGTGGGGTCGGGCTTTGGCTACGACATCGTCCTGCCTCTCGGGCATTTTCTTGTGCGCGGCAAAGGCAGCGAAGTCATGCTCTTTGTTGATGATCAGGACCCGAAACTCTGCGTTCTTCCAGCGGGGTTTGAAGCGCCAGACACCGCGACATACCCCAAGGCGGCGTCACTCGGCGGCAATGTCCGCAGCGGACCGGGCATCGACTTTGCCCGATCCGGCAGTTTGGGCTATGGCGCGCCCCTGTCGATCCTGACCGCAACCGGTGTGATCTTCGACGGCTACGAATGGTTCGAAATCGAAGACACGGGTGGCCAGCGCGGCTTTCACTGGGGCGGCATCATGTGCAGCTTGAACGCCGATCTTCCCGGTGTTTTCAGCACCTGTCCCGCCGACATCCAATAGGGTCACCGATCCGGCAGCGGGATGAACTCCGCATCGTCCCCCGGCGGCAACTGGAACCGACCCGAGGCCCAATCCCCGGCGCGCCAAGCTTCCTTGGCCTCTTCGATCCGCTCTTTCGACGATGCAACGAAGTTCCACCAGATATACCGCGACCCTTCCAGCGTTTCCCCGCCCAAAAGCATCACCCGCGCGCCCATCGGCCCGGCCTGCAGGGACAACCGATCCCCCGGACGGAACACCATCATCCGCCCCGCCTCATAGGTCTCTCCTGCTACCGTCACCGACCCTTCCACCACGTACACGCCCCGATCCTCGTGATTGTCGGGCAGTGGGATCGCAGCACCTGCTTCTAGCACAGCATCGGCATAGAACATCTCGGACGCGGTCTTGACTGGCGCGCGTTCGCCCCACGCATCGCCAAGGATCAGCCGCACGGATTTGCCCTCGCCCTCAAGGAACGGCAGCGCCTCCACCGGCGCATGTTCGAACTCGGGCGCGCGGTCCTCGTGATCCTTGGGCAAGGCGACCCAGGTCTGAATCCCGAAAAACGGCATCGGATCGGTCTGCGTGTCGTCGTCGGTGCGTTCGGAATGGGTGATCCCATGCCCCGCCACCATCCAGTTCACCGCACCCGGTTCGATCCACGCATCGGTGCCCAGACTGTCCCGGTGGTGCATCCGACCCCGAAAGAGGTACGAAATCGTCGCCAGCCCGATATGCGGATGCGGCCGTACGTCCAGACCCTTGGTCGGCAGGAACTCGGCCGGTCCCATCTGGTCGAAGAAAATGAACGGTCCCACCATCTGCCGACGCGGCGCGGGCAGGGCACGACGGACTTCGAAGCCACCCAGATCGCGGGCGCGCGGGATGATAACGGTTTCGATGGCGTCCACGTCATCCCCGGTCGGGCAATGCGGATCAAGGGCGGGATTCCAGCTCATGGCGGTGCTCCTTTTGTGTGATGAAGCTGAAGATAGAGTTTTTGCAAAAATGCGCAATAAAAGTCATTAGCGCAATATTTGCGCGAATTTGCACAAAACATGCAGCTCCCTCTGACGGATTACTCGAAGGTTAAAAGGACCGTTCCGGCTCCATTGTTTCGCGTGCGAAACATCAGGACCAGATCGGACCTATCTCTTTCTTCGGCGCGACCGCTGCTTGCGCAGACTGCTGCGCCCCCGTGCGTGGAAATCTGGCGGCCGTTTCGACACCCAGTCGAAGAACGCAGCAAGATGCGGATGCGCCCTCAGCGCTTCGGGTGTGTTGAACGCGCGCGCCAACTCGGCTTCGCTCAGGGTCGCATGGATTTCCTGGTGACAGATATGGTGCACAAGGATTGTCGGGCCGCCCTTGCCGCCTTTCAGTTTCGGGATCAGGTGATGCAGGCTTTGCCGCACCCCCGGCGGGATTGGGCGCAGGCATAAGGGGCAGATCGGATCGGTCTCGACCAAAGCAGCATGTCTCCGATGCGCGAGGCTTGTGCTGGAGCGTGGCTCAAGGCATCTAATTGAAACAAGGGGACGAAATTTCAAGGGAATCGGCATGGATTGGGACCTCTCGGCGCAACCGCCCATCGTCCAGAACGCGGCGGCTCTTGCGCTTCAGGGCTATGAAATCGCCCTGGTCTGGTTGCTGTCTCCA
This sequence comes from Marivita sp., assembly GCF_022763305.1. Taxonomy (GTDB): domain Bacteria; phylum Pseudomonadota; class Alphaproteobacteria; order Rhodobacterales; family Rhodobacteraceae; genus Marivita. Next base: position 40,026 of record NZ_JALEGT010000062.1, on the reverse strand, counting down.
GCCGCCTGGTCTCAGTTCGCGCTGCTGATCCTGGCCTATCTTGCGGCCGTGATCGTTGCACGGCGCCTTCGACCGTTTCTGACCCGCCTCTTCACGCCTCCGGCGGACAGCCAGTCGCTTCTGTCGCGCATGCGTCGCGGTCTGCTGCTGGCGGTTCCTCTGGTGTTGCCGGTTCTCGCCTATGTCTTCGCCGCAATCGGTGAGCAGGTCACGCGGAGCGTGTTCGGAACCGGCACGGTAATCGCCTTCGGCAAGGGGGTGTTCCTCTTCCTCGCCGCGCGCGTGCTGGTGCGCGACATAATCAGCGATCCGTTCCTGAAACTGCTGGGCCGCTATGTATTGCTGCCCGTCGTGGCGCTTTATGCCGTGGGGCTGCTCGACCTCCTGACCGAGCGGTTGGACAACACGATTGTTTCGCTTGGAAACATCTCGTTCTCGGTGATGTCGCTGTTGCGCGGGGTGATCGCCGGGTCGCTTCTGTTCTGGCTGGGGCGCTGGTCGAACGATCAATCCGCCGCCTACATCAACAAGCAGGAAGAGATGCGCCCCGCCACGCGCCAGCTTGCGGCGAAGGCGGCGGAGCTCATGATCTTCGGCCTCGCCTTTATTCTGCTGATGAACATCATGGGCATCCCGCTCACCTCACTGGCGGTGTTGGGCGGTGCGATTGGTGTGGGTTTGGGTTTTGGTTTGCAGAAAATCGCATCGAACTACATCTCGGGTGTGATCCTGCTTCTTGAAGGGCAGGCGACCGTCGGCGACTATGTCGAACTCGACAACGGACAGGCGGGCACCATCGTCAAGACAACTGCGCGCGCGATGATCCTTGAAACCTTCGATGGACGCTGGATCGTGGTGCCGAATGAGGATTTCATCACAACGCGGATCATCAACTACTCGGATCAGGGCAGCGCCAACCGGCTCGAAGTGGCGTTTTCGGTCAGCTATGACACCGACATCAATCTTGTGCCGGACATCATCGTAGACGCCGTGTCCAAGCATCCCGGCGTGCTGCAATCGCCCGAACCGCCCGATGTAGAGCTGCGCGGCTTCGGTGACAGCGGCATCGACTTCGGGGTAGAGTTCTGGGTGAACGGTATTGACGACGGCAAGAACAAGTACGCCTCGGATGTGCTGTTTCTGATCTGGAAAGCGCTCAAGGAGCACAATATCGAAATCCCCTATCCCCACCGCGTTGTCGAACTGCGCAATGCGCCATCGGCAGAGTGACCGACGCGCTCGTCATCGGAGGCGGGCCTGCGGGCCTGATGGCGGCCGAGGCGCTGTTGGTGGCAGGGCGGGCCGTGACGCTGGTCGAGGCGAAACCGTCGATTGGCCGCAAGTTCCTGATGGCGGGAAAGTCGGGGTTGAACCTGACCAAGATGCAGGCCTTCGGACCGTTCCTCGCCTCCTACGGCGCAGGTCTGCATCCGACAATGCGGGCCTGTCTCAAAGCGTTTGGACCCGACGAGGTGAAAGCCTGGACCGAAGGCTTGGGCCAGACCACCTTCACCGGATCGACCGGTCGGTTGTTTCCCGATGCAATGAAAGCGTCACCCCTGTTGCGCGCGTGGCTGGCACGATTGGACGGGTTGGGGCTTGAGCGGCACACCCGCTGGCGTTGGGTCGATTTGGAACGGAACATGCACCACTTTGAGACACCCGAGGGCGCGCGTGTTCTGGCGCCTCGCGTGACGGTCTTTGCGCTGGGCGGCGCAAGCTGGGCGCGGCTGGGTTCTGACGGACACTGGGCAGAAGGTTTCGCGGCGAACGGGATCAAGGTCGTGCCGTTCCAACCGTCGAATGTCGGGCTGATGGTGGACTGGTCTGATCACATGACCCGCCATTTCGGTGCGCCGTTGAAGGGCATCGCCCTGCACGCGGGCGATCAGATGTCCCGCGGCGAGGTGGTGATCTCGAAACGCGGGCTGGAAGGCGGCGGCGTCTATCCCTTGGCCCCGTCCCTGCGCGAAGGGGCCGAGCTGACCTTGGACCTGTTGCCCGACCTGACGCTTGAGGCGGTGGCTGACCGTCTGGCAAAACCCAAAGGCAAGGCCAGCCTGTCAAACCATCTGCGCCGGGTTCTGAAACTGTCCCCGGCGGCGCAGGCCATCCTGCGGGAGTTTGTGCATCCCTTGCCGGATCATCCAACTGCCTTGGCAAAGATGATCAAGGCCGTTCCCATTCGTCACGCGGGCTTGCGCCCGATGGACGAGGCGATCTCGACGGCTGGAGGCGTGTCCTTCGACGCGCTGGACGACACGCTTATGCTCAAGGACCGACCCGGGACGTTCTGCGCGGGCGAGATGCTCGACTGGGATGCGCCGACGGGGGGGTATCTGCTGACCGCCTGTTTCGCGACTGGGCTTTGGGCGGGGCGTCACGCGGCGGAATACGACCGACTGTGACGTGACGTTGGGGCGTGACACGTCAACTTGCCCCGTGTCAGGTGATGCCAACGGAGGAGTTCTGCCATGACCACATACCCGCATATGCTGGCCCCGCTCGACCTTGGGTTCACGACGCTGAAGAATCGCGTGCTTATGGGGTCGATGCACACCAATCTGGAAGAGACCGGCGACTGGAACCGCGTGGCCGAGTTCTATGCCACCCGCGCACGGGGTGGCGTGGCGCTGATGGTCACGGGCGGCATGGCGCCCAACCGCGAGGGCGGGGTGTTTCCGGGTGCGTCCGGGCTTTTCACCGATCAGGACATCGCCAACCACCGGATCGTCACCGACCGGGTGCACGAGGCCGACGGCAAGATCGCGATGCAGATCCTGCACGCGGGGCGCTATGCTTATGGCAAGGAATGTGTGGCACCTTCTGCGATCAAATCCCCGATCTCTCCGTTCCCGCCGATCGAATTGGACGAGGACGGGATCGATAAGCAGATCTCCGACATCGTGACCGCTGCGAAACGGGCGCAGGAAGCCGGGTATGACGGGGTCGAGGTGATGGGGTCGGAGGGGTACTTCCTCAACCAGTTCCTTGTGACCCACACCAACAAACGTACGGACAGGTGGGGTGGATCGTACGAGAACCGCATGCGCTTGCCGGTCGAAGTGGTGCGCCGTGTGCGCGAGGCGGTGGGGCCGGAGTTCATCGTGATCTACCGGTTGTCGATGATCGACCTGGTGCCGAATGGGTCGACCCACGAAGAGGTCGTGCAACTGGCGCAGGCGATTGAACAGGCCGGGGCCACGATCATCAACACCGGCATCGGCTGGCACGAGGCGCGGATACCGACGATTGCCACAAGCGTGCCGCGTGCGGCGTTTGCGTGGGTCACGAAGAAGCTTATGGGCAAGGTGGGGATTCCGGTGATCACGTCGAACCGGATCAACACGCCCGAGGTTGCGGAAGAGGTGCTGGCGACGGGTTGCGCCGACATGGTCAGTATGGCGCGTCCATTCCTGGCCGATCCGGATTTCGTTGCGAAAGCGGCAGCGGGCAAGGCGGCGCAGATTGCGCCTTGTATCGCGTGCAACCAAGCCTGTCTGGATCACACGTTCCAGATGAAGATCTCGTCCTGCCTTGTGAATCCGAAGGCGTGTTTCGAGACCGAGTTGAAAGTTGAACCAGCGGTAAACGCAAAGCGCGTTGCGGTGGTGGGCGCGGGTCCGGCGGGCCTGTCAGCTGCGATCACGGCGGCAGAGCGCGGGCATCAAGTGACGCTGTTCGACAAGTCCGACGAGATTGGTGGTCAGCTCAACATGGCCAAGCAGGTGCCGGGCAAGGAAGAGTTCTGGGGGCTGGTCGACTGGTTCCGCACGATGGTCGCGGAAACCGGGGTCACAGTGTCCTTGGGCAAAGAGGTCACAGCGGATGATCTGATCGGCTTTGACGAGGTGATCATCGCCACGGGTGTTCTGCCGCGCGATCCGCAGATCCCCGGTCAGGATGGGCCGAACGTTCTGGGCTATGTGGATGTGCTGCGCGGCAAGGCGGCTGTTGGAAAGCGGGTTGCTGTGGTCGGTGCCGGGGGCATCGGGTTCGATGTGTCCGAGTATCTTGTGCATGAAGGCGAAAGCCCGACCGAAAACCTGCCTGAGTGGATGAAGGAATGGGGTGTCACCGACCCAGCCGACCAGAGGTCCGGTCTTGCGCCCGAGGGGCCACAACCCAGTGCCCCAGCGCGGCAGGTGACGCTGCTTCAGCGCAAGGCGGAAAAACCGGGCAAGCGGCTGGGCAAAACCACGGGTTGGATTCATCGCATGAGCCTGATGATGAAGGACGTGCAGATGAAAGCGGGTGTGAATTACGAGCGCATCGACGCCGAAGGTCTGCACATCTCGTATGGCGAGGCGCGGGAGCGGCCCGAGGTGATCGCCTGCGATACCGTGGTTCTGTGCGCCGGTCAGGTGTCGGAGCGGTCTCTGGCCGATGCGCTCGAGGCGCGTGGCGTGACCTGCCATGTGATCGGCGGGGCCGATGTTGCGGCGGAACTGGACGCGAGGCGGGCGATCGATCAGGGCACGCGGTTGGCGGCGACGCTGTAAGGAACGGCTGGGGCGCGCGATGCGTTGGGATGTCAGACAGCGGGGCATCCGGCCCCGCTTGGACATTCAACACATCAGGAGGCCCATAATGCCTGCAATCAGTGACGCAAAAATCCTGCTCATTTCGACCCATGGGTTCGAGCAATCCGAACTGGAATTCCCACGCGATCAACTGCGCGCCAAGGGGGCCAAGCTGCATGTCGCCACGCCCGACGGTAACGCGATCAAAGGCTGGGAGGGCAGCGACTGGGGGCGCGAGGCCGAGGCGGATGCCAGAATCGTGGACGTGTCGGTCGAGGATTACGACGCGCTGGTCATTCCCGGCGGTCAGATCAACCCGGACCTGCTGCGCGTCGACGAAGACGTGCTGGAACTGGTGAAAGCCTTTCACGATCAGGGCAAGACGATTGCCGCTGTCTGTCATGCGCCGTGGGTGCTGGTCGAGGCCGGTATCCTGAAGGGGCGCGAGGCGACCTCGTACCATTCTATCAAAACGGATGTGATCAATGCCGGGGCGCATTGGAAGGATGAAGCGGTGGTGGTCGACCAAGGCATCATCACCAGCCGTCAGCCGGATGATCTCAAGGCCTTCGTGTCGAAGATCGTGGAAGAGATCGAAGAAGGTCGACACCAGCGCAAGGCTGCGTGACGCCTGTCTGGAAGATCGGATGGAAAGCCGGGCGATGTGCCCGGCTTTTTGTCATTCGGTGACGGTGAAGGTGATGACCTCGCTGACCACTGGCGGAGTGTGCGGGACATGGAAATGGTCGCCCAGCACCAGCTGGATCGTGTGCTCTCCGGGTGGCAGGTCGAGCGTGGTCTGAGTCTGGCCGCCGCCGAAGTGGATGTGGTTCTCATCTGCGGGGATGCCGTTGGCGATCATCTCGGCATCGTCGGCCCCTTCACCAAAAGCGGCGCGGTTGAGCAGAATATGGTGATGGCCCGTGCCTTCCTTTTCGACACCTGCAGGGGCGACACCCATGCCGGCCAACCCGAAGATCACGGTGACGGGCGACTGAACGGTTGTGCCGTTTTCCAGATTGACGACATAGGCCATCGATTCCGGGTTTGACGGCGTGTCGCCCGCGTGGGCGAAACTTGCTGTCGAGATGGCCAAGGCGGCCGCGAAGATAAAGCGATACATGAATGTCCTCCCTGATGGGGAAGGGTGCCTTCCCCTGCGTCAAAGATAGGGCGCGCGTGTCGGTTTGCACAATCACGGTTGTGCGCAGGGCGTGGCAAAAGCCGTTTCCGTCTGCACGACATTGCCCAACAAAACCCAGATATTGTCTGCAGAGTGCCCAAGTCGCGCCTGATTTGACCGCCATACCCGGTTTGACGAAACACGAGGAACACGTATGGACCGTCTTACCGAAATGGAGGCCTTTGCCACGGTTGTGGATCAAGGCGGCTTTACCGACGCGGCCAAGAAGATGGGGATTTCCAAGTCCGCTGTCTCGAAGCATGTCTCCGCGCTCGAGGCCCGTCTTGGGGCACGTCTGCTGAACCGGACGACACGCCGTGTCAGCCCGACCGAGATCGGTCTGGCATATTACGACCGGGCGCGACGGGTGCTGAACGATGCAGGCGAGGCTGACGCGCTGGTGACGTCGATGCAATCGGCACCGTCCGGGCTGCTGCGGATCAGTGTGGCGACCGATTTCGGTGTGAACCATCTGTCGCCTGTGCTGGGTGAATTCCTGTCGGATTTCCCGGACATCACCGTGAACATGGTTCTGAACAACCGGTATGTTGAGCTGATTTCCGAGGGCTTCGACATGGCGGTGCGGATCGGCGAGCTGGAAGATAGCACGCTGCGCGCGCGGAAGCTGACCGAGACCACGAAACGGATGATCGCGGCACCGTCCTATTTCGAGAAATACGGCCGCCCGCGCCGGATCGACGATCTGAACGAACACAAGCTTTTGCACTACTCGAACCAGTCGAGCGGTAATGTATGGAAGGTGACGGCGCCCTCTGGCGAGAAGCGCCAGATCCGCACGGCGGGCTGGCTTTCGGTGAATGACGGGCAATCCCTGCTCAATGCCTGCGTGGCGGGTCTGGGCATCGCCTATCTGCCGTCGTTCCTTTATGCCGATGCGATGGACAAGGGGCTGGTCGAGGATGCGATCCCGGATCTGCCCATCGACACGCAGGGCATCTACGCGGTGTATCCGCCGGGCCGGTTCACCCAGCCCAAGGTGCGCGCCTTCATCGATTTCCTTGTGCATCAATTTGCCGACAAAGGTCCGAAGGACTGGTAATCCGATCCTCCCTCGTCTGTTCGCAGACCACCTTGACGCCCCGGATGCCATAGCCGGGGCGTTTTTTCGTGGTGGTTTCCGGGTTGCGACCCGAGCCGTGCGGGGGCAGTGTCTGGCGACCTCAACCCCTGTGCCGGAGATGCCGCTCATGCCCTTCACCCTTGCCACCTGGAACATCAATTCGGTCCGTCTGCGCGAAGGGCTGGTGGCCAAGCTGATGGCTGAGGAAGCGCCGGATGTGCTGTGCCTGCAGGAGTGCAAGAGCCCGGTCGAGAAGATCCCGATGGAGCAATTCCAGGCACTGGGCTATGGCCACATGATCGCGCGGGGGCAGAAGGGGTATAATGGCGTTGCCATCCTGTCGAAGCTTCCGATCGAGGATGTGGGTGACAAGGATTTTGCGGGCCTTGGCCATGCGCGGCATGTGGCGGGACGGCTTGAGAACGGGGTGACGATCCACAATTTTTACGTGCCTGCTGGCGGCGATGTGCCGGACCGGGAGGTGAACGAGAAGTTTGGGCAGAAGCTGGATTACCTGACCGAGATGCGGGACTGGTTCCATGCGGAACGGCCGGAGAAGGCCATTCTGGTGGGGGATCTCAACATCGCGCCGCGCGAGGATGATGTCTGGTCGCACAAGCAACTCCTCAAGGTGGTGAGCCATACGCCCATCGAGGTTGTGCATTTCGGCGAAACGCAGGATGCGGGGCGTTGGGTGGATGTGACCCGTCAGGATATTCCGGAAGGATTGCTGTATTCCTGGTGGAGCTACCGCGCGAAGGATTGGGATGCGGCTGACAAGGGACGGCGGTTGGACCACGTTTGGGCGACGCCGGACATTTCCAACGCGGCGCATTCCAGCCGGATCCTGCGGGATGCGCGGGGGTGGGACCAGCCCAGCGATCATGCTCCGGTGTTTGCGACGTTTGATCTGTGATACCCGCAAAGGTGTGATGATTTCTCACCTTCCTCGCGTATTTCGTGCAGATTTCCCAATTTAGGATTTTCAGCAGGTGAAAATTGGGAAGCACGCTCTGTAATTGTTTGGCACTCTGGTGACAGGCAAGGAAACACGGAGCATCTCATGGCCCTTCAAGACACCGATACCGCAGCGCGCCCCGGCTTTCTGCGGGGGTTCATCGACCATCCCGCCAGCGTGAACGAAACCTACCTACAGCATGCGGGGTTTGCGTTTGGTTTTGCCGGGCGGTTGTTTCTGGCGTCGATGGCGGCGCTGATCCATGCGGTGATCCCGCCGCTGTTCGAGACCACGGCCAGCCGGATGATCCGCCAGATGCACGCGCGGATCGAAGCGCGGCATACCAGCGCCGGACACTGAGCATGTGTCGCCTTGCGGCCTATCTGGGGCCTGCGGTTCCGATTGCGCATGTTGTCGTGGACCCGGCGCATTCGCTGCTGGAGCAGAGCCAGCACGCCAATGAGGCGAAGCTGGCGGTGCAGGGCGATGGGTTCGGTTTTGCGTGGTACGCCGAGGGCGAAGGGCCGGGGTTGTATCGCGATGTCCTGCCCGCATGGTCGGACGGCAACCTGCTGAGCCTGTGCAAGATGATCCGGTCGCCGCTGTTTCTGGCGCATGTGCGGGCGTCCACCACGGGCGAGACCACGCGGCTTAACTGTCATCCGTTTGCACATCGGCGTTGGTCGTTCATGCATAATGGGCAGGTGCCCGACATCGACCGCATCCGGCGTCCGTTGGAGGCGCTGTTGCCGGATGAGTTGTACCTTGCACGGCGGGGGACGACGGATTCCGAACTTATTTTCCTTCTATTGATGGCGCATGGGCTGGAGCGCGATCCGGCAAAGGCGGTGCAGGCTGTGGTGGCACTGTTGCAGGCGCACAGTTGCTACGGGCAGGGGTGCGAAGAGGCCGTGCGCCTGACCTGTGTCATGTCGGATGGTGAGGCAATCTATGCCTTCCGTCATGCCAGCGATGCCCGCGCGCCGAGCCTTTATGCTGCGGAAACGCGGGAGGGTGGCTGGATTCTGGCGTCAGAGCCGCTCGATGCCGAAACGCTGGTCTGGACGGCGATTGCGCCGGATGGGCTTGTCTGTCTGTCGCATCAGGGGATGAGCCGCACGCCTCTGGACCTGCGTCTGGCGCGCGCGGCTTAGGCGCGCATGTTGAGCAGGGCTTTGCGGCGGCGCGAGACGGTTTCGCGTCGGTCCTGCGCGCGTCCGACGCGGAAACTGCGCGCAACGAAGTCGATGTGATCGGCGGCGGCATCTGCCGCTTCGTCCGTCTTGCCGCGGATGATCGCATCCGCGATGCGCTTGTGCTGGTCCAGCAGCATCTCGCCTGTGCCGTCGATGGCGCGCAGGAAATCCCGGTTGTAGAACACGTTGCGTGCCATGAGCTGATAGATCGCGGACATGGTGTGCACCATGAGCGAGTTGTGGCTGGCATCGACGATGGCCGCGTGAAAGCGGACATCGGCATCGCGTGATGCTTCGGACTTGCCTTGGGCATGGGCCTCTTCGAGTTCGCGAATGATGCTTTTCAGCATGTCCCGGTCTTCCTCGGTGGCGCGTTCGGCGGCGAGCATGGCGGCAAAGCTTTCCTGTTCGCGGCGGAATTCGAGATAATCTTCGAACGCGGTGACATGGCGCGCGTAGAGATCGACAAGCGCGGGCGACATGGCTGACCCCACGAGCGGGGCAACGAAATTGCCTTCGCCGTGGCGGACGATGATCAGGCCGTTTTCCTCGAGCCGTTTGAGCGCCTCGCGCACCTTGGGGCGCGAGACTTTCATCTCGTCCGCCAATGTGCGTTCCGAGGGCAGGCGGGTGCCGTCCTTGAGCACACCGGAGACGATCAGCTCTTCGATGTGGTGGACGATGGTGTCCGCGACCGATTCGTGACCGACCGGTCCGAAGAGGTTTGCGACGGAGTTTGGCATGGCTCTTCCCAGGGTCTTGGATCGTTCAGTGGTAAAATAAGTGATCCTTTTGGGTGTGCAACGAAAATGTCGCAGCCATGCGTTTGGCGCAGGTCTGAGTTGCAGTCAAATGATAGCAAAAACAGATAATTGGCGAAATATGACTCTTCGAAATATTTTTTGTGATGCTGTGGCATACCGCGGTATTCCGGATGGGATTGGCGGACAGTGGTTACAAGATCGTTGATTTCAAGGGGTGGTAAATAATATGAACCACTGCATCCCGGGTGGATGTCCCGGTGATTTTTCCCGGCACAGACCGGACGACCCCGAGGAGGAAACATGAAAAACGTACTCACCAGCCTGGCCGTGGCAGCGGCTGTTCTGACAGCCCCGGCTGCACATGCCGCCGACAAGCTTGTGCTGAAGACACCGATCGCGTTCTCGACCGCGCTGCCGGGTCTGGGCACGCCGATCCCGCGTGTGGCGGACCAGTTGGACCTGATGTCGGGCGGGACGCTCAAGATGAAGGTCTACGAGCCGGGCAAGCTGGTCGATCCGTTCGAAATTCTGGACGCCGTCAGCACCGGGAAGATCAATTCGGGCTACACCACCGCCGGGTATTGGGCGGGCAAGATTCCCGCGTCGCCGCTGTTCTCGGCCGTGCCCTTCGGCCCCGAGGCGGGTGAATACATGGCGTGGCTCTATTACGGCAACGGCATGAGCCTGTATCAGGAAATGTACGATCAGGCGGGCTATAACGTCCACGTTCTGCCCTGCGCGATCATCGCGCCGGAGACGTCGGGCTGGTTCGCCAAGGAGATCAACACGCCCGCCGATCTGCAGGGGCTGAAGATGCGGTTCTTCGGTCTGGGTGGTAAGGTCATGCAGAAGCTGGGTGTGGCGACATCGCTTCTGCCGGGTGGTGAGATTTTCCCGGCACTGGAAAAGGGCGCGATTGACGCGACCGAGTTCTCTATGCCCGCCATCGACGCGCGGCTCGGGTTCCACAAGCTGGTCAAGTACAACTACTTCCCCGGCTGGCACCAGCAGGCGACCGTGTTCGAGTTGATGATCAACAAGGACGTCTGGAACGAGGCCTCGGACCAGCACAAGGCGATCATTGAAAACGCGTGCAAGGCGTCGATGGCCGACAGTTTTGCCGAAGGTGAAGCGATCCAGCACGCCGTGCTGATCGACAACGTCGAAAACAACGGTGTCGAGATCAAGCAGTGGTCGCAGGAGATGCTGGATACGTTCGAGCAGACCTGGAACGCCGTTGCTGAAGAAGAAGCTGCAAATAACGAGTTCTTTGCCAAGGTTCTGGCGGACATGAACGATTTCCGGGACGGTTACACGCTCTGGAAAGAGAATGCCTTCCTGCCGCGCAAGTAAGAGTGAGCAGCCGCGGCGTCCCCGATCGGGACGCCGCATTTTCATTTGTTTGTCGCTTTTTACGGAATTGGACGCCGGGTCTTTTCTGCCCGGCGAGGGACAGGAGGCACCGTCATGTCAGAGACATTTAAAGCCATGGAAGACCCGATCGAAACCTACGAACACATCCTCGAACATGAGGACAAGGACGCGCAGACCGTGGCTGTCGGGATCGACAGGATGGTCAAGGGCGTGGGGCATGTGGTCATGTGGGCGAATGTCCTGCTGATCGCGGTCATCGTTGCACAGGTGCTGTTCCGCTACCTGCTGAACCAGAACTTCCCCAAGCTTGATGAGATCCAGTGGCATTTCTACGGGTTGGTGACAATGGTCGGCATCTCCTATGCGCTGGTCACGGACAGCCATGTGCGGGTGGATATTCTGCACCTGCAACTGAGCCGCAGGGCGCAGCGGATCATCGAAGTGCTGGGCATCCTGACGCTTGTCGCGCCGTTCCTTTATCTGATGGTCGATCAGGGGTGGGATTACTTCTACGAAAGCTGGCGCGTGAACGAGCGGTCGTCTTCGCCGACGGGTTTGCCTGCGCGCTGGGCGTTCAAGGCGATCATCCCGATCTCGTTTGTGCTGCTGTCCTTCGCGGCTTTGGCGCGGTTGATCCATGATGTGCATGCATTGTTCGTTGCGGGGGAGGAAGAACGGCAGGGCCGGGACCTGCGTTTGATCCTGTGGGCGCTTGTGAGCTTTGCCGCGCTGGCGGTGTCACTGACGTTCCTTGTGCACACGACCGAGGAAAAGCTGGTCATCGCCATGTTCCTGACCTTCATCGCGCTGTTGTTCACCGGGTTTCCGGTGGCCTGGGTGTTGGCTGGGACAGGCGTGCTCTATTGCGGGGTCGCGTATCTCTTCGACAACGGGATGATGAACTGGACCGGGCTTGAGGAGACCCTCATCGGTCTGGATTACCTGAGCCTTGGGGCGGTCGTTAACCGGGTCTATGCGACCATGTCGAACGCGGTTCTGGTGGCCTTGCCGATGTTCATCTTCATGGGGTTGATGCTGGACGAATCCGGTGTGGCCGAGAAGCTGATGTCCTCGATGCAGCGCCTGTTCGGACGGACGCGCGGCGGGCTGGCAATCACGGTGACGATGATCGGGATCATTCTTGCGGCCTCGACCGGGATCATCGGCGCGTCCGTGGTTCTGCTGGGCGTGCTGGCGCTGCCGTCGATGGTGGAGCAGAAATATTCGCCGATGCTGGGCACTGGTGTGGTGGCGGCTTCGGGCACGCTGGGCATTCTGATCCCGCCGTCGATCATGCTGGTGATCATGGCAGACCAGATGGCGCTGTCGGTGGGGGATCTCTTCATGGCGGCGATGCTGCCGGGGGTTCTGATCGGGGTTCTGTACCTGACCTATATCTTCGTCATCTCTTACCTGAAGCCGTCGGTCGCTCCGGCCCCTGAAGGCGCCGTGCGCCCGGATTGGGCGGCTGTGAAGGATGTGCTGATGGCTATCCTGCCGACGCTTGGTTTGATCCTTGCGGTTCTCGGGTCGATCTTCGCCGGCATCACCACGCCGACCGAGGCGTCTGGCATCGGGGCCCTTGGAGCGACGGCGCTTGCGCTGGGGTATCGCAAGCTGACGCTGAAAAAGCTGGTGAATGTGCTGAAGTCCACCTTCAATACCACGGCCTATATCTTTGCGATCTTCCTTGGGGCCACAGTGTTTTCCTACGTGCTGCGCGAACTGGGTGGGGACCAACTGATCGAGGACATGATCCTTGGCACCGGGTTCGGGCCAAATGGCACGGTGATCGTGATCCTTGGAATTGTGTTCCTGCTGGGCTTTGTCCTTGACTGGATCGAGATCACGCTGATCGTGCTGCCGCTGATGCGCCCGATCATCAATGCGCTGGGGTTGGATATTCCGGGCTACGGTGTTGTCGATGAGGCCGCACTGGTCTGGTTCGTGATCCTTGTGGCCGTCACCTTGCAGACGTCGTTCCTGACGCCGCCGGTTGGATTTGCGCTCTTCTACCTCAAGGGGGTGTGCCCGCCTGAAATCAATCTTGGGCATATCTACAAGGGCGTTGTTCCCTTCGTTCTTCTTCAGCTGACCGGACTGGCGTTGGTGTTTTTCATGCCATGGCTTGCAACGTGGCTGCCTTCGGTGGCTTACTGAACGGGGCGAGAAGGAGAAGGCCGATGACGGACGAATCCTTGCTGAAGGACCTGCGCGCGGTGGTCGGGGCACGTCATGTCCTGACCGGCGCCAAGCAGACCGAGCGGTTCCGCAAGGGCTTCCGCTCGGGTGAGGGCGACGCGCTGGCCGTGGTGCAACCTGCGACGGTTCTGGAACAGTGGCAGGTGCTGCAAGCCTGTGTGGCGGCGGACAAGATCGTCATTATGCAGGCGGCCAATACCGGGCTGACCGAAGGGTCGACGCCGAAGGGGTCGTATGACCGCGATGTGGTTCTGATCAATACGCGGCGGATGGATGCGATCCACACCTTGCGCGGTGGTGAGCAGGTGGTGAGCCTTCCCGGGGCGACGCTCTTTGCCCTGGAAAAGCTGCTGAAGCCTTTGGGCCGACAACCCCATTCGGTGATCGGATCGTCCTGTATCGGCGCGTCCATCGTCGGCGGCGTTTGCAACAACTCCGGTGGGTCGCTGATCGAACGGGGGCCGAGCTATACCGAGCTGTCGCTGTTTGCGCGGATTACTGCGGACGGTGAATTGGAGTTGGTCAACCATCTGGGGGTCGCGCTGGGAGATACGCCGGAGGAGATCCTGACCCGCGTGCAGAGGGGCGACTTTGGCGAGGCCGATCTGGAGCCGACGAAAAAGCGCGCCTCGGATACCGAATACCACAGGCTGGTGCGCGACGTGGATGCGGACAGCCCGGCGCGGTTCAACGCGGACAAGCGGCGGCTTTACGAGGCGGCTGGGTGTGCCGGGAAACTGGCGGTCTTTGCAGTGCGGCTGGACACCTACCCGATCAATGAGACCGAACAGACCTTCTATATCGGGACGAATGATCCCGATGCGCTGACCGATCTGCGGCGGCATATCCTTGTACAATTCGAGAGTTTGCCGGTGTCCGGCGAATACATGCACCGTGAGTGTTTCGATATTTCAGAGACCTACGGCAAAGACACGGTTTTGATGATCGACAAGCTGGGCACCGACAAGCTGCCGATGTTCTTTGCGATAAAAGGTGCCGTCGATGCCCGGTTGAACAAGCTTTCGCTGACGCGCGGGTTCACGGACCGGTTCATGCAGTTTGTGTCACGCATGGTGCCGAAGCTTTTGCCGAAGCGGCTGACCGAATACCGGGATCGGTACGAGCATCACCTGATCCTCAAGATGCGGGACGGGGGTGTGCGCGAGGCGCGGGGTTTCCTCAAGTCTTTCTTCGCCGAGCACGAGGGCGATTTCTTTGAATGCACCCCGCGCGAAGACAAGCTGGCCGGATTAAACCGCTTTGCGGCGGCTGGTGCTGCGATCCGCTATCAGAATGTGCATCGTGACGAGGTCGAGGACATCCTCGCGCTGGATATTGCGCTCAAGCGGAACGAGCGCTCATGGCTGGAGCAGTTGCCTGCGCATATCTCGGACAAACTGGTACACCGGCTCTACTATGGCCACTTCTTCTGCCACGTGCTGCATCAGGATTACATCGTGAAGAAGGGTGTGGATGTTGCTGCGCTGAAGGCGGAAATGCTGGAATTGCTGGACCAGCGCGGGGCGGAATACCCTGCCGAGCATAACGTCGGCCATATCTACAAGGCCAAGCCGGACCTTGCGGAATTTTACAAATCCATCGACCCGACGAACAGTTTCAACCCTGGCATCGGCAAGATGTCGCGTTGCAAGCACTACGCGTGAGATATTTGTTTAATTGTGAACCAATTTGCCATGCGCCTGATGCATGGATGATATGACGTTGCCTTACTGCCCCAAGGGAACCGGGCATGCTAGGAGCGCGTTAGGTTGTTGAGTAAGATTGCGCCCAAGCAATTTGTTCAACGATAAACTATTGGCCAGAACGGCCAGACCAAGGGAAGAGGGATTATGAAAGACAGCCCCCAAGATATTGACCCGGTCGAATCCCAGGAATGGCAAGACGCGATTGAAGACGTGATCCTTCGGGATGGCGCGGATCGTGCGCATTTCCTGCTCGACAAAGCGGTGCAGCAGGCACGCGCTGCGGGCGCGAAGCTGCCGTTTTCGGCGACCACACCCTATCAGAACACCATCGCGCCGGATGACGAAGTCGACATCCCCGGCGATACCGAGATGGAATGGCGTATCCGCACCATCAACCGGTGGAACGCGATGGCGACCGTGGTCAAGCGGAACAAGGTCAGCAGCGAATATGGCGGGCATATCGCCTCCTTCGCATCGTCGGCGGCCTTGTATGATATTGGTCTCAACCATTTCTGGCGGTCGAAATCCGCGATCCACGGCGGCGATCTGGTGTTCTTCCAAGGCCACGTCATTCCCGGCATCTATGCCCGGTCGTTCATGGAAGGCCGCATCAGCGCCGAACAGCTTGAGGCGTTCCGGTCCGAGGTTGATGGCGGTGGTCTGAGTTCCTATCCGCACCCGTGGCTGATGCCGGATTACTGGCAGTTCCCGACCGTTTCGATGGGTCTGGGGCCGCTCATGGCGATCTATCAGGCGCGGTTCATGAAATATATGCACAACCGTGGCCTGATCGACATGGGCGACCGCAAGGTGTGGTGCTTCCTTGGCGACGGAGAGATGGACGAGCCGGAAAGCCGGGGTGCCATCGATTTGGCCGTGCGCGAAGGGCTCGACAACCTGATATTCGTCATCAACTGCAACCTCCAGCGTCTTGATGGCCCGGTGCGCGGTAACGGCAAGATCGTGCAGGAGCTTGAGGGTGACTTCCGGGGTGCCGGTTGGGACGTGATCAAACTGCTGTGGGGTCGGGGCTGGGACGAGTTGCTGGAGCGGGACACGTCCGGCAAGCTGCGCCAGTTGATGGATGAAACCGTCGATGGCGATTACCAGACATTCAAGTCGAAGGATGGCGCGTATATTCGCGAGCATTTCTTTGGCAAATACCCCGAGACGGCCGCTCTGGTCGAAGACTGGACCGACGATCAGATCTGGGCGCTGCGCCGGGGCGGGCATGATCCGAAGAAGGTCTACAACGCGTTCCTGCGGGCGACCAAGGCCAAGGGCACGCCGACCTGTCTGCTGGTCAAGACCGTCAAAGGCTATGGCATGGGCACCGCTGGCGAAGGCCAGAACACCACGCACCAGCAGAAAAAGATGCAGTTCGACCAGCTCAAGGCGATGCGGGATCGGTTCCAGATTCCGGTCACCGATGAAGAGCTGGAGAAGGACGTGCCGTTTGTCAGTTTGAACAACGCACAGAAGGCCTATCTGGCGGATCGCCGGAAAGAGCTGGGCGGGTCGTTCCCTGTGCGCCATTGGAAAGACGCACCGAAGCTGGAAATCCCGGCACTGGAGCAGTTCAAGGGTCAGCTTGAGTCGACGGGGGATCGCGAGATTTCCACGACAATGGCATTCGTGCGTATCCTGACGACGCTGCTCCGTGACAAGAAGATCGGCAAGAACATCGTGCCGATCGTGCCGGATGAAAGCCGCACCTTCGGGATGGAAGGTCTGTTCCGGTCTGCGGGGATCTACAACCCGCTGGGGCAGAACTACACCCCGCAGGATAAAGACCAGATGATGTTCTACAAAGAGAGCCTGGATGGTCAGGTTCTTCAGGAAGGCATCAACGAAGCGGGCGCGATGGCGGACTGGATCGCGGCGGCAACGTCGTATTCCAACCACGGCGTGCCGATGATCCCGTTCTTCATCTATTACTCGATGTTCGGCTTCCAGCGGATCGGCGATCTGGCCTGGGCCGCGGGGGACAGCCGTGCGCGGGGCTTCATGCTGGGTGGGACTGCCGGGCGGACCACGCTCAACGGCGAAGGGTTGCAGCACGAGGACGGGCATTCGCACATCCTTGCGGGCACCATTCCGAACTGCATCAGCTATGACCCGACCTTCAGCTATGAAGTGGCGGTGATCGTGCAGCACGGTTTGCAGCGGATGTTTGTCGATCAGGAAGACGTGTATTTCTACCTGACGCTGATGAACGAGAACTACAGCCACCCGGAGATGCCGATGGGTGCTGAAGAGGGCATCATCAAAGGTCTCTACCGGCTGCACAAGACAGCGAAGCCGGGCAAGAAGCACGTGAACCTGATGGGGTCGGGGACGATCCTTGTTCAGGCGCTAAAGGCGGCCGAGATGCTCAAGGAAGACTTCGGTGTCACGTCGGACATCTGGTCGGCCACATCGCTGAACGAGTTGGCGCGGGATGGTCAGGATTGTGCACGTCACAACCGTCTGAACCCGCTGGCCGAGCCGAAAGTGCCGTATGTCACCCAGCAGCTAGAGGGTGCGAAAGGTCCGGTGATTGCCGCAACGGACTACATGAAGAACTACGCCGAACAAATCCGCGCCTTTGTGCCGGGTCGGTTCACGGTTCTGGGCACCGATGGCTATGGCCGGTCGGACAGCCGCGTGAACCTGCGCCGGTTCTTTGAAGTGGACGCCAACCACATCGCCGCCGCTGCGATGGTCGATCTCTACCGCGAGGGCGCGGTGACCGAGAAAGACCTGCAACTGGCTTTGAAGAAATACGACATCGACGGCGACAAGCCGAACCCGCGTCTGGTGTGAGCGGGAGGAGACCAAGATTATGACCGTAGAAGTTAAAGTACCCGACATTGGCGATTTCACCGATGTGCCTATCGTCACCGTTCTGGTGAGTGTAGGTGACACGATTGCCGTCGAAGATCCGATTGTCGAACTTGAGTCCGACAAGGCGACGATGGAAGTGCCAAGCTCTGCCGCCGGCGTGGTGAAAGAGATCAAGGTGTCCGAGGGCGACAAGGTGTCGGAAGGATCGTTGATCCTGATCCTCGAGGCTGATGGCGCAGCTGATGCGCCGAAAGAGGCTGCGAAGGAAGAGCCAAAAGCTGAAGCGCCGAAGGCGGCGGCACCGGCTGCTGCGCCTGCACCGGCACCTGCCAAAACCGATGCCGGGTTTGGCAAGATTCACGCATCGCCGTCGGTGCGGGCCTTCGCCCGGACCGTGGACGTCGATCTGGCCACGGTGAACGGCACCGGTCGCAAGGGGCGCATCCTGCGGGAAGACGTGATGAAGGCGCTGAAAGCCACAGCGGCCCCGGCTGCTGCGAGTGGCGCTGTGTCTGGTGGCATGGGGATTCCGCCGATCCCGGCTGTGGACTTTTCCAAGTTCGGGCCGATCGAAGAGATCGAGATGCCCCGGATCAAGAAGATCTCTGGCCCGGCGCTGCACCGGTCCTGGCTCAACATTCCGCATGTCACGCATAATGACGAGGCGGACATCACGGATCTCGACAAGTACCGCAAGGAAATGGACACGATGGCCAAGGACAACGGCTATCGCGTGACGCTTCTGTCCTTTGTCATCAAGGCGTCGGTGTCTGCTCTGAAAGAGCATTGGGAGTTCAATTCGTCGATCCATCCCGATGGCGACAAGCTGATCAAAAAGGACTTCTACAATATCGGCTTTGCGGCGGATACGCCGAACGGTCTGATGGTTCCGGTGATCAAGGATGCGGATCGCAAGGGTCTGGTCGAGATTTCCAAGGAGCTGATGGAGCTGTCGAAAGCGGCACGGGAAGGCAATCTCAAGTCCAAAGACATGCAGGGCGCGACCTTTACCATTTCGTCGCTTGGCGGCATCGGGGGCACCAGCTTTACCCCCATCGTAAACGCGCCCGAAGTGGCGATCCTCGGTCTGACCCGGTCCAAGATGGCGCCGGTCTGGAATGGTGAGGAATTCGTGCCGCGCCTGATGCAGCCACTGTCGCTGTCTTACGATCACCGTGCCGTCGATGGCGCCTTGGCCGCGCGCTTCTGCGTGACGCTCAAGACGCTGCTGGGCGATATGCGCAAGTTGATGTGGTAAGGGGGACGATCTGATGGATGTCAAAGTACCCGATATCGGGGATTTCAAAGACGTACCCGTTGTCACCGTTCTGGTCAGCGTGGGCGACACTGTGTCAGCAGAAGACCCGCTGATCGAACTGGAATCCGACAAGGCGACGATGGAAGTGCCATCGCCTGCGGCTGGCAAGATCACCGAGATCAA
Source organism: Marivita sp. (assembly GCF_022763305.1). GTDB lineage: Bacteria > Pseudomonadota > Alphaproteobacteria > Rhodobacterales > Rhodobacteraceae > Marivita. The sequence continues at coordinate 20,772 of NZ_JALEGT010000062.1, read as the reverse complement.
GGTGGCCGAAGGCGACAAGGTCTCTGAAGGCACCGTGATCATGGTTCTGGAAAGCGCGGACGCCAAAGCGGACGAGGCGCCGAAGGCGGCAGAGACAGCGCCTGAAGTGCCGAAATCTGTCGCGGCAACCGGCACCGCGTCCGGCAAGGGCGATGTGCATGCCGAGGTTGTCGTTCTGGGCTCTGGCCCCGGTGGCTACACGGCGGCATTCCGGGCGGCGGATCTGGGCAAGAAAGTTGTCCTGATCGAGAAGTACCCGTCACTGGGTGGTGTGTGTCTGAACGTGGGCTGTATCCCGTCGAAGGCTTTGCTGCACGTGGCCAAGGTGATCACCGAGGCTGAGGAGATGTCCTCGCACGGGATCAGTTTCGGCAAGCCGAAGATCGACCTTGATGAACTGCGCGACTTCAAGAATCGCGTCGTTGGTCAATTGACCGGCGGTCTGAGCGGTCTTGCAAAGGGGCGCAAGGTTCAGGTGGTCCAAGGCTATGGAACCTTTACCGGGCCGAACATGATCGAAGTGATCGGTGACAGCGGCAAGACCAATGTCAGCTTTGATCAATGCATTATCGCTGCCGGGTCCGAGCCGGTGAACCTGCCGTTCATTCCACATGACGACGAGCGGGTGATCGACTCGACCGGGGCGCTGGAGCTGCGGGATATTCCGAAGCGGATGCTCATTCTGGGCGGTGGGATCATCGGTCTGGAAATGGCCTGTGTCTATGACGCGCTGGGGTCGAAGATCTCGGTTGTGGAGTTCATGGATCAGCTGATGCCGGGCGCTGACAAGGACATCGTCAAACCGCTCCACAAGCGGATCGAGGGCCGGTACGAAAACATCTGGCTCAAGACCAAGGTGACGGCTGTCGAGGCGCAGAAGAAAGGCCTCAAGGTCACGTTCGAGAATGACAAGGGCGAGACCTTTGACGATATGTTCGACAAGGTGCTGGTGGCGGTGGGCCGCAAGCCGAACGGCAAGCTGATAGACGCCGAAAAGGCGGGTGTGGCTGTGGATGATCGCGGCTTTATCGCCGTGGACAACCAGCAGCGCACGGGTGTGCCGCATATCTTTGCGATTGGCGATGTGGTTGGTCAGCCGATGCTGGCGCACAAGGCCGTGCACGAAGGCAAGGTCGCGGCAGAGGTTGCCGCCGGACACAAGCGGTTCTTTGATGCGCAGTTGATCCCATCGGTGGCCTATACCGACCCCGAAGTGGCGTGGTGCGGCGTGACCGAAACGCAAGCCAAGGCGCAGGGGATCAAGTACGAGAAGGGCGTGTTCCCTTGGGCGGCTTCCGGGCGGTCCCTGTCGAATGGACGCAACGAGGGGATCACCAAACTGCTCTTTGATCCGGAAGATGACCGCGTGATCGGGGCCTGCATCGTCGGCACCAATGCCGGTGATCTGATCTCGGAAGTGGCACTTGCCATCGAGATGGGCGCGGATGCGGTTGATCTGGGCCACACGATCCACCCGCACCCGACCCTGTCGGAAACCGTGAACTTTGCCGCCGAGATGTTCGAGGGCACGATCACCGATCTGATGCCGACGAAGAAGAAAAAGGCGTAAACGCAAAAGAAGAGGGGGCCGGTTGGCCCCCTTTTTCGTCGGTCAGGTTGTCGGCTTATATGCCGAGGAACGGTTGCGCGATGCGTGGCACCAGACCCTTGAACTTGAGCGGCGCGTCTGTGACAGCAAGGCAGATGCAATCCTCGGAGATGTCCGCGACCGGCGTGTGGTTCAGATCTTCGCTGGCAACTTCGATTTCGCCCCGGCCGAAATACCCGCCTTCGTCCTGAAAGGCGCCCTTGAGAACCAGAGTCAGTTCCAAGCCGTGGTGCCCGTGATCCGGGATCGCGGTGCCGGCCGGAATATAGAGAAGACGTGCCGTTGCTTCGCTTGAGGTGGGCAGGATCGCCTGCTTCACACCCATGCCGACCGGACGCCAGCGTACGTTGTCCAACCCGCCACCGACGTAATCGCACAGGGGGGCTGGCAGGATGTCGTCCTGCACACGGATCGGTGCGGAGTTTTCCTCAATGCCGCTGTCTTGGGCGTGGATCATGTCCAGCACCGATGCAAGGCTGTTGCCGGACAACTCGACCGTGTCGCATGTGTCGAGCAGGGCACCGCCCACCGCATCATAGCTGCCCAAGGCAGACCGGCATTCATCGCACAGCGAGATATGTGTCGCCACGATCAGGTTGACGGCCTCGGGCAGATCACCCGCCGAATAGGCCATCAAGAGATCGTCAGTGAGGTGGTGTTTTACAGTCATGTCAGTGTCACTTCATCGAGTGGCGCAAGCGTTCGAGCGCCAACCTAATGCGGGATTTGATCGTGCCCAGAGGAAGACCTGTCTGATCCGCGATTTCGCTGTGGGACAAGTCTCCGAAATAGGCCTTTTCAATCAGCTCCCTTTGTTTCTCGGGCAGGTCGCGCAGGGCACGACCCAGTTGCTCGCTCTCCTGTTGCAGCCCGATCACATCCGCCTGGTCGGGCTCTGCTTCCGGCCCCCAGGGAAGATCCTCGGGTTCCGGGCGCCGCTGTTTTCGCAGCACATCTATCTTCTTGTTCCGGGCGATGGTGAAAATCCATGTCGATGGACTTGCCCGGCTCGCATCGTAGAGATGCGCCTTGTTCCAAACGGTAACGAGCACTTCCTGCGCGCATTCCTCGGCCAGCGCTGCGTCCATGCCCGTCCGCATCAGAAACGCTTTCACCCGGGGACCGAAATGTCCGAACACCCGGATGAACGCGGCTTCGTCCCGCGCATCGCGGACCGCAATCAGGTCGTCGACCCACGGTAAGACGTCGTTTCGCATTCCTGCAGTCAATGTATCCGTTCCGTTCGCGCGTTCTGCGCAGGATTCGCGCATTTCCATCCCCTTGGCAACGGGAGAGACTTGGCAATCCGACGAAAGCACGGTTGTCGTGAACATGCCGAAGATACGGCGCATCTACACGTTTGGATCAAAGAATATTTTGTTTTTCTTTTCATCCGGTCTGTGGCTTGGAGCGTAAACAAAACTAGACACATCACAGAAGAGAGACAGCCATGCCGTTTGAAGCCCGCGCCAGCGCCCCAAAGAAGATTGCCGTGATTGGCGCAGGGATTTCGGGAATGGGGGCCGCGCACATGCTGTCCGAGGACCATCACGTCACATTATTCGAGGCCGAGCCGCGTCTTGGAGGGCATGCACGGACCATCGTTGCGGGCAAGAATGGCGACCAGCCGGTGGATACCGGTTTCATCGTTTTCAACTATGCGAATTACCCCCATCTCGCACGGCTGTTCAACGCGTTGGATGTGCCGGTCACCAAGAGCAGCATGAGCTTTGGCGCAAGCCTCGATGGCGGGCGGATCGAGTACGCGCTGGCGACTTTTGGGTCGGTGTTCGCGCAGAAAAAGAACCTCGTGAACCCCAAGTTCCTGCGGATGCTGGCAGACATTGCCAAGTTCAACAAACGGGCGCTCGATGCCACGCGCGACCGCAGCCTCAATCTTGGGGCGTTTCTGGAACAGCTGGGGACAGGGGATTGGTTCCGGGACTATTATCTGCTGCCGCTTACTGGTGCGATCTGGTCGACGCCGACGGAAAAGGTGATGGATTTCCCCGCGCATGCTTTGGTGCAGTTCATGGAGAACCATGCGCTGTTGTCCGTATCGGGCCAGCATCAGTGGTATACGGTCGAGGATGGTTCCATCGAGTATGTGCGGCGCCTGGAAGTGTCGTTGAAACAACGTGGTGTCACGCTGCGCCTGGGCGCGCCCATCGATGCGGTGCGCCGCGATGTGATGGGAGCCGAGATCAAGGCACATGGCGGCGAGTGGGAGCGCTATGACGAGGTCGTCTTTGCGACCCATTCAGACGATACTCTGCGCCTTCTCTCTGATGCGACACCACTGGAAAAGCGTGCTCTTGGTGCCATCAAGTACCAGCCCAACCGCGTCGTGTTGCATGCCGATGCGAGTGTGATGCCGAAGAAGCGGATTTGCTGGTCTTCGTGGAATTACACCGAGACCGAAGCCAAAGAACTGAACACCATCGACCTGACCTACTGGATGAACAGCCTTCAGCCGATCCCACAGGATGACCCGCATTTCGTGACGCTGAACACCACCCGTCCGATCCGCGAGGAGTTGATCTATGACGAATGCACCCTGCGTCATCCGGTCTATGACCTAGAGGCGCTGGCCGCGCAGGAGACCGTACGCGACATGAACGGAACGAAACGGACGTGGTTCTGTGGCGCATGGATGAAGAACGGGTTCCATGAAGACGGATTGGGCAGCGCGGTGGATGTCGTCGACGCGATCCGTGCCCGCAACGCAGTTGCAGTGGCCGCGGAATGAGGGTTGTCGATCATATCGTCGGGTACACCTATCATGGTCGCAAAGGCAGCACGGACAATGCGTTCCGCTACTCGATCGACTACGTGATGCTGGATGCCGAGGCCAAGCCTAAAACGCCTTGGCTGTTCTCGCGCAACAGGGGCAACGTGGCGAGCCTGCAGGACATCGATCACGGAGGTACGCCGGGCGAGGGACGCGGGGCTGTTTGGGCGCGCGAGGTTCTGGACGCCCACCAGGTGCGGGCGCGGGGGCGGTTGTTGCTGCTCGCACAGCCAAGGTTCTTGGGCCATGTCTTCAACCCTGTGTCGTTCTGGCTGGCGCATGATGAGAGCGACAACCTCGTCGCCGTGATTGCGGAGGTGACGAACACCTTTGGCGACCGCCATTCCTACCTGTGCCGCAAGCCTGACAATTCGCCGATCAAATCGTCGGACCGATTGCAGGCCACAAAGATTTTCTATGTCTCGCCCTTCCAGCCTGTCGAAGGCGGGTACGAGTTCAGGTTCGACATCCGACCGGACAAGATCGGGATCTGGATTGACTATTCGCAGGCCTCCGGAGGTTTGATCGCCACGCTGACCGGTCCGCGCAAGGTGATCAGCAATGGGTCGATTCTGCGGTCGCTCGTACGCCGCCCGATGGGCTCGCGTCGGGTATTGGCTCTGATCCACTGGCAGGCGCTCAAGCTGTGGTGGAAGGGCTCGCGCTATCGCACCCGTACAGAACCGCCCCTGGAGGAAGTCAGCCAGTGATGAGGGCAGATCGGCAGAACCTGGGAGCCTACGCGGTGTTCGCGGCGGTGCTCGCGGCGGCGGGTTTGCCGATATATATCCATGCGCCGAAATTCTATGTCGATGAATACGGCGTCAGCCTTGCCGCTTTGGGCTCTGTCCTCTTTGGACTGCGCTTGTTCGATGTCATTCAGGACCCGCTTTTGGGCAAGCTGGCCGTCGCGGTCCGCCGGTACCAGGGTGTGGCTGTCGGAGTCACGCTGGCGATCATGGGGGCCGCAATGCTGGGTCTGTTTGCGGTGACACCACCGACCAGCCCGATTCTGTGGTTCGCCGTGATGCTGACGCTCGTGTTTTCGGCGTTCAGTTTCCTGACCATCAATTTCTACGCACGCGGCGTCCAGAAGGCGCAGGCGCTGGGCGGCGACACCGGGTATCTGCGAGTCGCGCGCTGGCGAGAAACGGGTGCCTTGCTTGGCGTGTGTGTGGCTTCGGTGATGCCGTCGGTTTTTCTGGCCATCGCATGGCCGGAATTCGTGGCCTACGCGGCCGTATTTGCGCTGGCCTGTTTGATCGCAGGGATCGCGATGCATAATGAATGGCGCGGTGCCACAGCCGAGCCGTCTGAGGGCTTTGGAATTGTCCTAAAGGATCAAATCTCGCGGCGCCTGCTGCTGATCGCGCTGGTCAATGCGGCGCCGGTCGCCGTGAGTTCGACACTGTTTTTGTTTTTCGTGGAAAGCCGTTTGGATGCGCCGGGTTGGGAAGGGCCGCTGTTGCTCCTGTTCTTCGTGGCTGCAGCAGGCGCCGCACCTCTTTGGGCCGCTCTGGCAGAACGGATCGGTGCCAAGGCCGCGCTTCTTGCGGCGATGCTTTTGGCCATTGTGGCCTTCAGCTTTGCGATGATGCTGGGCAGCGGCGACACGGTCTGGTTCGCCTTGATCTGCTTGGCCTCGGGGGCCGCAGTCGGTGCCGATCTGACCTTGCTGCCGGCTGTCTTTGCCCGGCGGATGGAGCAGGTGGCGCCGGAAGCGTCCGAAGGGTTTGCGCTCTGGGGATTCGTGTCGAAATTCACACTCGCCTTTGCGGCGATTGCGTTGCTGCCGATCCTCGAGGCCAGCGGGTTTGTCTCGGGCGCGGAAAACAGCGAGGCCGCGCTGAGGACGTTGACTTTGCTCTACGCAGGCGTGCCCTGCGCTTTGAAACTGGTGGCGATCGGTCTGCTGATCGCGACACCGCTTGGAAAGGAATGACGTCATGGAGACAGTCTTTCTCGTTTTTCTCGGAGCAAGCCTGATGCTGATCCTGGGCTTCCTGAAGACCCGATATTTCGGGTTCGTCGGGCAAGCTCCGCATGATTATGTGAACGCCCCCGGCGATGCGTTCGATCTGCGCACCCATCTGAATGGGGAAATCATTTGCGAAGGCGTGATCTATGGTCCGACGGGCCGTGTGACCTCGCGGTTTGTCGGGGATTTCGACGCAGTCTGGACCGGGAACACCGGCGTGATGAAAGAGCGGTTCGTCTACGACAGTGGCGACGAGGTGCTTCGCGAATGGAACCTGACGCTTGGCAATGACGGGCGCATCCGCGCAACCGCCGCGGACGTCGTGGGGGAAGGCCTGGGCGTGCAAAGCGGACCGACAGTGCAGTTGCGTTACAAATACAAGCTTCCAGACGCGCAGGGGGGGCATGTTCTGGATACCACGGACTGGATGTATCTGGCACCGAATGGAACCATCGTGAACCGCAGCCAGTTTCGGAAATACGGAATCAAGGTGGCTGAACTGGTGGCTACGATGCGCAGGAAGGAAGCAGCGTGAGAGAATGGGCGGGCAAAAGGTACTGGCTGGTTGGAGCAAGCGAAGGTCTGGGCGCCGCGCTGGCACACAAGATGAGCGCGGCCGGTGTACACCTTGTCCTGTCCGCCCGCAGCGAGGATAAACTGAACGAACTTGCAGCGCAGCTTCCCGGTAAATCCGATGTCGTCCCGGTCGATGTGTCCGACGCAGACTCGGTCAAGGCCGCTTCCGAGGCAGTGGGCGAAATCGATGGTGTCGTTCAGCTCGCGGGCGTCTACTGGCCCTTTGGGGCGAAGGCGTGGGATGCCGATCAGGCGACGATGATGGCGGACATCAACTTCACCGGTGCGATGCGATTGATGGGGGCGGTCGTTCCGAAATTCGTGGAACGCGACGCCGGGCATATCGTGCTGACCGGGTCGTTGTCCGGCTTCCGGGGCTTGCCCGGAGCGGCAGCCTATACGTCGTCAAAGGCGGGGGTGATGACATTGGCAGAGTCGCTCTATGCGGATCTGCACAAGACAAATGTGCGGGTGCAGTTGATCAACCCCGGATTCGTCAAGACACGCCTGACCGACAAGAACGATTTCAACATGCCCTTCATCATGGAGCCCGAGGACGCGGCGCGCGAATTCTTCGAGCACATGAATTCGGATGCGTTCAAACGCAGCTTTCCGACGCTGTTTTCATGGGTGTTCCGCGGCAGCCAGTTCTTGCCAGATTGGCTCTACTACCGGCTGTTTGCGTAAGATCAATGTGAAAGATTCGTTTCTCTTCCATGTTTGGACAGGCCACATGGGAGATTCGAGATGAACCATATCAGTGCAAACAAGGTTGCCGCCGTCATCGTGATGGCCCGCGAGTTGGATCGCGCCGAAGGTGAGATGCGCGCTTTCATCGACCGCATGGACGAAGAAGAACAGGCCGAGCTGGTGACCATCATGTGGATCGGGCGTGGCGCATTCGAGGTCGAAGACTGGGACGAAGCGTTCCAGACTGCGATCAACGAAGCAACAACACCGACTGCGGATTATCTGATCGGAACGCCGCATCTGGCCGATCACCTTGAGGCTGGGTTGGACGCGCTTGGGATTTCGGCCATCGACGAGGAAAACCAGTTGATGTGAGCGTCAGCGCAGGGCGCGTCCCTTGAGGATCGCGTCAGGTCCGAACCGTTCCCGGATCGCATCCGTGGCGCGTTCGGCCTTGGCGCGTTTGATGCCCTGTGGATCAAGCAGGTCGCCCGAAATGTCTGCCGCGTCAGCCGGGCCCAGATCGCTGATCCCGGCACCGAGGAGGCGATACGGCCCCTGATCGCCCACCTGGTCGAACAGGGCGCGGGCGGTGCGATAGATGCGGTCTGCGATCTGCGTCGGATCACTGAGCGATGTCCGCTTGGTGATCAGCGTGAAATTCGACCGCTTGAGTTTGAGCGTCACGACACGGCCTGCCAGCCCCTTGGCCTTGGCGCGGTCGGATACTTTTTCACACATGCGCCAGAGATGGCCATCCAGCAGGTCGGGATCGCTTGTGTCCTCGTGGAAAGTGGTCTCGTTCGAGATGGATTTCGTCGGACTGTGCGCAGAGACGCGGCGCTGGTCCTGTCCGCGTGCAAGATGGTAAAGACGGTGCCCCATGCTCCCGAAGCGATGCGTGAGATCGTCAAGTTCCCAGCGCAGGAGGTCGTCGAATGTGCGAATGCCTGCGCGGTCCAGCGCGTCTTGCGTCGCGGTGCCGACTCCCCAGATCAACCGGACGGGTTTTGGCCGCAGGAAGGCTTGCGTTTCTGCCTTGCCGATCACCGAAAACCCGCGCGGCTTGTCGAGGTCCGAGGCGATCTTTGCGAGAAACTTGTTGTGGCTGAGCCCGATGGAGCCGGTCAGGCGAAGTTCGTCCCGCATGCGTTTGACCAGCCGCGCGAGCATGACAGCCGGTGGGTGTCCGTGCAGCCGCGCCGTGCCGGACAAGTCGATGAACGCCTCGTCCAGAGACAGGGGTTCGATGGACGGTGTGAGTTCTTCCATCAACTGCCGGATGGCGCGGGAGGCTTCGACATAGGCCTCCATCCGGGGTTTCACGATCACGGCGTCCGGGCAGAGTTGCAGCGCCTTGAACATCGGCATGGCCGAGCGCACCCCCCGGATGCGGGCGACATAGCAGGCGGTCGAGACCACACCGCGCCGCCCGCCGCCGATGATCACGGGCTTGTCGGCCAGATCGGGGTTGTCGCGCTTTTCCACCGACGCGTAGAACGCGTCGCAATCCATATGTGCAATGCTGAGGTCATAGAGTTCGGGATGCTCAAGCACGCGGGGACTGCGGCACGCAGGGCAGCGCGCACCGGCATCGAATTCGGTCAGGCAATCGCGGCAGAGGGCTGGCATTGGGCGGGTATCCGGACAGGCGGTTTGACGATACACCCGGCTTTGGGTGGACGAAAGGTTGGATCATGCAGGCATTCGGCGGGGCGAAGCTTATCCTCTTTCTCGGGGATCGGATCGTCGTTCTGCGCCGCGACGACCGCCCCGACATTCCCTGGCCCGGTCGGCTCGACCTGCCGGGTGGCGGACGGGAGGGTGACGAAACCGCTGAGGCCTGTGTCCTGCGCGAGACGCTCGAAGAGGTGGGCCTTGCTCTGTGCCCGGAGGATCTGATCTGGCGCGGCCGTCACAAGCGTGGCGTCTTTTTCGCTGCGCATCTTCCTTGCGAGATGGAGCGCAGGATCGTGTTCGGATCAGAGGGACAGGGTTGGATGCTGATGGCGGCCGATCGCTATGTTGAACACCCCGAGGCGATCCCGCACTTTGCGCAGATGGTCCGGCGCTATCTCGATCAGCTGTTGTTGGGCTGAACCGCCTGAGGCGATTGCATTTCCGCCACGATCGCCTGAGCGGCGGCACGTGGGTCGGCGGCCTTCCAGACGGGGCGGCCGACCACGATGTGATCGACGCCGTTCTTGACCGCATTCGCCGGTGTCGCAACGCGTTTCTGATCCCCGAGATCGGAACCGGCCGGGCGCACGCCGGGGGTGACGATCAATCTGCCCGAGGCTTCGGGCAGCGCGCGGATCAGCGCAGCTTCGTTGGGAGAGGCGATGACGCCATCGGCCCCTGCGTCGAAAGCGCGACCGGCCCGTTCGACCACGAGATCGGCAACCGTGCCATCCTTGATCAGGGCACCGTCGAGGTCGCTGCGCTCGAGCGAGGTGAGGATTGTTACGGCAAGAATTTTGAGGTCCGAACCGGCCGCCCCTTCCTTCGCGGCGCGGACGACGTATGGGTCACCATGCACGGTCAGAAAATCCAGATCGTATTGTGCCAGCCCGCGCACGGCGGCTTCGACGGTTGCACCGATGTCGAAGAGCTTCATGTCTAGGAAGATGCGCTTGCCCTGTTCCTGCTTCAGCTCGTTGGCGAGGGCGAGACCGCCGCCTGTCAGCATGCCGAGACCGATCTTGTAGAAGGACACCGCATCACCCAGTGTTTCGGCCAATTGCAGTCCAGCAAGCGCGTTGGGGACGTCCAGCGCTACGATCAAGCGGTCATCGGCCATGGTGGTATTCCTTCCTGCAGACTGGCCCCGTCTTACAAGCGTGTGAGGACGCGTCAAGGAACATCCCCCCGCATCAGGCGTTCTTTGCGCAGACAGGAGAACAGCATGAACTCGAACACGGTAATCAACCGGCGCACTGGATTCGGGCGCCCTTTCGCGATCATCACCGCTGCGGTCGTCTTGGCCGGGCTGGTCATCTGGGTGTTTGACCCGGTCGGTCCAGCGCAGGGTAATCCTTATCTGGAAGATGCCGGCACCGGCAATTTCGAAACTCCTGACGTTCCTGATCGGGATTCAAACGGTCTGTGAGGCCAAGACGCTGATGTTTACTTGCCGATCACGGGCTCTTGAACGGCATGGCACGCGTCCCCATTTTCCTCATGAAGGCCCTGCCATGGGACGTGCCGATTGCGGGCGTTCCGGACCAAGGGGTGCTTAACGAAAGGAGAATGCCATGAACTTGGAGAAGTTCACGGAGCGGTCGCGCGGTTTCATTCAAGCGGCCCAGACGATTGCCATGCGGGAAAGCCATCAGCGGCTGGCGCCCGAACATATCCTCAAAGCCTTGATGGACGACGAACAGGGGTTGGCCTCCAACCTCATTCAACGTGCCGGCGGTGCGCCGCAGCGCGTTGTTCAGGCTTTGGATGGCAAGCTTGCCAAGATCCCCAAAGTGTCAGGTGATGCCGGACAAGTCTATCTGGACAGTGCAACGGGCAAGGTGCTCGATGAGGCGGAAAAGATCGCCAAAAAGGCGGGCGACAGCTTTGTCCCGGTCGAGCGGATTCTCATGGCGCTGGCCATGGTCAAAAGCCCGGCGCAGGAAGCATTGGAAGCAGGAGCGGTCAATGCGCAGGCGCTGAACTCTGCCATCAATGACATTCGCAAAGGCCGGACGGCTGACAGTGCCAGTGCGGAGGATCAGTACGAAGCGCTCAAGAAATTCACGCTCGACCTGACCGAACGTGCGCGCGAAGGCAAGATCGACCCGATCATCGGCCGGGACGACGAAATTCGCCGTGCCATGCAGGTACTGAGCCGCCGGACCAAGAACAACCCCGTTCTGATCGGTGAGCCGGGCGTGGGCAAGACCGCGATTGCCGAAGGTCTGGCACTGCGCATCGTCAATGGCGATGTGCCGGAATCCCTGCGCAACAAGCGGTTGTTGGCCTTGGACATGGGCGCGCTGATCGCCGGTGCGAAGTATCGCGGTGAGTTCGAGGAACGGCTTAAAGGCATCCTGTCCGAAGTGACGGCGGCTGCCGGTGAGATTATCCTTTTCATCGACGAGATGCACACGCTGGTGGGTGCGGGTAAGGCGGATGGTGCGATGGATGCGTCCAACCTGCTGAAACCTGCCCTTGCGCGTGGAGAGTTGCACTGCGTGGGTGCGACGACGCTCGACGAGTACCGTAAGCACGTGGAAAAGGACGCGGCACTTGCCCGCCGGTTCCAGCCTGTGATGGTGCAGGAGCCGACGGTCGAGGATACGATCAGCATTCTGCGCGGCATCAAGGAAAAGTACGAGTTGCACCATGGCGTGCGGATTTCGGACAGCGCCTTGGTGGCAGCGGCAACCCTGTCGCATCGCTATATCACCGACCGGTTCCTGCCGGACAAGGCCATCGACCTGATGGACGAAGCTGCGTCGCGTTTGCGGATGGAAGTGGACAGCAAGCCCGAGGAACTCGACGCGCTGGACCGCGATATCCTACAGAAGCAGATTGAGGTTGAGGCCCTGCGTCTTGAAGACGATCAGGCGTCGAAAGACCGTCTGGCCAAGTTGGAAAAGGATCTTGCCGATCTGCAGGAGCAGTCCGCCGAGATGACAGCCAAATGGCAGGCGGAGCGCGACAAGCTGGCGTCGGCACGGGATGTCAAAGAGCAACTCGACCGCGCGCGGGCCGAGCTGGAGATCGCCAAGCGGGAAGGCAACCTCGCCAAGGCCGGAGAGCTGTCCTATGGGGTGATCCCGCAGCTTGAAAAACAGTTGGCCGAGGCTGAAAGCAACGATGACGATGTCATGGTTGAAGAAGCCGTGCGCCCCGAGCAGATCGCGGGTGTGGTCGAACGCTGGACGGGTATACCGACCTCCAAGATGCTCGAAGGCGAGCGGGACAAGTTGTTGCGGATGGAAGAAGGTCTGCACAAGCGGGTCATCGGCCAGGATCAGGCTGTGCGTGCCATCGCCAACGCGGTGCGCCGTGCGCGGGCGGGCCTCAACGACGAGAATCGTCCTTTGGGCAGCTTCCTGTTCCTTGGGCCGACCGGCGTGGGTAAGACAGAACTGACCAAGGCCGTGGCCGAGTTTCTGTTCGACGACGACAACGCCATGGTGCGGATCGACATGTCGGAGTTCATGGAGAAACACGCCGTGTCCCGTCTGATCGGTGCGCCTCCGGGCTATGTCGGCTATGACGAAGGCGGTGTGTTGACCGAAGCCGTGCGGCGGCGGCCCTATCAGGTCGTGCTGTTCGACGAGGTCGAAAAGGCGCATCCGGACGTGTTCAACGTGCTCTTGCAGGTGCTGGATGATGGTGTGCTGACCGATGGTCAGGGCCGGACGGTGGACTTCAAACAGACGTTGATCGTGCTGACATCGAATCTTGGGTCGCAGGCGCTAAGCCAACTGCCGGAAGGCTCTGACTCGGGTCAGGCCAAGCGCGACGTGATGGACGCGGTGCGGGCGCATTTCCGCCCCGAGTTCCTGAACCGTCTGGACGAGACCGTGATCTTCGACCGCCTCAAGCGCGAGGATATGAACGGGATCGTGGACATTCAGATGGCACGTCTGCTCAAGCGGCTTGCCGCGCGCAAGATCGACCTGCAGCTGGACGATGCCGCGCGCAAATGGCTGGCGGAAGAGGGATACGATCCTGTTTTCGGGGCGCGTCCGCTCAAGCGGGTGATCCAGCGCGCTTTGCAGGACCCGTTGGCGGAAATGCTGCTTGCGGGGGACATCGCGGATGGCGATCTGGTGCCTGTGACGGCTGGGGCCGATGGTCTGATCATCGGGGACCGCGTTGCCGCATCGAACCGGCCGCGTCCGGATGATGCCGTGGTGCACTGAACGAACGGAAAGGCGGGGCGAAATCCCCGCCTTTTTTCATGCCGCACTCCTGTTATGGGTTTGTTCATCACCCCGGAATAAGCTGTGGACAGAGGTTAATGATCGTTTGCCAGACACAAGATGTTGGCTTACACATGAAAGCCAACACCATTGGAGGCATGGATGACAGCGGCGGACGATCTGCGGGGGTTCTTGGGCGACGACCGCTTTGGCTGTGTCATGGCGGATCCCCCGTGGCGGTTTCAGAACCGCACCGGCAAGGTCGCGCCCGAGCATAAGCGCCTGGCGCGCTATCCCACGATGGAATTGGACGAAATCTGCGCGCTGCCCGTGGCCGAGCATCTGGCAGACCGCGCGCATTGCTACCTATGGGTGCCCAATGCGCTGTTGCCCGAAGGGCTTCAGGTGCTGAATGCGTGGGGCTTTGAATACAAATCGAACATCATCTGGGAAAAGGTCCGCAAGGATGGCGGGCCGGATGGGCGCGGTGTCGGCTTCTACTTCCGCAACGTGACCGAGATTCTGCTGTTCGGTGTACGGGGCAAGGATGTGCGCACGCTGCCACCGGGCCGGTCGCAGGTGAATTACATGGAAGCGGAAGAGCCTGACGGTGATGTGCTCAAGACCCGCAAGCGCGAGCATTCGCGCAAACCGGATGAGCAGTACAAGATCATCGAAAGCTGTTCCTGGGGCCCGTATCTGGAACTGTTCGGGCGTGGCGTACGGGACGGCTGGACCGTCTGGGGCAATCAGGCGAGCGACGATTACAAGCCGACCTGGAAGACCTATAAACATAATTCGGGTGTCGCCGCGGAGTAAGGCGTTTCGATCAATCGAAACGCGATGATGCTTCGATGCATCATCACCCCGCACCGGGGTCAGTTCTGAATGATGGGCGCGGGCAAACCGATCAGCAGAAGAGGACAGGGGTTGCCCACACCTCTGTCGATGCGGTCCTTCAGCTTTTGCCAATGGGTTGTGGCGGCACCGAACTTGTCGCTGACGAAATGCTTGGCGAAGGCTTCGGCAAAGGGCGTCTGCTGGTCGATCAACCGCTGCACCGCGTCGCGCTGGCGCTTGGTGCGGTCCTTCATGCCGAAACTGTCGACCATCTCGGCCTCGTCAATGAACCCGTGTTTCTCGATGCAGCGCTGAATGATGCCGCGCATGTCATCCTGAAGGCTGGCCCCCCGTGTGATCAGAATACCGACCGAGATCGCGGATTGCGCGTGCAGGCGCTGGAAGTTTTCAAGATCGCGGTCAAAGAACGGGTCCTTGTTGTTCCACTCGATTTCAAGCGCGACCTTGCCCAACGAGGTGGTGCGGACATGGTCGATCTCGTGACTGTGAGCAACGGTTTCCCGGCCATCGACAATCATCCTGAAGTCGAAGCTGTGTTTGGGCCATTGCTGGGCATAGAGTCGACGGCGCAGGCGTTGAGTTGAAGGCGCTTCGCCACCGCCCGAGCCGATGAGCTCTTCGGCGGGGATGGTCAGGTCTCGCAGAGCGCACTCAAGTTCGCCTGCGATTTCGGGAAAATCGACCGACAGGATCGCGCCCGCATGGTTGCGGGTTTCGATGTCAAATCCAGCGCTGCGAAGGTGCTCGAACATGGCCGCAGAGTACGGCTTTCGGTCAATGCCTCAAGGGGCCATTTTCCGGCCGTCGGGCACGAAAAAGGGCGGCCAGAGACCGCCCTTTGTTGCGCATATGCGCGAAAGCCTCAGCTTTCCGGCAGGATCACCGTGTCGATCACGTGGATCACGCCGTTCGAGGTTTCGATGTCAGCGGTGGTCACGGATGCGTTTTCCACCATAACGCCATTGTCGAGGTCGATGGTCACGGAAGAGCCCTGAACGGTCTCGGCCTCCATGTCGTCCATAAGGTCGGTCGACATCACTTTGCCCGGAACCACGTGATAGGTGAGGATCGCCACCAGCTGATCCTTGTTTTCCGGCAGCAGCAGGTTCTCGACGGTGCCTTCCGGCAGAGCGGCGAAGGCTTCGTCGGTCGGTGCGAACACGGTGAACGGGCCTTCACCCTTCAGCGTGTCGACAAGGCCGGCTGCCTGAACCGCCGCGACGAGGGTTTCGAACGTGCCGGCTTCGACTGCGGTGTCGACGATGTCCTTGGAGTGACCTCCGGCGAAGGCGGTGCCTGCCAGCAGCGATGCGGCAGTTGTGAGGGCGATTGTTGTCTTGCGAAACATGTAAGTCGTCCTTTTTGTCATGCGTTGCGATGTGTCACGCACATCTGGACCTGAAACGCAGGGCAAACGGATTTGGATCTGCGGGGATCTCCGCCGATGGGACTTGACGAAATCGCGGCGCCGCCTAAGCCGCAAGACATTGCTTTTTCAACTGAAATTCTTGTGATCGGGCGTCAGCGTTCCGTCATCATTCGAGCCCGATCGCAGCTTTTGCGATGCCATCCAGAAGCGCTTCGATCGTCTTCATTGCGCCATCCGGAAAGGTGCGGAATCCGATCGTGGTGATGTCGGGTGTCTCGGGGCGGACCATGACAAAGATGTCGTAAGGGCAGAAGACGATGTTCATCGGCTCTGCCTCCATCACCTCTCGAGAGAGCTTAGCAGAACAGAAGCTGTAGACATCGGCGTGCAGGAAAAGTGTGATGTCCGACCCGACATCGCCTTTGGTGCGTTCCAGCATGTCGCCTGTATGGCTGACATGATCAATCACCAGCCCTGCATCGAGGATGGCGTTTTCCAGCCCGAAGGTCACATCGTCAAAGGATTGATCCGTGTCGTAGGTGACGAGGTCGGCCGCCGAGACCGAAGATGCCGCGATTGTCAGGAGCAGTTTAGCAAGCAGGCGTTTCATGGGGTCTCCTCATGTGGCAAGCCTTGTCATAGGCTGGGACCGTTGGGGCAGCTTAACCTGTTCCATGCTATAGATGCAATGAATTGAATGTGAGGGTGCCATGGGCGTCGCCATGTATGCGTTGAATTTCCTGGCGCTGCTGTTCGTCGGTGTGATCGGATTGGTCGTCTTGGCGGCTGTGATCCTGGGGATCATCGACCGGACGCAGACCAGTGATGCGATCCGGCGCAATTATCCGGTTCTGGGGCGGTTCCGGTCGTTGTTTTCGACTCTGGGAGAATTCTTCAGACAGTACTTCTTTGCGATGGATCGCGAAGAGCTTCCGTTCAATCGGGCGCAGCGGGAATGGGTGAAACGGTCCGCAGAAGGGCACGGCAACACCGTGGCTTTCGGCTCGACCCGCAATACCGGCATTGTCGGAACGCCAATCTTCGTGAATGCACCCTTCCCGCCAATCGACAATCAATTCGCCAAGTCTGAGCCAAAGGTGATCGGGCCGGGTGCGCGCATTCCCTACACCGCCGGATCGTTCTTCAACCTGTCCGGCATGAGCTATGGCGCGATTTCGAAACCTGCCGTTCGGGCCCTGAGCAAGGGTGCGAAGCGGGCAGGGATCTGGATGAACACCGGCGAAGGCGGGTTGTCACCCTATCACCTTGAAGGCGGGTGCGACATCGTCTTTCAGATCGGCACGGCCAAATATGGTGTGCGCGATGCCGAGGGTCGGCTGGACGAGGGCAAGCTGCGCGAGATTGCAGCACATGACACGGTGCGCATGTTCGAAATAAAGCTGAGCCAAGGTGCCAAGCCCGGAAAGGGTGGTATTCTTCCTGGCGAAAAGGTGACGCCGGAGATCGCGCAGGTTCGCGGCATCCCCGTGGGGCAGGACAGCATCTCGCCCAACCGTCATGAAGAGGTCGATGACTGGAACGATCTGCTCGACATGATTGCGCGCTTGCGGGAGATCACCGGCAAGCCGACCGGGATAAAGATGTGTATCGGGTCCGAAGACGGTGTGGCCGGATTGTTTGACGCCATCGTCGCACGGGGCGAGGCGTTGGCCCCGGATTTCATCACGCTGGATGGCGGCGAAGGCGGCACCGGCGCCGCGCCGATGCCTCTGATCGATCTCGTCGGCATGAGCATCCGAGAGGCGTTGCCCATAGTCGCCAACCTGCGCAACGCGCATGGGCTGCGCGACCGCATTCCCTTGGTGGCCAGCGGCAAGCTGGTGAATCCCGGTGATGTGGCCTGGGCGCTGGCAACCGGGGCGGATTTCGTCACCTCGGCGCGCGGGTTCATGTTTGCGCTGGGCTGCATCCAGGCGCTCAAGTGCAATCGCAACACCTGTCCCACCGGGATCACGACGCATAATCCGCGCTTCCAGTCCGGTCTGGTGGTCGAGGACAAGGAGTTGCGAGTCGCCGCCTATGCCAGAGAGATCATCAAAGAGGTGGAGACCATCGCCCATTCCGTCGGCGTCGCCGAACCGCGTCTGATGCGGCGCAGCCACGTGCGCGTGGTGCAACCGGATGGGCGCAGCATCCTGATGTCCGATCTCTGGCCGCAGACGGTGCAGGCATGACGCGGGGGTTCACGCCTCGCGCGCTGGGCGAGATCGCGATCCGGTGCCGCGACTACGAAGCAATGGTGGCGTTCTACGAATCCGTGTTGGGCCTCACGGTGCTCCCGGATGGGAGGCGACCCGGCCCACCGCAGAGAATCACGCTCTTTCATCTGGGCGAAAGCTTTGGCGGGCACACGGCGGTTCTTGCCCTCTTCGAAGAGCCCGGGTCATCCAGTGACATCCCAGAGGCCTCCGCGCTGCACCATCTTGCGCTGAGCCTGCCATGGGAGGAACAGGACGCCGCGAAGCTGTGGCTCGAAGAGCAGGGTCTGCCCGCCCGTTTCCAGGAGTTCGAGTGGGTTGGCTGGCGTGGTCTGTTCACGCGAGACCCCGATGGAAACACGGTTGAACTGGTGGCGGCCTCGCCCAACACGAGCGGATAATGTGGTCATGCCCACACCGGGGAGGTGACGCGGGGCAATTGACGCGACCGCGTGCATCTGGTCCAAGGCGCACAAAGCACATCTGATCGGGACTGCCTGCCATGACCAACTCCAAGCGCATCGTTCTTTCCAGCGATCACGCAGCCATTGACCTGCGTCAGGCTGTGGCCCGGCATATCGCGGTCCAAGGGTGGGACGTGGTCGACATCGGCCCTACGACAACGGAAAGCACGCATTACCCCAAGCATGGTCAGGCTGCAGCGGAGCGTGTGGCGTCTGGCGAGTGCAGTCTTGGCATTATCCTCTGCGGGACTGGACAGGGCATCATGATGGCGGCCAACAAGGTCAAAGGCATCCGCTGCGGGGTCTGCTCCGACACATTCTCGGCCCGCATGATCCGGCAGCACAACGATGCGAACATGCTCTCCCTCGGGGCGCGCGTCGTGGGTGAAGGCCTCGCGCTCGATATCGTGGATGCCTTCCTGACGGCGGAGTTCGAAGGCGGACGGCATGCCACGCGCGTCGACATGATCGAAGGCTGACGCCCGATCCGTCTTCGGAGCGTGATCAAACATTTCAAGATAGCCACGCACACGTGAGACATCTTGCTTTGGTGGTTTGAAGATCTGCCTCTATGTCTTGTGGGACAACGGACAAAGAGGACAGACATGGCGCATCGTTGGAAGAACACCCTCAGTGCAGAAGACGTCAGCCCCTACGCGGCCTTTCTGAACCGCCGCCAACTGATGGCGGGACTTGCTGCAGGTGGCATCGCCGGTGCGCTTCCGGCAGGGGCCCGTGCGCAGAAGGCGCTGGAACCGAACGCCTGGGAAGAGATCACCAACTACTGCAACTACTATGAGTTCGGCACCGGCAAGGAAGACCCCGCGCGGTACGCCAAGGCGCTGACGATTGATCCTTGGACCGTCCGCATTGACGGCCTTGTGGACAAGCCGGGCGATTACAGCTTTGCCGACATCCTGTCCCAGATGACCATCGAGGAGCGAGTCTACCGGTTCCGCTGCGTCGAGGCCTGGTCGATGGTGGTGCCATGGAACGGCTTCGAACTTGCCGATCTGCTCGATTGGGTCGGCGTGCAGTCGGGCGCGAAATATGTGGCCTTCGAAACCGTCCTGCGCCCGGACGAGATGCCCGGCGTTTCGAGCCGCGTTCTTGACTGGCCCTATGTCGAAGGCCTGCGTCTGGACGAGGCGATGCATCCTTTGACCATGATGGCCACCGGGATTTACGGACGCGACATTCCCAAACAGAATGGCGCGCCGATGCGTTTGGTGGTGCCATGGAAATACGGCTTCAAGTCGATCAAGTCAGTGGTGCGCATCTCGTTGGTCGAAGACGAACCGCCCGCAAGTTGGAACATCGCCAACCCGCGCGAATACGGCTTTTACAGCAACGTGAATCCCGAAGTGGATCATCCGCGCTGGTCACAGGCGACGGAACGCCGGATCGGAAGCGGCATCTTCGCCAAGCGCGAACCGACCCTGATGTTCAACGGATACGAAGACGAGGTGGCCGGTCTTTATGACGGCATGGACCTGCGGGAGTTCTTCTGACCGTGGTTGATGGGCTGAACACGACATTGCGGCGGCTCCCGCCTTGGACACTGTACGCTCTGGCGCCCATCCCCGTGGTGGTCCTGTTCTATCTCGGTCTGACCGGAGGGTTGGGCATCGACCCTGCCAAGCGGATCGAGCACGAACTGGGCCTCTGGAGCCTGTGGCTTCTGATTGCTGGTCTCGCCGTGACGCCACTGCGCCGGTGGGTCGGGATCAACCTGCTCCGGTTCCGTCGGGCCATCGGCGTGATCACCTTCTTCTACCTGACGGCTCATCTCCTGACGTGGCTGGTGCTCGATGTGCAGTTCCAGAATGTCTGGGCCGATATCATCAAGCGCTGGTATATCACTGTGGGGATGGCAGCCTTCATTCTGATGGTCCCGCTGGCGCTGACATCCAATGACCTGAGTCTCAGGCGCCTGGGTGCTGCGACGTGGCGCAAGCTGCACAAGCTCATTTACCCCGCAGCAATCCTGGGGGCTGTGCACTTCCTGTTGCTGGTGAAGGGGTTTCAATGGGAACCGATCCTGTACACGGCAGTGATCGTCGGCCTCCTCTGCACCCGGATTCGCGCTGATCGTCTGCCCGGTCTCCGGCTGTTTCGGCAAGCGTGACACGCAGGTCTTGCGTGCTCGCAACGGGGACTCACTAAATCTGGACAGTCCTTGTCTGCAATTGCGTGGGATCGCCTCCGCGGGAACAATTGTTGCGCCAAACACCTGTTTTCGCGGAAAAAAGAAACCCGAAGAAAAAGTGACGACAGCTGCATTTTTTCGCTTGCGGACTCGCCGGAGTAACCGTAGAACCCCCTTCACCGGCGGCGCTGAGGTG
>NZ_JALEGT010000061.1 GCF_022763305.1 Marivita sp. | reverse complement strand
GAACCGGTGGTGCCTCCCCGCCCTTGGCCCCACCTTTTTTTCTTGTCGGGCGCCCGCGTTTCGAAACGCGGTGGCCGGGATTTCGAAATCCCGTGCACAAGGTCCTTCGAAGGACCTGCATCACCGCCGCCATTTTCCCGCCTGCCTTGGGTTTTCCTTTCCCCGCCCATTCGCTAGATGAGGCGCAACGGAACATTTGCGGCCCCAAAGGGCAGCACAGAAGCGGGATCTGACCCATGGCGATGGAAAAGACATTCGACGCAAGCGAGGCCGAGGCGCGGCTTTACAAGGCCTGGGAAGAAAGCGGCGCCTTCAAGGCAGGCGCCAATGCCTCGCGCGAGGACACGTTCTGCGTGATGATCCCGCCGCCCAACGTTACCGGCTCGCTGCATATGGGGCACGCGTTCAACAACACTTTGCAGGACATCCTTGTCCGCTGGCACCGGATGCGCGGCTTCGATACGCTCTGGCAGCCGGGCACCGACCATGCGGGCATCGCCACGCAGATGGTGACCGAACGCGAGATGGCCGCCAATGGCGAGCCGTCGCGCCGCGAGATGGGGCGCGAGGCGTTTCTGGACCGCGTCTGGCAGCAGAAGGTCAAGTCGCGGGGCACGATCATCGGGCAGCTCAAGCGCCTTGGGGCGTCGGCAGACTGGTCGCGCGAGGCGTTCACCATGGGCGGTGCTGCGGGCGACCCGGACAAGGGCAATGGGCCGAATTTCCACGACGCGGTGATCAAGGTCTTTGTCGACATGTACAACAAGGGCCTGATCTATCGCGGCAAGCGGCTGGTCAACTGGGACCCGCATTTCGAGACCGCGATTTCCGATCTCGAGGTCGAGAATATCGAAAACCCCGGCCATATGTGGCACTTCAAATACCCGCTCGCAGGTGGGGCCACCTATACCTATATCGAGAAGGACGAGGACGGGAATGTCGTGCTGGAGGAAGAGCGTGACTATATCTCCATCGCCACCACGCGCCCGGAAACCATGCTGGGCGACGGCGCGGTTGCCGTTCACCCGTCAGATGAACGCTACGCGCCAATCGTCGGGAAACTCTGCGAGATTCCGGTTGGACCGAAAGAGCACCGCCGCCTGATCCCGATCATCACCGACGAGTATCCCGATCCGACCTTCGGCTCGGGTGCGGTCAAGATCACCGGCGCGCACGACTTCAACGACTACGGCGTCGCCAAGCGTGGCAACATCCCGTGCTACCGCCTGATGGACACCAAGGCCCACATGCGCGACGACGGCGCGCCGTATGAAGAGGCCGCGTTGATCGCCGGTGCCGTTGCGCGCGGCGAACGCACGCTGACCGAGGCCGAGACCGACGCGCTGAACCTTGTCCCCGATCACCTGCGCGGGCTGGACCGGTTCGAAGCGCGCAAGCGGGTTGTGGAGGAGATCACGGCCGAGGGTCTGGCGGTCATGGTGCCCGCCACCGACCCGCGTCTTGGCGCGCCCAAAGCGCCAGTCGCCCCTGAAGAGGGCGGCGAAGCGCGCGATGAAGGGCTTGTTCCGCTGGTCGAAGCCAAGCCGATCATGCAGCCCTTCGGCGACCGTTCGAAGGTGGTCATTGAGCCGATGCTGACCGACCAATGGTTCGTGGATGCCGAAAAGATCGTCGGCCCCGCGCTGGAGGCCGTGCGCTCGGGCGAGGTCAAGATCGTGCCGGAATCGGGCGAACGGACCTATTACCACTGGCTTGAGAACATCGAACCGTGGTGCATCTCGCGCCAGTTGTGGTGGGGGCATCAGATCCCGGTGTGGTTCGATGCTGACGGCAATCAGTACTGCGCGCCGACCGAGGCCGAGGCACAGGCAATGGCGGGTAACGGTGTTGAACTGACCCGCGATCCCGACGTCCTCGACACGTGGTTCTCGTCCGGTCTCTGGCCCATCGGGACGCTGGGCTGGCCGGAACAGACGCCTGAGTTGCAAAAATACTTCCCGACCAGCGTCCTCGTGACCGGGCAGGACATCCTGTTCTTCTGGGTCGCGCGGATGATGATGATGCAACTCGCCGTGGTCGATCAGATCCCGTTCAAGGACGTCTACCTGCACGGCCTCGTCCGCGACGCCAAGGGCAAGAAGATGTCCAAAAGCTTGGGCAACGTGGTCGATCCGCTTGAGATCATTGACGAATACGGCGCGGATGCGTTGCGCTTCACCAATGCGGCGATGGCCTCGCTGGGCGGTGTGCTGAAACTCGACATGGCCAGAATCGCGGGTTACCGGAACTTCGGCACGAAGCTCTGGAACGCGACACGCTTTGCCGAGATGAACGGCGTGTTCGAGAACCGGACCCCCAGCGCCGACATCCCCAAGGCCACCGCAACGGTGAACCAGTGGATCATTGGCGAGACCGCCCGCGTGCGCGGCGAGGTGGACGCGGCACTGGCCGCCTACCGTTTCGATGACGCCGCGGCGGCGCTCTATCGCTTTGTCTGGGGAAAGGTCTGCGATTGGTACGTGGAATTCTCCAAGCCCCTGCTGCTGGATGACGGCCCGCAGACGGCGGAAACCAAGGCGACCATGGCCTGGGTCATCGACCAGTGTCTGATCCTGCTGCACCCGATCATGCCCTTCATCACTGAAGAGCTATGGGCCGTGACAGGCGACCGGTCGAAGATGCTCGTCCATGCCGACTGGCCGACCTATGGCGACGACCTGATCGACGCCGAGGCCGACCGCGAGATGAACTGGGTGATCGGTCTGATCGAGGGCATCCGGTCTGCGCGTCAGCAGATGCACGTGCCGGTGGGGCTGTACCTTCCGCTGGTGGTGAAGGATATGGGCGATGCCGCCCGCGCCGCGTGGGACCGCAACGAGGTGCTGATCAAGCGTCTGGCGCGGATCGAGGAGTTGACGGTGGTGGATGCCTTCCCAAAGGGCTGCGCCACCGTGCCAATGGAGGGCGCAACCTTTGGCCTGCCGCTGGCCGACATCATCGACGTGGCCGAGGAAAAGGCGCGGCTTGAGAAGTCGCTGCAGAAACTTGCCAAGGAGATCGGCGGCATGAAGGGGCGCTTGAGCAACCCGAAATTCGTCGAGAGCGCCCCCGAAGAGGTGGTCGAGGAAACCCGCGCCAACCTTGCCGCACGCGAGGAAGAAGCGGCGCAGTTGCAAGAGGCGATGGACCGGCTGGCCGAACTGGGGTGATGTGGGTGCGGTGCGTGCAAGCACGCATCCGACCCGCACCTCTCTCTAAAACGAAAAGGGCCGGACAGGGCGTTACACCCTGCCCGACCCACGCCGGACGCCCGGTCGGGCCAAAACCCGCCGGGAGCGATCGGTCATGTGGGATACGAGTGATCCCTCTTCAAGTGGAAAGCGGCGCCGCCCCGAAGGTCTGACATGCTTTGCTCTGTCGGGCGTGGACCCGGACCCTGTAACCCCTTGCAGGGCCCTGTTGACCGGTCTTTCACGGGTGTCCCCTGTCGGGGCATGAAAGCAATCGTCAGCATTGTGTCGCGGTGTGGGAGTGACCCTCTCCGCTCGATGCGCATCGTGCGGGGGGTTTTGGCGGGTGAGGGTTAAGACTTCGGTAAGGGACCGCGCGGTGGACGGGCTTTCGAAAGCCCGTGACGCGGTTTCGAAACCGCGTTCCAAGCCTGTTCGAACAGGCTTTTCAGCCTGCAATGCCCGGTGTCACGCGGATCACTGTCGGTGTGTCGGCCTTGAACGCCGCCAGAACCGCCTGCTGCAACGCCTCCAGACTGTCGGGCTGCACCGCCCCTGCCCCATAGGCCTTTGCCAGTGCAAGGAAATCCGGGTTCCGCGCCACCACGGCATTGGGCGCGATCTGGCTGCGGACCATGCTCTCCTCGATCTCGCCCAGCTTGCCATTGTCCCAGACCAGAATCGGCAGCGGTAGACCCAGTTCCACCGCCGTGCCGAGTTCCTGAATCGTGTATTGCAGCCCGTAATCCCCGGCAATGGCGAGGGTCGGCAGACCCGGTCGGGCCACAGCCCCGCCAATGGCTGCGGGCAAAGCATAGCCCAGAGTGCCAAAGCCGTAGGGGTGGTGCCAGTGACCGGGGCGCGGCATGTCCCAGATCTCTTTCGCTGCGTAGGCGAACTGGGTCATGTCGGAATAGATCATCGTGTCGCCCGGCAGCACCGCGCGCAGCGCGTCGCAGACCCGCCCGATGCCGGGGCGTTCGGCATCCACCTCGGCTCGCCACGCCGCCCGTTTGCGGGCAATCGCAGCGGGGTCCCATTTCGGCGGCTGATCGGCGGTTCGGGCGGGAATGGCGATTGTCATGGCCTTCAGGAACGCGCCCGCATCGGCAAGGATCGCGCGGTCCTCTGGCCTCATACCGGTGAAGACCTCGGGGTCGATGTCCACCCGGATCATCGGTGCGGTGTGGCCCAGCGTGGGCCGCCAGAGATCGACCTCGGACAGCGTGGTGCCGATGGCGATCACCAGATCGGCCTGAGCGGCGATGTCGGCGCTGTCGGGACGGGCGAGGAAGCTTCCGAAGTAGAGCGGCTGATCGCCGGGCACGACGCCGCGCGCGGCATAGGTGACGATCGTGGCCGCCCCCGTCTGGCGCAGCAGGTCGGGGATTGCGCCCGCGCCTGCAACTGCGCCTCCGCCAAAGACGAGGAGCGGTTTCTGCGCGGCGAGGACGGCGGCAACCACGTCGTAGACATCCCTATGGGACGCGGCAGGCAGGCTGGGTCGTGGCGCAGGCACCGGCGCGGGATCGGCCACAGCGCCCAGCGTGGCGATGGGCACCTGAATGTGACAGGGGCGCTTGCGGGTGCTGGCGAACTGGTCAAAGGCCCGGTCTATCAGGGCATAGGCGGCCTCGGCACTGCGGGCCTCTTCGGACCAGGCGCAGACGGTTTCGGCTGCCATGCGCTGGTCGCGCATCTGGTGAAGCTGGCCCCGGCGGGCGGAGGTTTCGTCGAGACAGGAAGAGATCGCCAACACTGGCACGGAATCCGAATAGGCCTGCCCCAGCGGCGTCAGGATGTTGGTCAGCCCCGGCCCTGTGATGACATAGGCCACACCCGGCTTGCCGGTCGCGCGCGCATAGCCATCGGCCATGAAGCCCGCGCCCTGTTCGTGCCGGGCCAGCACATGGGTGATCCCGGCCTGCTCGATCCCGCGATACAGCTCGACATTGTGCACACCGGGAATACCGAAGATCGTGTCGACGCCCCGCTCTTTCAGCATTTGCGAGATTTGCGCGCCAAGCGGCTGTTGGGTCATCAGGCTCTCCAGAAACTGACGGTGAAGATGGCATAGACGGCAAGCAGTTCGAGTCGGCCCAGCAGCATCCCGATGGCCAGCATCCATTTGGCCGTGTCGTTGAGGCCCGCGAAATTGCCCGAAGGCCCGATCTCGGGCCCCAATCCCGGACCGATATTGGCCAGCGCCGTCGCAGCGCCCGAGACCGAAGTGATCAGATCGAGCCCTGTCATGCCCAGCGCAACGGACAACACACCCAGCGAGATGACAAAGAACACGAAGAACGAGATCACCGAGTTCAGAACGTCGTCACCCACCGGGCGGCCCGCATAGCGCGGCATGAACACGCCGTGGGGCGAACGGATCTTGCGCAGCTGCACCTTGATGGACGCAAAGAGCAGCTGATACCGGAAGATCTTGATCGAACACGAGGTCGAGCCCGCGCAGCCGCCGATCAGGCCGATGAAGAAGAAGATCGAGATCAGGAACGGCCCCCAGCCCATGTAATCGACGCTGGCAAAGCCGGTGCCCGTCATGATCGATACGATGTTGAAGAGCGCCTCGCGGAAGGCCTGTTCGGGGTGGTGCGGAAAGATTTGCGTCAGGGTGAAGGCCGTGATGAAAACCAGCATGAGGATGGTGCCCAGAAAGGCACGGATCTGGCTGTCCTTCCAGATCACCCCCGAGTTGCCTTTGGCCATCTGCACATAGCGCACGAATGGCAGCGCTGCGCTGATCATGAAGATCGAAGCGACGTATTCCGCCGGACCCTGGAACGTCCCGAAGGACGCGTCGTAATTGGAAAAGCCGCCCGTCGACACCGTGGTCAGCGCGTGCACCGTGGCATCGAAGAAGTTCATGCCGACGATGTAGTAACTTGTGGCACAGGCGATGGTGATGGCGATGTAGATGGTCGAGATCGAGGCCGAGATCTCGGTCGCGCGGGGCAGGATTTTACCCATCGTGTCAAAGGCTTCCGAGCGGAAGATCTGCATGCCGCCCACGCGCAGCTCGGGCAGGAACACCATCGCCACGACGATGATGCCGATCCCGCCCAGCCATTGCAGCAACCCGCGCCAGAGCAGGATGCCCTTGGGCAGGTCATCCAGCCCCGTGAACACGGTCGAACCGGTCGTGGTGAGGCCCGACATCGCCTCGAAGAACGCATCGACAAAGCGCGCCTCGGTGTCACCCAGGACAAACGGGATGGCGCCGAAGATCGGCAGGGCAACCCAGACCCCGGTGGTGAGCAGGAAGGTCTGCTGAATCGACAGCCCCTCTTTCACGCCATTGGCCGAAGCCAGCGCGATCAGCCCGCCGGAAAACATGGTAAGGACCGAGCTTTGCAGGAAAACATGCCATTCGCCCCGGCCCTCGGCCATGTCCACGAGCATCGGCAACAGCATTGTCGCCCCGAGGACAGCGACCAGAAGGCCGATCACATAGGCTACGGGGCGGATGTCGAACATGGCGCAAAGCGTTGGACGTGGACCGTCGGGGTGTCAAGTATCGGACGCGGGCATCGGGTCATGGTTTGCGCATCCGCGCCTTGATTGCATAGACCGCGCCACCAAGGATCAGCCCCCAAACCGCGGCGCTCAGACCGAACAGCGCCATACCGGACGCGGTGGTCAGAAAGGTGATGGCGGCGGCGTCACGATGGGCCTCGTCCGACAGCGCGGCATGGGCCGAATTCGTGAAGACGCCGATCAAAGCCAGGCCTGCCAGCGTGCCCAGAACCATCGGCGGGGCGGCGGCGGCCACAGCCGTGATTGTCGCGGCGAACAGCCCGAAGAGACAATAGACGCCCCCTGCCATTACGGCGGACCAGTATCTTTGCTTCGGATCGGGATGCGATTCCGGATTGGCACACATGGCCGCCGTGATGGCCGCAAGGCAGGTTGCGGGGGCCCCGAAGGGCGCTGACAGGATGCTCGCACCGCCCACCGCGGCCAACAGGGGGCGGGGTTCGGGCGTGTAGCCAAAGCTGCGCAGGACCGCGATTCCCGGCACGTTCTGCGTGGCCATCGTGACGAGAAACAAGGGCAGCCCGATATTCACGATGGCCGCAAGGTTCGGTTCGGGGATCACAAGGACCGGCGCCGTCACCACACCGCCCGTCAGGGGAATATCAAACCCGGTGGCCCCGCCGACGACCAGAAGTGCGGCAATGACAGCCGCCGGAACGGCGAGAAGCCGGTTGATCAGACCGGCGACAAACCACGTGGCCACGATGGGAATCGCGCTTTGGGGTGTTTCGGCCATGGCCTGAAAGGGCACGATGCACAGCGACAGGAGAACACCGGCCAGCATCGCATGCGCAAGCGCCGGCGGGATGCTTGTCATCAGGCGCGACAGGGGACGCCAGAACCCGGACAAGAGCGTCAAAGCACCGGCGACCGCAAACCCGAACACGGCCTCGGAGAACCCGGCCCCTGCCGCAATCGGCGTGATTGCAAGCAGTGCGGCACCGGGCGTTGACCAGGCCACGCTGACCGGCTGGCGCGTCCAGAGTGCGAGAAGCAGGCCCGTGATCCCCATCGACAGGGCCGCGAACATCAGTCCGGACGCGGCCTGTTCGGCGGTTGCACCAACCGCGTCGAGACCTTTCAGCACGATGGGAAACGAGCTGAAAAAGCCCACGATGGCAACGACACAACCGGTCGAGACTGTCTGGATCGGAGGAAACACGGTTGGCCTTTGTCGAACGTCTGCGGGTGGCATAGCCAGCAGGTCCGCGCTTCGCAAGGCAGATGCCGATTACGCATCAAACTGCGGATGGTCGGCAAAGCAGTCCTCGAAGACGAAAGGCAGGATATCCGCGCGGGTCAGTCCAAATTGCGCCAGTTCCGCATCGCTCATCGCATCAAGCTCGAGAATGCTGGCCAGACGGCTGCGGATGAAGGTCGCGGGGTTGAACCCCTGCCCCTGCGCGGCAAAGTAAAGGTCGATGCGATGTCGCAAACCGGGGCGGACAAACTGGAGATGGACTGGCTCTGTCGACATTGGAAACCTCGTTGGGACCGTTGGTTTCCTCCCGCGTCACAGCCTATCCGATCGTGCCTTTCCGGGCTGTGAAGATCGGTCCGGGCGTGGCGGTTCCGCGCCGAACTGAGGAGTGACGATGACACTTTCCGCACATTCTGCCCAATCAACAAGCGCAACGGCGACGATTTCGTCAGTGTGCGGATCGGAGCCGATGCAAAAACGGCGGCCAAGGCCGCCGGTTTTTCCGATCACTTGGCGTCAGGCCGTTCAGCCAACGTGAAAGAGAGTCGAGAAGAGCTTGGGATCAAGGCTGTCCGCCGCAAAGAGCGTGCCTTCGGTCAGTACCGATACGGCATCATGGCTGTGCAGGCTTTCCTGATGGCTGGCCAGCACGCGATAATCCCCGATGCGCGGGTCGGTCTGCAACTGTTCCGCGAACAGACGTGCTGCATCCTCGACGAAGATCGGGTTGGCGGCGTTGAGTTCGGCAAAGGCCTGTTCGTCCTCACGCTTGACCATGACCTGCGTCTCGGTCGGCACGGCACGGCGGCACATGTCGATCAAGTCTTCGAACCAGAGGCACTTGCCGTCCTTTACCTCGACCGAGATCCGCGCGACAGACCGCTGCGAATGCGGGGTCGCCAACTGGCCCCGCTCGCGCCGGGCGTGCTCGCTGAGTTCGAGCGAGCAGGGGCAGGTCGAGCTGTAGACGTAGTCGAGATGCATGATCTTGCGGCGCACGCCGTCGGTTTCCACAAGCTCCAAGGCAATGTCGTAATACTGGTAGCCCGACAGGCCCGAGCGCAGGCTGTTCACTTTCATCGGGAAGCTGAGGCGCATGTTGATGCGGGCATCAAACGACTCGAGGTCGGATTTGTAGTCGTCCAAAGCGGCTTCGATCACGTTGAAACTGAACGTCTTTTCCGCATGCACATAAAATGACCGCATGATGCGGCTCATGTTGATGCCTTTCTTGTCGGCATCAAGGCTGACCGTGCCGGTCACGCTGGTTTCCAGCGTCAGATCGCCATTGTCGCGGGTGTGATAGCTGATCGGCAGGCGGAAATTGGAAATGCCCACATGCTGAATGCCCCGGTTCGCGCCACGGATCAGCGCGGACGGACCGTTCTGCAGATCGGGCAGCGTGTCCTTGTAGGCCGCATCGACGGCGAAACCGTCCGGATACTCGCGTGAGAGAACCGGGTAGCCGTCCGTCGCCCCGTCTACCAGACGACGCAAGACGGGATCGACCATGTCGATTTCGCCGTCATGCGCCTTGCCGGCCCACTGCCGCAGCAGAGCCAGTGCCGCCTCGGCCTCTTCCCGGCTGGGTTTGCGGTCGATCTTGGGTGTATGGATATTCATGCGCAGGCCCCCTCGCCTGTTGGACATGCCCTTGACATAGGCAGCCGTCCGATCATTTCCACTCACCTCATATACGGCGCCCCCCCGGATCCGGACCAATCTCGGGGGGAATTTTCTCTGTCATTTCGCTGTCATACAGCATCCAGCGCGGTCAGGATATCGTCGATCAGGTCATCCGTATCCTCGATTCCGACCGATAGACGCACCAAACCGTCGGTAATGCCCAGTGTCTGCCGCTGTTCGACGCTCAGACGCTGGTGCGTGGTGGTGGCCGGATGGGTCGCAATGCTTTTTGCGTCGCCGAGATTGTTGGAGATCACAATCACGTCAAGCGCGTTCAGGAACGCAAAGGTCGCCGCCTTTCCGCCTTCGACCTCGATCGCGAGCATGGTGCCGCCAGACCCGAGTTGCCGCTTGGCGAGGTCCGACTGCCGGTGGCTGGGCAGACCCGGGTAGATCACCTGTTTCAGCTTCGGATGGCCCTCAAGCGCCTCGGCGATGGCATGCGCCGATTGCGCCTGCGCACGAACGCGCAGGTCCAGCGTTTCCAGCCCCTTGAGCTGCACCCAGGCCGTGAACGGCGACATGGAGCCACCGGTGTGCTTCATGTAAGGTTCGACCACCTTGCGGATATGGTCGCGCGTGCCAAGAATCACGCCGCCCAGCGTGCGCCCCTGCCCGTCGATATGCTTGGTCGAGGAATAGACCACCACATCCGCGCCCTGATCGAGCGCATTCGAGAAGATCGGGGTGGAGAACACGTTGTCCACCACCACAAGCGCACCCTGCGCATGGGCGATCTCGGACACCGCCCGAATGTCGACCAGTTCCAGCGTGGGGTTCGACATGGATTCAAAGAACACCGCCTTGGTGTCAGGCCGCACCGCCGCGCGCCACTGATCGAGATCGGCACCATCGACCAGCGTGACCTCAACCCCGAAGCGCGGCAGGATGTCTTCGACAATGTAAAGACAGGACCCGAAGAGCGCCCGCGCCGAGACAAGGTGATCGCCCGCCTTGAGCATGGACACCAGCGCACCGTTGACCGCCGCCATGCCGCTGGCTGTGGCAAAGGCATCCTCGGCCCCTTCGAGCATCGCGATGCGTTCCTCGAACATCGCGACGGTCGGGTTGCCGTAGCGGGCGTAGATGTATTCGTCCGGGCCGGACTTGATGAACCGCTGTTCGGCCTGTTCGGCGCTGTCATAGACGAAGCCCTGGGTCAGGAAGATCGCTTCGCTCACTTCTCCCCACTGGCTGCGTTTCGTGCCGCCATGGACCAATCGGGTGCGTGGTTTCTTGTCTTTCATGTCTTCACCTGTGTGGGCCCCGGCCCATCAAAAAAGCCCCGTTCCGGCCAAGCGAAAGGGGCTTTCGGCTGACCTTTTAGCGGCATGTTTAACGTGGCCCGCAATCCGGTAACAAATCGCCACGAGTGTGCATTACGCCTTCACGGATCGTCGGTCAATATCCGCATGCGAAAGGGACGTGCGCGGATTTTCAGTCGACTGAAAATCCCGGACGCGTCGACTCGTCCGGTCCGCGCCTAGAACGGAACATCATCCGCCGCACAGATGAAGCGCGCGACGACCTTCTTGGTGCCTGCCTTTTCGAACTCGATCTCGAGCTTGTCGCCCTCGATTCCCATCACCGCGCCATAGCCGAATTTCTGGTGAAACACCCGTTCGCCCAGCGCGTAGGAGCTGATCGCGGTGGCGTCGATCACCGTATTGCGGGCCTCGGTCGGCTGGCTGACCGGGCGCTGCTGCGCGCGGGACTGCAAGCGCCGCCAGCCGGGGGAGTTGTAGACATTCGCCTCGGCCGCCTTCTGGTGCAGGTCGGACCCAGCCATCATCTGCGTCGCGGGCGAGGCCATCCCCGCCGCTCCGTATCCGCCGCCGTAAAGACCGGGCGGGGTCAGGACCTCGACATGATCCTCGGGAAGTTCGTCGATGAAGCGCGAGGGCAGCGCCGATTGCCATTGGCCGAACACCCTGCGGTTGGCGGCAAAGGAGATCGTGCAGACCTCTTCGGCGCGGGTGATGCCCACATAGGCAAGGCGGCGTTCCTCTTCGAGACCTTTGAGACCGCTTTCGTCCATCGACCGTTGCGACGGGAACAGCCCATCTTCCCAGCCCGGCAGGAAGACGGCGGGAAACTCCAGACCTTTGGCTGCGTGCAGCGTCATGATCGAGACTTTCTCGCCATCGCCGCCTTTGTCGTTGTCCATGATCAGGCTGACATGTTCGAGGAATCCCTGCAGATTGTCGAATTCCTCCAGGGCCTTGACCAGTTCCTTGAGGTTTTCGAGCCGCCCCGGCGCTTCTGGCGTTTTGTCGTTCTGCCACATGGTGGTGTAGCCGCTCTCGTCGAGGACGATGCCCGCCAGTTCGGCATGATCCGTGTCCTCCCCCATGCGGCCCCAGCGGTCCAGATCGCGCACCAACTGGCCCAGTTCGGACCCGCCCTTGCCCTTGATCAGGCCCTGCTCGACCGCCAGCCGCGCGCCTTCGACGAGCGACACGCCATTGGCGCGGGCAACGGTCTGGATGGTCTGCTGTGCCTTATCGCCCAAGCCGCGCTTGGGGGTGTTGACGATCCGCTCGAAAGCCAGATCGTCGTCGGGCGACACGACCAGCCGGAAATAGGCCATCGCGTCCCTGATCTCCATCCGTTCGTAGAAGCGCGGGCCGCCGATGACGCGGTAGGGCAGACCGATGGTCAGGAACCGGTCCTCGAAGGCGCGCATCTGATGCGAGGCGCGGACAAGGATGGCCATTTCGTCAAGGCTCATCCCGCGCATGCCCCGGGTGCCGCCCTGCATCGCCTCGATCTCTTCGCCGATCCAGCGCGCCTCTTCCTCGCCGTCCCAATGACCGATCAGGCGGACCTTCTCGCCCTCCTGCGCGTCGGTCCAGAGCGTCTTGCCCAGACGCCCCTGATTGCCCGCGATCACCCCTGATGCGGCGGCAAGGATATGCGGGGTGGAGCGGTAATTCTGTTCGAGCCGCACCACATGCGCGCCCTCGAAATCCTTTTCGAACCGCAGGATGTTGCCCACTTCGGCCCCGCGCCAGCCATAGATCGACTGGTCGTCATCGCCCACGCAGCAGATGTTCTTGTGGCCCGACGCCAGAAGGCGCAGCCAGAGATACTGCGCGACGTTGGTATCCTGATACTCGTCCACGAGGATGTAGCGGAACCAGCGCTGGTACTGGTCGAGCACATCCGGGTGCGCCTGAAAGATCGTCACGACATGCAGCAGCAGGTCACCGAAATCGACGGCGTTCAGCTCTTTCAGACGCGCCTGATAGAGCGCATAGAGCTTGGGCCCCTGATGGTTGTACGCGCCTGCATCGGCGGCCGGCACCTTGTCGGGCGTGATCGCGCGGTTCTTCCAGCCGTCGATGATCCCGGCCAATTGCCGCGCGGGCCAGCGTTTGTCGTCGATTCCGGCGGCGGACACGAGTTGTTTGAGCAGGCGCAACTGGTCGTCGGTGTCTAGAATTGTGAAGTTCGATTTCAGCCCCACCAGTTCGGCATGGCGGCGCAGCAGTTTCACGCAGATCGAATGGAAGGTGCCGAGCCACGGCATGCCCTCGACCGTCTGACCAAGCAGACGCCCCACCCGTTCCTTCATTTCGCGCGCGGCCTTGTTGGTGAAGGTCACGGCGAGGATCTCGTTCGGACGGGCGCGGCCGGTGTTCAGCAGATGTACAATGCGGGTGGTCAGCGCCTTGGTCTTGCCGGTGCCTGCCCCTGCAAGCATCAGAACAGGACCATCCAGCGTCTCGACCGCCTGGCGCTGCGCCGGGTTGAGACCGTCCAGATAGGGCTGCGGACGCGCGGCCATCGCGCGGGCGGAGAGAGAGGCGTTTTCGAACGCCTCCATTTCATCGAAACTGCTCATGCCCGCCAAGATAGCGCCGCTGGCACCAGAGATAAAGATGTTCTGATAATGTTCACATCGCCACGGGCAGATTTCCTTCGAAGGAAATCGCCGGATTTTTCGAAAAATCCGACGCTGGACAATTCCCGGGAAGTTCTCACAAATGCGCCTCTATGGATCATCACGCAAAATACCCCGCAATCTCGGACCTCAAGGCGCGTGCGCGTCGGCGCATCCCGAAATTTGTCTGGGAATACCTCGATTCCGCCACCGGGACAGAGGCCACCTTGCGCCGCAACCGCACGGCATTGGACCGGGTGCTGTTCCTGCCCTCCATCCTGCATGGCGAATTGTCCGTCGACCTCAGCACGTCGCTCTGCGGTCGGACCTATACGCTCCCAGTGGGCATCAGCCCGGTCGGCATGTCTGGCCTGATCTGGCCCGATGCGGAGCGCAAACTGGCGCGGGCTGCGACCAAGGCGGGCATCCCCTACAGCATCTCGACCGTGGCGACGCGCACCCCCGAAGAGGTGGCGCCCCGGCTGGATGGCAATGGCTGGTTCCAGATGTATCCGCCCCGCGACGAGGGCATCCGCACGGACATGCTCAAACGCGCCAAGGATGCGGGGTTCACGACGCTCATCCTGACCGTGGACGTGCCCGTGCCCTCGCGCCGGGAACGGCAGGTACGGTCGGGCCTGACGACACCGCCGAAACTGACCCCGCGTCTGCTGGCGCAGATTGCCCTGTGTCCGACCTGGGCCATGGCCACCGCACAGCTTGGCATGCCGCGCATGCGGCTGATTGATGATTACGCGGGCAAGGTGACGGGACTGAGTTCCACCCAGCATGCGGGCTACCTGCTGCGCACCTCGCCCGACTGGGACTATGTGCGCTGGCTGCGCGATGCGTGGGATGGGGCGTTCTTTGTCAAGGGTGTGCTCGACCCCGCCGATGCGCCGACGCTGGAACAGGCGGGTGTGGATGCGATCTGGCTGTCCAACCACGCCGGACGGCAGTTCGACGCCTCCCCCGCCCCGATCGAGGTTCTGCCCGAATTCCGGGCAGCCACCGATCTGCCGCTCATTTTCGACAGCGGAGTCGAAGGCGGGCTTGACGTGCTGCGGGCCATCGCGCTGGGCGCTGATTTCGTCATGCTGGGCCGCGCGTGGCACTATTCGCTTGGTGCGCTGGACACGGACGGGCCAGCCCATCTTGTTGAAATCCTGCAAAAGGACATGGCCGCCAATATGGGCCAGCTTGGGGTCGTCAAACCGACCGATCTGCGGGGCAAAGCGTGGTTTGACGGCACGGACCTGCAACGCCGCGCTGTTAAGACCGGTTGAGAATGTAACGAATTCTTACTAAGCCTCGCGCAACGTCACACCGTCAGGACTGCTGCCATGTCAGATTTCAAGAAAATCCTCGTCGCCAATCGCGGCGAAATCGCCATCCGCATCATGCGGGCCGCCAACGAGATGGGCAAGGCAACGGTCGCCGTCTATGCCGAAGAGGACAAGCTGGGCCTGCACCGGTTCAAGGCAGATGAAGCCTATCGCATCGGTGAAGGCATGGGGCCGGTGGCCGCCTATCTGAGCATCGAAGAGATCATTCGCGTCGCCAAGGAATCGGGCGCGGATGCGATCCATCCGGGTTACGGCCTCTTGTCCGAGAACCCGAACCTTGTGGATGCCTGCGTGGCCAATGGCATCACCTTCATCGGCCCCCGCGCCGAAACCATGCGCGCCCTTGGCGACAAGGCCAGCGCGCGGCGGGTTGCGATTGAGGCGGGTGTACCGGTCATCCCCGCGACTGAGGTTCTGGGCGACGATTTCGACGCGATCGCGAAAGAAGCCGAAGAGATCGGCTACCCGCTGATGCTCAAGGCAAGCTGGGGTGGCGGCGGCCGCGGGATGCGACCGATCATAGGCCCCAAGGAGCTCAAGGAAAAGGTGCTGGAAGGCCGTCGCGAGGCCGAAGCCGCCTTTGGCAATGGCGAAGGCTATCTGGAAAAGATGATCACCCGCGCGCGGCACGTCGAGGTGCAGATCCTTGGCGACAAGCAGGGCAACATCTACCACCTGTATGAGCGTGACTGCTCGGTCCAGCGCCGCAACCAGAAGGTCGTGGAACGCGCCCCTGCCCCGTATCTGTCCGAGGCGCAGCGTGAAGAGCTGTGCGAGTTGGGCCGCAAGATCTGTGCCCATGTGAATTACGAATGCGCGGGCACCGTCGAATTCCTGATGGATATGGATGACGGCAAGTTCTACTTCATCGAGGTGAACCCCCGCGTGCAGGTGGAACATACGGTCACCGAGGAAGTGACCGGCATCGACATCGTGCAGGCGCAGATCATGATCGCCGAGGGCAAGTCGCTGGCCGAGGCCACCGGCAAAGCCAGCCAATACGACATCCGACTCAATGGCCATGCGCTGCAGACCCGCGTCACAACCGAGGACCCACAGAACAACTTCATCCCCGATTATGGCCGCATCACCGCATACCGTTCCGCGACCGGGATGGGCATCCGTCTCGATGGCGGCACCGCCTATGCGGGCGGCGTGATCACGCGTTATTACGACTCGCTGCTGACCAAGGTCACGGCCTGGGCGCCGACACCGGAAAAGGCCATCGCGCGTATGGACCGCGCCTTGCGTGAATTCCGGGTGCGCGGTGTGTCCACCAACATCGCGTTTGTGGAGAACCTGCTCAAGCACCCGACCTTCCTCAACAACCAGTACACCACCAAATTCATCGACGAGACGCCCGAGCTGTTCCAGTTCCGCAAGCGCCGCGACCGGGGCACCAAGGTTCTCACCTATATCGCGGACATCACCGTGAACGGGCACCCCGAGGTTGCGGGCCGCGCAACGCCGCATCCCGATTTGAAACCCGCCCGTGCCCCCAAGCTGCGCGCCGAGACACCACCGCCGGGCACGAAGACGCTGCTCGATGAAAAAGGCCCGCAGGCCGTGGCCGACTGGCTGGCGGCTCAGAAAGAGGTGCTGATCACCGACACGACGATGCGCGATGGGCACCAGTCCTTGCTCGCCACGCGGATGCGGTCGATCGACATGATCAAGGTGGCGCCTGCCTATGCCGCCAACCTGCCGCAGCTCTTCAGCGTGGAATGCTGGGGCGGTGCGACCTTTGACGTGGCCTACCGCTTCCTGCAGGAATGCCCGTGGCAGCGCCTGCGCGATCTGCGGGCGGCGATGCCGAACATAATGACCCAGATGCTGCTGCGTGGGGCCAATGGCGTCGGCTACACCAACTACCCCGACAACGTGGTGCAGTTCTTCGTCAAACAGGCCGCCGAGACCGGGGTCGACGTGTTCCGCGTGTTCGACAGCCTCAACTGGGTAGAGAACATGCGCGTGGCGATGGATGCGGTGCTTGAGACCGGGAAAGTGCTGGAAGGCACGATCTGCTACACCGGCGATCTGAACGATCCGGCGCGGTCGAAATATGACCTCAAGTACTATGTCGCCATGGGCAAGGAGCTGAAAGCGGCGGGGGCGCATATCCTCGGCCTCAAGGACATGGCGGGGCTGCTGAAACCCGCCGCCGCCGGGCCGCTAGTCAAGGCGCTGAAGGAAGAGGTGGGCCTGCCCGTCCATTTCCACACGCATGACACCTCGGGCGCGGGGATCGCCACGATCATGGCCGCTGCGGCGGCGGGTGTGGATGCTGTGGATGCGGCGATGGATGCGCTGTCGGGGAACACCTCTCAGCCGACGCTGGGATCGGTGGTCGAGGCGCTGCGGCATACCGAACGCGAGACCGGGCTGGACATCAGCGCGATCCGCGAGATTTCCAACTACTGGGAAGCGGTGCGCGGGCAGTACGCGGCGTTCGAGACGGGCCAACAGGCCCCCGCCTCCGAGGTCTACCTGCACGAGATGCCCGGCGGGCAGTTCACCAACCTCAAGGCGCAGGCGCGCAGCCTTGGGCTGGAAGAGCGCTGGCACGAGGTGGCGCAGACCTATGCGGATGTGAACCAGATGTTCGGCGACATCGTGAAGGTCACGCCGTCCTCCAAGGTGGTGGGCGACATGGCGCTGATGATGGTGTCACAGGGCCTGACCCGCGCGGATGTGGAGAACCCGGACACCGACGTCTCCTTCCCCGACTCGGTGGTGGACATGATGCGTGGCTCGCTGGGGCAGCCTCCGGGCGGCTGGCCTGCGGCGATCCAGAAGAAGATCCTCAAGGGCGAGACACCGTTTACCGACCGCCCCGGCCTGCACGCGGCCCCGGTGGATATCGAGGAAACCCGCGCCAAGGTCATCAAGGAACTCGAAGGCAAGCCCGTCGATGATGAGGACCTGAACGGCTACCTGATGTATCCGAAGGTCTTCCTCGATTACATGGGCCGCCACCGGACATACGGCCCGGTGCGGGTGCTGCCGACGCGGACCTTCTTCTATGGCATGGAACAGGGCGAGGAAATCAGCGCCGAGATCGACCCCGGCAAGACGCTCGAAATCCGTCTGATTGCGGTGGGCGAGACGCAGGACGATGGCGAGGTGCGGGTGTTCTTCGAGCTTAACGGCCAGCCGCGCACCATCCGTGTGCCCGACCGCAAGGCCAAGGCCACCACGGCGGCGCGGCCCAAGGCGGAGGTCGGCAATCCGAACCACATCGGCGCCCCGATGCCGGGCGTCGTCGCCTCCATCGCGGTGTCGACCGGTCAGAAGATCAAGGAGGGCGACCTCCTGCTGACCATCGAAGCGATGAAGATGGAGACCGGCCTGCACGCGGAACGCGACGCGGTCGTGAAGGCGGTGCATGTATCGGCTGCGGCGCAGATCGACGCGAAGGACCTGTTGATCGAGTTGGAGTGAGGTGGGGTTGGTGTGGGGCGGGCCTTTGGGCCTGCTCGGCCATTAGTCAAAATCGGCTCTAGGCATATTTTGCCTCTTTTACACAACGGCTTTGTGTGCCTCCGCGCTACTTCACTCTCTAAACCAACGTCGTGCATCCGGTTCGTTTGGGGCGGTCCAGAGCCAAATCGAAGCTGAGCTTGTGTCCATGCTAACCGCTTCCTTAAGCTTCGAACGATATTGTTCGTGCAAAGCCTTCGAGAAGTTGAACGCATCTTCATAATTGTTATAGCCACTTGAGCCACTGCATAAGTCACATGAAACATCAAAAATCTGATCAAAGTAGTCGTGAGCATTTGCAAAAAGCGCTTTGGTGTTTGACGGTGAAGACCCCGTGTGAATAATTCGGTTTCGTGTCCTGTAAATTCTGTGGAGTTGCCATTCAACTCTTCTCTCGTGTTCTTCAAGCAACTTGATCGCCAAATCACGAGACGCAAATATCTGATGCAAGGAATAAATTCTGTATCGAAGTAGTTCAAAATTTCTCAAATCCGCAAGAAGCCCTGACAGGGCATCTTCATTATTAGGCAAAACTACAAGCGAAAAAACTTTCTCAATCAGATCGTTTTCCTCCAAGAAATCAGATTTTTTCAGAGCTTTCGTCAGAAGCCGTCTGTTCCAACGAAGGATATCCCAGGTCAATGTTCGAAAAATGCGCCTAAAGTAGTTTAGAGAAATGATTGGGAGTGCCGCCTCGATAACATTTGAGACTATCGCGCCGTTTCTATTTGATGGAGCCATTGTCTCCAGCGCCGTCCATATATTCACAATCTTTGTTTCTATATTATCTGTTTGACTTGCTGAGCCATGAAATGCGACAATTCTAAAAAACCTCTCGCGATCAGGCCCCCCTGGAAGTCTCAAGACATCGGTTAACGAGTCAAGTTTTGTGGCGGCGTCAGATGCGCTATTGTCCAGCGTGAATAGCATCGGATTTTCGTCAACCTTCACTTCTGATAGGTCATCTGCGCAGCATTTCTGGAGACTGAAAGTTCTCTCATCGAAATGATAAGATAGCTTGTGGTGATAAATTCCAAAAAGATCATGCAAGCGTTGTATCTTATCTCTAGCCACCTCAACTGCGGAGAATTTATCAGTCGCACCAATATTCTTTTCGATTAAATATGACTCATTAGACTTCAATTTTGGAATCCTTGCAGCGCGCCCCTTCCCCTTGAATTCGACCGGAATAGAATCTGCAAATTCCAGTGAGAATAATTCAAGAACGCCCTCTGGCAAAGACTCTACTAGGGTGTCGCACTTAAAAAGAACTTTAAATTGGTGATGATGCGGAAAAATCTCTGTAAAGAATGGCCTAAGCGATGAAACTCCATCAACCACTTTCGATTTGAAGAAAAAATTCGAAACTGTCTGGTTAATTTGCCGAAAACTCACGCCATAGTTGGTAAGCGAAGTTACCATTTCCCTCGCCACAAATTCAATCTTGCCCTTCTTGTTTTCAGAACAGAACTCCTCAGCAAGCTCAAAACACTTTAAAGCATACGATCGCCTAGAGATTTCCCGGCTCAGTACCTTTAGTTTTCGCTCAATATCGGAAAAAGAGTTCCTATCATAATTAAGGTGCCTATGCAGTTCGACCTTGAGCAATGAGCTGACAACTGGGTTTTTTGAAAGTCGGGATTCAAACTCGTCAAGTATGTGCCAGATACTTTTTTCTGACTTCGACTGCGAACGTGCAAAAGTAATCGCTTCGATGCATTCCTCAGCCAAATCAGGTGGGCTCATTGTCGGCGCTCGATAGCTGTCGATAGTGTAGGGAAACGTCAGCTCGTCCAACCTTTGAATAAAGTACAAAAGTCCCCGATCTCTATCTGGATCGACCCAATTCTCCAGCTTTCTAGGGTCAGGATGCATTGATTTTCGCACCGCTGCGTGATTCACGGCTCGGAAAACGGAGCGGTGACATGAGCGACCTTTACTGGCTGACCGATG
>NZ_JALEGT010000060.1 GCF_022763305.1 Marivita sp. | reverse complement strand
CGACCGTTACGCGAGGCCGCCCCGGAGTTTCCTTTGGGGGGCTTCAGGCCGCAGCGTCGCCGCGGTTTTCAGCCGTCCGGTCAACCAGGTTGAAATACAGATTCTCGGTCGCGCGCTTGAACCCCGGCGGTTTGCGCGGGGCGAGGCAACGCACCGAAGCACTGCAACTCTCACCATGCTCCATTGCGAACTGCGTCACCTTGTCGATCAAATCGTCCATGCCCGCGGCCTGGACGCGCTTTTCGGGGTAGGTCGCCATCATATGGAACTGGGTAACAACGAAGGCGCCGTCACGATGCGCGGGATAGAGGGTGATCTGGTAATCGAGTGTCTTGGCCATCTCTGGTCTCCTGCAGCAGGCCGGACGCGATCATCGCGCCCCTTGAAACCCGCCAGCCCGAAAGGACCGCCCTTTATGCAAGGACGGCCCGGGGCGGCGATTGGGGGTGGAGGGCGTCAGTATTCCGACGGGAGAAGCAAGGTCAGCACGCGACGCGTCTGTTTCGGGTCGGAAGGCTCAGGCGAGCCGTACTGATAATCGACGTCGTACAAGTCGATCTTGAACCAAACCTTCGTGCCATTGAATTCGATGACCCCCATCTCGTGCAATCCCTGCGGGTCACTGTCGGCATTGAAGGCGTCGAACGCGGCAACGCGGCGTGTGAGTTCCAGTTGTGCGTCGGGTCCAAGCGCGGCGACGCCACATGTCATCACAAACTGTCCCTCCGGGGCATCGGCAACGGAAGGATTGCCGAGGATGGAATTGCGAAACGCGTCATTCTGCGCGGCGATGCGTGCGGCTTCCTGAACAGGATCGAGGTCGAGTCTGGTGGTCATAGGATGTCTCCGGGACGGGCCAGCCGATCCGATATCGGCTGTCGGCAACCCGTCAGCCGGAAAGAGCCGCCCTCGATGTGAGGGCGGCCCAAAGCTCATGTCGTGATCAGGTCGGTGTTCGCTTCGTCAGGCCGCATCTCCGCTAAGGAAGGCGGGCAAGGACGATGGTTCATTGCTCTCCGCCTCGGCCAGAGCGTCTGCGGCAGGCACGTCGCCTTCCTCCGCCTCGGGCGCATCGCCAATCATTTTGGCGTCGGCCTCCGCCGCACCGGCAAACACCATCCCGTCTGGCAGCCAGCGCGTTGTCTTTGCTGCCGTCGCCGCGTCGAAACCTTCCGTCTCGCCGGCCGTTTCCGCGAAAGCGCGCTCCATCGCGGCTGCGAGATCGCCCTTGCGTTCGCGATTGCGATCCTCGGCGTAATCATCGCCGATGAGCTTGCGCGCCGTGGCCACCGCATGCCCCTTGTTGACGCGACCCCAGTAGTTCTGGGCACTCGGGCGCCAGCAGGCCGCCACATCGACGTCGAGCCGCGCACCAATCTCCTCAATGATGTGGGAGGGGCGATTGTCAGAGGAGAGCTGCGGCTTGACCGCGAGACCCGTCGCCCAGGCGAAAAGCGCCTGCTTGTCCGCAATGGGCAGGGCCGACATCGCCCGGAAGTCATCGGGTTTCTCCAGCTTCATCCAGTCGGTGGCGAGGTCCTGCTCCAACGCCTCAAGCATCTTCTGAGCGACGGTGTCCGCATGCAGCACCTCGCGGTTTTGCGCCTGGAAGGGCCGGATGGAGATATCGAGCGCCTCGTTGTTGTAGGACCGCCCCAAAGCCTGCTCGCAGAGCGCGTAGAGCATCGCATCGAAAGCCACCTCGAAATCCGCCGCCAGATGCGCCCGCAGGATGTGCTGACGCGTGGCGCGCAGATCGTCGGCCAGGCTCGCCGAAATCCCGTCCGCCTTGCGCAACGTCGCGGCCGGGTCGGAGCTCGGCACCGGCGTGGAGGAGGTCGGCGGCGTCACCTGTGGGCGGGCAGGGGAGGGAGCGCCATCCGGATCTGCGGTGGTATCGTCCGGTTCGGGCGCAACAGGAATGTCCTCGGGCCGCACCAGGCCTTTCTCGACGCGCAACACCCCGTCATGGCCGATGGTCAGGACTACACCGGCGATAGCGCGATCTGCCTCGGCATAGGGTTGCCGTTCGCGCTGCATGGCTTCAATTTCGCGCAAACGCGGCTCGATGGCGTAGTATTCTTCGGTCTCCGCGTCGGTCCAGTCCTCCCCGTCGTTCTGCGCCGCCAATTCTTCCTCACGCGCGATGAGACGTTCCTCCTCGGCCAGCATGTCCGCATCCGGTTCGATGTCCTGCGGATAGACCCGCCCGAAA
Source organism: Marivita sp. (assembly GCF_022763305.1). Classification (GTDB taxonomy): domain Bacteria; phylum Pseudomonadota; class Alphaproteobacteria; order Rhodobacterales; family Rhodobacteraceae; genus Marivita. The sequence goes on along the minus strand of NZ_JALEGT010000060.1, from coordinate 654 downwards.
CTGCGAAACGCGCCATAATCCACCGAAAGATGCACTTCGACCCATTTCCATATCCCTTCGAAGGGTTTGGCCGCAGCCTGCAGTTTCTCAATGGCGAGACGCTCCAAGAGGTCGGGGTTTTCCATATGAGCGGTTGCCCGGTCGTCGAAGAGATCCCGCAGCAGAACCCCGCCCGCCGCCTCATACGCCTCGATGCCGACAAATCGACCAATTGCCGAGTTCGCCGAATGTGCGGCCCCGGTCAGCTGACGTTTGATGCTCTGCGGATGGATGTGATAGCCGCCCTTCACGGCGTTCCAGACCGCGAGCTGGCGGTCATGGTCGTCGGTCAGCGTGAAAGCCATCACGCATTCGAGGGTCAGATCACCGGCACGAAACTGCTCGATGATTTCGGGTGCGACACGGGCGAGTTTGAGGCGACGGCGCACCAGGTCGACGGAGACGCCGAATTTGAGCGCAATCTCGTCTTCGCTGCGACCCTCGCCGATCATCTTGTCGAAGGCCTCGAACTGGTCTGCCGGATGCATCGCCGCGCGCTGGAGGTTTTCTGTGGCCGAGGTAAGGATGGCGTTGCGCTCGTCCTCGACAAGGCAGGGCACTGGATGATCAGCGGGGATCACACCGTCCTCGGCGAGTTGTTTCAGCGCCTTGAGG
>NZ_JALEGT010000059.1 GCF_022763305.1 Marivita sp. | reverse complement strand
CGGTTGTCCGGCGTGATGTGAACGAAAGGCGTGGCCAATGCCCCGGGCGCGGTGTTAGCGAGGCCCCTCTGGGGGATGACGGTGCCGATGAGCAGCCCGCCCAAAGCCCCTGCGGATAGCTTGAGAAAGGTGCGGCGCGTGGTCTGCGGCGTTGGGAGTTTCGCATCGAGATAGTGCAACATCTCAGGCCTCCATGATTTCGGCGGCGCGGTGAATTGCGCGGCGGATGCGGGCATAAGTGGAGCAGCGGCAGAGATTGCCCTCCATGGCCGCATCAATATCCTCGTCGCTGGGCTTGGGCGTTTCCGTCAAAAGTGCTGAGGCCGACATGATTTGACCGGACTGGCAATATCCGCATTGCGGCACCTGCAACTCGATCCAAGCAGCCTGAACCGCCTTGGCCGCAGGCGTGTCGATCGCCTCAATTGTGGTCACGTCAGCACCTTCGAGATCTCCAATCAACGCCTGGCAAGACCGCGTGGGTTGTCCGTTGATGTGCACGGTACAGGCCCCACATGACGCGACACCGCATCCAAATTTGGTGCCTGTCATCTTGAGTTCGTCGCGGAGGACCCACAGCAGCGGCATGTCTGGATTCGCGTCAATCTCGCGCGGCTCTCCGTTTATCGTGAGTTGCATGTAGCTCTCCGGTCAGCTGTAATCGTCGCGTCACACCGCGTTTACAAATGGTAACATAGATTGGTGTTCGAAGACGATATTCATTTGTGGTCAGATGCAGACAATTCTGGTCACGCGTTTGGGTCAGGTTCTCGCGCCTGGCTTGCTCAAGTCGCCGAATTTCGGACTTCGCTGCGCGTTCGGCCCGTCCATTTCCGGAACGCCCGCTGGAACGCATTCGGATCGCGATAGCCCACGAGGTGTGCGATTTGCTGGTTGTTCAGGTTGCTCTTGACCAGATAGCGGATCGCCAGCTCTTTTCGGGTTTCGTCCAGCAGCGACTGGAACGTCATCCCTTCGTCGTCCAGGCGCCTCAGAAGCGTGCTTCGGCTGATTTTCAGGCGCTCGCACACATGGGCGATCGTGGGTTCGGTGATCAAGAACGCCTCCAGCATCGTCGCGCGAACCCGGTCCGACAGGGGCAAGCCCTTGGACTGGATCATGGCCTGGCTCTGAAGGTCCGCTTCGGTGGCTTCCCAAAGCTCGGGATTGTCCGAGACGAAGGGCGCACGCGCATCGGCGCGGGTATAGGTCAGCGTGGCGTCGCCATGCCGCGGGACCTGCCCGAAGGTCTCCTCCAGACGCTCGCGTTCGTCCTGCGGCAGCGGCAGGCAAACCCGCATCGGGCGGACTGCATGACGCGCCAGCGCATTGGCTTGCGCGTGCAGGTAGATGATCTGTGGGCTGCTGAATGTTCCGGGCAAAGGCACGGTGGCGACGTCCGGGGCCACGCGCACGGTGAACTCGGACGCACTGCGCGACACGACGAATTGCATCGGCCCAAACAGGGTTTTGAATTGTGCCATGCGCCCGATGCCAGTCTCGAAATCCGGAGCGGTGGAAAGCGCAAAAAGAACCGGGATCGCCGGGCCGCCCGCCATCCGCAATCCAAGAAGCTTCGAGACGTCCTGCTGCCGCGAGACGTTCATCATGGCGTTCCAGAGGCGCAGATACTCCTCGGCAGAAACCAGAAAGGCCCGGTCGTTGCGGTCGGTCGCAACGATCCCCGCACGGCTCAGAACCTCGTCCCAACTGAGCCCGAGCATCCCGCAGATCGGGCCCGACAGAACGGCGGATGTGTAGATCGGGGATCGCTCAAGCGACTGCATGCAAGGGGGCCTTTCGCGCGGGAATACCGCTCATTGCACTAGTCCGCTGATTCAGTCAATTTGAGGGTAAAGTTTGATGAGTTTGGTTCTGGCGTCTTCAGTTGTGAAGGGCTCAGCCTGAGCGGCCAAGGGGCGTCACGCTTTGCCGACCAGTGCCCAATTTGGGTGAAAAATAGAGGTGCCCTCCATCAGGTTCATGTCAACCTCCGCGACTCGGAGAGCGGCGCGGCGGGACGATCTTCGATGATACGGTTGCGAGTGTCGGCGCTTACCAGTCTATCCCCAATCTCTCTTTGGCCTCCGTCGTCCTCGCCCATGGGTCCCCAGGGATCTCACCAATTAACTTTTCGAAGATGTCTCGAACGGCGTGCCCGGTCGCATCGTCGTTGATGCGCGCGGCCGAGTCCGCGGACAACAACGGTCGCAGATCCATCAGAAGGTTGCCCCTCGCGAGTTTCGCGAGCATCCGCTCCTCGGCCTGTGCGCGTGAGATCGGCGTGTCGCCGTCAGCGAGGTATTGTGTGAACAGCTCGACGACGCGTGCGCAATCGAGGCCGCCGAAAACTTCGAGCCCATGCGCCAGATCGTACAGGTCCCTGCCCTTGTCCCTTTGAAGGAGCGCGCGCAATTTGGTCGCCAGCATCTCCTCGTTTGAGAAGGTCGGTATCGTCGAAGTGCCCGAGAACCAGGGGTTCTCGACGGCGAACGGCGCCATCAGGACGGGGTCGTAGCCATTGACCTCACGCGTGTTGATTTCCAGCTTCAGGCGGATTGGGTGTTCGCCGCCATCCTCCGCCCGGACCCGGAAGCGGAATTTTGGGGCTACCTGGCTCTGCTCGAAGCGGGCGGGACCGAGCCACGGCTCGAGGCGTTCTCGCAACCTGTCCAGGATCGGACCGATCGGCCCTGCCGAGGTGCGGACAAGATCGATGTCCTCCGAGTAGCGGAGCGGCTCCGGGAAGTGCAATTTGTTGAGGGCGGTTCCACCCCTGAATCGGAGCTCCGATGCGAGGAACGGATCGCCGAATATCTCCACGAGGGCGCGCGAGATGATCAGGTCTTGCTCGACCTGCCGCTGCTCTGCCCAAGGCGCCGTCTGGCTCCATTCGACTATGTTCTGGGCCGGAATCATTCATCTACCTCAGGATGTCTTCGTACGACGACCCGCCATCTCTGATCCCGTTCGACCGGATCAGGCGCGAAGAGGGGGTCCCTTGCCTCTGCCCGATCAAGCTCCGTCCATGGCGGGTTGCCGCGCGACATCAGCATCTCGTGCATCTTCCGCGCAGTGCTGCGGCGATCGAGGATGTCCAGCATATAGCCCAGGCGCTGCACGACGGGTTTCTCGAAACGGAGGGAGAGGAATGCGAGTTGATCGCTGTCGATCTTGGGGCCGAGGTCGGCGAGGACGGTGGCAACGTTGTCGATGCCCGCCGACGCCTTGCCGTAGCGCACGAGGTCGAGCGCGGTCAGCGCGGGGGATGAGACCTTCATCCGTCCGGTATCCGTCTTGACCTCTTCGATCGCATCAGCGATCGAGGCCATCTCCTTCCGGTAGTAGAAGACGATGAGGTTGCGTCCGGCACGAATCCTGGGCATGCGCTTGCTGGTCAAGACCTGGAATTCCATGACGGCTTGGTGGGTCGCGCCGTGCAACTCCGCGGCCTTGAGGAGACCGACGTAGTAGGGTTGCTGCTCCTGCCGCATGAGCGGGTCGATGTACCAGGATGGGGGCGGCGCCCCCCAGGAGGCGAATTGCGGCGGGACGACGACATAGAACCCCTTGCGCGGACTGATCAGCAGGCCACGCTTCTGGAGACGCTGAGCAGCGTCCAGGAACGCTCCGCGGTTTGTGTCAAGGGCCTCGACGGCCTCCTCCGCATCGAAGACGATCCGGCCCTTCGACTGAAGCTCCTTCACATATTCGGCGAGCGTCGTGCGCCTCTCATTATTCATGTACGTAAATCCGCGATTATCACGGACTAAGCTACATGATGTTTCCCTGGGAGCCAAGTCGTGGAGAAACATCCGCTTTTCTTACGGCTTCACTTACATGAAACCTCTCAGAACCTGTCCGAAACACCGTCTATCGTTCCAGCCGCGCCCACAAGCTCTAACTCCGGCAGGTCGCGAAGGCTCTGCAAATCGAACGTCACCAGAAACGTCTCCGTCGTCACGAAGGTATGCGGCGCACCGGGCCGCGGCGAGCGCGGTCCGCTGGCGATCAGGTCCTTATACCAAGGGCGGCGGTCATTGATCCACTTTTGCCCAATCTCTGGTCCCGATTGACGTGATGACATCCGGGAGGGTGATCAGGTTGTTCCAGGCTT
>NZ_JALEGT010000058.1 GCF_022763305.1 Marivita sp. | reverse complement strand
GCCTTGCCGTGATCCTTTGGGGACTTCAAGCTGCAGGGCTCAGTGTTGGGTGGGGGCTGCAATTCCAAAGCCCGCTATTTCTTGCCGTGATGATCGCAGTCCTGCTTGTCTTTTCAGCAAATCTGTTCGGAGTTTTTGAACTGGCCCTCCCAAACGGCCTGCAGACACGGCTTGCAGGTGCCGGAGGGCGAAGCGGGTATTCCTCCGACTTTTTCACCGGCATGTTCGGCGCCATCATGGCAACACCGTGCTCGGCACCGTTCCTCGGCACCGCAGTCGCATTTGCCTTGGCTGGGCGTGGCGTGGACATACTCATCGTCTTTACGAGCCTCGGGCTCGGCCTCGCCCTGCCCTATCTCGTCATCGCCGCGTTCCCGCGTCTTGTTGCGTTTATGCCCAAGCCTGGCGGATGGATGCTGGTCGTCAAGAGTGTCATGGGGATCTTGTTGCTTGCAACAGCCGTGTGGTTGTTCTGGGTCCTTGAAGGTGTTGCCGGGCTTGCGTCCGTGATTGCGGTCGCGATGTTGTCCGGCGTCGCCGTTCTGATGTTGTCCCTTCCGAATATGCGGACCCAACTTCGCTGGTCTATTGCCACAACGAGCCTTGTCTTGGCTCTTGTTGCAGGTCCTCTCCTGCAGCAATCCGCGCCTGCGCAATCGGAGTCACAGTCGGGCTTGGACTGGGTCGCGTTCGACCGGTCGCAAATAGCGAAGCGCGTGTCGGAGGGAGAGGTCGTCTTTGTTGACGTGACCGCAGACTGGTGCCTGACATGCAAAGCGAACAAAACACTGGTAATCGACCGTGAGCCGGTCCGCAGTGCGCTTGAGGCACCTGGTGTTACGCCGATGCAGGCAGATTGGACACGCCCGGACGCACGCATTTCCCGTTATCTTGAGAGTTTCGACAGATATGGCATCCCCTTTAATGCCGTCTATGGACCATCCGCGCCGAACGGCATTGTGCTGTCCGAATTACTAACGACCGACGACGTGTTGAATGCCTTGTCCCAAGCCGGCGGTCGGAATGTTCCCGCGACGATTTCTGAACAGGAGTGACCCGCCGGGGCGGAACCCTGGCCCAAAGTCAGCCGCCCAGTTGCTCGAGGGCATCGCGGACCGCCGGACGCCGAGGATCATCGGCGGGACGCTGCTTTAACAGCGCTTCAGCTTTGCGGTAGGCCTCAATGGCCCGATCCTGCTCCTGAAGGACGGTATAGGCGTTTGCCAGCCGCATCCACCCATCCAGATCCTCCGGGTCATCCTTAAGCCGCTCGGCCAGACGCGAGACCATCGAGCGGATGAACTCTGCGCGATCCGCGTCACTCAACTCCGATGCAGCCGCAACATCTGCCGCACTTGGGCCGGGTTGTGACGTCGGCCCGCTAGGCAGATCGACGACCGGCAAGTCGGCTGCGGCGGCGATCCGATTGATCTGCGCTGCATAAGTTTCCATCCAGGGAACGTAAGCGTCTTCCTGATTCAGCCGGGAAACGAGCAGGTCATAGGCCTGTCGCGCCTCTTCTCTTTGAAGAAGATAAAGTGACTCGAAATAGGTTGCGGCTGGATTGGATGCGTCAAGCTCCAAAGCGCGATCAATGGCCATCTTTGCCTGAGGAACAACAAGGCCGTCATTGGCAACCGCGACGGCCTCTGCCAGCATGGAGAAAGTCGCGGAGGTGGCGTCCTCCCGTTTGGCGACAACTTCGAAGGCTTCCACGGCATCACCTGCTCTACCCATGCGCTGATAGGTCTGGCCCAACAACATCCAGCCTTCGCTTGGACCGCCCGCCGGGTCGGACTCGAGCCTTTCACGAAGTTGATTTGCAAGAATTGCCACATCGTCATTTTGCGCTCGCTCATCCGCTCTCCCGGCAAACGCCATCGAGGGAACGTTGGGCGATCCCATGGTCAGGTAATAGCCTGTTGCAAGCAATGGTGCGAGAACAGCCGCGATGACCAAGGGGATTTTGCCGCCTGTGCAGGCAGCAGATGCAACTTTCCTTTCCGAACTCCTCACCGCTGCGACGATTCGTTTCTTGATCTCGAGTTTCGCTGCTTGCCCTTCGTGTTCCGAGATGAGCCCACGCTCCATGTCGCGCTCGATTTCCTGCATCTGATCGGCAAGGATTGCCGGCACCGCATCTCGTCTGGTGAGAATGCTCGATCTGGACAACAGAAGCGGATAAAGGACAAAGCTGATTGCGAGCAGTGTCAGAAGAACGAAAATTCCCCAGATCATAATGCGTCCCTCGCTTCGTTTTGCCTAAGTATTTCGGACACGGTATTTTCATCTTCCGAGCTCAAATCTTCTAATGTCTCCGGCTTTCGCCGACTCATGAGCACCCCTCCACCAACGAAAATCCCGATCAGGATGAACGCGATCGGCGCGAACCAAAGCGCGTAGGTTGCAGGCTCCAGAGGCGGTTTAAGCAGCACGTAATCCCCATATCTCGCCCGAATATACTCGATCACCTGGGTGTCAGTGTCTCCTGCGACCAGTCGCTCGCGGACAAGAAGGCGCAGGTCCCGGGCCACACCCGCGTTGGAGCTGTCGATGTCCTGGTTTTGACAAACAACGCATCTTAAATCTTTGGAGATCTCCCGCGCACGCTGTTCCAATACCGGATTGGTCAGCATTTCGTCCGGTTCGACCGCATTGGCGGCAAGGGGAAGCAACCCGACGCAAAACGCGAAAATCAACTGTCTCATGAACCTGCTCCATTCGGCAGCGCGCCTGCCTGCTTAAGGGCTTCGGTGAAACGTTCGACGGCGTCCGGACCGACAACCGGCCCGACATAACGGAACAATACGATACCATCGCCATCGACGATGAATGTTTCCGGCACGCCCGAGAGCCCCCATTCGATGCCTGCCCGGCCTGACAGGTCAGACCCGATCCGCTCATATGGATTGCCCAGATCATTGAGCCATCTCACGGCATCCTCAGGTTTGTCTTTGTAGTTGATGCCGAACAGTCTAATGCCATCCCGCTCTGCAAATCTGGTCAATACGGCATGTTCCGCGCGGCAAGGCACGCACCAGGACGCAAAGACATTAACCACAACTGGTCGTTCTTTTCCGACAAGATCGCTCCGGGAAAGACCGGGTGTTTCCAGCCCCGCCACTGGTTCGAGGTCAAACTCCGGAGCCGGCTGTGAAATGAGAACGGAGGGAATTTCGTTGGGGTCCCTGTCGGGATTGAGGCCCCAAAAAAAGAACCCTCCAAATATGACTGCCGCGAGAAGCGGAAGTCCCGAAATGAGACGCTTCATCTTCACTCCTACTCCGCAGGGACAGCATCGCTGGCTGGTCGTTTTGCGCGGCGCGGCGCTCCGACCCTCAAACGGCGATCCGACAAGGACAGACAGCCGCCGATCACCAGCAGGATCGAGCCGATCCAGATCAGGTTGACGAGAGGCTCATAAAGGATGCGCAGGGTCCATGATCCGGCGTTGTTCACTTGATCGGAGGCTGGCGTGGCAATCGACGTATAGAGGTCCCCCGCTAATGTGGACCGGATGGCCGACTCCGTCGTCTGGCTTTCCGCCACCGGGTAATATCGACGCTCGGGAAAAAGCGTTGTGACCAATTCCCCATTCCGGCGGACCTCAAGTGTGCCGCGATCGGCAATGTAGTTCGGGCCTTGAACCTTCTCTGCGCCTTCAAACGTGATATCGAATCCGGCGATTTCGACGTCGGTCCCCGGGGCGGCGAACACGATTTCCTCACTTTTCCACGCGCTAGACCCGATCATTCCCATCATCAATACGGCGACTCCTGCATGAGCGACCGTCATGCCGTGAGACGCCCGTGGCAAATTGCGCGCGCGTCTCATGCTCTCTGCAAGGGGAACCTCGAACAGGCGGATTCTCAGCGCCCATTCCCGGAGTGTTGCAAAAAGCAGCCACGCTGCGCCGAGAATGGCGAGATACGCCATGATCGGACCGCCGTTCAGAAGATACCATGCGGCCAGAGCGGCGATGAGCGCCAGTGCAGCGATGAAGCGGACGCGGTCAAGCAAGCCTGCGACATCGGCGCGTTTCCAGGAAAGAAATGGACCGAAGCCCATGAACACCACCAGCGCCAGCATCATCGGAATGAAGGCCGCATTGAAGAAAGGCGGGCCCACCGAGATCTTGTCCCCGGTGACAGCCTCGAGGATCAGCGGATAAAGCGTCCCGAAGAGAACTGTGCCCGTGGCCGCCGCAAGTATGAGGTTGTTTACGAGCAGTCCGGCTTCGCGGCTGATCGGGCGAAACAGGCCGCCCGGCTCCATGTCTGGTGCTCGCCAGGCGTACAACGCCAGCGAACCACCAATGGAAACGGTTAGTAGACCGAGGATGTAGAGCCCACGCTCTGGATCGACGGCGAACGCATGCACAGATGTGAGAAGGCCGGACCGGACAATGAACGTTCCAAGCAGCGAAAGTGAGAAGGTCAGGATGGCAAGCAAGATCGTCCAGCTTTTGAACGCATCGCGCTTTTCTGTCACGATGGCCGAATGCAGCAACGCGGTGCCCAAGAGCCAGGGCATGAAGCTTACGTTTTCGACCGGGTCCCAGAACCACCATCCACCCCAGCCCAGTTCATAATAGGCCCACCATGACCCAAGCGCGATGCCGGCCGTCAGGCTGATCCAGGCGGCCAATGTCCACGGTCGGACCCATCTGGCCCAGGCCGGATCGACGCGGCCTTCCAACAGAGCTGCGACGGCGAAAGAGAACACAATGGAGAACCCGACATACCCGAAATACAAAAGCGGCGGGTGCAGCGCGAGACCCATGTCCTGAAGCAACGGATTCAGATCGTTGCCGTCGAGCGGCGGTGGAAACACTCGCTCGAACGGGTTTGACGTCAGCAGGAGAAAAGACAGGAAGCCGACGCTGATCCATGCTTGAACCGACAGCGTGCGCGCCTTGGTTTCGGCCGGGATATTCGACCCGAAAGTGGCAACGCCGGCTCCGAACACCGCAAGAATGAGTATCCAGAGTAAGAGCGAACCCTCATGGCTGCCCCATGTTCCGGCGACCTTGTAGAGCATCGGTTTGAGAGAATGGGAATTCTCGACCACATTCCTGACGGTGAAATCGCTGACAATGAAGGCCTGCATCAGCGCCGTGAAGGCAATAGTCACAAACACCACCTGACCAAGGGCTGTGGTCTGAGCGGATTTCATCCAAACGGTGTTTCCACGCGATGCGCCCGTGATCGGAAGAACGCTCTGAACAAGTGCAAGCGCCAGCGCGAGTGCTAGCGCGAAATGACCAATTTCGGGGAACATGGCATTCTTTCCTATCCAAGGTTAGTGGCGTCGCATCGAGCGATGCTCGAATATGTGATGCGGTCTATTCGTCGAGCGTTGCTTTCAGTCGGCGAAACTCTTCTTCATTGATTTCACCATTCGCAAAACGGCGCCTCAGCATTTCCTGCGCGTCAGGTTCCGACGGACGCGTTTCATTGCCTCGCATCCTGACCACCAGGAAGACGATCAATCCGATCACGGCGCCCCAGAACAAAAGCATCATGAAGCCGCCCATGAAACCATAGCCGCCGCCCCACATGTGCCCCGTCCAGGAGCCTGGACCATCAGCCTGCGCCATGCTGGCGGGCAAGCTGGCCAGCAACGGTAGGATCAACTCTTTCAGTTTCATCTGTGTCTCCTTCGATCAGTTCGTTTTCATCCAGAGGGAGGGTGACAACGGCGCGCAGACCCGCGCCGTTCCGGTTGACCAACTGGATATCGCCGCCGTGGGACTGGATGATCGTTCGCGCGATCGAGAGTCCAAGCCCGTAGCCACCGGTTTCCAGAGACCGTGATTGCTCAAGGCGGTAGAACGGATCAAAGACCTTTTCCAACTGGTCGACTGGAATGCCCGGCCCGTTGTCATCGACGTTCAGCAAGAGGTTCGAGTCGTGGATCGCCCAACTGATGTGTGCGGACCCACCGTAACGAACGGCGTTCTCAAGCAAGTTCCTCAACGCCCTGCGAAAAGCGTTTGGTCGAAGCCGCACGGCAATATCTTCGCTCGGCGCAAACGCGCAGTGTGCCGCCATATCGCTGCACAAGCTGTCCAGGAAGTTGCGCAGATCGACCACCTCGGAGTCTTCCGACCCGGTTAGGCCCTGTGCAAAGGTAAGTGTCGCATCGACCATGCTCTGCATCTCTTCGACCGAGGCGATAAGGCTGTCCCGCGTCTCTTCTTCGTCAACCAGTTCCGCGCGGACCCGAATGGCGGTGAGCGGCGAGCGCAAATCGTGCCCGAGGGCTGCGAGCATCCGTGTCCGATCACTGACAAACCGGGTCAGCCGGCTTTGCATGCGATTGAAGGCGACAGTCAGGTCCCTGACTTCGGTCGGCCCTGCAATTGCCAGCTCCGGCACATCCTCGCCTCGGCCGAGATGGTCGGCGGCTTTGGACAAATTCCGAAGCGGACGCGTCAGGCGCGTCATGACAAACCAGATGATGGCCACCAGAAGCAGTCCAGCGGAGATCCCGAAGGTCAGCATCGAATAAAAAGGCCACTGGATTGGTGGCCGCTCGAACCGCGTTCCAACATTCAGCCAACGCGATCCCTCGATCGCGATCGACAAGTTCATTTCAACCGCTGTCAACTCCCCACGCATCATTGCGAGATGCATTTCTGTCATTTCATCAGAGAGATTGGGCAAGGGTCGCAACTCGCCCTC
>NZ_JALEGT010000057.1 GCF_022763305.1 Marivita sp. | reverse complement strand
GTAGCAACCCGCTACGATCGATGCCCGAAAGTGTTCCTCTCGGCCATCGCCCTCGCGGCCATCGTCATCTATTGGTTATGAATCCTGACCCTAATTCGATAAAATACCTATCCAAAGATACTTGGGCCAGGTCTTCCAAGGGCCTTCCTATGTCCCGTGACATAGCGGCCTTGGCGCAGTTGTTGCCTGTTCCGCAGGCAACAGTCAGCCTGGTTCACGTGACAGGACGCATGACCCGCAGGTTGGCCTCCTTGGCCGGCCTGATCTGGACACAGAAGGTCAGATGGTGGATCACGACAGGAACGCTCGTGTGCTCGGCGCCCCGCGTGACAAGCGGGGGCTGCCATTTCGTCGACACATGACTGACGGATGAAGACTTCGCCAAGGTGCCGCCCGTGCCCCTGGCTTGGACACAACAGGAGATCGGGTCATGGCCAAGGCACTTGTTCTGGAAGAAGCAAAGAAACTGTCCCTGCGCGAGATCGACCTGCCGTCCGGCATGGGACCGGGGGATGTCCGCATCGCCATCGACACGGTCGGGGTCTGCGGCAGTGACGTGCATTACTACACCCACGGCAAGATCGGCCCCTTCGTTGTGAACGAGCCCATGATCCTCGGGCACGAAGCCTCGGGGACGGTGGTCGAGGTCGGCGCTGATGTCGCGCATCTTGCGCCGGGCGACCGCGTCTGCATGGAACCGAGTATTCCCAACATGACGTCAAAGGCCAGCAAGCTCGGGGTCTACAACGTCGATCCTGATGTCAGGTTCTGGGCCACGCCCCCGGTGCATGGCTGCCTGACGCCGTCCGTCGTGCACCCAGCCGCCTTCACCTACAAACTGCCGGACAACGTATCCTTTGCCGAAGGCGCGATGGTCGAACCCTTTGCCATCGGCATGCAGGCGGCCGCGCGCGCGAAAATCACGCCGGGCGATGTGGCGCTTGTCACGGGGGCGGGCCCCATCGGCATCATGGTCGCCTTGGCGGCGCTCGCCGGGGGATGCGCCAAGGTCTACATCTGTGATCTTGTCGAAGGCAAACTCGCGGTGGCTGCCGCCTATGACAATGTCGAGCCAATCCTGATCCCGCGCGAGACCCCGGCCGATGTTCTTCGCGCGGCAACCGGCGGATGGGGCGCGGACGTGGTTTTCGAATGCGCAGGGGCAGCCGCGTCGATCCAGACCGCGCTCGAAGCGGTGGCTCCGGCGGGCTGCGTCGTCTGGGTGGGCATGCCCGTTGACCCCGTTCCGGTGGACATCGTGCTGGCGCAGTCCAAGGAAATCCGCATGGAGACGGTGTTCCGCTATGCCAACATGTACGAACGGGCCATCGCGCTGATCGGCTCCGGCAAGGTGGACCTGAAGCCGCTGATCTCGGAAACCTTTGCCTTCGAGGACAGCATCCAGGCCTTCGACCGGGCGGTCGAGGGGCGGGACAGGGACGTCAAGCTGCAGATCAAGGTGGCACAGGGATAACGGCCCATTGGGCCAGCGGCGCCGTCAGGTGCCTGTGCCCGGCTCCGCCAGCCATGCATCGATCACCACCGCCGCGCGATCCGGACGCGCCGAGGTCAGCGTGCCCACAAGCACCCGGCGGTTCAGCCAGTCGAACCGTGTCGAGTCGACCTGTGCCTGGATCACCGACATGGCATAGCGCTGCGGCTGCACCTGCTCGTCTATGATGACACGGTTCCGGACGGTGATGAGCGTGCCGTCCTCGCACTGCATTTCGTAAAGTGCATCCAGTTCCTTGACCCCGTCGGCACGCAGGAACTGCCGGTCAGCGCCGCCACCAAGCACGATGCCAGAAAGACCCTCGCCAGCAGGCCCTGCATGAAAGCGGCCCCCGGTGATCGGAATCAGGTATCGCTGGCCGCCGCGAGACGGACCAAGGTCGACGCGGTCGCCCACATCCACGACCGCGCGCCAGACCAAGGACAGCCTGGGCAGGACTGCGGGATAAGCGTTCAGAAGGTGCTGATCCGTCTGCACTTCGTTGGACATGCCGACCTCCCGTTCCCAACAAAAGAGTGATCCGTATTCTCAATCGCTGGAGCGAGAGACTTATTATCCACTTATAATGCTCACGGATAGCATCCTCGGCAAGCGACCGGACGCGCGATGGGAATTGGAAATGATGAACCACAAAACTGTTTACTTTGTTAACGGTTTTTGAGAAGCTTCGCCCAGGCCCTGAGGGAGGGGACAGTGCCATGCGCCGCTGCGCCAAAGGATGCCCACGGGTACCCTGGGGTGCGGTCCGGACTGTCGGTGTCTCGCCCGTAAAGGTCCGGTCGGAACATTTCGGATGGCGTGCAGCATGACGGATCTCAAGTCGGACGATTTCTGGAACCCCGAGTTCACCTATGACCATCGCGAGGATGGCAGCATCGTCATGGCCCAGGTCGGCGCGTTGACCGGCTATCTGCCAACCCTGGCCGACTATCTCGACAAATGGGCGGATGCGACGCCCGACCAGACGTGGATCGCGCGGCGTGGCGCGTCGGGCGACTGGGTCCGCATCAGCTATGCCGACGCGCGGACCCGGGCCAAATCCATTGGTGCCGCACTTCTTGGTCTGGGGCTTGGCCCGGACCGGCCGCTTCTGATCCTGTCGGAAAACAGCCTCGAGCATGCGCTGCTCGGCGCGGCCTGTTTCTACAGTGGCATCCCCTATGCCCCCATTTCTCCGGCCTATTCGCTGGTGTCCAAGGACCATGGCAAGCTGCGGGACATCGCCGCCACGCTGAACCCCGGCGCGGTCTACGGCGATGACGGCTCGGCCTTTGCCGCAGCTTTCACCTCCATTGCGGCACCCGATCGCAACGTGATCTGCCGCGAGGCCCCCGTGCCGGGCGCCATGATCTTTGACGACCTGCTGACCAGCGATCCCGCAACGGCCGAGGCGGCACGTGCCACGCTCACCGGCGAAACCGTGGTCAAATATCTCTTTACCTCGGGCTCCACCGGGTCGCCGAAAGCGGTGATCAACACCAACACCATGATCTGCGCGATGCAGGCCATGGTGCGCGATTGCTACCGGTTCCTCGAAAAGCAGCCGCCGGTGGTGCTGAACTGGGCGCCGTGGAACCACACGGCAGCCGGCAACAAGGTGTCCTATCTCGTGCTGACGAATGGCGGCACCTATTACATCGACGATGGCCGGCCCGTTCCGGGCAAGTTCGAGGAAACCCTGCGCAACCTGCGCGACATCTCGTGCACGTGGTATTTCAACGTGCCTGTGGGCTGGGACATGCTGGTCGAGGCCTTCGAAGCAGACCCGGCGCTGGCGCAGACCTTCTTCAGCCGGCTTGGCATGATGTTCTATGCCGGCGCAGGCATGGCACAGCACACATGGGATGCGCTCCGCCGTCTGTCGGTTCAGGCCACGGGGCATGAGGTGCTTCTGGCGACGGGGCTCGGAGCCACGGAGACCGCGCCTTTCGCGCTGGCCTGCACCGAGGTTCAGGACAAGGCGGGCAATGTCGGGGTTCCTTCCTTGGGGCTCCAGATGAAGCTTGTGCCCACCGGTGGCAAGATGGAGTTGCGCCTCAGGGGGCCGAGCATCACTCCGGGGTATTACGGCGACCCCAAAAAGACGGCCGAAGCCTTTGACGAGGAAGGCTATTATTGCATGGGTGACGCGCTTCGCCCAGCCGATCCCGACGACCTGTCAAAAGGGTTTTTCTTCGACGGGCGCGTGGCCGAGAACTTCAAGCTGAACACCGGCACATGGGTGGCCGTGGGTGCGGTGCGCGCGGCGCTGGTCGATGCGATGGGCGGGCTTGTGCGCGACGCGGTCATCGTGGGCGAGAACGAGGCGCAGCTTGGAGCGCTGCTGCTTTTGTCCGAACGGGCGCGCTCGATGCCCGAGCCTGACCGGACAGACGCCCTGACCAAGGCGCTGGGCAGCGCGGCCAAGGCTGCCACCGGATCGGCCAGCCGGGTGCGGCGCGCGGCCGTGCTGTCCGATGATCCAAGCTTCGAGAAGGGCGAGATCACCGAGAAGGGGTCGCTCAACCAGCGTGCGATGCGCGCCAACAACGCCGACCTGATCGCGGCGCTTTACGCGGGCGAGGGCGACGTGCTGATCGTCTGACCAAGGCGCTGGCAGGCTGAACACAGCTCGCCAGCGCAATGCCGCGCCGTCAGAGATCCTTCAGCGTGCTCATTTGGTACTGCGACTGCGCCAGCCAGTCCGGGTTGATCTCCACCCCCCAGCCCGGCGCATCCGTGACCGTCGCTTTGCCATCGACGATCGTGTAGGGATCCGACAGGAACAATCCGTCCTGCCATGGGTAGTAGTCCTCGCCCTCGATCGAGAATTCGAGATACTTGCCCGCGTTCGGGATTGCCCGCAGCAGGTGCATCGTGAACAGCGTCACCATAGACAGGTTGGCACAATGCGGTGTCACCGGCAGCCCGGCGGCCTCGGCCATCCGGGCCACCCGCAGCGTGCGTGACAGCCCTCCGAGATAGCAGATGTCCGGCTGCACCACGTCCACGACGCGGTCCGCGATCATGGTTTGCCAGCGCTCCATCATGCAGTCCTGTTCGCCGCCGGTCACGTCGATCTCGAGCGCGTCGGTCACTTCCTTGGTCTGGGCGAAGTCCCAATAAGGGCAGGGCTCTTCGTAATGCGAGATGCCATTGTCCTGAAGGAGCCGCCCGACCTCGATGGCGCGCGCGGGCGAATAGCAGGAATTGGCATCGACCAGCAGGGCAACGTCCGGTCCGAGCGCCTTGCGGATCGTCGGCACGATCTCTTCGGTGCGGCCCGGCCATTCATCGCGGTCCCGGCCCACCTCGGCGCCGACCCGGAACTTGAACGCATCAAACCCGAAACGGTCCTTCAGGCGGGTGAATCGCTCGGCCTCATCGATCGGCGTGATGTCACGTTTCATCGACGAGGCATAGGCGCGAATGGGGCCCGGCGTGCCACCGATCAGCGCGCAGACGGGTTTGCCCTCGCGCCGCCCGCGCATGTCCCAGAGGGCCGTGTCCACCCCACCCATGGCCCGCCGCAGATAGGACCCGGGGAACTTGTGTTCGCGGTCGCGCACGAGGTCGAGCATTGCGTCGATGTCCCCGCAATCCTGCCCTAGAACATGCGGCGCGACCTGACGGTGCAGAACCTGCGCGGTGATGTCGGCATGATAGGGCGCCACCTGACCCCATCCCTGCGCTCCGTCTTCAGCGGTGGCCCGCACGAAACACACGAATTCGGTGCTGAAGGTTTCAAGTCTGATCAGGTTCATGGGGATCACCGCATTGCCGACCGCATCAGGCGGCCCGGCAGGACCCTGTCCAAAAATCACCGGGTTGAATAGACCTGTTTTGTCTTTTCCGTGAAGTTTTAAGAGGTCGCTGCATTGGCTGGCGTGTGGCCTTGGCCGCGGCCCGCACCATGCGTCGCGCGACTGGCTCGATCCGCCTGATCAACGGCAAGACCGAAACCGCGCGACATCCGTCCCGCGTGGCACGGTGGTCCGATGTGCAGGCGAAACATCAGGGCAAAGCGGTCCAGGAGGACACCATCGACACGCCACAGAATGCGTCATTTGCAACGATACTTGACGACTTGAGTTGGAACAGCGCACTATCCGCGCATCTGGAGCGTCGGAATTTTGCTTTCGCGGTGGGTTTGTCGACATCCGGATTGTGTGCGTTCGAGTAAGTGGTTCATCGCGGAGGTGCGTGGCACCACCCCACTCAGACCGCTGAAGATCATGGCGACAGACCAAAGACCTGCCTTTTACGTGACGTGCGAGACATCGCAGGATCGGTATGTCGACTAGTTTCGGTCGCATGCGCATTGTGCCGATCTTGCGGAGATGGGCGCGGATTGGCACGGTAGCTTCGTCCCTGTTTCTGTGCGGCAGTGCATGGGCCGACACGTTCACAGTCGGGATTGTACCGCAGTTCGAGCCCCGGATGCTGGTGGAAATCTGGGCGCCCATCCTGTCCGAGCTGGAACATCGGACCGGCCATCAGTTTCAGTTGGTTGCCTCACCGCAAATCCCCGATTTCGAGCAGGCGCTTCTTCAGGGGGCCTTCGACTTCGCCTACATGAACCCCTATCACTTCGTGATCGCGTCCGAGGCGCAGGGCTACACGCCCGTCGTGAACGATGCAGGACGCGAGCTTTTTGGCGTCTTGGTCGTGGCCGCGCATTCTGACATTCACACCGTCAGCGATCTCGAGGGCGGGACAATCGCCTTTCCCGCGCCCAATGCCCTCGGAGCCGCGCTGCTGATGCGGTCCGATCTCGACCGCATCTTCGGTCTCAGCTACGAGGCGCATTATGTCGGCACCCATTCCTCGGCCTATTTGAACGTCATTCTGGGCCGGATGGATGCGGCTGGCGGGGTGAGGGCCACGCTGGACGCCAATCCGGCGTATCGCAACAGCCTGCGCATCATCCACGAAACCACCCGTCTTCCGACGCACCCCTTCGCGGCGCATGACCGGATCGCAGCGGACACCGTCGCCGCGGTCGCGGCTGCCTTTCTGGCGATGAACACGACCGAAGACGGACAGGCCATGCTGGCACGTGTTCCGTTCGATCACGTGGCGCCTGCGAACACGGCGCAATACGACATTCTGAAGGAGCTCAATCTCAAGACCTACTGGATTGAATAGCGGATCGAGGAAACAAGAGTGCCGTTGCAGACAAAGACCTTACAGTCCATCAGAGTGCGGATCAGCGCGGTGATCGTCACTGGATCGGTCTGTGGGGCCCTGATCTTCGAATTCGCCTGGGTGCCCCGGCTCACCGAACTGATCGTCAATGCGCAATCCCGGGAAATCCGGCGCGAAGCGGAAATCCTGTCGGACGGCATCCTGCCCTACCTGCTGAGCAATCAGATCGGCGCGGCTTACGAAACGCTCTCGGTCGTCGAGAACCGCTACGACAATTGGGTCGCGGTCACGCTGTACGACGCGGAGGGGCAAGTCCTCTACCCGCTTGAGGACCGACAGCCCGAGACCGGCCAATATCATGTCACCGAAACGGCCATGATCGCGTTCGAGGGGCGGGACCTCGGACGCCTCTCTGTCGTTGCCGATATCGAGCCGGAAATTCTCCGGCTGCGGAACGAGGTCTGGAGGATCGTCTCCGCCGGGCTTGGCGTTCTGGCCCTGATCCTGCTTGGCATTGCCTTCGTCGTGGACCGCCTGTTCATCAGGCGGCTGATCCAAGTGGCGCATGCCGCCGATGAATTGGCGGTCGGTAACTATGAGCTCTCGCTGCCCAAGGGCGACGACGAGATCGGCCAGTTGGCGCATCGGTTCGAGTCCATGCGCATCCGGATCCAGGACCAGACCGACAGCCTGCGCGAGGCGCGTGCCCGTGCCGAGGTGGCGCTGGAGGCGCGATCCCGCTTTCTTGCCACGGTGAGCCATGAAATCCGCACGCCCCTCAATGGCATCATCCCGGCAGCCGAACTGCTGTCGGACACGCCTCTGGATGCGGCACAGCGTCAGAAGGTCGACATCATCCTGACGTCGGGCAAGGCGCTCACGACGATCGTGGACGACATTCTGGACGTGTCCATGTTCGAGAACGGCAAGCTGGTCCTGCGCGATGCGCCGTTCTCCCCGGCCGAGATCTGCGCCGATGCGTTCGAAATCCTCCGCGCCAACGCCGAAGCCAAAGGCCTTGCCCTGATCAAGGACTGTACCGTGCCCGCCGACCTGATCTGCCGCGGTGATGCCAATCGTCTCCGGCAGATTCTGATCAACCTGCTTGGCAATGCGGTGAAATTCACCAAGGAGGGCAGCGTATCCTTCGCCGGCTCCGCCACTGAAACCAGCGACGATCGCGCACGGCTTGTCTTCGAGGTTACGGATACCGGCATCGGCATCGAGACGGTCGCGCTGCCGCGAATCTTTCAGCGTTTCGAACAGGCCGATGGCAGCATGACGCGCCGCTTCGGGGGGAGCGGTCTGGGCCTGTCGATCGTCAAGTCGCTGGTCGATGCCATGGGCGGTACCGTGTCGGTGCAGAGCGTACTTGGTGTCGGCAGCACCTTCCGTGTCGAGGTTGAACTGGATGTCACAAGCGCCCCGGTCAAACATGCCGAGGAGGCGACCCCGGAGCCAGCCCTGATCGGGGCAGGGCGGTCGGCGCTGATTGTCGACGACAATGAGATCAACCTGACCGTCGCCGCCGCGATGCTCGCGCGGCTTGGGTTCGACGTCGAGACCGCCGATACCGGAGAAGCGGCCCTGGCAAAGACACGGAACAGGACATTCGACATCATTTTCATGGACATGCACATGCCCGAGATGGACGGTCTCATCGCCACCCGTCACATCCGCAACGGCCCCGGCCTGAACACAGCGACGAAAATCGTGGCGCTCACGGCCAGCGTGCAAGCCGAAGACATGGAGAAATGCCGGGCGGCGGGCATGGACACCCTGCTTGCAAAACCCCTGCGGATCGACACGCTGCAGGCGTTTCTGTCGGGTTAGCGCACAGACACTGAAAACGTAGACCCGCCCCGCCGAGCGCACTCACGAAAGTCGCCGGGGCGTCGCATGCACCCACGGTGTCTTGCCATTCCTGTAGTCGCCAGCTGGTGACAGAGCCATCGGCAAATCTGCCACAGATCGCGCGGATATCCCCAGATCATCCCGCCTCGCACCCGAAGCGAAGCCGTTTTGCGGTCTGAAGTCCGAGAGCAACTCTGCCGGGCAGATCAGGCCGTTATCCGAAACCGCCCGATTTCTACCGCGGACCTTGGTCCTTGACGCGAGAGATGATTTCTGGATCGGCGACAAAATCTTCGAGAAAGTTGAGCCATGCGT
>NZ_JALEGT010000056.1 GCF_022763305.1 Marivita sp. | reverse complement strand
TCTGAGATCCTCGAGGTCGCGCAACCCCGTGCTGCGCGTTGCCATCAGCCCCCAATGAAGACCGTGACGACCATTGAGACCGGCCAGCAGGGTGGCGCGGCTGGTGATCACATCTTCAGGGTCGAAGTCGTAGCCAAGCCGGTTGTACTTTTCCATCAGCGCCATATGCGGAAATCCTGCCGCATTCGACACCACCAGCACACGCTTGCCCGCGGCCCTTAAGGTTTCGATCCGTTCCCGGGTTCCCGGAATTGCAGCGTCACCGATATTCAGCACGCCGAACGCATCGAGGAGGAAGACATCGAACTCATCGGCAATATCGGCAAGAGAGGTGGCGTGACGATATGCGATGTCATTTGACGCCACTGCTGGCAGGCGGTGGCGGACGGCTTCATAGGCTTCGAACGCCGCTTCAGGTGACAGCGCCATCAAATGATGGCCCCCCGTACCTTGGCCGATACCCATTCGCTGATGACGACCGCGGCAAGGATCACAAGCAGGATCAGACTGACCTGCGGCCAGGCCAACACATTCAGTGACGATGACAGCTGCAAGCCAATTCCACCAGCGCCGACCAACCCGAGGACGGTGGACTCGCGGATGTTGATATCCCAGCGGAAGACGGCCACCCCGGCAAAGGCGGGCATGATCTGCGGCACGATACCATAGGCCATCACCTGCCACCGCGACGCGCCGGTTGCCGTGATCGCCCCGACCTGGGCGTGGTCGATCTCTTCAATCGCCTCGTACAGCAATTTGGCGCAGAACCCGATGGACCGGATCGCAATGGCGATCACTCCCGCAAACACACCGGGGCCAATGATCGCGATCAGCAAGAGCGCCCAGATCAGCGAATTGATCGACCGGGTCGACACGATGATCAGCAGCGCGACGGGCCGGATGAACAGGGTCGATGGTGTCGTGTTGCGCGCCGCCAGGAACGCGACAGGCACTGCGAGGAAGAGAGCGATCAAAGTGCCCAAGGTTGCGATGTTCAGCGTGTCCCAGATTGGCCGGCCCAGCTGCGTGATGTATTCCCAGCGCGGTGGTGTCGCGCGGGTCCAGATGTCGGTGGCGATCCGCGGGGCATCCCAGACGAAGAACCATGTGGTGGAGTCCGAGATGATTTGCCAACACACGGCGAAGACCATGAGCCCCAAGAGCCAGCCAAACCAGCGGATCAGCCGCTGGGGCAGCGTGTGCCGACGCCAGATCTGCGCGCCGTCTTTTTCGAGCACGGGCATTACTGGACCCTCGCGCGGATGATGCCGGACAGATATTCCAACGCCATGACAATCCCGATGATCAGGATAAGAATGGCCGCTGCGGTGTCATACTCGTAGCGGTCGAATGCCGTGTTGAGCGTCGCACCGATCCCGCCAGCCCCGACCAGGCCCAGAATCGCGCTTTCGCGAAAATTGATGTCGATCCGGTACATTGACAGTCCGACAAGGCGCGGCATGACCTGAGGCTGTACGCCGTAATTGATCCACTGCATCCATCTTGCGCCCGACGCCCTGATCGCCTCGGCCTGGACCCTGTCCATCGATTCAATGTCTTCTGCCAAGAGCTTTGACAGAAATCCGATTGTTGCAAAGGACAGTGTCAGGAACCCCGCCAAGGGGCCAAAGCCGAAAATCGCAACAAGAAGGATCGCGACAATGATCTCTTGCAACGCGCGACTGATCGCAACGATGCCACGGCAAACCACATAGACTGGCAGCGGTGCGATGTTGCGCGCGGCCCCCAAGCCGATCGGGATCGAAATCAGGATGCCGACAACGGACGCGGCCACGGTCATCACGATGCTTTCCAGCAGGCCTTCCCAGATGTCTCCCGCGCGGCTGACGAAGTCGGGTTTGGTGAAGGCCAGTATGAACTGCCACCCCCGGTCCAGACCTTCGTAGACCCGCCCCCAATCGACTTCGATGGTCATGAATGCGGCAACCAAATATGCGAGGAAACCCACAATCAGGCTCCATCTCAATGCGGGATTCGTGACAAAATGCGGCTTGCGCCATTTTGTGCCCAGCATGTCGTCAAGTTCACGATGGCTCATTCCGCAGCCTCGACATCGTCTTCGTCTTCAACAGCTTCGATCGTCGCTTCCCAGTCTTCCTCACCGTAGATTTCGGTCAGTTTCTCTGGCGTGAGCGCGGCGGGGGCGCCATCGAACACGATTTCGCCAAAGCGAAGGCCAACGATGCGCGGGACGAACATTTGGGCGAGGGCCACGTCATGAATGTTGATGATGGCCGCCAACCCCCGTTCGCGGCACAGCTCGGTGATGAGGCGCATGATCTGGCGGCTGGTCTTGGGATCGAGCGATGCCGTTGGTTCGTCCACCAGCAAAAGCTTCGGATTCTGGATCAACGCCCGGCAAATGCCCACGCGCTGACGCTGACCACCCGACAGTTCGTCGGCGCGTTTGTCTGCCAAATGCAAAAGCCCGACACGGTCCAGAAGGCGAAATGCCTCGTCCACGTCGGATTGCGGATAGCGCCGCAGGAAACTGCGCCAGAAGCCGACATAGCCCAACCGACCGGAGAGCACGTTCTCCATCACGGTCAGGCGTTCGACCAAGGCGTATTCTTGAAAGATCATCCCCATCTCGCGGCGGGCGCGGCGCAGGGCACTGGAGCCAAGCTTTGTCAGGTCGGTGTCGTCCAGCAGGACCGCGCCGCCGGAGGGTTCCACCAGACGGTTGATGCAACGGATCATCGTCGACTTGCCCGCGCCGGATGGCCCGATCAGGGCCAGAACCTGACCAGCTGGAACCTCGAGATCAATCGCTTTGAGCGCTTGGTCTCCGGTCTTGTATGTTTTCGTAAGCTTTTGAAGGCGCAGCATGAAACGACCCTAGTTCGGGGTTCTTGGCAGGCCTGTGACAGGCCTGCCAATCGGAAGATCAGAGATTTATTCGCAAGCGTAGGAAACGCCGTTGGCTGCATCGATCTTGCGGATCACATCCCAGAATTCCTTGTAGGTCATCGGCAGGAACTGACCTTCGTTCGATTTCTCGAACTCGGCCTTGAGCGTGGTGCCTTCCCATTCGAAATTGAAGAACGCGTTCTTGATCTTCTCTTTCAGTTCGGGTGTCAGGTTGTGCGCCGTGCCGAACCCGGTCGTGGGGAAGGTCTGCGACTTGTAGATCGACGTCACCTGATCCGCCGAAATCACCTCGCGTTCGATCATCCGGCTCATCACCGAGTTGGCAATCGCTGCGGCGGGGTAGTCCTTGTTGGCAACACCGAGGATCGAGTTGTCATGCTTGCCCGAGAAAACCGGTTCGAAATCCTTTTCCGCTTCGAGCCCGAATTCCGCCTTCAGGATTGCCGAAGGGGCCTTGAAGCCGGAGTTGGATGTGGGTGAGGTGAACGCCAGCTGCTTGCCCTTGATGTCGGCGGGCGATGTGATGCCGGAGCCGGGATAGGTGATGATCTCCATCTCGTAACCGAAATTGCCATCTTCAGACGCCATGATCGTGAACGGGTTGAAGCCTGCGCAGTTCACGGCAAGCGGGTTGGACCCGGTGTTGAAGCCCGCGATGTGCAGACGGCCCGACCGCATCGCCTCGATCTGCGCAGCATTGTTCTGAACCGGGAAGAAGACGACTGACTTGCCGGTCTCATTCTCCAGATGTGTCAGGAAATCCGACCAGGCTTCCTTGTAGACCGCCGGGTCTTCGACCGGGGTATAGGCAAAGATGAGCGTGTCCGGGTCGACAAGGTCAGCCGGATCGGTCGGCGTATCCGCCAGCAGATCGCCGTCGACGTCGCAGAAGCGTTCGTCCAAATCGCCACGCGGACAGTCTTGGGCCGACGCGGTTGTGCCGAACGACATCAACGCAATGGCCGATGCGCTCAACAAGAGTTTGATATCCACTTTCATGTTTTCCTCCCTATGATGCGACGTTCTGCGCCGCTTTGAATTTCACTGACTCTCACGCGTTCCGGGCGACGATCACCTCGACATCTGCCTGATCCAGCGCTGCCCGAAGCCCGCCCTTGGGGGCTGCATCCACAACGATGGAGTTCAGATCTGACATGTCGCCCACATGGGCCAGTCCCTTCTGACCGAATTTGCTCGAGTCGATCAGAAGATGCCGTTTGGTCGCGCGGCTCAGCATCATGCGCTTGACCGCAGCAAAGCCGCGCACCGTTTCCGATGGTCCTTCGGCCGACAGGCCTGATGCACCGATCAAGCAGCGATCCACATTGAACCGCGCGAGAAATTCCAGCGTTTCGGTCCCGATCAGGGCAGATTCCGCCGCAAGGTATTCACCGGGACATAACAGCACTTCGGGCGCACCATGGCCGAGCGTCATCGCAACCGGGATCGAATTCGTGATCACCGTGCAATGCGTGCCGCGAAACGCGAGGGCGCGTGCCAACTGGATTGTGGTCGACCCGGAATCGATCATGACGGTTTCACCGTCCTTCACCAGTTCGGCCGCTCTGAATCCGATGCGTTCGCGTTCGTCGACCCGAGCGTTGGTGCGTTCATCGAGGCCGGGATAATGCCCCTGCGCAGGTGCCGATGCGCCGCCATGCGCCCGGGCGATCAACCCGTCAGAGGAGAGCGCATCGAGGTCACGCCGCACCGTTTCGGTAGACACGTTGAACCGGCGCGCCAGATCGCTGATCCGCACATGCGGTCGGAGCTTCAACTCCAACAGGATTTGCTGTCGACGGTCGGATTTCTTGAGCCGATCTCGGCTTTTTTCAGCACTGACGTCCAGCGTTTCCGTGTTCGACATCCATCGCCCCGACTCGAGTTCCAGACCAGTTTTGTGGTCTTTCCGGCATTTTGCAATTATTTTTGTTGCATTGGCCTCGGTGGAGTGGTCAAAATCTTCCACAGACCACCATTTTAAAGGTCCATCGACAATTATGCTTCTGCACTTCGCTGTCTCGGACAAACAGGCATGATCATCGCTGCCGCACATCCAGCCGCGGCGGCGTTGCTTGTTTTGTGGTCGAATCCGGTGATCCGAACAGGGTTGGAACTGGCGTTCGCGCCACCGGTCCCCGTCAGGCTCAAAGGGTTGGCTCGCGGAGCAATATCTGCACCAGCAGGCGGCCGACCCGATCGACGAAAAACGGCGTTCGAAGCGTCTTCGGGAACATGGTGACACGCACGAAACATTCGAAATGATCGAGGGCATGCGAAAATCCGCAAAAGTCGGGCAAGCAAAAAAGAACCGGGAAACCCGGAACAGCTGAACTCAATGGGAGGAACCAAAATGAAGAAAATCACGGCAACGGCGCTCGGGGCGATGGTCACGCTTGCGGCGACCATGTCCGCAGCGCAAGCGGAGAAACTCACGCTCTATTGCTCTGCACAGGAGGAATGGTGTCAGCTCATGGCGCGCGGTTTTGAAGACGCGACCGGCATTGACGTGAATATGACCCGCAAGTCCTCGGGCGAGACCTTTGCACAAATCCGTGCCGAAGCGTCCAACCCCAAAGGCGACGTCTGGTGGGGCGGCACCGGAGACCCGCACCTGCAAGCGGCGGAAGAAGGCTTGACGATGGAATACGTCTCCCCGATGCGGGATCAGCTGCATGATTGGGCCATTTCGCAGGCCGAAAGTGCAGGCAACCGGACCATCGGCATCTATTCCGGCGCGCTGGGCTATGGTTACAATACCGAGCTTCTGGCCGCGAACAACCTGCCGGAGCCGAGCTGCTGGAAAGACCTGCTGAAGCCCGAATACAAGGGCCATGTCCAGATGGCGAACCCGAATTCGTCCGGCACCGCGTACACCACGCTAGCATCCATGGTGCAAATCTTCGGTGAGGATGACGGCTTCGAATTCATGAAGGGCCTGCACGCCAACATCAACCAGTACACCAAATCCGGGTCAGCCCCGATCAAGGCGGCCGGTCGCGGTGAGAGCACAATCGGCATTGTCTTCATGCATGATGCCGTAGCGCAGGCCGTTGCGGGTTTCCCGATCAAGGTCGTGGCCCCCTGTGAGGGTACGGGCTACGAGATCGGCTCCATGTCGATCATCGACGGCGCTCGTAACGAGGACGAAGCCAAGAAGTTCTACGACTGGGCGCTGAGCGCCGAGGCTCAAAACCTCGCGCTTCAGGTCAACGCGTTCCAGGTTCCGTCCAACAAGGGCGCACAGACGTCGGACAGCGCGCCGGACATGTCGACGATCAAGCTGATCGACTACGATTTCAAGAAGTATGGATCGTCTGACGAGCGCAAGCGTCTGTTGCAGAAGTGGGACGAAGACGTCTCGACCCTGCCGCAGTAAGTGCGCGTCTCGACGACTGATAAGACCTCCCACCCGGTATTGATCTTCTGGATCGTCGCCGGGTGGGTCGGCTACTGCCTTCTGCCGTGGTACATGGTGGAGGGGGGGCTTTGGTCGTTCGACTGGCTGCTTGACGGCTATCCGTTCGGCGAGGATTACGCGCCTGCGGCGTTTCTGATCGGGCAGGGCGAAAAGATTTGGCTGGCACCACTTCTCATCCCGCTGGCCTTGCCGCTTCTGGTGCTGGGCCGCGTCAAGTCTGATCCGCTCTATTCCCGTGTCCTGATCCTGTCAGGGGCGTTGGGTTTCGGCTGGTTGATCGCGCAAGGATTCTCGATCGGCATTCGCGGCTTCAACTACGATTGGCTGGCTGCCGTCTTTGGCGACATCCGCCTGCGCCAGTTCGGCATGGGCTACGGCGCAATGATCTGCGCCACCGCTTTTCTGTTCCTGATGACCCAGGGCATCGCCGCGCGCGGCGCGATCAATGGCGACGTCTTCGTGGTCAGCGCAATTGGTGGCGTGATCACAATCGTCACCGCCTTCGTGTTCTTTCCCATCGCGAAAATGCTCTTTGCCGCCTTCGTCACCGAGGACGGCGCCTATTCCATTTCGGTGTTCTTTGCCAAGTTCTTTGACGACCGCCTTTGGGGACTGGGGTGCCTGTGGGGCGCACGCTGTGGCGCGGCATGGAATTCGCTTTTTCTTGCCATCATGGTTGGGTTCATCACGACCGCGCTCGGTCTGGCGTTTGCCCTCGTCGTGACCCGCTCGGGCTTTCGCTACAAGCGCGCTCTGCGCGCGTTGACGGTTCTGCCCATCATCACGCCGCCCTTTGTCATTGGCCTCGCACTGATCCTGCTGTTCGGCCTGTCTGGCACCGTGACCCAGTTCGTCGCGGACCTCTTTGGTCTGCAACCCACACGATGGCTCTACGGCATGCCCGGCGTGCTGATCGCGCAGACCCTTGCCTTTACCCCTATCGCGTTTCTAGTGCTGATCGGCGTGGTCGAAGGGGTATCCCCGTCGATGGAGGAGGCGGCGCAGACCTTGCGGGCGAACCGGTGGCAGACTTTCAGGACGGTCTCCTTGCCGCTGATGCGACCCGGTCTCGCCAATGCGTTCCTGCTGGGCTTCATCGAAAGCATGGCCGATTTCGGAAATCCTCTGGTTCTGGGCGGCAATTTCGACGTGCTCTCGACCGAGATCTTCTTCGCCATCGTCGGCGCGCAGTACGATCAGGGCCGCGCCGCCGTTCTGGCGATCGTTCTGCTGTTTTTCACTCTCTCGGCCTTCTACGCCCAGCGGATGTGGCTCGGGAAGAAAAGCTATACCACGGTCACCGGCAAGGGGGATTCCGGTGTGCATCCCTTGATGCCGAAGGGGCTGGCCATCCCGGTCATGATCGTCGCCCTTGGTTGGGCGCTGTTCACCGCTGCGGTTTATGCGATGATCGTCTATGGCAGCGTGGTCGAGTTGTGGGGCGTCAACAACTCACTCACCTTCAAGCACTACGTCACCGCGTTCTCCGTCCGGTTCGAAGAGGAAGGCATCCGCTGGACCGGCGCTGCGTGGGACAGCTTCTGGACCACCATCACCATCGCCGCGATTGCGGCCCCGCTGACGGCGGCGGTGGGTCTTGTGACGGCCTATCTGCTGACGCGTCAAAGCTTTGCTGGCAAAAACGCGTTCGAATTCGGGACAATGCTGTCCTTTGCCATCCCCGGCACCGTGATTGGCGTGAGCTACATCCTCGCTTTCAACGTCCCACCAATCGAGATCACTGGAACCGGCGTGATCCTCGTGATCAGCTTCATCTTCCGCAACATGCCGGTGGGCGTGCGAGCGGGGATCGCATCCATGTCGCAGCTGGATCGAAGCCTTGACGAGTCCTCGCTCACTTTGGGGGCAAACTCGTGGCAGACCTTCCGGCGGATCATCCTGCCGCTCCTGCGGCCCGCCATCCTTGCCGCGCTGGTCTACAGCTTCGTCCGGGCGATGACCGCGATTTCGGCGGTGATCTTCCTTGTTTCTGCCGAATATGACATGGCGACCAGCTATATCATCGGACGGGTCGAGAACAACGACTACGGCCTCGCCATTGCCTATTCCACCACGCTGATCTTCGTGATGCTGGCCGTTGTGGGCGCCATGCAGCTGATTGTCGGGCGCACCCAGATCGGGCGGCGGATGACCCAGTCGCGGACCAATGTCTAGGAGTTGCTGAGATGACCATCCAATCCAAGGCCGCACCGGTCCGCTTTGAAGGCGTCTCGAAAGTCTTCGGCAAAGATGTGCGGGCCGTCGACAACATCGACCTCCATGTCGACGCCGGAAAGCTGGTGACGCTCTTGGGCCCGTCGGGGTGTGGCAAAACCACGACGCTGCGCATGATCGCCGGGCTTGAGATGGCGACATCCGGCCGGATCATGATCGGCGACCGTGATGTGACCAAGTTACCGGCGACGGACCGGGATGTGTCGATGGTGTTTCAGTCCTACGCGCTTTTTCCGCACATGACGGTGTTGGAGAACGTCATGTACGGGCTGACCTTCTCGGGTTTCGCCAAAGACGAGGCCCGCAGCCGTGCGCTCGCGGGGCTTGAGCTGGTGGGGCTCAAGGGGTTCGATGCCCGCCTGCCGTCCGAGCTTTCCGGCGGCCAGCAGCAGCGTGTTGCCGTGGCCCGCGCGCTGGTTCTGGAACCGCAGGTGCTCTTGTTCGACGAACCGTTGTCCAACCTCGACGCCAAGCTGCGCAGACAGGTGCGCGAAGACATCCGAGCGATTCAGAAAGACCTTGGCCTGACAGTTGTCTACGTCACCCACGATCAGGAAGAGGCGCTGGCCGTATCGGATGAGATCGTCGTCATGCGCAACGCGGCCATCGCCCAGATGGGCACTCCGCGCCAGCTTTACGATGCCCCGAACGACAGGTTCGTCGCGGACTTCATCGGTGAGGCGAACCTGCTGTCCTGCGAGATCGTTTCGGTCGATGGCGAGATGGCCACCGTCGAGATCGAGGGCTATCGCCACAGTCTGCCCGCGCGCGGCCTGTCACCGGGTGCGGCAACCATAGCCGTTCGTCCCTCACGGCTGGTGATCGGCGCCGATGATGGCGTGCCGGCGACGGTTGCCAAGGCAACCTATGTCGGTGTGCGCATGGAATATACGCTGACCGGCAAATTCGGGCAGGTCTTCGCGGTGCACGACAATGTGGACACGCCACTTGACCCGGGAACCGAAGTGCGCATGGGGTTCGCGGCCAAAGGCCCTGTGCTGCTGCCCGAATGAATGCCGCGCGTTCTGATCGTTTCCCATCCTGAGGTTATCGTTGATCCCGATATCCCCGTAACCGACTGGCGATTAAGCGGGTCTGGTCGGCAAAAGGCCGAGCGTTTTGCAATGTCTGACCGGATTGCCAATGTCACGCATGTCTGGTCCAGCACTGAAACCAAGGCGCGCGAAACGGCCAGAATTATCACGCGGCCACGTGATCTGCCCATCAGCTTTGATGATCGGCTGTGCGAGAATGATCGACGTGCGACCGGTTTTCTCCCGCCCGTTCTTTTCGAGGCCGCAGCAAACGCGTTTTTTGCCGAACCCGGGGCAAGTTTCCGTGGATGGGAAACCGCCTTTGACGCGCAAGCCCGGATCGTGCAGGCGGTGCGGGACATCGCGGAACATCACGTCAGTGGAGATGTTGCCGTCGTTACGCATGGGGCTGTCGGCACTCTGCTCTATTGCCATTTGCAGGGGCTGACAATTGACCGCGCGCATGATCAACCCGGACAGGGCCACTACTGGAGTGCCGACCTCATGACCCTGCGTCCGGATCACGGGTGGATACCGATGTCCTGACCTGTGCCTTTACCGGTTCCACGCGCGGTCTGCGAACCGGACCAAGGTTTCGAACACATCCGGTGTTCCGACGACAACGCGCCCGCCGTCGCGTATCATGCCAGTCGCATCCTGCTGTTCGACCCGACCGCCTGCCTCTTCGACCATCAGCTGACCGGCCAGACAATCCCAGGCATTCATGTGCTCTTCCACATAACCAAGAAGGCGCCCAGCCGCGACATAGGCAATCGACAGCGCACCGCTTGCATTGCGGTGATACATCGCGCCCGCGTCGATCAGATCGGAAATCATCGGGATGACATGTGCTGCCTCGACACGGTTCGAATAGCCGACGGCGACTGTCCCACTGTTCAACGGCGTACCCCCTGCCACCTGCATGGACGTACCGTTCAAGGTGGCACCGGCGCCACGCAAAGCTGCGAAGGTTTCGCGAACATTCGGATCGTGAATGACACCGACCTCTGTGCGCCCTTGGGCGACACCTGCCAGTACGATGGTCCAGGCAGGAATGCCGTTCACGAAATTGGTTGTTCCGTCGATGGGGTCGATCACCCAGTCAAACCCGCTTGTTCCCAAGGTGGGCTCATGTTCTTCGCCATAAACGCCGTCGTCGGGCCATGCCTGATGCAGACGTTCGCGGATGAACGTTTCGACATTGCGGTCCGCTTCGCTGACCCAGTCCTGTCGGCCTTTCTTGTCGACGACGAGGCGGGTGCGATCCTTGAAATACGACAAGGCCAGTTGCCCGGCATCATGGCAAAGACCGATCGCGAATTCTTGTCTGTTCTCGAAGGAGGACATGGGTGTTCTTTCTTGCTGTTGGCGTCGTCGCTGTTCCGGAAAACCGAGGTCGGATGGAGCAGGTGCGCAGCGAATTGGAACCGATCATAGTCTCTCGGCAAAGGTGTGCAACGGCAGGCGCAGGAAAGAACCCGCATCTCCGAAGATCAGATCGTTCCGCCGACAGATACGCAGCGCTGACGTTCACACCGCGGAACTGCCGAACTACAGCAAAGCCCCTTGCCGCAGCAATTCTCGGCGCACCGGGGATGCATCTTCGGCATGGAGCGCTGCCGCCACACCCGCAGCATGCCCGGTGGCAAAGGCCGTGCCCATGACGCGGGCAGAAGCATAGGCGGCAGGTTCTGCGCCCAGTGTCCGCCCGGCAAGCCAAAGGTTGGCGAGACCCGCGACCTGCAACGCACCAAGCCCGATGCCATAGACACCATCCCCACCGATTTCCCGGTATTCGGTGCGGCCCGGACCGTGATGGATCTCCATCGGCCATGCCCCGAGCGCAACGGTGTCTTCGGGTCGCCTTGCGTTGGCCAATGTGACCTCGGTCAGGGGGGCACGTGTGCTCACATGCCGTGTCTCGCGTATGCCGATCTTTGGTCCGGTGGCCAGCACATAGGCGTGCTCGAACCCCGGTAATCCAGCGCGCAGGGCCGCAACTCCATTCCATGCCGCCTCGCGCCCATCACGCTCGGCCTGCGCAAGGTCGCTGCCATCCAGCCCGTTGGTCTCGACGTCGATCGACAGCCACCAGAGGTCCGTGCTGCCCGGCAAGGTGGTCAGAAACCCGCCATCAGCCCGGATCGTGGCCCGGCCAAAGCGGCGCTCGATCCCCTGTAGCGCCGCCACGCGGGCCGCCTTGTCCAATGTCGCGCCATCGGTCACGCCGCCGATCCGCACCGGGTAGGAGGCTGGTTGCACGTGGCCCGCGTCATGCAAGGCGCAGGTCGTCACCCCCGCCAAAGCCGCCAATGCGGCATCGCCGGACGCGTCGACGAAGGCGTTGGCCGAGACATCCCGCAGGCCGCGTGGATCGGACAAGCGGAGCGCCTCGATCCTGCCGCCGTGACGGACAACACCGACAACCTGTGTGTGCAAGGCCAGTGCTGCGCCACTGTCGGCCACGGTGCGGTCCAGCGCGATCTTGGTCGCTTCGGGATTCAGACGGATGTTCCAGTTTCCTGTGCCGGAATAATAGGGCGCGACGTCGATCCCCAGTCGGTCAAGATGAGTCAGCGCCTGCCGTCCCACCCCGGCAACGACCGCTTGCGGCACCGTGGCGGGACGCTGAGGGAAGAAGCCGCACCAGGCCAGCACCTGAGACAGCGTCGCCGCGCCGCCAAGAAACCCGTGCCCCTCGACCAGCATCACGTGCGCGCCGGTCTGCGCTGCGCCGACAGCAGCGGCCACACCGGCGCTGCCACCGCCCGCGACGATCACGTCATACTGTTCAGTCATCGCAGCTCTCCGGGACCAGGGTCAATTCCGGGTACAAGCTGACGGCGTTGATCAGCGCATCGCCAAAGGTCTGCACAAAGCGCGAGCCGGGACGCTCACCGTTCCAGTACAGCCGCGCGGTGAAGGATGGCGCGTCTTGCAAGGCACGAAGCACCAGACCTTCGGGCAGATCTCCCGCCGTGGTGAAGCCGTCCAGCAAGGCAACACCCACGCCCTGCCGGGCCAGCGCGATCCCGGCATCGGCAAACCGAATGAAGGCAACGACGCGCGGGGGCGGGTGGCCGTCAAGAAACTGCGCAGTGGCGGCGTAATGCGGCCCGTCATGTTCGAATCCGATCACGTCAACCCCTGCAAGATCTTCGGGCCGCAACAGATCGTGCGCCGCCAGAGGGTGATCCACGCTCATCGCAGCGACCAACGGTGCGCGCGCAATGCACCTGCTCACCAGCAGCGGATGATCCAGTGTGGCCAGAGACACGAGGCATTCGCCCTTGCCGCTGAGCAGGTAATCGACGTGCTGCATGCGCGGCAGAGCATCCAGAAAGACCTTCAACTCGGGTTGGTGCGCCGTCATGACGCGAATGGCATGGGGCACCAGCTGTCGACCGACACTCTGGGTGTGGGCAAAGCGAAACAGACTGGTCTGGCCCTCGATCACATGCGACAGCGACCCGGTGAGCGCACGCATCTGGGTAATGATCGGATCGACCTCGTCGAACAGGCGTTTGGCTTCTTCGCTGGGCAGCAGGCGTTTGCGATGGCGATGGAACAGCGACAGACCAAGCTGATCCTCCAACCGCTGGAGGCTGCGGCTCAGCGAGGGCTGGGACACGTTCAGCAGGCGCGAGGCGGCATTGATGGACCCGGTCGACATGATGGCGTGGAAGATTTCCAATTGGCGGAACACCAGCCCCGAGGTCTCGGTCCGCCCGAGGCCACCGGGGGTCATTTCTTCCATGGCATCAACCGCCGTTGCAGCCAGTGCAGAAGGCCCGTCAGCGTCACGCCAAGGATCATCACCACAACAAGGCCTGCATACATCTTCTCGGGGACAAGAACCTCCCAGTAGTAGAAGGTCATGTAGCCAACGCCCTGTTTGGCGCGCAGGAACTCGACCGAGATGATGACGATCATCGCCGTCCCGAGCGCGATGCGCAGGCCGGCAAAGATCACCGGCATGGCACCGGGCAGGATCACGTGGCGCAGCATCTGTAGCGGGCTTGCCCCGTAGTTGCGCCCGGCCATGAGGTAGACCGGGTCGATGTTGCGCACACCCGTCATGGTGTTGATCGTCATCAGGATGAAGACCGACAAAGCGACGACGACAATCTTGGGGCCTTCACCGAACGGGTCGGCGAACATCAGCATGACCACTGGAAATATCGCGATCTTGGGCAGCACGTAGATTGCGGCAAGCGTCGTATCCAGCATCAGCCGCACGGTCTGGTTCAGACCCATGACAACGCCCAGCAAGATGCCCGGGATCGCACCCAGCAGGAACCCGGCGAACACCCGGCCGAGCGTTGCCAGAAGGTGGCTTTCGGACAGCAGCGTCCCCACAGCGGCAAATCCGCCGTTGGCATATTCCTGCGGGATCAGCCATGGACGCCCGAGCAGGCTCGTTTCCGAGAACCGGTCGTAGTTGACGCTGACGTCCCATAACGCCGTTCCGATAGCCGAAGGCGGCGGGAACCAGATCGGTGAGATCAGTTCCATCGCGCCCGCCATTTCCCAGACAGACAAAAGCAGCACCGGAAACCCCAGCGCCAGCGTGCGCTCATAGGTCTGGCGTGCACGCACAGGGACGTGGCGTCCGATCCGCTCGGAGATCAGGATCAGAAGGACAAAGCTGAAGCCGATGGCAGGCCAGGCCCAGCTGCGCCAGAGCCCTGTCAGGATCAGCACGACATGCAAGGCAACGGCGACCAGAAGGAAGACAAGGATTGCGCGACGGTCCTGTTGAAGCGGGGTCATTGCTGCATCTCCATGGCGCGGGTCACCTCGGCGCTGAGCCGATCCCAGATCGCGGCGCGGTATTCGGCGAATGCGGGCTGGTTCATCGTGTGAATGCTGCGTGGGCGCGGCAGGTCGATCTGGTAGATGTCCAAAATCCGCCCGGGCTGCGCGCTCATCAGCACGACACGATCGCCGAGCAGAACCGCTTCGTCGAGGCTATGGGTGATGTAAACCACAGTTTTCCGCGTCTCTTCCCAGATGCGCAGAAGCTCCTCTTGCAGGACGACCCGGGTCTGCGCATCGAGCGCACCCAGAGGTTCGTCCATCAGCAGCACCTCGGGGTCGTTGGCCAGTGCGCGGATAATGCTCACACGTTGCTTCATGCCCCCGGAAATCTGATGGGGGTAATGCTCGGCGAATTTTGCAAGACCGACGCGATCCAACCAGCCGCGGGCGACGTCGAGCCGTTCACGTTCGGACACGCCGCGCATCTGCAGACCAAAGGCCACGTTCTGGATCACGGTTTTCCACGGGAAGATCGCATATTCCTGAAAGACGACGGAGTTCAGGGGTTTCCTGGGATCTGCCCCGGGACGAATGGTCAATTGTCCGCTGGAGACGTCCTCGAGCCCCGCCAGCATCCTCAGGAAAGTGGACTTGCCGCAGCCGGACGGCCCGACAATGGCAAGAAATTCCCCGTCCGCCACGCTCAGCGTGAAGTCGTCCACCGCGGTCATCTGGCCTGATGCCGTCTGGTAGACCTTGGTCACGTTGCGCGCGCAAATCTTCGGGTCCGATGAGGCCACGTCCCTGTCACCTTGATCGTTCATGGGGAAAGAAGGGGCGCGTTGCAGCGCCCCTGATGGGCTTACTTGCCCAAAGCCTTGCGGGCCGCTTCGGTAAACCGCTCGTCGATGACGTTCGACAGATCGAGCGGGTCGGTATATTCCGTCCGGCCGTTTTCGCGGTGGGTCTTTTCGATATCGGCCAGACCGGCCACCGGGATCTTCATTTCAGGGTCGTAAATGACCGGGCGACCAGCCCGAAGTGCCTCTTCGGTCGAGTTGGTGTAGGTCATGTACGCTTCGATGTTCTCGGGCGCGAGGTAATCCTCGCCTTGCATCAGCGCGGCGGCCTCGGTCAGCGCCAGAACAAAGCGTTCGGCCACTTCCGGACGGTCATTCACCAATTTGCCCGAACCGACAAAAGCCACGGTCATCAGACCCGGGGTCAAGTCCGTTTCAAGCACTCCGGCATTGCCCGCCGCAAGAATCTGATCGGCAAAAGGCGAACCCGCGATGGCCGCATCGACCGCGCCGTTCTCGAAAGACAGGGGCATATCGGGGTTGGCGACGTTCATCGGCTCGATATCGCGAATGGTCAGCCTGCCGCGCTCCAGCGCCTTGGCCAGCAG
This sequence comes from Marivita sp., assembly GCF_022763305.1. Classification (GTDB taxonomy): domain Bacteria; phylum Pseudomonadota; class Alphaproteobacteria; order Rhodobacterales; family Rhodobacteraceae; genus Marivita. The sequence continues at coordinate 47,036 of NZ_JALEGT010000056.1, read as the reverse complement.
GTATTCGCCACCTGACCCCGGGCCGCCGGCCACGGCAACGCGGCGACCATTCAGATCGGCAACGGACGTGACCGTGCCATCCTCCGCCAGCGCCTTGCGCACCAAGAGCTTGGTCGGGCTGTCTTCCATTGGTTCCAAGGCACCGGGGGCGATGATGCGAATGTCGAGGCCTTTGTTCCAGCCGGACCAGAGCGACGTAACGATGGCGATCCCACCGACATCGACTGTTCCCTGTGTCAGAAAGGCAATCGCCTCGGTGCCGGACTTCACCCGCTCCAGATCGACGTTCAAGCCGTGTTTGTCGAACAGGCCACGGTGTTCCGCCACGTACATTGTGGCGAATTTCATGATCGGCACATAGGCGACCTTGACGTCCTGCGGCGGATCAAGCGGCGCCATCGCCGTGTCCTGCGCCTCCGCGGCCCCCGCCGCGAGCCCGGCGAGAACCAATGCGCCGCTGCGCGCATAGCTCTTGAGTGTCTTCAACATTGTCTCTCTCCCTTGCGAACCTGACCCTCTCCTCAGGGATCAGTTTTTTCATTTGTCCGTTCCTGCTCCAAAAGCACGCCGGCGGCTCCGGATCATCCTGCGACATCAGAAACACTGACGCATCCTCAATCGCTCGAGCCGACCACCTCTGGAATGTGCGACGAGCCAAATTTCACGTAGCAACGTTCACTTAACACGAATACGGCTAACTTGCAGACTTGTCATGCCCGAAAGGCATAAGATGCCAGAGTCCGAACAGGAACCGATGGTGTCGAACATGACTGATGCGCGATGCTGGGCTTAAAGATGTGATCGCTGGTCGACGGCATTTATGCCCGAGCGCTTCGAGATGTTGGTCTTCGGTACCCGCGACAAACTTCAAATGACACGCAACGGTAAGGAGCCTTGGCCGGATCAGAGTCCGAATGAAGATGTCACACCATACAAGGACGAGTCAGGTGCGCACGTTCTCCCAGCGACACCTTGAAGGCCGCCATCCACAGTCAGTCGTATTCGCCCAAGCGTTCGTTCAGTTCGTCAACGCGTCGAAGGCGCTTGCGGCCTTCGGCTCCCGACTTCAGGGTCGTGCGGACCACGATCTGATGGCACAGGGCCAGCACGGCGGCGTGGTTGAACTGTGGGGTTGCGGTGCTGATCCGGCAGCGGAAGTGCCAATCGAGGCCGGGATCAAACGCCATACTGTCATCCGAGATCACCGCCCGCGCCGATCCGATGGTCGCGATTTCGCGCAGGAGCGCCTCGAGGCCGCTCATCCGGCGGCGCAGGGCCACGACGAGAACGAGATCATCGGGGGACATCGCCGCAAGATGCTCGCCCATGGATTCGCCGTCTTTGGGGAGGACGGCAGCGTCTGGAACCACCTTGACCAATTGCCAGCGCAGATAGGTTGCAAACGAGTGGCTGATGCGATGGCCGACGATCCAGACTTTCCGGGAATCGAGGATCCGTTCAGCCAGCCTGTCGAGGTCATCGGGCGCGATCCGTTGGAAGGTCCAGGCGAGGTTGTCCATCTCCTCTCGCATGCCAAAGCCCAGAACGTCCTCGATGGCGCCGGGTTCGCCGTGGCCGATATAGAGCCGCGAGCCGGAGCTGGCTTCATCCCGCACAGCGCGGCGCGCGGCGTCATAGCTGTCGTAGCCGATCTTGCGGATGAACCGCGACACGGTGGCCTTGGAGACATCGGACAGCCGCGCCAGTTCCTGCGCGTCATAGCTTGCCATGTCGCCGGGAAAGTCCAGAAGGAAAGTCCCCAGACGTCGTTCGGCCGGTTGCAATTCTGCCAGCGCGGTCCGGATGCGATCAAGAAAGCGCGGCGGCGCGTCGTTCTGTAACTGAGATTTCATGGCGTCAGTTTGCTGATAATCGACGGAGTGGCAACTGCAGATGCCCGGGTGATCCGGGTCAAAATCCAGCACGATTCGCGCATTCCAATCGAAAATCTGCGCTGGGAACCCGAGTTTCAGAACTTTTCGGGTGTGAATTCTGTGCAGGTCTTCACCCAGTTGCTGAATTTGTGATCGAAACCATGATTTCTGTTTTGTCTATTTTGGAAACCATGGTTCCATGATCCGCAGTCGGATGCAGGATGGGTGTGACGCTTTTTTGATGCCTCATGGAAGGAAGACGATGATGACCACCAGACGACATTTCTTCACGTTGCTGGCCTCCGTATCGGCCGTGGCAACGCTCGGCACGGCACCTGCAGCACAGGCGGCTTGGCCGGAAAAACCCGTTCGGATTCTCGTGTCCTTTCCGCCGGGTGGATCCAGCGACCTCGTGGCACGTCTTCTTGCTGAAAAACTGTCCGCCGATCTGGGTCAACAATTTGTCGTTGAAAACAAACCCGGAGCGGCGGGCACGGTGGCCGCGGGCGCGCTGCAAGAGGCGGAGCCGGATGGGTATACCTTCATGTTGTCGAACCTGACGCCGTTCAGCGTGGCACCCACCCAGTTCCCGGACACGCCTTATGACCCGGTCGCGGATTTCGATCACATCACCTATGTCGGCACGGTTCATCTTGGGCTGTTCGCGGCGCCCAGCCTTGAGACAACCGATTTTGCCACATTCCTTGACAAGGCCAAGGCCGATCCGGGCAGCATCGACTACGGAAGCTCTGGTGTCGGCTCCTGGGGGCACATCATTGCGGAGCAGTTCAATCGCGAAACCGAAGCCGGTCTGTTTCACATCCCTTACAAAGGCTCTGGCCCGATGCGGCTCGATTTCCTTGCGGGTGTTGTTCCGGTGATCTTCGACGCCGTGCCTCAGAACCTGCCGGCGGTTCAGGATGGTACGGCCATTCCACTCGCCGTCTCTTCGACGTCGCGGCTGCCGACATTGCCGGACACGCCGACCTTTACAGAGCTTGGTTATGACATCGTGGCCGAGAACTGGCTGGGTGTGAGCGCGCCGGCCGGTGTGCCGGACGAGATCAAGGCGACGCTTGATGCGGCGCTGCAAAACGCGATGTCCGATGCGGATGTGCTGGCGCAGTTCGACACATGGGGATTGGTGCGAGAACCGAAGACAAGCGCCGAGTTCGAGAGCTTTGTCGCAGAGCAATTCGAAGCCTGGAAGCCGCTGGTCACAGCGATTTCGAACTGAGGAAAGCAGAATGCGGATCACTGTCTTCTTTGTGGGCGAAGTTCACGATGACGGCTTCAATGCCAGTGCGCTCGATGGGGCCTTGCGGGCGAGGGATGCCGGGCTGGCCGAGATCAGCGTGATCGACGGTGTGCCCTACAAGGAAGACGTGATCCGCACTCGACTGGGTCAGGTGATCGACAGGTGTGATGGGCTCGTCTTCATCGGTGGGCAAGGCAATGTCGCGACGCCGGAAATTGCGGCGATGCACCCGGACAAGCGTTTTGCCATCGTTCAGGGGCACCAGACAGGTCCGAACCTTGCGAGCTATGATGTTCTGCAAGAGGAGACCGCCTTTCTGGCCGGCGCCTTGGCAGCGCTGATCACGAAAACCCGCATCGTGGGGCATCTGTCCGGACACAGGGTGCGCCCTGGTTTGAAGGGGCGCGCGGCCTTTGCGGCGGGTGTCTCCTACATTGACCCGGAGATCACTCTGCTCACCGGATTCTGTGGCACGCAGGATGACAATGCGGTGTCCCGTGCATGGGCCGAGGCGGAAATCGAGGCCGGGGTGGATGTGATGTTCACCATGTTGAACGCGGCGCGCTCGGGGGCGATTGAAGCCTGCCGGGCCGGTGGCGCACTTCAGGTGGGCAACGCGCTTGACTGGGTGGCGCGGGACCCGGACGTGTTCGTCGCCTCTGCAATGGCGCGGATCGACCTGGGTGTCGAACAGGCGATCAAGGACATGGTCGCCGGACATGTCCCGCCACAGGTGGTCGAGCTTGGCCTTGCAGATGGCGAATATGGTCACTTGGCCATGGGCGCAGAGGTTCCGGCGGATGTGAAGGCGCGGATCGATCAGATTGCGATGCTGATCCGCAATAGACAGATCGACATCCCGGACGACTATAAAGGACCAGAGTTCCAACCGGCGACCGGACCATGCATCGCGACCGCCTGATCTCTCAGATCGGACCGGCGCTCATGCTGCTGGTGGGCCTCGGGTTTGTCTTCGGCTCGGTCACAACGCTCGAGCTTGGCTCGGCGCGGAGGATGGGGCCGGGCGCGTTTCCTGCGATCGTCGGAGCGTTGCTGTCGGTGTTGGCGCTGATCACGCTGGTCCGCAATCTCCGCTATCCCATGGGCTGGGACCGGCCAGACCCGATTTCCGTCTTCGCGGTGGCCGGGGGCGTCGCAGCCTTTGCCTTTCTGACGCCGCTGCTGGGTGTCCTGCCCGCCGTCATCGTGTCGGTGCTGACGACCGCGTCGGCTGTGCCTCAGTTCCGCTGGCCGGGTCGGGTCGTTCTGGCATTCTGTGTCGCAGGCGCGGTCTGGCTGGTCTTTGTCAAGGGTCTGGGCATCCCGCTGCCCACGATCCGGGGGCTGTGATGGAACTGTTGTCCAACCTCGCTCTTGGCTTTGCGACGGCGGCCACGGTCTACAACCTGACCTACTGTTTCGTCGGCGTTTTTCTGGGCACGTTCATCGGCGTGCTGCCGGGGGTTGGTCCCCTGGCGGCGGTTGCGATGCTGTTGCCGGTGTCGTTCTACCTGCCGCCCGAAACCGCTCTCGTGATGCTGGCGGGCGTCTACTACGGCGCGGAATACGGCGGTTCGATCGCGTCGATCCTTCTGAACATTCCCGGCACGCCGTCAGCTTCGGTGACCTGCCTTGACGGCTACCCGATGGCGCGGGACGGACGGGCAGGGGTCGCGCTCTTCTCGACCGCGATTGCATCGTTCTTCGGAGCCATTTTCGGCGTCGTCGTGATGGTCCTCCTGTCGCCAGCGCTGGCGGAATTCGCGCTGCTCTTTGGACCAGCCGAGTATTTTGCCGTCATGGTCCTCGGACTGGTCGCCGCGTCCGTCGTCAGCACGTCCGGTGCAATGCGCGGTGTGATGATGGTGTGTCTGGGCATCCTGCTGGGCACTGTCGGTGTCGACATCAATTCCGGCGAAACGCGATTTGTCGTGGGCATGCCGGAGTTGCGCGACGGGGTCAGTCTTGTCGTGGTGGCCATGGGCCTCTTCGGGATATCCGAAGTCATGGTCTCCGCACGCGGCGCGACCCGGTCCTACGCGACCGAGCGCATCTCCATGAGCAATTTCTTCCCGACGCGGTCGGAATGGCTCCGCAGCATCGGTCCCGCCCTGCGTGGATCAAGCGTCGGGTCGTTCTTCGGCACGTTGCCGGGCACCGGGCAGACGGTGGCGTCCTTCGTTGGCTACGCCCTGGAGAAACGGATCTCGCCCCGGGGAGACAAGTTCGGAACGGGACAGATCGAAGGTGTGGTCGTCCCGGAATCCGCCAACAACGCCGCTGCGCAGACCGCGTTCATCCCGACGCTGACGCTGGGGATTCCCGGATCGACGACGATGGCGCTCATGCTGGGGGCCTTGATGATCCACGGCATCACACCCGGACCGCGTCTCATTTCCGAACACCCGGAGCTCTTCTGGGGCCTGATCGTCAGCTTTCTGTTCGGCAACCTGTTCCTGCTCGTGCTCAACATCCCGCTGATCGGTCTTTGGGTCCGCTTGCTGAGGGTGCCGCACTATTTCCTCTACCCGACCGTCGTGGTGCTGATCTGCGTTGGGGTCTACAGCATCGACAACTCGATATTCGACATCTGGATGACGCTTGCTTTCGGCGTGCTGGGCTATGTGCTGCGTCTCTTCCGGTTCGAACCTGCGCCGCTTCTCATAGGGTTCGTTCTTGGGCCGATGATGGAAGAATTCTTCCGCCGCGCGATGCTTCTGTCGCGCGGTGACCCGATGGTCTTCCTCGAACGTCCGGGCAGTGCCGCGCTCTTGGGCGTTGCGGGGCTCTTGCTCGTCGCCACGGCGATCCCGCGCCGTTACATGCCGTGGTCTCGCTCTGCCTGAGTCGCGGACGGAACCCTTGGCCTGATCCTTCACCCCGCGGCACGCGGGAGCCTTTGCAGTTCGGTTACAGACTGAGGCGATCCTCGCGGCAAGTGCACAACCGTCAGTTACCTCGGCTCCCGGGCGGTCATCTTGGCTTGGGGATCGGCTGTATATTTGGGCACAGGATTTCTGCAGTAATCACATGGGCTTGCGGGGTCTCTGGATGTTTTTTTGAGCAGTAGCCGGGACGTTGATCATCGAAAAGTGAGGTCGAGGATTGACAGGTACACAAAACCAATAAACGATTGGTTACATCCAATCTATAATTCCTCCGGGGGTGGGATGCTGCACAATCGTCCAAAAGACCTGCAGGAAACGTCCGAAGCCAGCCGTGTGCTTCAGGCAATCCGGCAGATCGTCAGCGAGGGGCGTCTTCCCTCGGACGGACGGTTGCCGACGGAGCGTCACCTCGCCGCCGAGCTTGAGGCAGGGCGTGCCTCTGTGCGCCGGGCGCTCGACACGCTCGAGGCGGAGGGTCTGATCTGGCGGAGGCAGGGCAAGGGGACATTTGCTGGCCAACCGCCCGATCCGACCGAGGAACTGGCCGCGCAGATCGCATCCGATGTCGACCCGCTGTCTGCAATGGAGGCTCGGTTGTGCATCGAACCGGCGCTGGCGGACCTGTGCGCGCGCCGCGCCACCGCAGATGATGTTGCCCGGCTGCGCAAGCTTGCCGAACGGACACATGACGCGGACGACTCCGACTCCGCCGAACTTTGGGACGGAGCGCTGCACCGCGCCATCGCGCGGATCGCAGGCAACCGGCTGATGCTGACGGCCTTCACGCTGATCGACGAAGTGCGCATGGGGGACGACTGGCAGGAAAAGCGCCACCGCGCCCGCACGCCGGAAACCCGGGCGTTCTACGATGCCCAGCACCAGAAGATCATCGACGCGATTGATGCGCGCGATGGAACTGCAGCTGCGGGCGCGATGCGCGAGCATCTCGAGACCCTGTTCGACAACCTGCGCAAGTCGATGGAGGGGCGGACGTGACCGGGCAGGGGCCGCTCTTGCAGGTGGACGGGCTGACGATCCGCGTCGGCAATGCGCCGCAACCGCTGGTCGATGGGGTGAGCTTTGCGCTGAACCCTGGCGAGACCCTGTGCATCGTGGGTGAATCCGGCTGTGGCAAGAGCCTGACCGCGCTGGCGCTGATGGGGCTGCTGGAGGGCACACCGCTTAAAATCGAGGGCGGCACGGCACGGTTTCAGGCGGCCGACCTGTTATCGGCCCCAAGCGAGACGTTGCGCGCCCTGCGGGGCGACCGCATCGCGATGATCTTTCAGGAACCGATGACCTCGCTCAACCCGGCGCTGCGGATCGGTGACCAGATCGCCGAGGCGGTCTGCGAACATCGCGGCGTGTCGCGCGAAGAGGGGCGTGCGCGGGCGCTGGAGATGCTGGAACGGGTGCGCATCCCGGCGGCGGCGAAACGGCTGGACGAGTATCCGCACCAGCTGTCGGGCGGCATGCGGCAGCGCGTGATGATCGCGATGGCGCTGGCCAATGACCCGGCGCTGCTGGTCGCGGATGAACCGACCACCGCGCTCGACGTGACGATCCAGGCGCAGATCCTCGACCTGATGCGCAATCTCGGGCAGGAGACCGGGGCGGCGATGATCATGATCACCCATGATCTGGGTGTGGTGGCAGAAATGGCCGATGCCGTCGCGGTGATGTATGCCGGGCGCATCGTCGAAGCGGGAAGCACCGCGCAGGTCTTCGATGATCCGCAGCATCCTTATACGTTGGGCCTGATGTCCTCCATGCCGTCGCTGACCGGACGGGCCGAGCGGTTGGTCACCATTCCCGGAACAGTCCCCGGTGCGCTGGACATGCCGGTTGGCTGTCGCTTTGCCGCGCGCTGTCCATTTGCTACCGAGGCCTGCGCCAAGGCCCCGCCGCTGACGGATCTGGGCGGCGGGCATCGCGTGGCCTGCTGGCATGCGCCGCTCGAGGCGGCAGACCCTGTGCCCGCGCAGGTGTCGGCATGAGCGCGATCCTGACAGCGCGCGGGCTGACCCGTCGTTTCGTGACGAAGAAGCCGCTCTTTGGCGCGCCAACGGTTGTGCAGGCGGTCAACGGCGTCGATCTCGACATCGAAGAGGGTGAGACCTTTGCCATCGTGGGGGAATCCGGCTGTGGCAAGTCCACGCTGGCGCGGCTCTTGTCGCATCTGATCGCGCCGTCCGAGGGCAGCGTGACCTATGATGGGCGGGACATCTCGGCGCTGAGTGCCGCCGAATTGCGGGCGCTGCGCCAGCACATGCAGTTCATCTTTCAGGACCCGTTCTCCTCGCTCAATCCGCGGATGACGGTGGGGGCGCTGATCGGCGAGCCGCTGCGCATTCACGGCATCGGCACCGCCGCGGAACAGCGCGCCAAGGTGGCCGATCTCTTGCGCAAGGTCGGTTTGCGCCCCGAACATGCTGACCGCTATCCGCACGAATTCTCGGGCGGGCAGCGCCAGCGCATCGGCATTGCCCGCGCGCTCGCAACCGGGCCGAAGATCGTGATCGGGGATGAGCCTGTGTCGGCGCTCGACGTGTCGATCCAGGCGCAGGTGATCAACATCCTCGAGGACCTCAAGGCCGAATTCGGGCTGACCCTGATCATCATCGCGCATGACCTTGCCGTGATCCGCCACATCGCGGACCGGGTGGCGGTGATGTATCTGGGCGAGATCGTCGAACTGGCCCCGGCGGCAGAGCTGTTCGCAGAGCCCAAGCACCCCTATACCGAGGCGCTGTTGTCGGCGATCCCGATCCCCTCCACCGGCGCGCGGCGCTTGCGGACGACGCTGGAGGGCGACCCACCCAACCCCATCGCGCCGCCGCCCGGCTGCAAGTTCCACACCCGCTGTCCGCATGCGCAGGACCGGTGCCGCACGGAACGCCCCGCGTTGCGGGACACCGCCACACATCACGGCGTCGCCTGCCATTTCGCCGAAACCCTGTCGCTGCAGGGGATCGAGTCCACCGAAAAACCACGGGCGGCCGCCGCTGAAGCGCGGTTCGCCCGCTACAGCGCGGCGCGCGCGGCCATGGAGGATGCGGCCAAAGGATGACCACGACGACATACGATATAACCAAAAGCCAACCGACAGAGGAGTGATCCCATGCAAACTTGGAAAACACTGGGCCTAGCGGCGCTGCTTGCCGCCACAAGTGGTCTGGTCCACGCGCAGGACCTGCGCATCGGGCGTCAGGAAGACCCCGACGTTCTTGACCCCGATCAGTCGCGCACCTTCGTGGGGCGGATCGTCTATGCCTCGCTCTGCGACAAGCTCGTGGACATCACGCCGCAACTGGAAATCATCCCGATGCTGGCAACCGGCTGGGAGTGGAACGCGGACGGCACAGAGCTGACCATGACGCTGCGCGACGACGTGGTGTTCCATGATGGAGAGCCGTTCAACGCTGAGGCGGTGGCCTTCAACCTCAACCGCTCCAAGAATTTCGAACTGAGCCGCCGCAAATCCGAGGTCTCCTCGGTCGAAAGCTGGGAGGTCGTGGACGACACCACGATCAAGATCACCCTTGCCGCGCCGGATGCCACGCTCATTGCGCAATTCGCTGACCGGGCAGGCATGATGCTGTCGCCCAAGGCGGCCGAGGAAGCGGGCGAGGAGTTCGGCCTCAACCCGGTCTGCGCCGGGCCCTTCACCTTCAAGGAGCGCATCCAGCAGGACCGCATCGTGCTCGAGAAGTTCGCCGATTATTACCGCGCGGACGAGATCAATTTCGACAGCGTGACCTTCCTGCCGATCCCCGACACCACGGTGCGTCTGGCCAACCTGCGGGCCGGTGATCTTGATATGCTCGAGCGTCTGGCGGCGACGGATGTGCCGTCCGTCATGTCCGATGACGGGCTGACGATGGAGAAAGCCACCTCGCTCGGCTATCAGGGCATCACGATCAACGTGGGCAATGGCGACCGGGCGAACACGCCCATCGGCACCGACAGCCGCGTGCGTCGGGCGCTGTCGCTGTCGATCGACCGTGAAGCGCTGAACCAGGTGGTGTTCGAAGGCGCGTTCGCCGCTGGCAACCAGCCCTATCCGCCGGATTCCCCGTGGTTCAACAGCGCCTTCCCGGTGCCCCAGCGCGATGTCGACGCGGCAAAGGCGCTGCTGGCCGAGGCCGGTCTTGAAGGTGGCGTGGATGTCGAGGTGCAGGTCGCCAACAACCCGGTGCAGACGCAGGTCATGCAGGTGGTTCAGGCGATGGCCGCAGAAGCGGGCATCAATATCAGCCTGACCGCCAAGGAATTCGCGACACTGCTCGCGGATCAGTCGGCGGGTGACTACACGGCAAGCCAGGTCGGCTGGTCGGGCCGGGTCGATCCGGATGGCAACATCCACCAGTTCATGACCACCGGCGGCGGGATCAACGACTCCAAGTATTCGAACCCCGAGGTCGACACGCTGCTGAACGAGGCACGCCTGTCCAACGACACCGCCGACCGCAAGGCGAAGTATGACGCGGCGCTGGCGATCCTGCAGGAGGACAGCCCCATCGTCTACCTCTACCACCAGGTGTGGATCTGGGCGCTGGACAACAACGTGTCGGGCTTTGTGCCCTATCCGGACGGCATGATCCGCCTGCATGGCGTTTCGATGACCGAGTAAACCAACCTGCCGCTCCGGACAGGTTCCGGGGCGGCACAATTCCTTGACGCAGCAGGGGCCGACATGCTCGCTTTTATCGGACGCCGGATCCTCATCGCGATCCCGACCGTCATCCTCATCTCGATCTTTGTCTTCGCGCTGCAGCACCTGCTGCCGGGCGACCCGATCCTCGTGATGGCGGGCGAGGAACGCGACCCTGCCGTGATCGAGGCGCTGCGCGAGAAATACCGCATGAACGATCCCATTCCGGTTCAGTATCTGGCTTGGGCCGGGGCGGCGCTGCAGGGCGATCTGGGGATTTCATTGCGCACCCAGCAGCCGGTTCTTGAACTGATCGGGGAAAAGCTGCCGGTGACGATCCAGTTGGCTGTCATGGCGCTGATCATCGCGATCCTGATCGGGATTCCGGCGGGGGTTCTGTCGGCCTACAAGAAAGGCACGTGGATCGACTGGCTGGCCAATATCGTGGCGCTGTCGGGCCTGTCGGTGCCGAATTTCTGGCTGGGGATCATGCTGATCCTGCTCGTGTCGGTCAAACTCGGCTGGCTGCCCGCCTCAGGTTACATGCCGCTCTCCGAAGACCCGGTGCAGTCGATCAAGGTGATGCTGATGCCCGCTTTCGTGCTGGGCACCGCCCTCGCTGCCACTTTGATGCGCCACACGCGGTCGGCCATGCTGTCGGTTCTCAAATCCGACTATGTCCGCACCGCGCGGGCCAAGGGCCTGCGGGAACGCGTGGTGCTGGTGAAACACGCGCTGCGCAACGCGCTGGTGCCTGTGGTGACCGTCATTACGCTCCTCTTCGGTGAGTTGCTGGCCGGTGCGGTGCTGACCGAGCAGATCTTCACCATTCCGGGCTTCGGCAAACTGGTGGTGGATGCCGTCTTCAACCGCGACTACGCGGTGGTGCAGGGGATCGTCCTTTGTACCGGCATCGCTTTCATCGCCATGAACATTCTGGCCGACGCGGCCTATCGCGTCCTGAACCCGAGGATGTCCGACCAATGACCGCTGTCGTCGATCCGCAGGTCGCAGCCGACCCGCTGCCACCCCGCCGCCGCAACCGCGCGTGGGAGAAGTTCCGCCGCAATCCGTCGGCGCTGCTGGGGGGTGCGATTGTGACGTTCTTCGTCGTCGTGGCTTTGCTCGCGCCCCTGCTGCCCGTACCCGGCCCTGCGGAAACCGATTGGGCGGCGGTGCGTAAGGCGCCCTCGGCCGCGCATCCGTTCGGCACGGACGAGATCGGGCGCGACGTGCTCTCCCGCATGATCTGGGGGGCGCAGGCGTCGTTGCTGGCAGGGGTGGTCTCGGTGGGCATTGCGGTGCTTTTGGGGGTGCCGCTGGGCATGTTGTCGGGCTACCTGCGCGGTTGGACCGATGCGGTGATCTCGCGCTTTACCGAGGCGCTGTTGGCGGCCCCGTTCCTGATCCTTGCCATCGCGCTGGCGGCCTTTCTTGGCCCGTCCTTGCAGAATGCAATGATCGCGATTGGTCTTTCCGCCATGCCGATCTTCATCCGGCTGTCCCGCGCGCAGACGCTGAGCGTCATGACCGAGGACTACGTGGAGAGCGCGCGTGCCGTGGGCATTGGCCATCTGGGTCTGATCGGGCGCTACATCCTGCCCAACATCCTGCCGCCGATCATCGTGCAATCGACGCTGACCATCGCCACGGCGATCATTGCCGAGGCGTCGCTCAGTTTCCTTGGCCTTGGTCAGCAACCGCCCGCGCCAAGCTGGGGTGCGATGCTGAACATCGCTAAGAACTTCCTTGAACAGGCGCCGTGGATGGCGCTTTACCCGGGCATCGCGATCTTTCTCGTGGTGCTTGGCTTCAACCTTCTGGGTGACGGGCTGCGCGACGCGCTCGACCCGCGTGATACATAAGACAAAGGGACGGACATGCAGTTTACCACCAGACCCGAGATCAAGGGCACCTTCGGCGTCGTCACCTCGACGCATTGGATCGCGTCCGCCGTGGGTATGAAGATCCTCGAAGCGGGGGGCAGTGCCGCCGATGCGGCAGCTGCGACGGGCTTTGTCCTGCATGTGGTCGAGCCGCATCTGAACGGTCCCTTGGGCGACATGCCGCTTCTGTGGCGCGGGGCAGGAGATGACGCGCCGCAGGTGCTCTGTGGGCAGGGGACGGCCCCGGCGGGGGCCACCATCGCGCATTACCGGGCCGAAGGGCTGGACACCGTGCCGGGGTCGGGTCTCTTGGCGACGGTGATCCCCGGCGCGTTCGGGGCTTGGATGGCTCTCTTGCGCGAACACGGCAAGCTGCCGCTGCGGGCGATCCTGGAACCTGCGATCTACTACGCGCGGCACGGCCACCCGGTTCTGCCGCGCGTGGCCGCGACCATCGACGGGCTGTCGGATTTCTTCCGCGACGAATGGCCGACCTCTGCCGCCACTTGGATGCCGGGGGGCAGCGCACCCGAGGCGTGGTCGCTGATGCGCAATCCCGAACTGGCCGACACTTGGGAGCGCGTGTTGTCAGAGGCGGAATCCGTCTCGGGCCGCGAGGCGCAGATCGACGCCGCGCGCCATGCGTTCTACGAAGGGTTCATCGCCGAAGCCATCGACACATGGATGCGGGGCGCCTGCGTCATGGATGCGTCGGGCGCACGCCACAAAGGCGTGTTGACCGGTCAGGATATGGCGGGTTGGACAGAGACGTGGGAAACGCCGCTCTCGGTCGATTACGAAGGCTGGACCGTCTGGAAGGCCGGCATGTGGAGTCAGGGGCCGAGCCTCTTGCAGGCGCTGCGCCTCCTCGACGGGTCGGGCATAGCGGGGATGGACAGCCGCGGGGCGGATTTTGTGCACACCGTGACCGAGGCCATGAAACTCGCCTTTGCCGACCGCGAGGCCTATTACGGAGATCCTTTGTACAGGGATGTACCGACCGATACGCTTTTGTCGCGGGACTATGCGGACGGGCGTCGCGGGCTTCTGGGGCCGAACGCCTCGCTCGACCAGCGACCGGGCCGGATCGACGGCTTCGCCCATCAGGCGGACGCCGCCATCGCCCGCGCCAAAGCCAGCGAGGAAGCCTCCGGCGGCGGCGTCGGCGCAGGCGAGCCGACCATGGCGCACCTTTCCGAAAAGCGTGGCGACACGGTGCATATCGACGTGATCGACCAGTGGGGCAATTCGGTCTCGGCCACCCCATCGGGCGGCTGGCTGCAAAGCTCGCCCGTGGTGCCCGGGCTTGGCATGCCGCTCAATTCGCGTGCGCAGATGTTCTGGCTGCAGGAGGGGCTACCCACTTCGCTAGCCCCCGGACGCCGCCCGCGCACGACACTGTCACCGTCGATGGCGCAGGCCCCCGATGGCACGCGCCATGCGTTTGGCACGCCCGGTGGCGACCAGCAGGACCAATGGCAGCTCATGCTGTTCCTGCGGCTGGTGCATTCCGGCATGAATCTGCAGGAATCCATCGACGCGCCGCTTTTCAACACCGCGCATTTCCAGGGCTCGTTCGATCCGCGCCCGGTGCGGCCCGGTCACCTGATGGTCGAGCCCGCCTTTGGCAAGGCGGTGATCGCCGATCTGCGCGCGCGGGGCCATGATCTAGAGGTTGCGGAGCCATGGACTGTGGGACGTCTGACCGCCGCCTGCCGCACACCGGACGGGATGCTCAAGGCAGCAGCCACGCCGCGCCTGATGCAGGCCTACGCTGTCGGCCGCTGAGAGGGGATACACATGACCTATTCGATCTGCGCCCATGACGAGAAAACCGGCGAACTGGGCGTCGCCGTCGCAAGCCGCTTTTTCGCTGTGGGGATGCTGGTGCCCCATATCCGTGTCGGGCGCGGCGCGGTGGCGACGCAGGCCTTCGTCAGCCCATTGTGGGGGATCGACGCCGCAGAGCGTCTTGCCGCCGGATATGCGCCCGAAGACGTGGTGGCCGGGTTGGTGGCGGCGGACAAGGGGCAGGCCAACCGGCAGCTTCACATGGTCGACGTGCAGGGGCGCACCGCTGCACATACGGGCGCGATCTGCGTCGATTGGTGTGGGCACAAAGCTGCCAAGGGCGTGTCCGTCGCGGGCAACATGCTAGCGGGGGAGGCGGTGATCGGAGACACTCTGGCCTGCTATCTCGACCGCGCGGACCTGCCGCTCGCCGAACGGTTGATGACCGCGATGGAGGCCGGGGAAGCGGCGGGCGGCGACAAGCGCGGCACACAATCGGCGGCGCTGATCGTGCACCGGGACCAGCCCTACCCTTGGCTCGACCTACGCGCCGACGACCATCCCGATCCGCTGGCCGAGCTGCGCCGGCTCTACGACGTCGCCCATGAGCGGTTCACCATCGTCGCCAAGGCGCTGCCAACGTTGCAGAATCCGCATGGCTGGCTGGAGCGCGGCAGCATTGATCAGGAAATCCGCGAGGCTGATGATCGCCGCAAGGCGGAAGGTCGCGAGAGCCGGAGTTTCGGCACGCCCCTCTGACCTCTGATTTCCACGATCCCGCGCCGTGCGTCACGCCACCATCCGGTCCTCAGCAAGCTCGCTCAGAACCTCAGCCGCGATTTCG
The DNA here is from genome assembly GCF_022763305.1 of Marivita sp. Classification (GTDB taxonomy): domain Bacteria; phylum Pseudomonadota; class Alphaproteobacteria; order Rhodobacterales; family Rhodobacteraceae; genus Marivita. The sequence goes on along the minus strand of NZ_JALEGT010000056.1, from coordinate 31,841 downwards.
AAGGACCGCACGCGGGCGCTGTGATCGTGGATCATGCCGGTGACGATCATCTCGTCCGGCTTGAAGGTGTTCACGAGCGCCCGCAATTGGGCACGCACCGATAAAGGCGATCCGGTTGCCGAACAGGACAGGGCCTGCTGCACCTGCGCCATGACCGGCGCCGAGAACCCGGAGCCCGGATCGCTGGTCGGGTGGGGCAGCTTGCCGGGCCTGCCGGTGCGCAACCGGGCGAACGCGAGGATCTGCGAGGACCGCAGGAACGTCGCTTCGTCGTCGGTCGGGGCCGCGCAGACCCCGGCCGCCATCATGACATGCGGTTTGGCAAGCCGTTCGGACGGCTGGAACGTGCTGCGGTAGATCGACAGTGCCTGTTCCAGTGCGGCGGGCGCGAAATGCGACGCGAATGCGTAGGGCAAGCCGAGCCAGGCTGCCAGCTGCGCGCCATAGAGGCTGGAGCCCAGGATCCAGACAGGAACATGGGTGCCGCTGCCGGGAATGGCGCGCACCGGGGTGTCCTCGGCCGCATCGTCGAAATATCCGATCAATTCCTGCACATCCTGCGGGAAGCTGTCTTCCGGTGCCATGTGCCGGCGAAGCGCCCGGGCGGTGGCCATGTCGCTGCCCGGTGCACGGCCCAGACCCAGGTCGATCCGGCCCGGATAGAGCGTGGCAAGCGTTCCGAACTGTTCGGCAATCACAAGCGGTGCATGGTTGGGCAGCATGATGCCCCCGGCACCGACACGGATGCGCGACGTGGCGGCCGCCACATGCCCGATCACCAAAGCCGTTGCCGCACTGGCGATCCCGGGCATGTTGTGATGCTCCGCCAGCCAGTAGCGGTGATAGCCGACCCGCTCGGCCGCCCGTGCAAGATCGACCGTCGCCGACAGAGCGTCTGCCGCGGTTTTGCCTTCGGGGATGGGCGACAGATCGAGAAGTGAGAAGTTTCGCATGTGAGCCTCCGATGATCGTGACCTAGGCATGGTTCCGCCTCAGGCCAATGAGGCATGGCGGAATTTATGTTCGAAATCCTCGGAGAAGTCCCGAGTGTTCTGCGTTGCGCATGCGAAGTCGGAGCCGGTCATCGACCAAGTCCGGTAACTTATACCGATGTTCCGATAAAGCTGACGCAAGGGTAAGGATTTCACTACCTGACCGAGGGCGCCGATTGACTTGCGCCGCGAATCTTGGATGGTTTGCCACATCTCAACACCTTGGAGCCCTTGAAGACTTTATGGAAAACGAATTTGAACAGAGCCTTATCGATACGCTTGCATCTCTGGGACCGATTGCCGGTTTCGGCGGGATATCCGCGCCAACCACCGAAGAAGGCCTGTTGGAACTCACAGTTGGCGAATACCTCGACCTGCTTGTGCTGGCAGAAAACACACTGCGTGAGTTTCAGCCGATCATTGCCGCTCAGCTCAGCGTGATCACATCGCAGCCCGGGTTGGAGCCGGAGGCGTTGGCTTTCCTGCAATCCTGGGCCGCAGGTGACTTCAGCTTGCTGACGGCCGCCTTCGACGAGGCGCGCGCCGCTCTCTCCGGCGTGCCGCGTGAGACGCTGCTGATCAACGTGCAAGGCCTCGACGGCACAGGTGGCACGATCGAGGACGAGATTCGTCAGGCCTTCGACGATGCCGAAGCCAATCTGGCCGCCTTCGATTGGTCCGGCTTCAACGGCCTATTTACCTCACCCACGTTCACGATCGACCCAGACACCGGCAGCTGGTTCGCGCCCGGCAACGCCTTCACCGGTGGCACGTTGGGTGAACTCTGGGCTCTGGTGGGTGAAGCGGCCAGCCAGGCGATGCTGACGTATTTCAACTCGCAGACCGCGCTGATCAACGAGCTTTTCGGCAGCGGGATCACCGCAGCGCAGATCGCGGCAGCCGAAGCGGCGGCGCAAAGTGCGTCCGCCGGGGCCTTCGAGGTCCTGCAGGGGCTTGGTGCAACGCTGACCACGTCCGACGATCTTGACCTCCGCACATTCGACTCGTTGGCGGAAGCCCAGTTCGAGGCAGTCGTGAACGCCATCACTGGGGCCCTTCCGGGTGTGGCCGGGGCGCTCAGCCAGTTGATCTTCGGGTCCCGCAACTCCGATCCGACCTTCGTCGTCAATCTGGACGGCACGGTCGACGGTTCGGCGGAAGGTGACTGGTTCTACCTCAACGATCTCGACAATACCTTTGACGGGGGCTTGGGGCAGGACATCCTCTTCGGCTTTGGCGGCAATGACCGCTTCACCGGTGGCGCGGATGACGACACGCTGTTCGGTGGCGACGGCGATGGCGACACGGCGGTCTATTCCGGCCCGCAGGCGCGCTACACGATCCAGATCGAACGCGATGGCGTGACGGTGATCGACCGGTCCGGAGCGGAAGGGACGGATCAACTGACGGAGATCGAAACCCTGTCCTTCGGAGACAACGCGGCATTCAACCTTGCCAATCAGGTCGGCATCGCGTCGCTGAGTGCCGAAGACATCGCAAGCTTTGTCGAGCTCTACATTGCCTATTTCAACCGCGCCCCGGACGCCGAGGGTCTCAATTTCTGGGGTTCAGCCTTTGCCAACGGCTTCTCTCTGGAATCGATTGCGACGTTGTTCCTCGATCAGGACGAAACCCGCGACACCTATCCGGACACCCTCAGCACTTTGGAATTCGTGACTCAGGTCTACGGCAACGTTCTGGGCCGCACCCCGGATCAGGGAGGTTTGGATTTCTGGGCCGGTGCGCTGGACAGCGGCAATGTCACACGGGATCAGTTCATCCTCGAGGCACTGCGTGGAGCCAAGGTAGATCTGCCTGAAGGTTCCTCTGCAGAGGATATCGCATTGCAGCAAGGCGATCGCGAATACCTGTCCGAAAAAACCGATATCGGTACCTACTTCGCGGTGATCCGTGGCCTGTCCGATGTGACCGATGCCGATGCCGTCATGCAGCTTTTCCAGCGGGGCGACCAGGGTTCCATCGCCGAGGCCTTTCTGGCAGCCGATGCCGCTTATAACGACGCCCTCGCGGTGGATGGCGGCGATTTCCTGATCCAGTTGGTGGGCATCGTCCCGGATCCCATCGGTTTCTGATCCGAACTCCCGAAACCTGCGACAGCGCGCCCCTCGACGGGCGCGCTGTTCGTTTTAGTTATGCCCGCACAGAACCAGAAGGACGAGGCAGAGCAGAATGACCATCGCCATCATCGGCTCCGGCATGAGCGGGCTGGCCTGCGCGGCGCGGCTGGCGGCGGCCGGGCGCGGCGTCACATTGTTCGACAAGGGGCGCGGGATCGGTGGCCGGATGGCCACCCGACGCGCCGAGGGCGGGTTTCAGTTCGACCACGGCGCACAAGTGATCAGCGGCGAAAGCGCGGAGTTCCTAGCGATGGTCGAGGCGGCGCGCCGTGCCGGGGCCGTGGCCGACTGGCAGGACGGACAGGGCAGGACACATCCGGTCGGCACCCCCGGCATGACGGCGCTGGCAAAGTTTCTCGCGAATGGTCTAACCCTGCATCAGGGTGCCGAGATCACATCGGTGACCCGGGACGCGGACGGCTGGCGGCTGACCTCCGACCGACCGCTGGGCACGTTCTCGCAGGTCATCTGCACCGTGCCTGCCCCGCAGGCGATGCGACTGGTGGGCGACGCGCTGACGGAGACGGTCGACAAGGTCGTCTATGCCCCTTCGCTGACCCTGATGGTCGCGCTTCACCGCAGGATCGACGCCCCCAGAACGCAGACCAACCCCACCGACGCGCTGGCCTGGATCGCCCATGACGGCTCGAAACCGGGCCGCCCGTCCCAGACATGCTGGGTTGCCCAGGCCACGCCGGAGTGGAGCGTCACGCATCTCGAACTGTCGAAGGACGAGATCGCCGCGCGGATGCTCGACCTCTTCCTGACCCATCACGGGCTGGATGCCACCGACGTGGCCTACGCCACCGCCCATCGCTGGCGCTATGCGTTGGTGACAGACCCGCTGGGTCAGCCCTTTGTCACATCCCCCGACGGAACGCTCTATGCCGGCGGCGACTGGTGCCTCGGCCCCCGGATCGAGCACGCCTGGCTGAGCGGCACCGCCATCGCGGACGACATCCTGCACAGTGCATGACCCTGAATGACCCGCGCATCCAACGGCTGATCACCCTGATCCGCGCCGCACTGACCCCGCCTCCGGGCAAGGGGCGCATCGCCCTGTCGTTGACCATGGGCGCGCTGTGTCACCTGATCTTTGCCATTGCCGTGTTGTCGATGATGGGGGCCATGTTCTTCGGCATGAGCGAAAGCTTCGGCACCGTTCCGTGGCCCTGGGCGATCCTCGCCAATGCCGCGCTGATCCTGCAATTCCCGCTGGTCCATTCGTTCTTGCTGTCCAAACGGGGGACAAAGATCGTGGCACACCTGATCCCCGGCCCACATGGCGGCACGCTCGCCACCACCACCTACGCGATCATCGCCTCGCTGCAACTGAGCGCGCTGTTCCTTCTCTGGACGCCCAGCGGCATCATCTGGTACCGCGCCGATGGTCCTGCCTTTGCGCTGATCTCGATCGCCTACGCCGCCACATGGCTTTTGCTGCTGAAAGCCAGTTTCGACGCCGGGGCCGAGGTGCAATCCGGCGCGCTGGGCTGGATGTCGCTGCTCGCAAAGATCAAACCGGTCTTTCCCGACATGCCGACGCAGGGCCTCTTCCGCCACATCCGCCAGCCGATCTACCTCGCTTTCGCGCTCACTCTCTGGGCTGTTCCCGTCTGGACGCCCGATCAACTGGCCCTTGCGCTCAGCTACACCGCCTATTGCCTGTTTGCCCCGCGCCTGAAGGAAAAACGCTTCGAACAGCGCTACGGCGCCGCCTTCCATCGCTATCGGGCAAACGTGCCCTATGTCCTGCCCAAACTCACCACCAAGGAGCCGGAAGATGCCGCAAACCGCGCGCAACAACCTTGAGATCTACGACGATGTCGCCGCGCAATGGTGGTCCGACGACATCCGCTGGGTGCGCACGCTCAAGAACATGGTGCCGGGGCGGCTGGGCTGGTTCGACACATATATCGACTGGCAGGGCAAGGATGTGCTCGACCTCGGCTGCGCAGGCGGCTTCATGGCCGAGGCCATCGACGACCGCGGTGCCCGCGTCACCGGAATCGACCCCGCGTCCGAGGCCATCGCCGCCGCGCGCGCCCACGCCGAAGCGCAGGGCAGGGCGATCCGCTATGACGTTGGCGTGGGTGAAGAGCTTCCCTATGCCGATGCCAGCTTCGACGCCGTCGTCTGCGTCGACGTTCTGGAACACGTCCAGAGCCTGCCCAAGGTGATCTCCGAAACCGCCCGCGTGCTGCGTCCCGGTGGATTGTTCCTCTTCGACACGATCAACCGAAACCCCATCGCCCGTCTGGCCACCATCACTATCGCCGAGGACGTTCTGAAGCTGTTGCCCAAGGGCACACACGACCCCAAGATGTTCATCAAACCCACAGAACTGCGCACCGAACTCGACAAGGCCGGGTTCACCACCGGCAAGATGGTCGGCCTCGGCCCGCGCGGCATCACAGCAAAGGGCGATTTCACCTTCGGCCGCGTGCCCGGCACCATGATCATCTACATGGGCACCGCCCGAAAGTCCGACCAGACAGGAGCCTGACATGACAACCCTTGCCTTGCTCTCGACCGCACTCCTCTTCGGCGGCATGGTGCTCTATTCCTTCGGCTTTGCGGCTTTCCTCTTCACAGCCCTTCCCGCCGAGACCGCAGGACCGACGATCCGCCGCGCCTTTCCGCATTTCTACCTCTTCGTGATCGCAGGTGCGGCCCTCTCCGCCGCCTTCCTGATCCCCACCGATCCGCTGTCCGCTGCGATCATGGCGGGCATTGCCCTGACCACCATTCCCACCCGGCAGATCCTGATGCCCGCGATCAACGCTGCCACCGATGCCGGCAACAAACGCCGCTTCGGGAGGCTGCATGGCCTTTCGGTCGGGATCACCTTGATCCACATTGTTGCCGCCGCCTACGTGCTCCACCGCTTTATCGGTTGACTTATCGGGCCTCAGGCCCCATGTGCCCCTCATCGCCGCGCAGCCGCGTGAGCTTGCCGCGCCCGTCATCAGGGCGCATCGGCGATAAAGATTTCAGTTCCCCATCACGCAGGGTTCCTGACGCAGGTCCAGTCAGACCGGGATGCACCCGCTGTGTCTTAAGGTCCTGCGCACCCTCGCTCGCCGCGATCCTGCGGCACAACCCCATCCGTGTGCGGGCCTCCCCGTATGCGGAGGTAAAGGATAGACATTGTCGACTTTTGACACACTGGGCCTCAAGCCCGACCTCATGACCGCCCTCAAGGATGCGGGCCTCACCACACCGACCCCGATCCAGACCAAGGCCATTCCGCTCGCCCTTGAAGGGCAGGACGTTCTGGGCCTCGCACAGACCGGCACCGGCAAGACGCTGGCCTTCGGCATCCCGCTCGTCAGCCACCTGCTCGACGCGCCCGAACGCCCCGCCGCGCGGACCGCGAAATCGCTGATCCTCGCGCCGACCCGCGAACTGGTGAACCAGATCGCCGACAACCTGCGCATGCTCACGGCCAGGACCAAGCTGCGCGTGACCACCGTCGTCGGCGGCCAGTCGATCAACAAGCAGATCCATCAGCTCCTCAAGGGCACCGACATCCTCGTCGCCACGCCGGGCCGGCTGATCGATCTGATGGACCGCAAGGCGGTCGATCTGCGCACCGTCAAACACCTTGTCCTCGACGAGGCCGACCAGATGCTCGACATGGGGTTCATCCACGCGCTGCGCCGCATCGCGCCCAAGCTCGGCACACCGCGCCAGACCATGCTCTTTTCGGCCACCATGCCGAAACCGATGGAAGAGCTCAGCCGCGCCTATCTCACCAACCCGGCCAAGGTGCAGGTCTCGCCTCCGGGAAAGGCCGCCGACAAGATCACCCAGTCGGTTCACCATCTCGGCGGCAAGGCCGAGAAAGCCGCCAAGCTGCGCGAGATCCTGAGCGCCGATCCCGACGCCCTGACGCTGGTTTTTGCCCGCACCAAACACGGCGCGGAAAAGCTGATGAAGGGCCTCGTGGCCGACGGGTTCAACGCCGCCTCGATCCACGGCAACAAGAGCCAGGGCCAACGCGACCGCGCCATCAAGGCATTCCGCGACGGTGAGATCACGGTGCTGGTCGCCACCGATGTCGCCGCACGCGGCATCGACATTCCGGGCGTGGCCTATGTCATCAACCACGACCTGCCCCAAGTGCCCGACAGCTATGTGCACCGCATCGGCCGCACCGCCCGCGCCGGCCGCGAAGGCGAGGCGATTGCCTTCTGCGCCCCGGACGAGGCCGACCTGCTGCGCCAGATCGAGAAGCTGATGAAGATCGAGATCCCCGTGGCCAGCGGCACCGCTCCCAAAGACCCGGTCGCCCGCCAGCCGCAACAGCGCGGTCAGGGTCGCAGCAAGGGTCAGGGCCAAAACCGCCCGGCAGGCAATGCCGCCGCCAAACCCAACGGCAACCGCCGCCGCCGCAACCGGTCGCGCAAAGCCGCCTGAACCACCGCCCCCCTTCTTCGGTTTTCAAATACTTCAGGGGGGTGTGGGGGGACAGCGTCCCCCCACCTGTCGGAGCGGCCCCGCCGCTCCGATCCCAAATCAGGGGAGCGTGGCCTTTCCCTTAAGTCATCCCTCCCAACGCTGTCCCGGACGACCTATGTCATGGGCACCAGCACCGTCAGAGGGAGCGCACCGCGATGCAACTCAGGATCAACGGAACCCTGCACGAGGTCGATGTCGAAGACGACATGCCGCTTCTCTGGGTGCTTCGCGATGAGCTGGGCCTGACCGGGACAAAGTTCGGCTGCGGCATCGCGCAATGCGGGGCCTGCACGGTGCATCTCGACGGTGTTGCCGTCCGCTCCTGCCAGACCTGGGCCATCGACGCGGTCGGTGCCGAGATCACCACCATCGAAGGCCTCGGCACCCCAGACCTGCTGCACGCGGTGCAGGCGGCATGGCTCACGGAACAGGTGGCCCAATGCGGGTATTGCCAGTCCGGCCAGATGATGCAGGCGGCCTCGCTGCTTTTGGAAAACCCGGAGCCCACGGATCAGGAAATCGACGACGCCATGTCCGGCAATCTCTGCCGCTGCGGCACCTATCCCCGCATCCGGGCTGCCGTGAAACGTGCGGCAAACCTGATGCAGGAGGGCTGATCATGGGACGTCTGAAAACCATTGCCCGCCGCACGTTTCTCATTGGCTCTGCTGCCGTCGTCGGCGGTGTCGCTTTCGGCGTCTACACCGTGCGCAAACCGCATGAGAACCCGCTGACGGCCGGGGCGGGTGAGGCGGTGCTGACGCCCTATGTCAAGATCAACGCAGATGGCATCACCCTCATCACCCCCCGCGCGGATTCGGGGCAGGGGGTCTACCATGTTCAGGCCGCGCTCATTGCCGAGGAACTGGATGTCGATCTCGACCAGATCAAGGCCGATCCCGGCCCGCCCAGCCCGGCCTACTGGAACACCGCTCTGGCGGCCGAAGCGGCCGAGTTCATGGTGCCCGCCGCTGGCATGATGCAGGACATGGCCGAAGGGGCGGTGAACTCTGTCATGAAGGTGATCGGCCTCCAGATCACCGGCGGCTCGACCACCGTGCCGGACCAGTTCGAAAAACTTCGTCTGGCGGGCGCGTCGGCGCGCGAGACGATCAAGGCGCTGGTGGCCGAGCGGGAAGGCGTCGCGGTCTCGGACCTCACCACCGCGTCCGGGGCCGTGATTTTACCAGATGGTCAAAAAATCCCCTACACCAGCCTCGCCGCCGATCTGGCCGGGGCAGAGGTCGTGCAGGACGTCCCCCTTCGCGACCCGTCGGAATGGCGCTATATCGGCAAGCCGATGCAGCGGATCGACATGCTGGCGAAAAGCACGGGGACGCAGGACTATGGCATCGATGCATCGGTCGACGGCATGGTGCACGCCACTGTTCTGATGAACCCCGCGCAGGGCGGCGGGATGGCGGATTATGACGCGACCGATGCGCTTGCCATGCGGGGCGTCGAGGCCGTGGTGCCGATCACCGGCGGCCTTGGGATTGTCGCCGACAACACTTGGCGCGCGTTCAGAGCGGCGCAGGCGATCAATGTCACGTGGGAAGACCCGCGCTTCCCACTCGAGCAAGCCAAGCATTGGTCCGCACTCGAAGCCGCGTTCACGCCCGACGCGCAGGATAGCCAGAAACGCAACGACGGTGATGTGGACACCGCCCTCAGCGATGGCGAGGTCCTTATCGCCGAGTACCGCGCGCCCTATCTGGCCCATGCGCCATTGGAGCCGGTCAACGCCATCGTCCGCGTCGACGACGACCGCGCCGAGGTTTGGACAGGCACGCAGATCCCGCGCTTCATTCAGGCCAATGTCAGCCGGATCACTGGCATCGCGGCGGACAACGTGACCGTGCATGTCCTGATGATGGGCGGCAGTTTCGGGCATCGGCTGGAAGACGAGGTGGTCAAACAGGCGACCGAGATCGCGATGCAGATGAAGGGCACGCCGGTCAAGCTGACCCTCTCGCGCGAAGAGGACATGCTCCACGACTTCCCCCGCCAGATCGCCATGGCACGGATGCGGGGCAAGGTCGCGAACGGTCAGGTCGAGGCGCTGGATCTCGGGATCGCCATGCCCTCGGTCATGGCCTCGCAGCTTTCCCGTCAGAACCAGTCCGCCCCCGGCCCGGACAGCCAGATCGTGGCAGGCGCGTGGGAGCAGCCTTTTGCCATCCCGCACCAGCGCGTCACCGGCTACCGTGCGCAACCGCTGGCACCGATCAGTTCTTGGCGGTCGGTCGGCGCGTCATCCAACGGATTTTTCTACAACGCCGCCCTCGACGAGTTGATCGAGGCGGCAGGGGCCGATCCGCTGGAGGAACGACTGCGCCTCTGCAGCGATCCACTGGCGCGGCAGGCATTGGAGGCAGTCGCCGAGATGTCGGGCTGGTCCGGCATTGGTGGCATGGCCAATGGCTCAAAGACCGGACGCGGTGTGGCGCTGACCAAGTCGTTTGGCGTCCATTGTGCGCAGGTGATCGAGGTGACTGACACGGACGCGGGCCTTCGCATCGACAATGTGTGGGTTGCCGCCGAAGTGGGCCGCGTCGTCGATCCGGTGAATTTCGAGAACCTCGTCCAGGGTGGCGTGATCTACGGGCTTGGTCACGCCATGAATTCCGAGATTACCTATGCGGGGGGTGTGGCTGAACAGTCGAATTTCGACCTGAATCCCGGTATGCGGCTGCACCAGTGTCCCAGCATCTTTGTGCGCGGTCTGGAAAACGGCGACCGGGTGCTTGGGATCGGCGAGCCACCCGTGCCGCCTGCTGCCCCGGCCTTGGCGGGGGCAATCTGGGCGGTGACAGGCACGCGGTTGCGCGAGATGCCGTTCAACAAGATGGTGAACTTCGTCTGAGACAGGGCGACTTTTTACCGGTTGGTAAAAGATCACGTCATGCATGAATTGAAAGCATGACTTACAGATACAGTTAAATTATTTGCCTTTTCGTTACCGGAGCTGACCGTTATCCTATCCCCCAATCAACGGGAATGACGAAAGGCGGGCTCTCAGGTGCCAGGGCAAGACCACTTGACTGTGACGGTGCAGCGCGGCGGGCCGGATGCGCCGCTGCGCCCTCAGACCTTCGAGGTGCCGGCCTATGACAACCAGACGGTTTTGGATGTCGTGTCGTGGATTCAGCAGAACGCCGATCCGACCCTGACTTACCGGTTTGCCTGCCGGGTCGGCATGTGCGGAAGCTGTGCGATGATGGTCAACGGCGTGCCGCGTTGGACCTGCCGCACCCATGTGAGCAAGGTTCTCGACGGCAACGCCATCGAGGTCGGCCCGCTGCGCAACCTGCCGGTGATCAAGGATCTGGCCGCTGACATGGATCCGTTCTTCGACAAATGGGTGGCCGCCGAGGGGCGGCACCACCCGACACGGACGCGAGAGGAGGAGATCGCGCCCGTGAACCCGCAGGCGGAGGAGCGGCAGGCGGCGAATGCCGGGATCGAGTGCATCAACTGCTCGGTCTGCTACTCCGCCTGCGACACGGTTGCGGGCAATCCCGATTACCTTGGCCCCGCCGCGCTGCAACGGGCGTGGACGCTCTACAACGACGCCAAGGATGCGGACCGCGATGCGATCCTTGATGCAGTGTCCGGCAAGGGCGGCTGTCACTCCTGCCATTCGATGGGATCGTGCACCGCCTATTGCCCGAACGAGCTGGACCCGCTCTCGGCGATTGCGGGGTTGAAGCGCGCAACGGCCAAACGGTTTTTCGGGGGGCGGAAATGAGCGAGTTTCACCTCTACATGGCGCAACGCCTGTCGGCGCTGGTGATGGCGCCGTTCGTGATCGTGCATATCGGTGTGATGATCTACGCGATTCAGGGCGGGCTGTCCGCGGCAGAGATCCTTGGCCGCACACAAGGCTCGGCCTTCTGGTTCGCCTTCTACGGCCTCTTCGTGGTGGCCGTGTCGATCCACGCAACCATCGGACTGCGCACCATTCTTGGCGAATGGGCGGGTCTGCGCGGCGGCGCACGGGATGCGGTGTCGGCTGTGATCGGGCTGGGCCTGCTGGCGCTGGGCGCGCAGGCGGTCTGGGCGGTGACGGCATGAAGGTCGCGCGCGCTCATCCGCTCTGGCTGGCCTACCTGCTGCACCGTCTGTCGGGCCTTGGCCTTGCGCTCTTCCTGCCACTGCATTTCTGGGTGCTGTCCTATGCGCTGAACGACGCGGCCAAGCTGGACGCGTTTCTGACGCTGACCGAGATGCCGTTGGTCAAACTGGCCGAGTTCGGTCTGGTCTTCCTTCTGGCGGTGCATTTCTTCGGCGGTCTGCGCCTGATCGCGCTGGAGTGGCTGCCGTGGTCGGCCCCGCAAAAGACATGGGCGGCGGCGGCGGTGGCCGGGTCGTTCCTTGTCTCCACAACCTTCCTCTTGCAGGCGATCTGACATGTTCACGACAAAAGACATCGACCGGCACGACACCGACATCCTGATCCTCGGCACGGGCGGAGCGGGCATGTTCGCCGCCCTCCACGCGATGCAGAGCGCGCCCGAGGGCACCAAGGTGACCATCGCGGTCAAGGGGCTGATCGGCAAATGCGGCTGCACGCGGATGGTGCAGGGCGGGTATAACGTGGCGCTGGGCAATGGTGACTCGGTCGAACGGCATTTCATGGACACGATCGAGGGCGGCAAATGGCTGCCCAATCAGGACATGGCGTGGCGGCTTTGCGAACAGGCGGTGGTGCGCATCCGCGAGCTGGAGAACGAGATCGGCTGTTTCTTCGATCGCAACGCGGACGGGTCGCTGCATCAGAAGGCCTTTGCCGGGCAGACGGCGGACCGCACCGTTCACAAGGGCGACCTGACGGGAATCGAGATCATCAACCGATTGATGGAGCAGGTGCTGTCGCGCCCCGTCGAGAAGTTGCAGGAGCACCGCGCGATTGGCCTGATCCCGACGAAGGACGGATCGGCCCTTGCCGGTGTGCTGATGATCGACATGCGCACCGGACGGTTTCGCTTCGTGCGCGCCAAGACGGTGCTGATGGCGACGGGCGGTGGCCCGACCATGTACAAGTACCACACGCCCTCGGGCGACAAGACGATGGACGGCCTCGCCATGGCGCTGCGTGTCGGTTTGCCGCTGCGCGATATGGAGATGGTGCAGTTCCATCCGACCGGGCTCTTGGCGGGCGATCACACGCGGATGACCGGGACGGTGCTGGAGGAAGGTCTGCGCGGGGCCGGCGGGCAGTTGGTGAACCACGCGGGGCAGCGCTTCATGTTCGATTATGACGCCAAGGGCGAACGGGCAACCCGTGACGTGGTCAGCCGGGGCATCTATGCCGAGATGCGCAAGAACAACAATCCTGAGCAGGAGGGCGTGTTCATCTCCATGTCCCATCTCGGGCCGGATTTCGTGCGGGAAAAGTTCAAGGGCATGGTCAAGCGCTGCGCCGATTGCGGCTTCGATCTGGCGGGTGGCAAGGTCGAGGTGGTGCCGACGGCGCATTACTTCATGGGCGGCGTCGTGGTCGATGTGGACACGCGCACGGCGATGGAAGGGTTGTACGTGGCCGGGGAGGACGCTGGCGGCGCGCACGGGTCAAACCGGTTGGGCGGCAATGGCGTGGCCAACTCCACCGTCTATGGCGGCATCGCGGGTGATGTGATGGGCGCGGACATTCGCGGCATGGGCGCGCTGCGTGATCCGGACGAGAGCGTTCTGGAGTCCGAGCTGCTGCGCGCCTGTCATCCTCTGACGCGCAAGCCCGAGCTGGTGCTGCCGTTGCGCAAAGCGTTGCAGGAGGCGATGTGGGACGAGGTTGGCGTGATGCGCACCGAGGCCGGGCTGACGCGCGGCTTGGGGCGGATTGCCGAGATCTCGAACGCGCTGATGGATGTGGGTGTGGCGTCGGAGTATCTCGCGTTCAATCTCACATGGCACGACTGGCTGAACCTGCGGTCGCTCTGCGATATTTCCGAGGTGATCACCAAGGCGGCACTGGCGCGGGAGAACTCGCGCGGGGCGCATTACCGCGAGGATTTCCCCGATCCGGGCGCCATGGAGGACAGCTATTTCACCGTCGCGCGGCAGGTGGATGGCGCGGTCGAGGTGGGGCGCGAGGACGTGCAGTTCACCATCGTGCGCCCGGGGGAGACCGTGCTGCCCGAGGGGGAGCCAGAGACACTGGTGGCGGCGCAGTGATGGAACCTGCCATGAAATATATGGACAGCCCAAAGCAACATTTGGTGCCGGACAGCGCGCGACCGCGGGTGGGGGTGAAGTCCCCGCCCGTCAAACTGGAAGTTTGCCTCTGGCAAAACGGGGCGGTCGGGGGCTGTCCGGCTTGCGCCGGACGAAGCAACGCTCACAAGCGAGGCACAGCATGATCCCGATCGACCTGATCCAGAAAACCGCCGAAACCCTGATGGACAAGGCGGCCATCGAGATCCCCGAGGATTACCTCGACGGTCTCAAGAAGGCGGCAGAGACCGAAGACGGCGACCTGTCGTCCTTTGTTCTCAAGGCGATGCTCGACAATTACGAGGCCGCCAAGGAAGACCGCCGCGCGATGTGTGGCGACACCGGCGTGCCGCGCTGGTTCGTGAAACTGGGCAATGACGCCAAGGTCGAAGGCGGCATGTGCGCGCTGGAAACCGCGTTGCGCCGCGCCACGGCCAGTGCCACCAATGGTGTGCCGCTGCGGCCGAACCGGGTGCATCCGCTCTGGCGGACGGATCACAACAACAATGTGGGCATCGGCGCGCCCGAGATCGAATACGGGTTCGAGCCCGAGGGCGAGTGGATCGACCTGATCACCGTTCACAAGGGCGGGTTGTTCGGAACCGATTACCGGATGCTGTTCCCGTCCGATGGCATTCAGGGGATCAAGCGCTTCTACCTCGACAGTCTGATGGCCTTTGGCAAGCGGGGTCTGGCCTGCCAGCCGGCGATCATCGGGATCGGGCTGGGTGGATCGAAGGACATCTGCATGACTTTGGGCAAACGCGCGTCTGTTCTGCGCACTGTTGGCAGCCGAAATTCCGATCCACGCATCGCCGAGATGGAGGAGGAGTTCAAGGAATTGGGCAACTCCATCGGCATGGGCGCGATGGGCTTTGTCGGCAAGAACATGGTGATCGATTGCAATATCGAGGTGGGCTACTGCCACACCGGCGGGATGCCGATGTCGGTGCATGCCTTCTGCCTGTCCTCACGCCGGGCCGTGGCTCGGATCTACCCCGACGGCCGGGTCGAGCATCGGACTGATCCGGACTGGTTCACACCCTACCAGCGCCGCGAGACCGTCGAGTGGGAACCGATCCGCGAGGCGGCGGAATGAATGCCGACGGTCCCCTGACCGGTGTGCGCATCCTCGACCTGACCCATGTTCTGGCCGGGCCATATGCGACGGGGCAACTGGCCCTGATGGGAGCCGATGTGATCCGGGTCGAACGCCCGAACAGCGACGATTTCGTCCGCCGCCACGGGGGGACGCAGGCGATGAAGGACGCGGGGCTGGGCGCGTCCTTCCTGAGCCAGAACAGCGGGAAACGGTCCATCGTTCTTGATCTGAAAGACCCCGACCAACGCGGCCAGCTTCTGGAACTGGCCAAGACGGCCGATGTGATGGTCGAAAACTTCCGTCCCGGTGTGGTCGACCGGCTGGGCGTCGGGTTCGACGCTGTTCGAAAGGTCCGTCCCGACATCATCTATGCCAGCCTCAATGGCTATGGTGCCGAAGGGCCGCTGTCCGACCGCCCCGCATACGATCACATCCTGCAGGGCATCAGCGGCTTGATGGCCATGACCGGAGAGTCCGGCAGCGGGCCAATGCGGGTGGGTCTGCCCATCGTGGACTATGTCGCGGGTCAGGCCTTGGTGGCGACTTTGCTCGGCGCCTTGCTGCAAAAGGCGCGCAAACCGGGCGAGGCGCAGCGCCTGTCCGTGTCGATGCTGGACGCCATGACCACCTTTATGGGGGCCTATGCGATCCATCACGAAACAACCGGCCAGTTGCGCGGTCTTGAAGGCAACCGCGCCTTTGCCGACACGCCGTTTTCCGGACGCTTCGACACCGCTGAGGGATCGCTGGTCATCACGGCCAATACGCCCGCGCAGGCCAAGCGCCTTTGTGCGGCGGTGGATCGGCCCGATCTGGCCGAGAACACGGACGACACGGGGATCGCCGAGGCGCTGCGGGCCATCTTCCTCACGCTAGACGCGCAGATTTGGGAGGACAGGCTGTCCGCCGCCAACGTGCCTGCGGCCAGGGTGCGGACTTTGGCCGAGGCGCTGGATCATCCGCAGATGAAGACCAGCCGCGCATGGTTGCCGCTGGAGGTGCCGCAGCTTGACATGACTGTCTGTGCCCCCAGCCTGCCGTTCGATGCGCCTTGGGCGCCGGTCCACCTCGAGCCGGTGCCGACGCTCGGCCAGCACACGGCTGACATTGTTGCCAATTCGATTGAAAAGGTCACGTCATGAAACCGCGCGAGATACGCCTCTCTACCACACCCACGCCCGAGGCGATTGCCGAACTTCGCTTGGGCGACATCGTCTATCTGGACGGGCTGATGTATACCGCCCGCGAGGGTGTCTACATGCGCGCGCTCGAGGATAAAGCCAACATTCCCATGGAGTTGCCGTCCGAAAGTGCGGCGAACTTCCATTGCTCTCCGGCGGCGCGGATCAACGCGGATGGCAGTTTCGACATGGGGGCCGTGACCGCCACAGCGTCCTTCCGCTTTGCCAAGTGGTTGCCGGAATGGATGGAGAAGACCGGCGCGAAGCTCATCATCGGAAAGGGCGGTATGTCGTCGAAGGACTACAAGTCCTACTTCGTGCCCAACGGCGCGGTGTACCTGTCGACCGTGGGCTATGGCACCGGCGCGCTTCTGGGGCGCGGGGTGGAGAACGTCGAGGCGGTGCACTGGAACGAGGAACTGGGCCTTGCGCAGGCCATGTGGGTCATCAGGTGCAACAAGATGGGGCCATTCATCGTGGCCTCGGATCTGAATGGCGATTGCCTGTTCGAGCGGGAGAATGCCAAGATCGCGCAGAATATCGAGCGGGTGTATGAAGGCACGAAGCCCGCCGTGCTCAAGCGCTATGGCGAAAGCGACGACCGGTCGGACGAGGTGATATGATCCAGAACCCATTTGCGCCGGGAGCCAAGCGCCCGGAGGTGACTGAAGGCGTGTTCTCGCGCGAGGAAGTGGCGCTGGCGAACCGCAACTCTGGCGCGTTGCTGGAGACTTTGGGGCTGGAGATCACGCCCACGGGCACACACTACCTGCTCAACCATTTCGATGTGCCGGTCCTTTCAGATGCCGAGCATGTGCTGACCTTCGAAGGCGCGTTCGATGCGCCCTATGCGCTGACGATGGACGACATCCGGGCGCTGCCGGAAAAGACCATGCCGGTAACATTGGAATGTGCGGGCAACGGTCGCGCCGGGGTCAGCCCGCGCTGTTTCTCGATGCCCTGGATGTACGAGGCGGTGGGCACGTCGGAATGGACCGGCACACCGCTTGCGCCTCTGCTGGAGCGTGCGAGGCCACAGAGTGGCGTGCAGGACTTCGCCTTCCTGGGGGCGGATTTCGGGTTCGACAAGGGCCAGCCGCATTACTTCGGCCGCAGTCTGACGCCCGACCAGATCGCCGATCTGGATGTGATGCTGGTCTGGGGCATGAACGGCCAGCCACTTCTGCCGCAACATGGTGCACCTTTGCGGATCATCGTGCCGGGCTGGTACGGAATGGCGTCGGTCAAATGGCTGACGACGATTGAGGCGCTGACCGAGCGCTACCAAGGGTTCCAGCAGGTGCAGACCTACCGGCTGCGCAAGGACGAGACTGATCCCGGCACGCCGGTCACGACGATCCGGGTTAAATCGCTGATGAAACCCCCGGGCGTGCCCGATTGGGTGACGCGGCAGCGCTGGCTGCAGGCCGGACGCGTGACGCTGGAAGGACGCGCTTGGTCTGGTGGGGGTGTGCCGATCACGCGGGTGGAGGTTCTGTTGGGTGACACATGGCAGAACGCCGAGTTGACCGGACGGCCCGACACCTATGCCTGGACCGGATGGCGCATCGACTGGGACGCAACGCCGGGTGTCTATGACCTGGCCTGCCGCGCCACCGATGCCAACGGGAATACGCAACCCTTGGAGGCCCCGTTCGACATGGCGGGATTTGCCAACAATTCCGTCCACCGCGTGCGCGTGCACGTGGCCGAGGCCGGTATATGACGCGCGGTGCGGATGTGGTGATGCAGACCCTTGCGGCGCATGGGGTCAGGGACATCTTCGCGCTGTCGGGCAACCAGATCATGCCGCTCTTCGATGCGAGCCTCGAGGCAGGGGTGCGGCTGTACCACACGCGCCACGAGGCGGCGGCGGTCTACATGGCCGAAGGCTATGCGCAACTTTCGCGCGGGTTGGGGGTTGCGCTGGTGACCGCCGGGGCGGGGCTGGGCAATGCTCTGGGGCCGCTTCTGACCGCGCGGGCGTCGGACACGCCGGTGCTGTTGCTGAGCGGGGACAGCCCGGTTGGCAAGGACAAGCAGGGCGCGTTTCAGGAGATGGATCAGGTCGCGCTGACCCAATCGCTGACCAAATGGTCGGTGCGAGTGACGCGGGCTGCCGATCTGGCTTCGGTGATCGACAAGGCGGTGCGCGTGTCGCTGCAGGGGCGGCCCGGCCCGGTGCATGTGTCCTTGCCTGCGGACGTGGTGCTGGCGGCGGCAGAGATGGCGGAGATGCCACAGTCGGAACGGGTCGCGCCCGCCAACACATCCGCGCTGCGCGATTGGCTCGACGCGGCAAAGCGCCCGATGATCGTCCTTGGTCCGGCGCTGAACGCTACCCGGCAGCCGGGGCTGGCGGAGCGTCTGGAGCAGGCGACCGGGGCGCCCGTGGTGGTGATGGAAAGCCCGCGCGGGCTGAACGATCCGTCGCTGGGCGCTGTGGCCGAGGTGTTTGCCGAGGCGGATCGTGTGTTGCTTCTTGGCAAGCCGCTCGATTTCACGCTGCAATTCGGCGCGGCGGCTCCCAAGGCAGGCTGGGCGGTGGTCCATGCCGACCCCGACGAGCTGTCGCGTGCGCGGCGCAATTGTGCCGAACGTCTGACCCGCAGCATCGAGGCTGATCCGGTGGATGTGGCGCGCGGCTTGGCCTTTGGGGCGGCACCGGATCGGGACGACGACTGGTTGGGCCGGGTACGTGCCGCCTGTGCGCGGCGCAGCGATGCCGGGGCAGGGGATGCCCTCAATTCCAACACCTTGTGTGCGGCAGTTGATGCGGTGCTTCAAGATGCGCCGAACCCGGTTCTCGTCTGCGATGGCGGCGAATTCGGGCAATGGGCGCAGGCCAGCGTGTCGGCCCCGCGCCGGATCATCAACGGGGTGTCGGGGGCCATTGGGGGCGGCATCTGCTATGCGATGGCGGCCCGCGCGGCGGACCCGGAGGCGACGGTGGTGGCACTCATGGGCGATGGCACTGCGGGATTCCATCTGCCCGAGTTCGAAACGGCAGTGCGGGAAAACCTGCCCTTCGTTGCGGTGATCGGCAACGACCTGAGGTGGAACGCCGAGCACCAGATCCAGCTGCGCGAATTCGGCAGCGACCGGGTGCATGCCTGCGACCTGAGCGGCGCGCGCTATGACGAGGTGGTGACCGCGCTGGGCGGGTTCGGGGCCTATGTGACCGATCTGGCCGATCTGCCCGAGGCACTGCGTGCGGCCATCGCGTCGGGCAAACCCGCCTGCGTCAATGTCCTGATCGACGGGCTTCCCGCACCGAAAGTGACCTGATCTAGATCCCGTGTACCGCCATTACGGCCAGAGTTGCCGGGCGGTGCAGCATCGCGTCGTGATGGGCGGCCAGCTTGGGATAGTCGGACAGGTCGACCCCGGCCTTGTCCATCCAGCGCGGCATCAGGAACAGGTAGGCGTCACAGAACGTGTAGCGGTCCCCCATTGCCCACGGCCCCTTGAGGTGATGGGATTCGATCACTTTCGCACAGTCGCGCAGATTGTCGGCGACCTTGGCCTTCATCGCCTCCAGTGCCTCGGCGCTGTCGGCCCAGCGGGCGCCGCGCAGAAGGTGGGCAAAGGCCACATGCGCGGTGGCGCAAAGATAGGCGCAGAGCGCGTCCGCCTCGGCCCGTTCGAACGGGGTTTCGGGCAGCATGCGCGCCTGCGGATGGGTGGCCGCGAGATAGGTCAGGATGGCCGGGTTTTCGGTGATCACGCCGTTCGGGGTCATCAGTGCGGGCACGCGCGCCTTGGGATTGATCTCGAGATACTCGGGTTCGGTGTGCGCGCCCTTGGCAATCGGCACCTCGTGGACGGCATAGGCTGCGCCAACCTCTTCCAGCAGGATATGCGGGGCAAGGGCGGATGAGCCTTTGGCGTAGTAGAGTGTGAGCATATGCGGTCCTCCGGGCCAGGGTCTAGGGTCAGACAAGGGCTCGAATCAGAATACCCAGCCCCAGGAGCAGGGACAGCCCGATCAGCAGCCGTCTGAAGATGTTGTCCGAGATGCGTTTGAAAACCGCAATCCCGATCTGTGCCGCGAGCAGCGATGTCGGGAGCGCGATCAGAAAGGCGGTGAGCGTGGACGAGGTGTACGCGCCGCGCCACCACAGCATGACGGTCGTGGTGAACAGAACGCTCACGTTGAAGGGTTGCAGCACCGCGCGGGTCTCTGCCTTGGGCCAGGGCCGCATGGAACACCAGATCACCGGAAGCGCGCCCGAAAGTGATGCCATTCCGCCCAGCACGCCGCCGCTGAGTCCGATCATCGAATCGAGCGCGGGTGTGCGTCGTTCGAACTTGGGAAGGTTCGCGCGGAAACTGAAGAAGCCGCCATAAATCAAGAGAAGCACGCCGATAATCAGCTTGAGCGTATCCGCGTCGATGAAGCTGAGCAGGGAGATGCCCACAGGCACGCCCAAGAGGCCTGGAATGATGAAGCGCATGAGGCGCGGCACGTTCTTGGTCAGCGCCTCGCGCACGACCCAGAGTCCCTGCAGGCCGGTGACCACCGACATCAGCGACACGACGGCGACCGCGCTCACCGGTTCGACCGCCACCAGAAAGAACCCCAGCGCAAAAAGCGCCGTGCCCGTGCCTGCCAGCCCGTTGACGAAACCGCCGGCGATGGCTCCCAGCGTGATGAAGAGGATCGCTTCGATCGTCATGCGGCACCGTCCATCGGCCGTCCGGGGGCGTGTTCGTCCACCGCGCGCAGAAGGGCTGCGTGAATTTCCTCAATAACGCGCTGCTTGGGGTGTTCCTTGCGATAGGCGAGCCCGAGGACGCGGGACGGGGCTTTGTCGCCCAGACCAACCGTGTTGAGCGGAATGGCATAGGCGCTGCTCACGCAAGGTCTGGGAACGATGGACACACCGAGATTGGCATGCACCATGCTCGAGATCGCCTCGAGGTTTTCAAGCTCCATCGCCTCGCTCACGCGAATGCTGTTTTCCTGCAGCCATGTCTCGATCAGCGTGCCGACGACCGCGTCGCGGTTGAAGCGGATGAAAGGCTGCGTTTGCAGGATCTTGACAGGGTTTGTTTCGGTGATCTCTGAACCGGTGATGAGATGCAGCGGTTCTTCCGCGATCTCGAGAAACACCAGGCCCAACGGCATCAGCACCGGTTTGGTCACGATGGCCACGTCGTAATGCCCGCGGTCCAGCCCCGACAGCAGGGCCGCAGTAAGGGCCGGGGTGATCCGCACCCGAAGGTCCGGGAACCGTGCGCGCAGGATAGACATGGACAGCGGCGCAAGGCCGATCAGAGTGGTGGGCACGGCGCCCAGCATCACCTCGCCGGTCAGGCCATCGTCCCCCAGCACCGAAGGCACGAGGTTGTCGTAGTCCAACACCAGCTTCCGGGCCCGGGCGACGACGGCGCGTCCCAGCGGGGTCAGTTCCGGCGTGCGGTGGCTGCGGTCGAAGAGAGCGATTCCAAGATCGGCTTCCAGCGTGCGCATCTGCTGGCTGACGGCGGCATGGGTGATGAACACCGCATCCGCGGCTGCGCTGAATGTCTTGTGATCGGCCACCGCGACCAGAGTTTTGAGCAATCTGATGGACATTTTGCCGTTTCTGAAGTTTCTGCTTACAGAACTTGTAATTTTTTATTTCTTCGTCAAAGCTCTACTTAAGGTTAACGTAAGTCAAGAGCCCGCAACAGGGTCGAAATTCAATTTGGGAGGAGACTATGAAACTACGGACACTTGGTTCTGTGATCGCGCTCGGGGTGGGCCTGGTTGCTGGTGCGGCGATGGCGGAATATCCGGAGCGCCCGATCAACATGATCATCCCCTACGGTGCCGGCGGCGCGACCGACATTTCCGCCCGCACCATTGCAGAGGCGCTGGGTACCGCGGCGGGCACACCGCTCATCATGGCAAACGTCACCGGCGCGGGTGGCGCGACCGGATCGGTTGCGGTGCAGAACGCGAAGCCGGATGGCTACACGATGCTCTTTGCGCGTGTCGGGTCGCATTCCGTGAACCCGGCGATGAAAGCGACTTTGCCCTACACGCTGGATGATTTCCGGTTCGTGACGGTCTACGAGATCAACCCGGTAGCCTGCGCCGTCCGTCCCGACAGCGGCATCGAGTCGATGGATGATCTGGTTGCCAAGGTGGCCGAGGGTGGCGTCAGCTACAGCTCGTCCGGTGTCGGATCGCTGCTGCATCTTGCCGGAGCCATGGTGCTCAAGGAATTCGGCGTCGAAAACCCGCTGACCGAAGCCACGCATATTCCCCAGCAGGGTGGGGGCGCTGCGGCCACGGCAGTTCTGAACGGCACCGCGACCTTCATCTGCACCAACACATCGGCGCTGGCGAACTTTGTCGCGAACAACCAGCTCAAGGCGCTGATGGTCACCACCGAAGAGCCCGTCGTCGGCTTTGATGCCCCCACCGCCAACGAGCTGGGCAAGCCACGCCTGAACGCTCTGGTCGGTTGGACCGGCATTGCCGGACCCGCAGGTCTGCCGGATGATGTGAGCGCCAAGTGGGGCGACTGGATCACCGAGGCCGCACAGGACGCGAAATTCGCGGAAACCATGTCGTCGATGGGATCGGTGATCGACGTGATGAGCCCGGACGAGGCGATCGCGTTCATCAACAATCAGTATTCGGTGTTCCGCGCACTGGTGGATGAGCTGGGGATGCGGATCGAAGGCTGATCCCCGACCCTGACCGTCCAACGAAAACGCCGAGGCCTTCTGGTCTCGGCGTTGCCACCTTCGGAGCCCACCTGCCCATGTCCCAGAAATCCCTGCACCTGCGTCTCGGGATCGTTGCGTCCCTGTTTGCGCTGTTCCTGGTGCTCTACGCCATTCCCAGCTTCGTGTTTGCGCCGTCCAATGTCGGCAATATCATCCTGTCCCCGAAATTCTGGCCCTTCGTGCTTGCCGGTCTGACCGGCATCGTCGGGCTGAGCCTGATCTTCAACGCGATGACCGCAGCCTCGGACGCGCCGTTCGAGGATGAAGAGGATGTCCATCCCGAAGGCTCTGCGCCGTGGATGCGGCTGGGGGCGCTGGCGGTGATCATGATGATCACGATGGTGGCGCTGCCGCGGCTTGGCATGGTGTGGACAACGATGTTGGCCTTCGCGGCCTGCGCCTTTCTCTTTCGCACGCGGCACCCGAAAGCGGCACTGGTCTGTGCCGTGGTCGTGCCGCTCTTGCTTTACGCGTTCTTTGCGCATGTCGCCGGTGTGGCGGTCCCGCAGGGCGATTTCGTGAGGTTGCCATGAGCCTGATGGACAGTCTGGCCGCCGGCCTTTCGCTGGTTGGTAATGTCGAAGCCTTCCTGATGCTCTTCATCGGGCTTGTGGTCGGTGTGGTGGCCGGGGCCATTCCCGGCCTGTCAGCGACGATGGCAGTGGCGCTGACGCTGCCCTTCACATTTGCGATGACACCGATCAACGCGATCCTGCTGCTGCTCGGGGTCTACAAGGGCGGGATCTTCGGCGGGTCGATCCCGGCGATCCTGATCAAGACACCTGGCACGCCAGCCTCGTCCGCCACGATCCTTGACGGGCATCCGATGGCAGAACGGGGCGAGGCGGGCAGGGCGCTGGGTATGGCGCTTTATGCGTCCTGTACGGCGGACGCGGTGTCGAACCTTGCGCTCATTCTCTTCGCCGGATGGCTGGCGTCCTTTGCGCTCAATTTCGGGCCGCCAGAGTTCTTTGCGCTGATCCTGTTCTCCCTGACCATCATCGCCGGTGTATCGGGCGAAAGCCTGCTGCGCGGGGCGCTGTCAGCGCTGGCCGGCCTGCTGCTGGCGACCATCGGGCTTGATCTCGTCTACGGCACCAACCGTTTCACCTTTGGCGATCCCAACATGATGGGCGGTCTCAACTTCATCGCCGTTCTGATCGGCCTTTTCGCGATCCCCGAGATCATTGCGATGGCGTGGAACCCGGTGGCGCATCTGGGGCGCACCCGTGCCTTGGGGAAATCGCGCTGTACCTTTGCGGACTATGCCAAGAGCTTCAAGAGCATCATCCGGGGCAGCCTGATCGGCGTGTTCCTTGGCTCCATCCCCGGTATCGGTGCTGCGCCTTCTGCTTTCTTGAGCTATTCCGAAGCGCGGCGCACCTCGAAGAACAAGGCCAATTTCGGCAAGGGCGAGATCGAAGGCGTGGCCGCGTCCGAGGCTGGCAACAACGGTGTGGCGGGCGCAACCCTGATCCCGCTTCTTGCGTTGGGTGTGCCGGGTGACGTGATCACCGCGATCATCATCGGGGCCTTCATGGTGCACGGGCTTCAGCCGGGGCCGATGATGTTCATCCTGAATGTCGACATCATCTATGGCCTCTTCATCGGCCTGATCGTCAGTTCGGTGTTCCTGCTGGTCGTGGGATCGGTCGCCATTCGTGGCTTCCGGTTTGTCGCGGACGTGCCCAAGCGCATCCTGATGCCGGGTGTTCTGGTGCTGTGCATCTACGGGGTGTTCGCGGTGAACAACAACATCTTCGATGTCGGTGTGATGTTCGTCATGGGCTGGGTCGGCTACATCATGATGCGCAATCGCATCCCCGCTGCGCCGTTCCTGATCGCCTTCATCCTCGGCCCGCTGCTCGAGGACAATTTCCGTCAGTCAATGCTGATGTCCGGCAGTGACCCGAGCATCCTGTTCCGCGGGCCGATCACGTGGTTCTTCTGGGCGCTGACAGCCATCACGGTCTTCGCGATCACCCGCAGCACTCTGCGCAAGACGGTTCCGCTCAGTTGAGATCTTCGAGGAGGCGGCCGTGGCGGCGCGTCTCCTCGATCA
Organism: Marivita sp.; assembly: GCF_022763305.1. Classification (GTDB taxonomy): domain Bacteria; phylum Pseudomonadota; class Alphaproteobacteria; order Rhodobacterales; family Rhodobacteraceae; genus Marivita. Next base: position 6,960 of record NZ_JALEGT010000056.1, on the reverse strand, counting down.
CCTGACCAAACGTGATCAGACCCCGCGCCTCGAGCATCGGCAGCATCTTCACCAGCACCTCTGCCGTGGCACGGGCATCACCCAAGGCCGTGTGACGAAGCTCTGTCGGGATCGTGACGCTCAGCCGTTCACACAGCGCATCCAGCGTGTGCGCCTCGCTGGCGCCGAACAGGACGGCGGACAGAAGCACGGTGTCGAGGATCGGGTGGTCCCAGGTGACGCCGGTTGTCTTGGCCTGACGGTGCAGGAATGCCATGTCGAAGGGTGCGTTGTGCGCGACGATCACCGCGTCGCGGGAAAAATCGTGAAAGCGTTTGGCGACCGTATGGATGTCGGGTTGCCCGCGCACCATCGCGTCCGTCACCTTGTGCACCTTGGTCGAGGCAGGTGGGATCGGGCGGCCCGGATCGACAAGCTGGTTGATGGTTTCACCCTCGATGATGCGCCCGTTCAGGACCCGCACCGCGCCGAGTTGCACCACGTCGTCCTTATGCGGCAGGAGACCGGTTGTTTCGGTGTCGAAGACCGAGAAACACAAGGCGCGCAGCGGTGTGTCGAGAATGTCCATCTCGGCCGCGCCACGCCGCTGGTCCAGCAGGTCGAAATCATAGACAAGCGGGCGGGCCGCATCCGGCGCGATGTCGAGCGTCTGGCTGTCGATCACCATCAGGTAGCCGCCGCCGTCCATCGGCTTCAGCCGCGTGTCAAAGCTTTGCGTGCCGTCCGGCGAATGCGCCGTGAACCGCACGTCCATGCCGGTGCGGGCCAACTGGGTGACGGCCGCGCCCAAGGTCTTGGCGTCGAAATATTCCCGGATCGGCGCGTTCAGTCGCGGCACACCCAGCTGCGCCAACACTTCGGCGGCCTGCCCATCGTACAGCACGATCTGACCGCTGGGTCCGACAAGGATCGTCGCCACGGGGATCTCGGTCAGCAGGGCGGTCAGGCGGGCCTTTTCTTCGGTCAGGCGCGCGGTCTCCTTGGCAATCGCCTGTGCCGTCATCAGGGCGGTGTCGTTCAGCTGTTTGGTCACGGCCGAAGCGGCGGGGGCGAGATCGCCCAGGTATCGCGCTGCAGCCATGTCGAGCGCACCATCGACACCGGCATGGGCCCGGCTGCGCATCTGCGCCGCCAGCCGCTCGATGGGCTTGGCGACGTTCTCGTCAAAAAGCAGCCATATGCCGACGGTCAGTCCAAGGATCAGGAAGGCTGCAAGGATCGCCGCAAAGGTGAAACCATTGGCGACGGTGGTGTCCAGCGCGCGGGCATGGCCGAACCAGAGTGCAACGCCGACCGACGCCAACCCGCCGAGGCCCAGAAGACAGAAGAACAGAAAGATACGCAGGCGCAGGCTGAGGCTCGACAGCATCGCTTCATCCCCTGTTGCAAACGGCGCTGACGATGGGATCGTCGGCGGGTGTGTCCCGCCAGACCGGATCGCTTCCGTCACCCAACGCGGGATCGGCTCTCTGTGCGGTCTCGCAATTCACCATAAGCTCGACGGATTGCACCGTGCCCCAGCGGCGGAAGAAATAGACATCGGCCATGTGCAGCGCCGCGTTTTCACTGTTGGTGCGGATGTTGCCCGTATCCAGCGCCATGAACCGCTCGGTATAGGGGACAAGATATGTCCAGGGGCGGTAGAAGGCCGTGTTCTCGACCGTTTCGACCACTTCGAGACCCTCGGGCAGGGCACCTGACGTGCGGGAAAACCAGCTGTATTCACTGCTGATCGTGGTGGCGAGCATTGCCGCGCCGGCGGCCACCGGGACCAGCCATTTGGGGACGCGCCCACCGGCCATTCGTGCGACCAGCATCATGGCACCTGCGCCCGCGATGCCCGCGATGATGACCGCGATCAGTTCCAGAAACATGCCTCGTCCTCCCAAACGATGCGCGTCAGCTCAACATGCCGCGCCCGTGTCCGACTGCCGATTGCAGCGACTTTATCACCACGAAAGCATCCCGCAGATGACTTCGCTCAAAATCCGACAGGTCCGTCGGACTTAGGAAATTGTCCGGCACGATGCCAGCGCGAACCTGTGCGGCCTGATGCTCCAGCCGCGTTTCCGCGATCAGGTCATAGGCATCGCGCAGATCCTGTCCGCCGGACGTGCTCAGCACGCCCGCCGCGATGGCCGCTTCGATCCGCGCGGCGGTGTTGACGGCGGTCAGCTTGCCCTGCAGTGCGTAAACGCGGCCAAGGTCCACCACCGGCACCACACCGTTGTGCTTGAGGTCGATCATGTTCTTGTGTTCGCCCGACCGGATCGTGGCGAACCCGCGCAAGAGACCCAGAGGCGGCGTGTGCTTGAGCGAATTCGACACCATGTGGGCGACGAAGATCGAATTGGCCGCAGCTTTGCGCAGGGTCTCTGTCTGCAAATCCTCGAACAGACGTTTCGTCCCGCCGATGGGGCGCAGGTCGAACATGACGCTGGCCAGCATCTGGGCCTCGGGATTGGGCTTGTTGATCCAGCCCGTGAAATAGTCGCGCCAGACGCGCACGGGCTGCCGCCAACGCGGGTTGGTCGCCATCATGTCTCCCGGGCAGTAGACATAGCCGCAGGTGTTCAGCCCGTCGCAGACAAACTGCGCCAGTGCCTCGAAGTAGGGCATGTCGGCCTCGGTCACGCGGTCATCAAGGAACAGGCAATTGTCCTGATCGCTGACGCCGGTCTGCTCCTGCCGTCCCTGCGATCCGCAGGCCAGCCACAGATAGGGCACGGGGGCCGGGCCTAGCTTGGCTTCGGCCAGTGCAAGCAAACGGCGAGTTGCGGTGTCGGCCACATCGGTGATCAGACGGGTGACGACCTCGTGCCGATTGCCGCCCGCGACAAGCTGCGCCAGCAGTTGCGGAATGCGGCGTGTGACCTGCGCCATCTGCTCGGCGCTGCCGGACTGCGCGATCTCGGCGACCAGTTCGGCAGAGCTGACCGCCTGAAACCTCGTGAGATCGGTCTGGGTCACGATCCCCACGAGCTTGCCCGCCTGCGTGACGGGGATATGCCCGATCCGTCGTTCCATCATCATGTGCAGCACGTCCGACCCGATGGCGGACGGCGGCAGGGTGACGGGATCGGCGGTCATGATGGCTGAAATCGGTGTATCGAAGGGCAGGCCGTCGCCCACCACCTTGCCCGACAGGTCGCGGATCGTTGCGATGCCCTCGAGGTGACCGTCCCGCGCCACGCAGATCGAGGACACGCGCGCATCGCGCATCTTGCGCGCGGCAGACTGGACATCGGTCTCGGGCGGACAGGTCAGCGGCGTCGTCGCCATCAGAGCTTCGACCCGTGTCGTGGCAAGGCTCGCCTTGTTGGGCCGGTCGTTCCGGCTCCGGTCGAAAAACCGCCGGAAGGCCACATTGCCGTTCATCGCCGCGTGAAACCGTGAGGCGGGCAGAACGAGCAGCGTGGCATCGGTGATCGCCTGTGCCGAAGTCAGGCTGGCGCCGTCGCGCAGCAGCCCGCGTTCTCCGAAGGAATTGCGCGGACCCAGTAATGAAATCGGTACGCCATGTTCGTCGCGGATCTCGACATCGCCGACATAGACCACGAACAGACCGTCCAGCGGCGCGTTCAGCGCATAGATCTCGCCACCGGCCGCGATCTGCCGGATCTCGAAAGATGCGATCAGGGCGTGCAACGCTTCGGGCTCCATGGCGTCATAGGGATGCAGCGCCGACAGGAACCGGGCAATCGACTGGGTGTCAGGGGTCATGAGAACGGCCTTAGAGTCCAAGAAAAAAGGTCCCGCCCCGGATGACCGGCGCGGGACCCCTGTGTCAGGGTGGCGCCGCCGCAGCGACGCCTCCTGTTGGCTTAGTGGTCCTGAGCCGCGCCGGCACCACGGGGGATGCGGACGCTTTCAACCAGCTCTTCGATCTCGCGCGGGATCGGTGCGGTCATCTTCGACACGGTGAAGGCCACCGCGAAGTTGATCATCGCACCCACCGCCCCGAAGGAGGTCGACTTGATGGTGCCCAGAAGCGGGTCGGCATCGGTGAAGCTGTTGGTGTCCGGAATGAACAGCCAGCCCTTGTGCAGGAAGATGTAGACCAGCGTGGTGATCAGACCGGCCAGCATGCCCGCAACCGCACCCTTGTTGTTCACCTTGGTGAAGATGCCCATCATGAGTGCCGGGAAGATCGACGCCGCCGCCAGACCGAAGGCTAGAGCCACCGTCTGCGCCGCAAAGCCCGGAGGGTTGAGGCCCAGATAGGTCGCGACCGCAATCGACACCGCCATGGCGATCCGTGCCGACAGAAGCTCGTTCTTTTCGGACATGTTCGGGGTCAATTGGCCTTTCAGAAGGTCGTGGCTCACCGCCGAGGAGATGGCGAGAAGCAGACCGGCAGCAGTGGACAGCGCAGCGGCAAGACCACCGGCAGCCACCAGACCGATCACCCAGCTGGGCAGGTTGGCGATTTCCGGGTTGGCCAGAACAAGGATGTCGTTGTTGAACTTGGTCAGCTCGTTCGCGTCACCCCAGCCAGCGGCCTGTGCCTTGGCAACAGCCTCCGGGTTCTTGTCGTTGAAATAGGCGATCCGCCCATCCCCGTTCTTGTCCTCCCAGCCCAGAAGGCCGGTCTTCTGCCAGGTCGCCATCCAGTCGTAGCGCGGATCGGATTCGATCTGCTCGAGGCTCACCGGCTCGCTGTTCGCACCGTTCGGCCAGAACATGTCGGTGATGTTGAGGCGCGCCATCGCACCCACGGCCGGGGCCGTCAGGTAGAGCAGGGCGATGAAGACAAGCGCCCAGCCTGCGGACCAGCGTGCGTCCGACACTTTCGGAACGGTGAAGAACCGCATGATCACGTGCGGCAGACCTGCCGTCCCGATCATCAGCGACAGGGTGAAGAGCACCATGTTGAACGTGTCGCCGTTATGCGTCGTGTACTCGTTGAAGCCCAGATCACGCAGCAGCGCATCAAGCGTGACAAGCAGCGGCTCGCCGCTGGCCGTGTGGTCGCCGAAAAGACCCAGACCCGGGATCGGGTTGCCGGTCAGCTGCAGCGAGATGAAGACCGCCGGGATGGTGTAGGCGGTGATCAGCACGACGTATTGTGCCACCTGCGTGTAGGTCACGCCCTTCATGCCGCCGAACACGGCATAGGCGAACACGATCACGGCACCGATCAGAAGACCGGTCGTGGAGCTGACTTCGAGGAAGCGGCCGAAGGCCACGCCCACACCGGTCATCTGGCCGATCACGTAGGTCACGGACGCGATGATCAGACAGATCACGGCCACAAGGCGCGCGGTCGGGCTGTAGAAGCGGTCCCCGATGAATTCCGACACGGTGAACTTGCCGAACTTCCGCAGGTACGGCGCCAGCAGCAGTGCCAGAAGCACGTAACCGCCCGTCCAGCCCATCAGGAAGGTCGAGTTGTCGTACCCGGTGAACGCGATGAGGCCCGCCATCGAGATGAAGGAGGCAGCCGACATCCAGTCGGCGGCTGTTGCCATCCCGTTGGTGACCGGGTGAACGCCGCGACCGGCGGCGTAGAATTCCGACGTGGAGCCTGCACGGGCCCAGATCGCGATGCCGATGTAAAGCGCAAAGGACGCGCCCACAAAGAGCAGGTTGATGGTAAACTGATCCATGACCCTTATTCCTCGTCCACGCCGTATTCTTTATCGAGCTTGTTCATCCGCCAGGCGTAGAAAAAGATCAGCGCCAGGAAGACGAGGATCGACCCCTGCTGGGCGAACCAGAAGCCCAGATCGGTGCCTCCGACGGAAATGCCCGAAAGCATCGGGCGCAGCAGGATGCCGAACCCGAATGAACAGATGGCCCAGATCACCAGGCTCACCAGAATGATACGCACGTTCGCCGACCAATAGCCCGCGTCGGACTTTTGGGCAGCCTGCGCTGATTGTGATGTATGGTCCGTCACTGCGGATCCTCCTCTTCCCTCGTTGCACGCGCCCCGCAGGGCGGGGAACGTATCCTGTGTGACGCAGCTCAGAGGCCGCGGTTGGCTACCGCTCAGGCGGTGGCGCGTCGAACGATGTCGCCAAGCGTTGTGGCGATCTCGTCAATGGCTCCCATCGCATCCACACGGGCGAGCGCACCCTGTGCGTCGTAGAATGCGATCAATGGGGCGGTTTGGGCATGATATGCATCAAGGCGGGCGGCGACGGTTTCCGCGTTGTCATCTGCGCGGCGTTTGAACTCCGTCCCGCCGCACTTGTCGCAGGTGCCTTCGGTCTTCGGGGCCTTGAAGCTGTCATGATAGCCTTCGCCGCAGCCGCCGCAGGTGAAACGGCCGGAAATCCGGTCGACCATGGCGGCATCGTCTACATCAAGGCTTACCGCCGCGTCGATCTTCTGGCCACTTTCGGCCAGCAGGGTATCCAGCGCCTGCGCCTGCACGGTGGTGCGCGGGAACCCGTCGAGGATCACGCCCTTGGCACAGTCGGCATCCGCCAGACGGTCGCGCAGGATGGCGATGACGATGTCGTCGCTCACCAGATCGCCCGCTTCCATGACCGCCTTGGCCTGTTTTCCGGCCTCCGTGCCCGCAGCCACGGCGGCGCGCAGCAGATCGCCGGTGCTCAGTTGAACCAGTCCGAATTGCTCTTCCAGCATCCGGGCCTGTGTGCCCTTGCCGGCGCCCGGAGGGCCAAGCAGGATCAGAACCGGGGCGGTTGTGGGTGTTGTGCTTCCGTCCATTGCCATCACCCCCGGTTCATCCGGTTTTCGATGAGGTCATCGACGACGGAGGGGTCTGCGAGTGTTGAGGTGTCGCCGAGGGCGCCGTAGTCGTTTTCGGCGATCTTGCGCAGGATGCGGCGCATGATCTTGCCGGAGCGGGTTTTCGGCAGGCCGGGGGCCCATTGGATGAGGTCGGGGGAGGCGATCGGGCCGATCTCGGTGCGGACCCAGGTGCGCAGCTCTTTCATCAGCTCGTCGCTGGGCTCGATCCCGTTCATCAGCGTCACGTAGCAGTAG
>NZ_JALEGT010000055.1 GCF_022763305.1 Marivita sp. | reverse complement strand
CCTGTCTCTCCGCCATTTCCCTTAAATGGCAACAGCTTCGATGGCGTCAGGCGCGCAGCCCGCGCATGAGGCTGGTTGCCAGGAACGCGATGGCCGCAACGCAGACGATCGAAGGACCTGCGGGCGTGTCGAGCAGGTAGGCCGATTGCAGCCCCACCATGGCCGACAGCGTGCCGATCCCGGCCGCGACAAGCGCCATCTGCTCCGGCGTGCGCGAGACCGGACGGGCGGCGGCGGCAGGGATGATCAGCATGGCGGCAATCAACAGCACACCGACGACCTTGATCGCCACGGCCACAGTGATCGCGAGCGCCAGTGTCAGGATCAATTGCTCGCGCCGCGGGTCGATGCCGCTCGCATGCGCCAGTTCCTCGCTCAATGTCGCGGTGAGCAGCGCCGACCAGCGCCACGCCATCAACCCCACGACAAGCGCCGCTCCGCCCCAGATCACCACGAGATCGGACCGCGACACCGCGAGGATGTCGCCGAACAGGTAGGCCATCAGGTCGATCCGGATACCCGACAGGAACGAGACCGCCACCAGCCCGAAGGCCAGCGCGGAATGCGCAAGCACCCCGAGAAGCGTGTCCATCGCATAGCCGCGCCCCGACAGCAGCGTCACGGTCAGGGCCATGACCAATGCGACGGCAAGGGCACCGGCGAAGATCGACATCTGCAGCGCCAGCGACAGCGCGACACCCAGAATGGCCGCGTGTGCGGTGGCGTCCCCGAAATAGGCCATGCGCCGCCACACCACGAAACTGCCCAAAGGCGCGGCAGCGACCGCCACGCCGACCCCTGCCAGAACCGCACGGGTCATGAAATCATCCAGCATTACTCGGCCGCCTCGATCTTTTTGCTGTGCCCATGGGTCCCGTGATCATGATCATGATCGCAGGTGTCGTCATGGGCGTGGTCATGTTCATGCCGGTAAAGGGCGAGCGCGCCGCCCGTTCCGGTCCCGAAAAGCGCGCGGTATTCCGGAGCGGCGGATACGATCTCGGGTGTGCCCTCGCAGCACACATGTCCGTTCAGGCAGACCACCCTGTCGGATGCGCTCATCACGACGTGGAGTTCGTGGCTGATCATAAGCACCGCACAGCCTGTGTCCTGCCGCACCTGTTCGATCTGTCGGTAGAATGCCGCCGATCCTGGCTGGTCGAGCCCCTGCGTCGCCTCGTCGAGCAACAGCAGGTCCGGCGTTTCGATAAGCGCCCGCGCAAGCAGCACGCGCTGGAACTGGCCGCCAGACAAGCCGGACATCTGCCGCTGGGACAGGTCCGGCACGCCCGCCTGCTCCAGAGCGCGGGCGCACGCCACATTGGTATGCCCCCCCGGCAGGCGCAGGAACCGCTCCACGGTGATCGGTAATGTCGGGTCGATATGCAGCTTCTGTGGGACATAGCCGATCCGAAGACCGGGCTTTCGGCTGATCGTGCCGGAAGCCGGACGCACCGCACCGATCAAGGCGCGCAACAGCGTGGTCTTGCCCGAGCCGTTGGGACCGACGATCGTCACGATCTCGCCGGGTTCGATGGCGAGGGACACGTTCCGCAACACCGTGTTCGCGCCGTAGCCGACGCTGATATGATCCATGGACATCAGGCTCATGCGTCGGCCTTTTCAGCACAGCTCGGGCAGAGACCCTCGGCCTCGACAACGGTGCGTTCGATCTGGAACCCGGCCGCGCGCGCTGCATCGCCCAGAGCGCCCCGGCTCGGTGTGGACTGCGCCTCGGCCACCGATTGGCACAGGCGACAGATCATGAAGGCAGGCGAATGCTCAGCCCCCGGATGGGCGCAGGCGATAAAGGCATTGAGCCGCTCGATCTTGTGCGCGAATCCATGCGCCACGAGAAATTCAAGCGCGCGATACGCCACGGGCGGCTGCGATCCAAACCCCGCGTCCCGCAACCGGTCAAGCATCTCGTAGGCGCCGATGGCCCGGTGTTCCTGCAACAGGATCTCGAGCGCCTGCCGCCGGACCGGCGTAAAGCGCAAACCTTCCCGCTGGCAATGGGCGTCCGCCGCCGCAAGAGCGGAAGCAATGCAGCCGGCATGATCATGGGTCTCGAACCCAACCGGTTCGGTTGCAGGGCTGGGATGGCTCGTGTCGCCACTTGTCATGTTATTACATTTCCTGTATCGAACGCGTAACGTTATAAAATCACATGGAGTTGGTGATGTCCAGAAACCTTGTCCCGCTTGCTGTTTCCGCCAGTCTGTTGTCCACCGCGTCCTGGGCCGATGTGCCGCGCGTGGCCACGGATATCGCGCCGGTGCATTCGCTTGTGGCACAGGTGATGGCGGGTGTGGGGACCCCTGCCCTGATCATCGCACCCGGTGCGACACCACATGAATACAGCCTGCGCCCGTCCGAAGCGGCCGCCCTTCAGGACGCAGAACTTGTGTTCTGGATTGGCCCGGACCTGACGCCCTGGATGGAGGATGCCATCGGTACATTGGCCGGGGCCGCGACCGTGACTTCGCTCTTGGAGGTGGACGGCACGACCGAACTGCCCTTCCGTGAAGGCGCCTTGTTCGAGGCGCATGTGCACGGCGATGACGAACACGGGCATGAGGACCATGACGCGCATGCCAAAGACGATCACGACCATGACCACGATCACGATCACGACCATGGTCACGAGACAGCGGAAGCCGGGCATGACTGGCACGACCACGACGGGCACGACTATGGCGACCATGACCCGCATGCCTGGCTGTCACCGGAGAATGGCGCGGTTTGGCTGAACGCCATTGCGGCCAAGCTGTCGGCGGCCGATCCGGACAACGCGGGGACATATTTTGCGAATGCGGCGGCAGCGCGTGCCGATCTCGATACCCTGCGCGCAGAGATCAACGGCATCCTCGACCCGGTGCGTGGGCGCAACTTCATTGTCTTCCACGACGCCTATCAGTATTTCGAAACCTCCTTCGACATCCCGGCCTCGGGCGCGATCTCGGTCTCGGACGCAACCGACCCAAGCCCCGCGCGCATTGCCGAGATTCAGGATCGCGTTCGCGATCAGGGCGTCAGCTGTGTTCTGTCCGAACCACAATTCGATCCCAAGATCGTGGCCGCCGTGATGGAGGGCTCCGAAGCCCGGACCGGCGTGCTCGACCCGATTGGATCGAACCTCGAACCCGGCCCCGATCTTTATCCGACCGTGTTGCGCAATCTGGCCCTCACCCTGGCCGACTGCCTCTGACCACAAGGGGGACGATGCGCCCTGCGTCAACCGGCGCATCGCCCCATCAGCGCGACATGACCATGCCTTCGAACCGTGGAACCACCAGCCTGAAGCGGGCGCGGCGTCGGGGCCAGCCGATGCGTGACTTCGATGCCCTGCCCGCCGAATTGCGCGCCTGGCTGGCTACAGCGATGCTTCCCTGGCATCCGACGTCGGCCCGCCGCGCTTTTCTCAAGGCGCTGGCACGCACACAGGATCCGACCCGCGCCTTGACCGAACTTGACCGCATCCAGGCCAAACTGGTGGCGCGGGATGTCAGCCGCATCTGGGGACCGGATCATCCGCTGCTGCGCGGAACATCAGGGCGCACGGCCTGACGGGGCGCCGCGCGCATGGAGGACAGCCAGTAGTGTCCGCAAGACGCGGCTGCCGCCCGCAATAGGCCGGGGCGTGAGCCGCCATGGAACAGAATGAGGAGCCCCCAGCGACTGTCTCAGACCTCTGAAGCTTGACCCCCGGAATCAGGTGCGCGCCGGTCAAGACAGCGGAAATCCCTGATTATTCGGCGATTGATTCATACGGCGACGCAGGACAGGGCGCCCAAGTGGTCGGGCAAGTCGCGATAGCGTGCGATGGGGCGCGCATGAAGGCCGTAGCTGTCCTCGGCGCAGGCAGGGACAAGATCGGGGAACAGCGCAGCAAGCTCGAGACGCGCGCTCGTCTCGAGCCCCAACATGGCCTGGAACCCGGGGTAGAAGCTTTCCGTCGCGGCGCCGTTTGCGAAGATTATCTGATGCGCCTCGAACGCAAGATGGAAATAGCCGACCTGCCGGCACCCCTGCATCACCCGCGCCTTGCCCCCGCGCATCCGTGCCAGATGGGTCGCCCGGACAAGCGTTTCATCCCCACCATCGTCGCGAAACAGCACGGCGTGTTGTGGCGACACGATCAGCGGCGTATGCGCCCCGACCAGATCGGGGGCCAGACGGATTGGGCGCAGCTTGGGCGCACGCGCCAGTTCGTCACGACCAAGCTTCCGGGAGGCCAGCCAGACGAGCGGTTGCGGACCGTTGTCACGGGTGACGATCATCGCTCCGGGTGACAGACGTTCGACCGGAACCTCGCCCTGTGTGGTCAGGATCAGCGTGCCTCGGGCAAAACAGACCACACCGGTATTGTCGGTGGCGAAAAAGCTGCTGTCCGCCGTAGCGCCGGTGAAGACAATGCCTTCCCCTGCTCCGAACTGAAGATTGTCGGAATAATCGGTTGTGTTGCCCTTGGTGTCCGTCAGGTTTGACTGGTTCAGAACACCGTCATCGGCCTGGTCCGCCCATATCTCGAAGACGGAGTCGTAATAGCTCGACAGGTCGATGAAGTCGTTGTTGTTGGTGTCCCCGTCCAGCAGAGCACCGGAGTTTCCACTGTTGAAATCGGAGATCGTATCGAGCCCGTCCCCGGCATTGTAAGTGAAATAGTCATCCCCGTCGCCTCCAGACAGAAGGTCGTCGCCGGTGCCGCCCTCGATGTAATCATTGCCGCTGCCGGCCGAGATGGTGTCAGCGCCCGCCTCGGCAAGAATGACATCGGCGCCGTCGCCACCGGTCAGAACATCAGCGCCATCGCCCCCGGTCAGGATGTCGTCGCCAGTCCCACCGAGAAGCGTGTCATCGCCGCCCATGCCCGACAGGAAGACACCGCTTGAATCCAGAGTGGCGTCGACACTGTCGGCCTGGTTCGACCCGATGACGCCTTCGATCTGGGTAAAGCTCCCGCTGTCCCCATCCGAGTCCGTGTAAGTGCCCGCTTCGTCGCCAGAGAACGTGACCGTTGCCGCATCGTCGGCAAGACTGAAAGACACCCAATCAACATCCGTGCCCGACACGTCTTCGCCGCCAGTGACGGTGGCGGCCCCGTAGCCGACCTGAATGGTGTCGTTCCCGGTACCGCCATCGAGCGTTGCATTCCAGAAGCTGTCGATCAGAAGGTCGTCGCCAGACCCGCCCAGCAAAGTGTCGCCTGCGCCGGTGTTGTTACCGGCAACCAGTGTGTCGTTGCCCGCCTCGCCATACAGCAGATCGTCGCCGCTGCCGCCATCGACGCTGTCATTGCCACTGCCTGCGTAAACAATATCCGAACCGGCTCCTGCATCGACACTATCGTTGCCGCCGCGAGCTACGACTTCGTCATTGCCGTCGCCACCAAGGATCGTGTCGTTGCCGTCACCGGTATCAAGCGTATCGTTCCCGGCGCCGCCGTCGTAGAATCGGTCCGTGGTACTGAGAGGGTCCGCAGCATAGGCGGCAAGGAGGTCATCAAATGCCGACCCTGTGACAGATGTCGTGCCTCCGTAATCGTAGAAGACCACATCAAAGGCGGCGAGGCTGGCGTCGAATGTCCCACCAACGCCCCAGGCCCCTTCGAAACCGTCAGCGTAACTGAATGTCAGGCTTTCGCCTGCTCCGCTGGTGGCCGTCCCGCCGATGCCGGAGGTGAAAACGATGTCGACGGATGTGGTGACGTCGTAAAAGCTCAGGACTTCGCTGAAAGACCCGTTGTTGATGGCAATCTCGTCACCACCAAAATCGAGGACTGAGCCATTGAACCCGTCACCGACATAAGCTGCATCGCGGCCTGTCCCACCGATAACGGTGTCAGCACCAGAGGCCACAGTGAAGCTGTCACCGCCCGCGCCACCGAGCATGCTGTCGTCGCCAGCGCCACCGTCGAATTGGTCGTTGCCCTCCCCTCCGTCGAGGGTGTCATTCCCGCTTCCGCCCAGAAGCTGGTCGTTTCCTTCGCGGCCTTCGACCGAAACACCCACGCCATCGGCACCGGCACGCAGGGTATCGTTTCCACCGGTCAGAATCAGGTGTTCGATCTCGCTGAAGGTGATCGTGTTGGTGCCGTCGGTGATCGTTCCGGCCTCGTCGCCGGTGTATGTAACCGTGACCGGAGTGGTCAGCGCGCTCAGGTCGATCGTGTCGACATCCGAGCCGGAAAACGTGTCTTCGCCACCAATGATTGTGTCATTGCCGATGTCGGCAAGCGCGACGTAGGTATCGCTGCCAAAGCCCCCCATGAAGGTCTGGTTCGTGCCGCCACGATCCTCGAAAAGGTCGTCACCGACATCGCCGAAATACTGCGCAGCGCCCGTTCCGTAACCGGACTGGATCGTGTCGTTGCCGTCACCGCCGTAGAGGGTCGTGGCAAAGGTTGCCGTCGACCCGTCAATGAGGAGGTCGTCGCCAGCTTCACCATAGGCGAGGTCATAGCCACCACTCACATCGATCGTGTCGTTCCCGAAGCCGGCATAGACGGTATCGCCTTGCTGTCCGGCGTCGATGTAGTCGTTGCCATAGCCGCCATAAATCAGATCCGCGCCATCGCCGCCGAAGATGCTGTCATCTCCGAATTCGCCATAGATTGTGTCGTTGCCCGCGCCGCCGTCGATCGTGTCATTCAACCCGTCTGCGCCGTAGACGACGGTTTGATTGCCCCCTTCGATGAGTTCGAGATAAAACCCGTCTGGCGTCCGCAGGACGTAGTTATCGCCCGTGGTCGCCGCCTGTGTGACAGTCTGACCGGGATTGATGCTTTGCCGGAATTCGAGAACGCCGCTGGAATTGAGGAACCACAGCTCGATCGGTCCTTCGGCCGTGTTCGTCACTGTCAGCGTGGTCGCGGTGCCCACCGTCGACGGGTAATCCGCGAGGTTGAGCCACATGTTGTCGCCGCGGATATTGTCGTTGCCGTCGCCACCCAGCAGGCTGTCCGCCCCGCTGCCCCCGGCGACACTGTCGTTGTCCAGACCGCCGTCCAGCGTGTCGGCTCCGGAATCGCCGGTCAGTGTGTCGGTACCGCTGCCACCGACAATGCTGTCATCTCCGGACTGGCCCTTGAGGTAATCCACACCCGCGCCGCCATCAATCGTGTCAGCCCCGGCGCCGGCATGGACCGAGTCATTGCCGTCTTCGCCGAAAAACCTGTCAGCCCCGGACCCGCCGATCAGCGTATCGTCACCGGCAAGCGCATAGACAGACGTGCCCGCGCTGTCGTCGGAGGCGTTGTATGTATCGGCGTAGATCGTGCCGGAGGATTGCTCGATGCTGGTGAAGACACCGAAAGCCGTCGTGGCGTTGAAGTCGTAAGTGCCTGTGCCGTCGCCGGTCCAGGTGACGGTGACACCCGCCGTGCTGGTCGGAGTGGCGAAGACGAGTTGGTCATACCAACCGCCGCCATCGATAAAATTGGTGCCGTGATCGTCAGAGACCGCAATAACGTCATTGCCGTCGCCCGCGTCGATTGTATCGGTCCCGCCCCCGCTTTCGATATAGTCGTCACCCGTGCCGCCGGAAATGCTGTCATTGCCGTTGCCACCAATCAGCCGGTCCGCTCCGTCGCCACCAAACAGTGTGTCGTTGCCATTGCCCCCCAGAATGGTGTCATTTCCAAGCTCACCATAGGCGACATCGTTGCCATCACCGGTGTCGATTGAATCGTTGCCCGCCCCCGCCAGCACGAAATCGGCGCCGCTGGTGATGGAATCGCCTTCGCCGTCGACATATCCAGAGCTTTGGGTGATGACGTCATTGCCCGCGGTCCCGTCGACCACGGTCTTGAAATCACCCGCGATCCGGTCGGCCTGCAAGTCGCCATTGTCAAGGAGTACGGAATTCAGACTGAGCGAGGTGATCGGCTTGGCCGTGAGCGCTGCCTGATCGGCATTCAGCGCCAGTTCCGGCGCGAGGTAGGTGTTTCCGTTGACATCCTGAAAGACGACCGCCGAGATCGTTGCCGTCGTTCCGTCGAAATAGGTGATGGTGGCGTCATAAACGGTAAGCGCGTCGAAATTCTGAGGCGCGCCACCATTGATGCGGAACGAATCGAACTCGGCTAGCAGGCCAAGCAAATCACGGTTGTCCGTGTCGTAGGTGGCGTTGTCATCAACGAGCAGGTAGTTGGGTGAAAGCGTCTGGATGCTTTCGCTCAGCGGGTTTGCGGACGTTCCGTAGGAACCAAGCAACCCAGCCGCATTTTCGGCGATCTCGTTGCCCTGGACCGTATCGATCACTGGCAACGTGCCTAGGAAAATGACTTCAAACGTCGTTGCCATTCAATGCGACTCCAAAGATGCGCCTCAACATCCAAACGGTTGTTAGGCGCGAACTCTTAAGGATAGCTGAACATTTTTTTGCTCTCGCCCAACTGGCAGAGGTCAGACCACCGGGTCAAATGTGCGAAAGACGGATCGTGCGCGCCAAAGCGCGCCGGACAGCTCTTTCGTGTCAGGGCCGCTGTGCGATCCGAAGGTCAGATCATTCCGGCTGGCAGATCTCGCCCCGACCCACGGCAATCGCGGTCCGCCACACCAGACCTGTGATGATCGCCGCCAACAGTCCAAGAAGGGTCCAGCCGATGACCTGAAACAACATCGCTCCGGACAGTGCGGCGTAGCGGAAGGACGCAATTGTCATTGCTGCGACGGGAAAGGACAGCGCCCAGAAAGACAGCGCGAACGGCAGCTTCAGAAGCCCCGGCAGCTGAACCAGCACCAATGCTGCGAAGAACAGACCCAGGTTGTAAAGGATGCGCGCCGGCGCATCGAGCACGCCCCCGTTCAATTGAAGCCACGCGAGGAAGGCCACGGCGGGCGGTGCGATCAGGATGGTCAGGGTCGGGCGCAACTTGCCCGGCAAAGGATCGTGGAACACCAGCCGGTTGAACACCAGTGTCAGCAGGACGATCCAGAACATCAGCCCGATGGAAAAGAAGTACCAGCTGGCCTCTTCAAACCCCAGAGTCACGCCCGCAATCGGTGCGTTGACGTTGCCGACCGCCGGGATGAACCATGCCGGTGACATCTGCCCCACGCCAAAGCCGCGATGGCTGATCCAGCTTGTCACGATGGCCAATGTCAGCAAAGCCTGCGCGGACGCCCCGATGACCCAGACGATCGCGGCAAGGTCCGGCTCTGTCCCGCGCAGGGCAATGGCGCCCAGAAGCAGGGAAATGCTGATGGCCGGAAAGAAGGCGAGCTTGATCGGGTGGTTCCATTCTGCCGCGACGGCGCGGGGATAGCGCAGGGCCTTGAGCCCGTAGAGCGCACTCTGTGCGGCAAAAACCAGCAGAGCAAACCCGGCAACCCAATGACCGAGCGTGGCAAACCCCGCAGCCTCGACCGCCAGAGACGTGCCCATCAACCCCATCACCGCGCTGAAGAACGCCACCGGGAAATGCTCGAGGCGGTTGTGGGGCACAGGGGTTTCCGTCGATGTCTGGGTCATGTCTCTGTCTCCGGACGGTGGTGTTCTGACTACTCTGCCGCTTTGTCCGTGTCGACCGGCGGCAGCATTGCGCGCCAAGCGTCATATTGCGACAGGAACACGCGACCGTTCAGCTCATGAATGAAGTGGGTCGCCTTGAGCCGATCCATGACGGGCCCCTTCACCTCGGACAAATGCAGCCCGATGCCAAGTTCCGTCAGGCGCTGATTGATCGCCTCGAGGCTCTCCAGCGCCGAGAAATCCACTTCGTTCACCGCCGAGAACATCAGGATAACGTTCTTGATGGCACATCCTTCGGACACGCGCGCCTGCACCATGTCTTCAAGAAAGCGCGCGTTCACGAAATAGAGGCTCTCGTCAACTCGCAGCGTCAGGACTGACGGATCTGTCTCGACATTGTGACGGTGGATGTTGCGGAAATGCTGGGTGCCCGGCACAAGCCCGACTTCGGCCACGTGCGGACGCGAGGTCTTGTAGAGATGCAGCAGGATCGAAATGCCCACGCCCGAGGCCACCCCCACCTCGACGCCCATCGTCAGGGTGAGCAGGATCGTTGCGCTGACCGCAGCGAAATCGGCCCGGGAATAACCCCATGTCTTCTTGAGGATCGAGAAATCGACGAGACTCAGAACCGCCACCACGATGGTCGCGGCAAGGGTTGCGGTCGGCAGGAAATAGACCAGCGGGGTCAGCGCAACGGCCGCAATGGCAAGTCCGACTGCGGTGAAGGCACCGGCTGCCGGCGTTTCGGCACCGGCATCGTAGTTGACCACGGACCGCGCGAAGCCCCCCGTCACCGGGTAGCCCCCGGTAAAGGCCGCACCAAGGTTGGCCGCACCCAGCCCGATGAGTTCCTGATCGGGGTCGATGCGCTGGCGTTTCTTGGCCGCAAGTGTTTGCGCCACCGACACGGATTCGACAAACCCGATGATCGAAATCAGGATCGCGGGCATCAGCAATTGGCCGATCAGGTCCGGCGACAGGCTGGGCAGCGTGAGCGGAGGCAGGCCTTGGGGCACCTCGCCCACGATCTTCACGCCCATGTCGTTGAGACCCAGCAGCCAGACCGCGAGGGTCGTGACGGCCACCGCGGCCACAGGGCCCGCCTTGGTCAGTACGTCGGCCAGCTTTGGCGAAGCGCCCAGCTTACGCAGCAGCGGCTTCAACCCTTTGCGCACCCAGAACAGAAAGGCCGTGGCCGACACCCCGATCACCACAGTCAGCACGCTGGTATCGCCGAGATGCACCCAGAGCGAGGCCACGATCTCCGGCAGCGTGTGCCCATGCGCCGACACGCCCAGGATATGCTTCAACTGGCTGACCGCGATCAGGATGCCCGACGCCGTGATGAACCCGGCAATCACGGGATGGCTGAGGAAATTCGCAAGAAACCCCAGACGCAGCACACCCAGCAGGACAAGGAACCCGCCGGACAGAAAGGCCAGCGTCAGCGCCGCAACGGCGTAACCGGCTGTCCCGGCCTCGGCGACCTGACCCACAGCGGAAGCTGTAAGCAACGACACCACGGCCACCGGTCCGACAGCCAAGGCGCGGCTTGTGCCGAAGATGGCATAGAGGATGATCGGCGCAATGGACGCGTAGATCCCCGCCTCGGGCGGCAGACCCGCCAACAGCGCATAGGCCAGAGATTGCGGGATCAGCATGATCGTCACGATCACCGCCGCGATCATGTCATTGGAAAACGCGTTCCGGTCATAGCTCCGCCCCCAGTCGAGGATCGGAAAGTAGCCGCGAAGATGGTTCAGCATGGGGTGTCTCGAATTGGTCGCGGACAGAGCCGGATGGCCCTGCCCGTCAGGTCTGTTATGCGGCACGTACCGGCCGCAGCATACGGTTTACTCGGCTGCGACCTTGATTTTCTCGGGCTTGGCCATCCATTCCTTGCCCTTGAGCATCGCCTTCCAATAGATCGGCGGAAGCAGCTTTTCCTTGAGCAGCCACGCCGCGCGGGACGGTTTCGTGCCGTCGATCAGGTAACTCGGGAAACTGGGCTTGAGCGTGCCGCCATAGCCGAACTCGGCCAGCACGATCTTGCCCCGCTCCACCGTCAACGGACAGGAGCCATAGCCGTCATATTGCGCCACGGCCGACCGGCCCCGGATATCCGCCACGATATTGTCCGCAACGGTCGGCGCCTGCTTGCGTGCGGCGGCAGCGGTTTTCGCATTTGGCGCGTTCATCACATCGCCCAGCGACCAGATGTTGTCATAGCGTATGTGCCGCAGCGTGGCCTGATCGACATCCACCCAGCCCGCCGCATCGGCGAGCGGTGACACGCGAATGAAATCTGGCGCGGTCTGCGGCGGGCAAACATGCAGCATGTCGAACTCCACGGTCACCGTGGCAGGCTCGGCGTCCGGGGCGTTGACCGCAAAGGTGGCTGTCTTCGCCGGACCGTCAACCGCGATCAGATTGTGGAAGAAGTTGAGCGAGGCATCGTATTTCTTGACGTACTCCATCAGCGCCGGAACGTAGTCCTTGACGCCGAACAGCACGCCACCCGCATTCATGAACTGAATGTCGATGTTCTTAAGCACACCCTTGCGGAACCAGGCATCGCCCGACAGGTACATCGCTTTTTGCGGCGCACCGGCGCATTTGATCGGCATCGGCGGCTGTGTAAAGAGCGCACGGCCCTGCTTCATGCCGTTGACAAGCTGCCACGTGTAAGGTGCGAGATCGTAACGATAATTCGATGTCACCCCATTGCGGCCCAAGGTCTCTTCCAGTCCGTCCACCTTGCTCCAGTCAAGCTTGAGGCCCGGACAGACGACCAGACGGTCGTATTTCACCACGCGGCAGCCATCGAGGATCACCGCATCGTTCTCGGGCTCGAAGGCCGCGACGGCCGATTTGATCCAAAGCACCCCCTGCGGGATCAGCGATCCCATGGTCTTGGCGGTGTCCTGCGCCTCGAAGATGCCGCCGCCGACCATGGTCCAGCCGGGCTGGTAATAGTGGATGTCCGCCGGGTCGATGATGGCCACCGACAGGCCCGGTTTGCGCGCCTTGAGGCTGGCGGCAACGGAAATGCCACCGGCCCCACCGCCGACGATGACCACGTCGAACTTGGCATCCCCGGTATCGGTCGGCGTCTTGCCTCCATTGGCGATACGCCGGGCAACACCGTTCATGTCGTAGCCCGCAGCCTTGGTTGCACCAAGGATCTCGACCATGGGCAAGGCCTTGGCCTGGCTCAACGACCAGAGCGTGGCCGAGCGTGTGCCGGTCCGGCAATAGGCCAGCACGGGCCCGGGCAGGTCGCGCAACGCCGCACCGAAGGCCACGGCATCCTCGTCCTGCACAAGCCCCGCGCGGATCGGCAGATAGCGTGTCTCGAGCCCGGCGGCCTTTGCTGCGGCTTCGATTTCCTCGTGGGTCGGCTGATCCGCGGCTTCACCGTCGGGACGGTTGCAGATGATCGACCGGAACCCGGCCTCTTTCAGTGCCGGAATGTCGCCGGCGGAGATCTGCGAGCTGACGGTCAGCGCGTCGGTGATCTTGTTCAATTGCATCGCGAAAGCCTCGTCTGCGTGCGTGAAAGGACGTGGCGGCGTGCGCCGCCACGATGTTCGAAGCGTCAGAGTGCGTTGACCGGCACCTTGAGCATCGGACGGCCATCCTTGTCGCGCGGAACCTCACCGGCACGCATGTTGACCTGAAGCGACGGAATGATCAGCTTCGGCATATCGAGCGTGGCATCGCGCTCGGTGCGGAAGGTGACGAACTCGTCCTTGGTCTTGCCGCCGCCGACATGGATGTTGTGTGCCTTTTCCTCGCCCACAGTGGTTTCCCACTGGATGTCGCGGCCATTGGGGCCGTAATCGTGACACATGAAGAGACGCATCTCGTCGGGCAGCGCCAGCACCTTCTGGATGCTGTCATAAAGCGTGGCCGCATCCCCGCCCGGGAAATCCGCGCGGGCCGAACCGCCATCGGGCATGAACAGCGTATCGCCCACAAAGGCGGCGTTGCCCATCACATGCACCATGCAGGCCGGAGTGTGGCCGGGAGTATAGATCGCAAAGGCGTCCATGTTGCCGATAGTGTAGGTGTCGCCGTCCTCGAACAACTTGTCGAACTGGCTGCCGTCGCGCTGGAACTCGGTGCCTTCGTTGAAAATCTTGCCAAACGTGTCCTGCACGACCATGATCTTCGACCCGACGCCGATCTTGCCGCCCAGCTTCTGCTGGATATAGGGCGCCGCCGACAGGTGATCGGCATGGACATGGGTTTCGATGATCCATTCCAGCTTGAGTCCACGCTGCTCGATCTCTGCGATCAGCGCGTCGGCATGGTCATAGGTGATGCGACCGGCGGCATAGTCGATGTCCATCACGCTGTCGACGATCGCGCAGGCGTTCGAAGTCGGGTCCTTCACGATGTAGCTGATGGTGTTGGTGGCCTCGTCGAAATGGGCAGACACCTCGGGTGTGACGGTCATGTTCACGGGATATTGGGTCACTGTGCGGTCCTCCAGAATCAGATTTGATCCTGTGGTACGCCTATGCCCGCCCCCGTTCAGTGATATTGTCACCTTGGGGCCGCTGCGCCCCAAATACGAGGGTTCAGTCGCAGCGACCGGGGTCAGGCACTGTCCGCAAGACGGGACAGGCTGCCGCGATCCAGCAGCGTGATCCGACCGCGCGACTGGGCGACAAAGCCGCGCTTCTGAAAATCGTTAAGCACCCGAGAAATCACCTCGCGCGCCGTGCCGAGTTCCGTTGCCAGCTGCGAATGCGTGGTCGCCAGTTCATCGCCGTCCACCGCGAGGCTCAGCAACCGGCCCGCCAACCGCACGTCGATCCGGCCAAAGGCCACATCGTCGATCACGCGAAAGAGGTCCGTGATCCGCCGCGCATAGGCGGTCAGGACAAATTCGCGAAACTCCCGCGACGCCGCCATCAACCGGTCGAAGGCACCGCGCGGGATCGCCACGGCTGTCACCTCGGTTTCGGTGATGCCTTCCGCCGAATAGGGTTCGTGCGCCAGCAGGCACGCCGTGGTCAGCACACAGCTTTCCCCCGCCTCGACCCGGTAGAGCACGATGTCCCGCCCGCTTTCCGAGGTTTGCTGCACGCGCACGCGTCCCTTGAGAAGAAACAGCAGATTGTCAGGAACGGCCCCGGGGCCGAAGACCGCCGTTCCGGCAGGCACGGTCATGACCGCGCTTTCCGCAACAAGCTGCGCCTTCACCGGGTCCGGCAAACGGCTCAATCCCTGAAAGCGGTCGATCCAGACGGCGTCGGCCATGGGCTCCTCCCGGTAATGTCAGGCAGGCACAGCCATCAGGATGGCCGCGCCCGCCGCTTGGGCATACGCGGCCCGGATGTGCATCATGCGATGGCGTCGAACGGGTTGTCCAGAACGCCGACGAGCGGCATCAGGAACGCGCCGTCGTCAGGATCGAGCGCCGCCGCATAGAACTGATCGACCGAAGCCACCGCCTCGGCAAGGCTGCTGTCCGACCCGTCGAACCCCGCCATGACGGCTATCGCGTTGGGCACATCCGACATGCCGCGATGCACGGCATAGAGCGCCCCGATATCCGTCTTGTCGGCGAGGAATTCACGATCCGCAAGCTGCTGCGCGATGAAGTCGGGCGTCGCATCCGGCCCCGGATCCGCCTTAGCTCCCTCCAGAACACCAAGGATGAAGACAT
Source organism: Marivita sp. (assembly GCF_022763305.1). Lineage (GTDB taxonomy): Bacteria > Pseudomonadota > Alphaproteobacteria > Rhodobacterales > Rhodobacteraceae > Marivita. The sequence continues at coordinate 189,867 of NZ_JALEGT010000055.1, read as the reverse complement.
CCCGTCCGATGCCACCGGAGTTGAGCGCGTTGACCCAGAACTCGTAGCCCTCGGGATCCGGGGTCCGCCCCAGCACATTGTCATAGACCGCTGTCGCAAAATCCTCGTTCGACAAACCTTCGGGATAGGCCGCGCGGGTTTCGTCCTGATTGACAAAGAGCGCCGCCATTTCCTGCAGCGACGTCCCATTCGCAAACGCGGTGCCCCAGAAGTTCAACCCCAGCGCATCGGGCGCGCGGTTGAAATAGGCGATGTAAAGCTCGATGAAGCTTTGCAGATCCTCTGCGGACAACCCCGCCGGACCGCCGAACCGCTGCAGGTCGAGGGTCGCGCGGTCGGTGTCGGTGTAGAATTCCACCAATTCGACATTGCGCAGCGTATCCGTCCCCGCCCCGTCGGCACGTCGGTCCTGAACGGTGATCCCGTCGGACCCGATGGTCAGCGTGTAGGACGATTGGTCGCCCAGGAAATACGCAAGGTCGATCCCGTCATTGCCGTCGATCGTGTCGTTGCCGCCGTAGCCTTCCAGCTCGTCATCACCGGCCCCACCGCGCAGATCGTTGTCAAGCGCGCTGCCGTTGATCCAGTCATTAAAGGCCGACCCGGTGGCGTTCTCGATATCGCCCATCAGCCAGATCATTTCCGTGGGCGCGGACTCCACCAGTGTATCGTTGAACTGGTCCGACGGCAGGGCAAAGCCGGTAAGCGTGTCGACCAAGGGCGTCGCCGCGAAATCCGGCAGGAAAATCGTCCAGCCCTGCGACTGGCCCGAAGCATCCGCGCGATCATTCCCGCTGGCGTCCCAAAGCGTGTAATAATAATCCTCGGTCGTCAACGCCAAGGTCGTATCCCCGGCATTCGTCGCCGTGTTCACCCCGTAGAGATATTGAAGCCCCAACACGTCGAGGATCATCGGCGTGGCCGGATCCCAGCGTTCATATTCCTCTTCGAACTGGTCCGAATAGGACATGATCGAAAACCAATCGAGGTCGCGCACGAGGGTCTGATCGAGCTCGTCCAGCGTCGGCCGCCCCGGACTGCCGTCAAACGGGTGCTTCAGACCGAGCGCGTGTCCGATCTCGTGAATGACGGTCAGGAACCCTTCGGATCCGGGCCGGAAGCTCGATCCCGCAATGATGTCGTTGTTGAAGTTCATGAAGACGTCGCCGCCCTCGGTCGAATATTGCTCGAACTGGGTAAAGGGCTCGGCTCCCGGATAATAGGCATAGGCAAGCGTGCCATCATCCACATCGGAATTGTCGAGCGTGTAAACCAGATCCGCGCCTGCCTCCCCGGCAACGATGGGGCTCGTGAAATCGCCCACGTAGTCGAATTCGACATTGATGAACTGTTCGATCGAGGCCAGAGCCGCCGAAAAGGTCTGGATGGCGCCGGCGCGGTCATCCCAGACATGTTCGGGGTTCAGACCGTCCGCCAACGCCCATGAGATCGTCCTTGAGAAGGACAGGTCCCAGGCATAGCCGTCGACCAGAACGTCGATGATGGGATTGCCGGTTGGCTCGGAAGTGACTGCTCTAAGAAACGCCATCTTGGTCTCCGGAGAATGCGTAACGAAACTATGCGCACAAGAATCCGTTCCGATGCGCGTCATGGCGGCACCGGACAGGACTCTCACGCGTCAGGTTAAGCTATGGCAGGGATATGTAAACAGTTTTCGCACAACCATTTTTTCGTCCGGACCGCCCATGTCAGACCATCCAGAATCCGTTTTTCTTGATCTTTTGCCGGATCGGTTGTTCCCGGCTGGGAAGGTGATCCCGGTCGAATAGCGCGCGCACCTTTTGGCCGCGATTCTGGTAGATCATGCGCTTGAACGGCTCGTAATCCTTCAGCAACCGCTTCACCGGGTTGGGTGCCGCAAGGTCCGTCAACAATTCCACCACCGCATCGCTCTCGCGCGCAAAAAGGAGCGGCATGTTCCGATAATGCACCGTCGTGTCCCCGTCGAGATAGCCTTCGGGCAGCGCGTCGCGCCCGCCGCCCAGCGAATGGATCACGAGGGGCAGCGCGATCTGGTCGAGCCATGGCGTCAATTGCTGACAAACCAGTTCGCGCGGTGGATCCTTCCAGATTGACAGCGCCATGTCGAGAAAGATCTGCCCGAACACATGCGGACAGCTGTAATAGAAAAACCCGGCATTAAAATAGAGATAGCGCCGCCAGTACTCGTCCGGCTGCGACAGATCGAGGGAGCTTTGGAAATCGAGCCCGAACCGGTCGTAAAGCGATTTCCAGATGTCCGAATACCCCGGCCCGTAGAGTTCGATCTGCGGCCATGTCCCTTCGACACGAAGCGATGCCGCGGGCTTGGAAAAATCGAACGGCACGTCGCCAAGTTCGCCCGTGACCAGCGTGTCGGTGTCGAAGAAGACGAAAGGCTCGCCCTTCGGCAGCGCAAAGAGCGCCTCGATCTTGTTGCCATAAGGATAGTCGCTGCCAAAATGTCGGGCCTCGAACGGCAGGATCGTCGCGCCCTGTGCTTCGATCATGTCCCGCAGCGGTTCAGGCCTGATGCTGGGATCGGTTTTCCACTTGGGGCCGGGCTTTGGTTCGGCCACGAAAAGCCGGAAACGCGGGTCGCGCGTGTTGCGGCGCAGTGACAGGGCAAACAGAAGCGCCTCGTAAGCAAGGCGGCCCATTTGCCCGACGATCAGGACATTGACGGTTTCGGTTCGTGCCGGACGGCGGGCCATGCGGTTCCTCTGGCGTGCTGCTCGTGTCTTTTTGCAGCCACTATAGGCAGGCTGGCCCGTCCGTCATAGAGCCCAGATCATTCAGACAGGATCTGGTAGACAAGTGTCACATTCGCGCGCAACTCGGCCTCGCCCTGTGCCAGCGGCACCGCCTCCTCGGCCATGCGCGCCATGCCCATCAACTCGGGCCTGTATGTCTGCGCACCGGCCTCGGTCAGGCTGAGAAGCGGTCCCAGTTCAACCCCGGCCGCCGTTGCAAAAAGCTCGGCCCGTGCACGGGCGGCTGCAACCGCCTTGACCCGCGCTTCGTCAAGGAGCGGCTCGGGATTGGACACCATGAATTGCAACCCGTCGAGCTGATTTGCCCCATCGCCGAGGACCGCATCGAGGATGCCGCCAAGCGCGTCCAGGTCACGCACCCGGACAGTCACGCGGTTGGACGCGGAATAGCCCTCGATCTCGGGGCGCGACTGCGACGCGGACCGGTTCGACCATACCGGCATCAGACGGAGATCGGATGTCTGGATATCGCGTTCTACGATCCCCGCTTCACTGAGCCGATCGAGAATCGCCCCGGTGATGACCGAGGTCTGATCCATCGCGGATTTGGCAGTTTCCGCCTCGGCAGCCGCCCCCATGGTGATGACGGCCATGTCAGGAACGGCAAAAACGCTGCCTTCTCCGGTGACGGTGATCTGACCTGTCGGGTCGGCCCAAAGCGGCGAAATTCCGAGCACGAAAAGCAGCGCAGCAAAGAAACCTGTGACTTTGGGCATGATGACCTCTATTTTGCAATTCATAACAGGCCAAGCATCCACCCCCGTTGCGCTGCCGACAAGCACCGATTTTTCCCCGCGCGAAAGATCGCCTTATCGCGTTCAACATGCGCGTAAGTGACTCCCATCCCGTGCCAAGGACTGCTAAAATACCCTTATGAAGCCAGACTTTGCCCTGACTCTTTCATTCGAAGGCATCTCGCTGCTGCGCCGTGTGTCCAACGGTTGGGCGCTCATCGGCGATGTCGCCCTGGATGCCGCCGATCTGCGCGGCGTCCTCGCCGAATTGCGGTCCGAGGCGGACGCCCTGTCGCCCAAGGGCGGACAGGTGAAGCTCGTCATCCCGAACGAGCAGATCAAATATCTGTCGATCCCGGATACCGGCCAGACCGGCGATGTCCTGCAACAGGACATCCGCGCTGTTCTGGACGGGGCCACGCCCTATGCGGTCGACGATCTGCAGTTCGACTGGTCCAAGTCGCATGGAACCATCCATATCGCGGCCGTGGCCAAGGAAACGCTGGACGAAGCCGAAACCTTCGCCAAAAGCCACCATTTCAATCCAGTGAGCTTTGTCGCGGTCGCGTCGGAGGGTGCGTTCGATGGCGAGGTGTTCTTCGGCCCGGCCGCCGGATGGGACGGGACCGCGCCCGAGCGCGACGCCACTGCCATCCGCATCGTCGACGCACCGGCAATCGCCCCGTCTGCCGACGTCGGGCCAGCATCTGAACCATCATCGGACCCAGCTGACGAAGCTGCGCCAACTCCATCCGCACCCGAGGCGGAGGTCGAGGAAGACGCTGCCGAGGCGCTTGCACCGGGTGCCGCCGCGGACGTTGAAGCGGGCGATGATCCCGAGGCCTCGACACCGCTGGATTCTGACGTCCCTGACGCACCAACGCCCCAGCCGACCCTGAGCGCCCCCACGGCAGACCCTTCGGCAACGCCCTCGTTCGCCTCGATCCGCGCATCGCGCACCGCCCCCGACCCCACAAGTGCCCCTGCCGCCCCGCGCATCGACAGCCCGGCGCCCGACGCGGCCCCAGCGCCGCGGTTGAAACTGGGAGGTGCGCGCAAATCCACGCGGGACAGCGATGTGACGTCTGCGGTCCTGCAGGTTGATGCGACCGAAGAACCCGTAGAACGCAAAGGCTTTGGCTTCTTCAGCCGCCGAAAATCCAAAGCGCTCGAAGCCGATCCTGCAGCCGCGCGTCCCGTACCCCCGGTGACAGCACCAACGCCGGAGTTCTCGGCCAATCCGCCGACCCCAAGACACGATCCCGAGCCCGCTCGCGCCGCCGTGGCCCGGATCGCCGCCATGCGCGCCGGGCGCAAGACTGATCCTCTTCCCGCGGCGGCTGCGCCGGTCGAGGACGAGCGCGCGCGGATGACCGTTTTCGGGGCGCGCACCGAACCCCAGATCGGTGGCAAGCCCCGGTTCCTCGGGCTCATGCTCACCAGCGCCTTGTTGATCTTCCTCCTCGCCGTTGCGGCCTGGGCCAGCGTGTTCCTCGACGATGGCCTGTCCCGCTTCTTCGACCGCGAAGACGCGACCCCGTCGATCGCGCGCATGCCGGATGTGGAACTGCTGCCGCTGGATGGCTCTATCACAGCCGCGCCCGAGGAAGACGAAACCGTCGAGATCGCGGCGCTCGATGTAATGGACGCACCGCTGGACATGTCCGACGGCTTGTCGGATGTCCTGCCACCGCCTGCCGCGCTGACCCCGGAAGAAGCCGATGCGCGCTATGCCGCGACCGGCATCTGGCAGCGCTCCCCCGAGGCTCCGACCACACCGACCCTGACAACGCTCGACGATCTGTACGTGGCCTCCATCGACGGAGAGGTGCAACAATTCGATGCCGTCGCCCTGCCCGGCGCTGAACGGTTGCGCAACGATCAGACCTATCTGTCCCAGCCGAATCCGGCGCCGCCCGGAACCACCTTCACTCTGGACGAGCGTGGTCTTGTGGTCGCAACACCCGAAGGTGCCGTGAACCCCGACGGCGTTCGTATCTTTGCCGGCCTGCCCCCCGTGGTGCCACCGCAGCGCACGGTACCGGACGTGGTTCCGACCGCGCCAGACGAGAACGCGGGCAGCGCTGTCGTCGCACCCGAGCTCGAAGGCTTCCGACCGCGTGTCCGTCCCGAAGGCCTGATCGAAGGCAACGAACGGGCACAGCTTGGCGGACGCACCCTGGCCGAGCTTGCAGCCCTCCGGCCCGCCGCGCGACCCGAAACGCTCAAGGCGCAAGAGGAAGAGTCACAGCCCGACGCCACGCAATTCGCCGTGGCGCAATCGGTCGCTCCGGTCACCCGCCCACGTGATTTCGCCCAGATCGTCGAACGGTCGCGCGCCCGTCAGGAAGCCGCGCCCGCCGAGGTCACGCAGGTCGCCGCTGCCGCCGTGGCACCGCGCACGGTTCAGCCCAGCATCCCCTCCACCGCAAACGTCGCACGTCAGGCGACCGTGACAAACGCCATCAACCTCCGTCGGATCAACCTGATCGGTGTCTACGGCAAGCCGTCCAACCGCCGCGCCCTCGTGCGTCTGTCCAATGGCCGGTATCAGAAGGTTCAGGTGGGCGACAGGCTGGACGGCGGACGCGTCGCCGCCATCGGCGACAGCGAATTGCGCTATTCCAAGAACGGCCGAAACGTCGTTCTGGGTATGCCCGACGGGTGAAGACCACACCGACCCGCCACCCTATTGAGCACAGGATACCGGGATGCCGAAAAAATCGGCAGCCTCTGATCCAATTGGTTGCCTCTCGCGTGCAAAAACCGGCATGCTTGGACGAGTGCGAAAGGCCTGATCAGAATGGGTGAATTTCTTTTCCTGGCGTCGGTGTTCCTGCTGGCTGCAGTGATCGCCGTTCCCATTGCGGCGCGGCTCGGTCTGGGGTCGGTGCTGGGCTATCTCCTTGCCGGTGTGGCCATCGGTCCGGGTCTCGGGCTTGTGGCCGACACGACGGATCTGCAGCATTTCGCGGAATTCGGCGTTGTGATGATGCTCTTCCTGATCGGCCTCGAACTCGAGCCCCGTGCGCTCTGGGACATGCGCCACCGGCTGATCGGTCTGGGCGGCCTGCAGGTGATTGTCACCATGCTGGCCGTGATGTCAGGGGCCATCTACCTGGGCTATGTCTGGCAGACCGCTCTTGCCATCGGGATGATCTTCGCACTTTCTTCTACCGCCATCGTGCTGCAGACCCTGAGCGAGAAAGGCTTGATGCAGACCAGTGGCGGCAGATCGACCTTTTCGGTTCTGCTGACACAGGACATTGCGGTGATCCCGATGCTGATCATCCTGCCGCTTCTGTCCGTACCCGCCGGCCCCTCGCTAAATCCCGATGGCTCGATTTCCCGGGCACCGCTGGAGATGATCGACGATGCGCATCACAGCATGTCCCTGATCGAGGGACTGCCCGGCTGGGGCGTGACACTGGTGACGCTGGGGGCTGTCGCCCTGATCATCATCGGAGGTGTCTACGGCGCGCGTCCGCTGTTCCGCTTCATCCATGCCGCCCGGCTGCGCGAGATGTATACCGCTCTGGCGCTTCTGATCGTCATCGGCATCGCCTTCCTGATGACCGCCGTAGGCCTGTCCCCTGCCCTTGGCACCTTCCTTGCCGGCGTGGTTCTGGCCAACAGCGAGTTCCGGCACGAACTTGAATCCGACATCGAACCTTTCAAGGGCCTCTTGCTCGGGCTGTTCTTCATCACCGTGGGGGCAGGCATCGACTTTGGCCTCTTCTTCTCCGAACCGGTTGCCCTTCTTGGCCTCGCCCTCGGGATCATGACGCTCAAGGGCCTGATCCTGTACGCTCTGGGCCGCATCTTCAAACTGCGCGGACGCGATCAGTGGCTCTTCACTCTGGGTCTGGCCCAAGCCGGTGAATTCGGTTTCGTGCTGATCTCGTTCTCCCTCCAGCAGGCCATCCTGCCGGCCTATCTCGCGGACAGGCTGTTGCTGATCATCGCCCTGTCGATGCTGATCACACCGCTGGCCTTTATCCTTTATGAATACCTGTCCAAGCGCATGAAGGACCCGGATGGCGACCTTCAACATGACGAGATCGACCAGCAAGGCACGGTGATCATCGCGGGGATCGGCCGCTTCGGTCAGATCGTCAACCGCCTCGTGCAATCCGTGGGTGCCAAGACGGTTGTGATCGACAACAACCTGCAAACCATCCAGCTGATGCGGCGTTTCGGCTATCAGGGCTTTTTCGGTGATCCCCTGCGCCCCGACCTTCTGCATGCTGCCGGGATCGACACCGCGCGCGTGCTGATGGTGGCGCTGGACGATCCCGTCGCGGCCGAGCGGCTTGTCACCTATGCGCGGCGTCTGCGCCCCGACATCCACATCGTCGCCCGCTCCCGCGACAGGACGCACACCTACCGGCTCTACAAGGCCGGAGCGAATGACATCGTGCGCGAACTTTTCGACAGCTCCCTGCGCGCCGGGCGCTACGTGCTCGAAAACATCGGTCTGACGGATTACGAAGCCTCGGAAGCGGAAAAGCTGTTCTACCATCACGACCGCTACACCGTACGCGAACTGGCCGAACTGTGGGATCCCAATATTCCGTCCGCCCAGAACGAGGCTTATATCGCCCGCGCGAAGGAACTGGAAAAGGAGCTCGAGGCGTCCCTGCTCAGCGCGCTCGAGAACGCGAACAACGACGCCGCATGAAAAAAAGCGGCCCCGACCGGGACCGCTTTTACGACCATTTGGTAAAAAATCAGGCTGCCGCAGGTGCCCGCGACATCAGCACGTCGCCAACCTGCTTGGCCGCAGCCAGTTCGTCCCCACCCGAGGTGGCCGCAACTTCACGGGTCAGACGTTCAAGGGCGGCTTCGTAAAGCTGACGCTCGGAATAGCTTTGCTCACGCTGGTCATCCGCGCGGTGCAGGTCACGCACAACCTCGGCAATCGCGATCAGATCACCCGAGTTGATCTTCTGTTCGTACTCCTGCGCACGGCGCGACCACATCGCGCGCTTGACCTTGGCCTTGCCCTTCAGCGTCTTCATCGCCTGGCTCACCACGTCGGGCGAACTCAGCGACCGCATTCCGATTTCCGATGCCTTGTGCGTGGGCACGCGCAGGGTCATCTTGTCTTTCTCGAACGAGATCACGAAGAGCTCGAGCTTGATGCCGGCAATCTCCTGCTCTTCGATCGACACGATCTGGCCAACGCCATGTGCCGGGTAGACAACGTAATCATTCGGACGGAATTCGGATTTTTTCGATTTGGTCATTCAGAACCTTCCTTGGCGTGCGCCCGTGTGACACAGACAAAAAAATCGAACGGAGGCTTCGCTTCCGGTCGTTACATTCAGTGTTTCAGAACAAGCTTATGTCAGCTTTTTTACCAGCGCCGATTGAGGCGCATGTCCCACAGGTGTCATTTTGTAAACAGAGTATAACACAAAAAAGGGCCACGCGGTAGGGGCGCGTGGCCGTCGGCCTTTAATCGCAAATACAACAGGTTAGATGGCGACTCTGAGCCAGATATCGCCAACAGGGCGAATCATCAGCCGCCTTCACCGGGCGCTTCAGAGAAGTACTTTTCAAGCTTGCCGCTTTCGCCGTCCCGTTCTTCCGCCTCGGGCAGCGGGTCTTTCTTGGTGATGATCACCGGCCAAAGCTCGGCATATTTGCGGTTGAACTCGACCCACTTCTCCATGTCCGGCTCCGTGTCCGGGCGGATCGCATCTGCCGGGCATTCCGGTTCGCACACGCCACAATCAATGCACTCGTCCGGGTGGATCACCAGCATGTTCTCGCCTTCGTAAAAGCAGTCCACCGGGCAGACTTCGACACAATCGGTGTATTTGCAGGCAATGCAGGCGTCGTTGACAATATAGGTCATGCATTCGGTCCATTGATCGTTCGCAAGCTAGCTAAGCCACTCGGAAAAATCATTCAAGCAGGTCTGACCGGGTTTGTTGCAGGGCGCGACGATCTTTCTTGGTCGGGCGTCCCTTGCCGTCGAAACGCGGTACCTGTTCGATCACCGCCTCGCGCGGTTTCGGCGGATCGAGGTCCTCGTAAAGCTGCTGCGCCTCGGGCGCAGGCCCACGCCGTTCCCCCATGGCCAGCACCTTGATGACCCGCACGTCATTGGCCTGCGGAAAGGTCAGCACATCCAGCGCCGACACCATGTAGGCCGGTTTGGAAATCGGCTGACCGTTCACCCGCAACTTGCCCCCGGACACGACCTTGGCGGCAAGGCTGCGCGTCTTGAAGAAACGCGCATGCCAAAGCCATTTGTCGATCCGAAGCTTCTGCGCCGGCTCGGACAACTCAGTCCTTCGTCTTCAGCCCCATGAGGGCTGCAGCAAAGGGATTGTCCGGATCAATCTGCTTTTCCTTCTTGGGCGGACGCGCTTGGAAGGTCTTTGCCCCGGCATCGCGCGGTGGCTGACCCTTGCCTTTGGGCTTGCCCTTGCCACGCGGACGGTCGCCCTGCGGCTTGCCTCCGTCGCGACGGCCTTTGCCAGCCCCACCTTCGCGACGCGGCTGACGCTCAGGCCGGTTGCCCCGCCATGTGAAGGTGTAGAACACCTCAATTTCCGGCCCGGCCAGCGCGGCATCGGGTGCCGCACCCGGGTCGATCTCGGTCTCCGAATTGACCGGAACGGGCACCTCGGCAACAGGATCGCCCGGCGCGTCGGCAACTGGTGCGACACCGGTTTCCGGCATCGCTTCGGCCGCGTCAGGAACATCGGCAGCCTCAGGCGCATCGGCAGGGGCTGTTGCCGCACCGGGCGCAGCGTCCTGCCCTGCATCCATCACAGGCGTATCTTCGACGGGAACGGCACCATCAACCGCTGCGTCCTGCTCTGCGGCGGCAGCGGTGTTCGCCTCGGGGACCACGGCATCGACCGCACGCACTTTCTCGCGCTCGCCTTTCTCCGCCTTGTAGCCCAGCCCGCCCATGAGATCGGCAAACTGTTCGAGCGTCAGACCGGTGATCGAGAGCATATCGGGATTCGCTTCGAATCCGCCCCGGCTGTCCTGCGCACGAAGCAGATCGGCCAGACGTTCGAGCATGTCGATACGGATCGCGCGGTCACCTGCCGCGCGGTAGCCGGACACGGTGTGATGCTCGGCGGGCGTGCCCGGCGTGTTCGGCACCGTCACCAGCCCCGGAGGCGGTGCCTCGGGGAATTCGTCGAGGTTCTTCGACAGGCTCCAGAGCACCAGCCGCAGCCGCGTAGGCGCAGGCTTGAGCAAGAGCGGCATGAACACGGTGAACTGACCAAAGCGAATACCATGCTTGCGCAGCAGCCCCCGCGCCTCCTGGTCCAGCGCCTTGACATCATCCGCAACGTCGGCGCGCGGCAGGATACCCATCGCCTCGACCATGCGGAACGCAAAGCCGCGTGCAAGGCCGGTCAGTGTCTCGTCTTTCTGAAGGTTGATCAGAGGCTCGAACAGCGCAGCAATCTTGCGGTCGATGAAATGCTGCAACCGTCGCTGCACCTTGGACGCGACATCCGCCCCCGCCTCTTCATCGACAAAGGCGACGACACGCGGCTTCAAGGGATCATCTCCGGCGGTTAGTTTGCCCACCGCCTGATCGCCCCACATGAGGCCGCCCTGCTCGGTGAAATCCATCTCGGTATCGGGCGCGTTGTAGAACCGATCCGCCCGCAGATGGAAATGCGGGGCAAGCGCCTGCATCGACGCGGTCTTCAGCGTCTTGGCTTCCTGCCCGGTTGCATCCTTGTCCTGGCGGAACCGGAACCCTTCGAGCCTGCCGACGAATTCGCCTTCGACGGTGACTTCACCCTTGTCATTCACTTCGGCCAAAAGGGCCTCCTTCTGTTTCAACCGCCGCAAGAGCACGGATGTGCGCCGGTCAACAAATCTCTGGGTCAGGCGCTCGTGCAGCGCGTCCGACAGTCGGTCTTCTACAGCGCGTGTCTGCTCGCGCCAATGGCTTTCGTCATGCACCCACGCTTTCCGCTGCGCGACATAGGTCCATGTGCGGATATACGCCAATCGTTTCGACAACGTGTCAATGTCGCCATCTGTCCGGTCGATCCGGTTGACCTGCCGCCCAAGGAAATCATCGGGGATGGCTCCGCGTTGGTGCAGATGTCCATAGATAACTTCCAGAAGCCCCGCATGTTCCGCATGGCTGATCCCCCGGAAATCGGGAATCCGGCACACATCCCACAAAAGCTGCACCGATTTCGGATCGGACGCCCGCGCCTGCACCTCGGCCACGGTGCTCAGCGCCTTGAGCGCCTGCAGGTCATCCGCCTCACGCGCTTTGACCAGCAATTCATCCTTGGGGCTTTCCTCGAGCGAGGCAATCAGCGCATCGATCGTGCCGAACCGAAGATCGGCATTGCGCCAGTTCAGCTTTTTAAGCGGAGTGAAGCGGTGGTTGCAGATCGCCTCAGCCACCTCTTCGGCCAAAGGCCCGGCCTCGCCGGTCACGCCGAACGTCCCATGCGACATGCCCCGCCCCGCACGGCCCGCGATCTGGGCCAACTCATTGGGCATGAGCGGCCGCATCCGACGCCCGTCGAACTTGGTCAGCGATGAAAACGCGACATGGTTGATGTCAAGGTTCAGCCCCATCCCGATGGCATCGGTCGCCACGAGGAAATCCACCTCGCCATTCTGGTAGAGATCCACCTGCGCATTGCGCGTCCGGGGCGACAAGGCCCCCATGACCACGGCCGCGCCGCCCTTCTGACGGCGCAGCAGTTCCGCGATGGCATAGACGTTCTCGACCGAGAACCCGACAATCGCCGTCCGCGGCTGCAAGCGGCTGATCTTTTTCGATCCGGTATAGGACAGTTGGCTCATCCGTTCCCGGCGCACGAACTCCACACCCGGCACAAGCGCCGCGATGGGTCCGCGCATCGTGTCCGAGCCCATGAACAGCGTCTCGTGCAACCCGCGCATCCGCAGCAGCCGGTCGGTGAAGACATGCCCACGCTCGGGATCGGCACAAAGCTGGATCTCGTCCACACCGACAAAATCGCAGCCCATGCCTTCGGGCATCGCCTCGACCGTACAGACCCAGTATTGCGCGCGCGGCGGCACGATGCGTTCTTCACCCGTGACCAGCGCCACTACCGACGGCCCACGGGCCGCGACGATCTTGTCATAAACCTCGCGCGCCAGAAGACGCAGAGGCAAGCCGATCATGCCGGTCCGATAGCCCAGCATCCGGTCGATGGCGTAATGGGTCTTGCCTGTGTTGGTCGGGCCGAGAATGGCCGCAACCCGTGCATGTCCGGCCATGTTGACGTCCTTTGCCGTCCTTGCTCGGGCGTCAGATAATCAAAGCGTCTGCCCGTTCACCCGCCGCTCCAGCCGTTCCAACGCGTCGATCACGTCGGAATCATGCGGCCGCAGGCTGAGTACCCGCGAATAGGCGTCATACGCAAGGTGGGGTTTGTCGACCTGCTCAAAGATCGCGCCCAATCCCCGCAGCGCACCGAAATGGACGGGGTTCAGCGCCAGCGTCCGTTCCAGCGCATCCGCCGCCGGACCGAATTGGTCCGCCCGGTAATAGGCCAGGGCCAAGGCATGCCAGCCTTCGGCAAATTCGGGCGCATGGTCCGTGAGCGCCGTCAAATGTTCCAGCGCCGCATCCACATCGTCCACATCGAGCGCGTCCTGCCCCCGCTTCAGCAGCAAATCCATCACCGCCGAGCCGGATTTCGACCATTCCTGCCGAAGCTGCCGCTCGAGCCGGTCAGCAGCCCGCTCATCCTCGGCCTGTGCCAGTTGGTCCATCAGATCGCGCGCGACACTGTCCTCGGCGTGGGCCGGACCCAGCATCACGGCCATCCCCATGAGAAATGCCGCAACGGCAGATTTGTATTTGCGCATCATGAACCTCATACCTCATGGTCAGTGTAGCGCGGGGTTCGGCAAATGCCAGCCTCGCAGTTCCGAACGCGATCACAAGGAGACGAGCGTATGAGCGATGTTGTGGCACAGGCAGTTGCCGCCATGAATGAGAAACTGGCAGGCAGCGGCATCGACGGCACCGCGCAATTCAACATCGAAGGCGAAGGCAGCATGGTGGTCGATGGCGACGGCGCACGCGAAGGCACCGCCGATGCTGATGTCACGTTCAATGCCGATGCCGACACCTATCGCGAAATCTTCGACGGTGAGCTCAACCCGACCTCCGCCTTCATGTCCGGCCGTCTGACCATCGACGGCGATATGGGTATGGCGATGAAACTGGCGGCCACCCTCGCCTGATGGCGGACGCTGCGCCCTACCACGACGACCTGGCCCGCGGGCCTGATACGCAGGCCGTCTGGCTGCAAAGCTCCGATGGCGTGCGCCTTCGGGCGGGTCATGCGGCCGCGCAGGACGCCCGGGGCACTGTCTTCATTCTGCCGGGGCGCAGCGAATACATCGAAAAATATGGCCGCACCGCCAAGGATTTCGTCCGCGCGGGCTTTGACGCCATATCGCTCGACTGGCGCGGTCAGGGCCTGTCGGACCGTCTGGGCGCGAACCCGATGGTCGGGCATGTCGGGCGCTTTCCGGACTTCCAGAAGGACTGGGCGGCCCTTTGCGCGTTTGCGCGCAAACGGGATCTGCCTCGCCCCTGGCACATGGTCGCCCATTCCATGGGGGGCTGCATCGGTCTGCGTGCCCTGATGTCCGGCAGCGACATGGCGTCGGTCATGTTCACGGGTCCGATGTGGGGCATCCAGATGGCCGGATATCTGCGCCCCTTCGCCTGGACCCTGCCGCGTATCGCGATGGCGCTGGGTCAGGGCCACCGCCTCGCGCCGGGCACCTCGATCAAGAGCTATCCCGCGTCCGAACCCTTCGAGAACAACCTGCTCACCTCGGACCCGGACATGTTCGAGGTGATGCGCCAGCATGTCGAGGCCGAGCCGAAATTCGGGCTTGGGGGACCCTCATACGCCTGGCTGCTCACGGCGCTGCAAGAATGCAAGGCGTTGGCCTCCATGCCCTCTCCGGCGATCCCGGCGCTCTGCTTTGTCGGGTCGAACGAACGCATTGTAGACCCGACCGCCATTCGCGACCGCATGACCCGCTGGAAAGGCGGTAAGCTCCTGCTGGTTGACGGCGCGGAACACGAGGTCCTGATGGAACGCTCCTCGACCCGCCGACAGGTCACCGGTGCCGCGATTTCGCTGTTTTCCGGCATTTCCGCCTAGACGCTCTCCATTCCGTCGCCGGGAGTACCGCACTGTCTGACACCGCTGCCAAGCTGAGTGCTCCGTCAGGCGGACATCCGCAGCTCGTATGTGTCGGACATCAGCGCTGAGATGCATGCCCTGCTTTCTTACCTTGGCAGCATGACCCTGCATGTTGCCTTGCCCAACCTTGCCGACCTTTATGACCTGTCAGCTCAGTCAGAGCCGATCTCGTGCACACCGCGCGCTTCGGCTGTGGCGCCTGCCCGCATCCAGGCATGTTCCGACGAGATGAAGAAACAGCTCATCCCGTAGGCAGACCATTCCTTTGCCTTCTGCGCGTTTGCCACCCAAGACACATACGCTTTGCCCGCTGCCTTGGCCGCCTTGCCGACCCGGTCCAGGGCCTGCATCAAATCGTCCGAGGTCTGCGTGTCATGCCCGTATCCAACCGACAAATCCGCAGGCCCCACGAACAGGGCGTCGATCCCGTCGGTCGCCGCAATGGCCTCGCACGCCTCGACACCTTCGGGTTCTTCGATCTGAGCCATCACCACCGTTTCCGCCTGCGACCGTGCCAACAAGTCAGGCATGGATTGGGTGGCATAACCTGCCCATCGCGTCGAACCCGCAAACCCGCGTCCGCCCTTCCCGAACCGAGCCGCACGCGCCACCTCTGCCGCCTTGGCCGCGCTGTCGACATGGGGCACAACGACACCAACCGCGCCGCAATCCATCGCCTGCAGAATCTCGCGTGGCGATCCATCGCCGACACGCACAAGCACCGGAAAATCAAGCGCGCGTCCCATGGCGCAGCAGGCGTCGATGGCGCTCCGGTCGAGGGGAGCATGTTCCGCATCAAGACACACGAAATCCAGTTCGGACTGGGCAAGCACCTCGATCAATTGAAAGGCTGGGGTTTTCAGAAAGGTACCCGCCGAAGGCGCGCGTGACAGCAGGCGATGGCGAAAACCGGCGATGTGCATGAAGGAACTCCTGATGGTCTGGCAGCCTTCACCCTACGCAGCGCGAACCGCTTGGCAAGCCTCTGGCGGTGCGCGCGGTGGCCTCTATACTCTAGCTCATGTCCAGTCCTGTCCTCAGCCTGACCGATCGCGGCATCTACTGCCCCGCCGGAGATTTCTACATCGACCCTTGGCGCCCGGTGGATCGCGCCCTGATCACCCATGGTCATGCCGACCACGCCCGCCCCGGCCATCGACAGTACCTGTGCACCGAGGCGTGCGCCCCGGTCATGCGGCACAGGTTGGGCGATATTTCTGTAGAAACGGTTAAGTTCCTCGAGCCCCGTAAAATTGGCGACGCTTTGGTGTCGTTTCACCCGGCAGGTCACTTGCCCGGCTCTGCGCAGATCCGGGTTGAAGTCGCCGGCGAGATATGGGTCGCGTCCGGAGACTACAAGGTTGTTTCAGACGGTATTTCCGAACCTTTTGAACCCGTTACGTGCCATAGTTTCATCACGGAATGCACCTTTGGCCTGCCTGTTTTCAAATGGGACGACCAAGCCAAGGTCGCAAGCGACCTGAACGCTTGGTGGGCGCGCAACGCCGCTGAAGGCAAAGCCTCGATTCTCGGGGCCTATTCACTGGGCAAGGCACAGCGCCTGCTGTCCATGATCGACCCCGAGATCGGCCCCATCCTGACCCATGGCGCCATCGAGAACACCAACGACGTCCTGCGACATCAAGGCTATGACCTTCCTGATACCATCCATGTGACACCTGACCTCAAACCAAAGGACCACCCCGGTGCGCTGATCATCGCGCCACCCTCCGCGCTCGGGTCGCAATGGGCCCGCCGGTTCGGGCCATCCTCGACCGCCTTTGCATCTGGCTGGATGCGGTTGCGCGGCGTGCGGCGCCGCCGCGCAGCGGATCGGGGTTTCGTGATCTCGGACCATGCAGACTGGGACGGCCTGATGTCGGCAATTCGTGAAACCGGAGCAGAAAACATATATGCGACGCATGGTTATACGGACATCTTCGTGCGATGGCTGAACTCCGTGGGCTTCAACGCGCAGGTTCTGAGAACCGAGTTCGGCACCGATGAGGACGACGCGACCCCCACAATCGGAGACGCCGCATGACCGAGTTGACCCGCATCGACCGTTTCTTTCGCTGGCAGGCCCGGACGATCGAACGGCGTACACTCAAATACGTGTCGTCCCAAAAGCTGCTGCGACAGCTGTTCGCCCTGACCGCACCGCTTGGCGCGGCACTGCCAAGGGACATCAAACCGCACCGGGACAAGACCGGCGCGCTGTGGTTCACACCGCCCGAGGTCGCGCCGGATGCACCGCTTCTGATGTATCTGCATGGTGGCGGATTTACCATCGGCAGCCCGCACACCCATGCCGCTCTGGTCGCGCATCTGGCGCGCGCGTCGGGCATGCGCGCAGTCGCCGTGAGATACCGGCTGGCCCCTGAACATCCATTCCCCGCCGCCCGCGACGATGCCTGCGCCGCCTTTGAAAGGTTGACCGAGGCGGGCATGCCCCCGGCGGCGATTGCCGGGGACAGTGCTGGCGGCTGCCTCGCGCTGCAGGTGGCCCAGCACGCCCGCGACACCAAGGCGCCCAGCCCCAAGGCTTTGGCGCTGATCGCACCGGTGGCTGATCTTTCGGGCGATCTGGCGCAGCGATTTGCGGCGGCCAAAGACGAAATCCTGATCCCGCCCGATTGGCCGCGCCGCATCATGACCTGCTTCCTGCCAAGGATCGATCCGGCCGACCCGGCGGTCTCGCCCCTTCTGGGCGATGTGACGACCCTTCCACCGACGATCATTCAGGCGTCCGCCAGCGAAGCGCTGGCACAGGACGCACGCCGTCTCGAAGCGGCCATGGACGATGCGACGCTCGACCTCTGGCCGGACATGGCCCATGTGTGGCACCTGCATGTCGGCCGCTCGCCCGCCGCAGACCGCGCTGTGGCCCGGCTCGGCGCATTCTTGCGGACACATGTGGCATGAAGGACTTCGCCGCGCTGTTCACCACCATTGACCAGACCACCAAGACCAGCCTCAAGACACAGGCTTTGGCCGATTTCTTCCGCACCGCCAGCGACGACGACAAGCTCTGGACCATCGCGCTTTTCTCGGGCCGCCGCCCCAAGCGGGCCGTGACCACCACCCAACTGCGCGAATGGGCGGCCGAGGTGGGCGGTATCCCGCTCTGGCTGCTTGAGGAAAGCTATCCGATTGTCGGCGATCTGGCAGAGACCATCGCGCTGACGCTGCCGCCGCCAAGCCGCATCAGCGACCTGCCCCTGACCCACTGGATCACCGAGTTGAAATCCCTCGCCATTCTCGACATCGACGGGCGCAAGGCGCGCATTCTGGACGCGTGGGATCAACTCGACCCGACCGAGCGGTTCCTCTTCAACAAACTGATCACCGGAGGCTTTCGCATTGGCGTCAGCCAGAAACTCATGACCCGCGCACTGGCGCAGGCCACAGAGCAAGACGAAGCCAGCCTCGCCCATCGCCTGATGGGTGGCTGGACGCCCGAGACAACAAGCTATCACGCGCTCATCGAAGCCGAAGACGCCGAGGCCGACGAAAGCCGCCCCTACCCGTTCTACCTCGCCTACCAGTTGGAGGACGGCCCCGAAGCCTTGGGCGCGCCGCAGGACTGGCAGGCGGAATGGAAATGGGACGGCATCCGCGGACAGGTGATCCTGCGCAATGGCACCCACCACGTCTGGTCGCGCGGAGAAGAGCTGATGACCGACCGCTTTCCGGAATTCGCACGTCTGACTGATTTTTTACCAGATGGTATCGTTCTGGACGGCGAGATCGTCGCGTGGGACGGCACCCAGCCCTTCCCCTTCAACACGTTGCAGGCACGCATCGGCCGCAAGACCGTACCGAAAAAGCTGCTCAAGGACGCGCCGGTGATCCTGCTCGCCTATGATCTGCTCGAACACGAGGGCGAGGATCTGCGCGACCTGCCCCTGCAGGAGCGCCGCGCGTGCATGGATGCGGTGCTTCGGGACTTGCCCGAAGATGCCCCCGTCAAAGCCGCGCCGCCCTTGCCGTTCGACACATGGGAGACCCTCGCCCAAACCCGCGCCACCGCGCGCGACAATCGCGCTGAGGGGCTGATGCTCAAACGCAAGGACAGCCCCTACCTCGCAGGCCGCAAAAAGGGCGATTGGTGGAAATGGAAGCTTGACCCGCTCACGGTCGACGCTGTCATGATCTACGCCCAGCAGGGCCACGGCCGCCGCGCCAATCTCTTCACCGATTTCACCTTCGCGGTCTGGGACGGCAACGATCTGGTGCCCTTCACCAAAGCCTATTCCGGCCTGACGGACGAAGAATTCCGCAAGATCACCGCCTGGGTGCGCAAGAACACCCAGCAGCGCTTTGGCCCCGTTCGCCAGGTCACGCCGCACCACGTGTTCGAGATCGCGTTCGAAGGCATCCACGCCTCGCCGCGCCACAAATCCGGCATTGCCCTGCGCTTTCCGCGCATGTCCCGCTGGCGGCAGCACAAGCCGCTGCAAGAAGCCAACACGCTCGACGACCTGAAAGACCTTCTGGAAACCTATGGATAAGCCCACCGCCGCCGCACCGCCTTTGACAATC
Source organism: Marivita sp. (assembly GCF_022763305.1). Taxonomy (GTDB): domain Bacteria; phylum Pseudomonadota; class Alphaproteobacteria; order Rhodobacterales; family Rhodobacteraceae; genus Marivita. The sequence goes on along the minus strand of NZ_JALEGT010000055.1, from coordinate 170,598 downwards.
ACCCTGCCCAGTGCGCCGCTGCCAGACGGAGCCTGCGACGCGCATGTGCATCTCATCGGGGACGATTTCGCTCTGTGGGACGGCCGCGTGGAAAACCCGCCGCCCGGCACGCTGGACACGTGGCTCGACCGCTACCGCTCACATCTCGGGTTGCTGGGCTGCACACGCGGGGTCATCGTGCATTCGATCCTCTATGGCGGCAATAACAGCATCACGCTCGAGGCGACCCGCCGCATGGGTGACGGGTTCCGCGCCGTCTGCCTGATTTCCGACGATGCGACCGCGGCCGACATCCGCGCGCTGGCGGACCAGAACTGCAAGGCGGTCCGTCTGAACTATGTCCATGGCGGATTGCTCAGCTGGGACGGCATGAAGCGCCTCGCGCCGATGCTGGCGGATCATGGACTGCATGTGGAAATGCTGGCCCATTCCCATCTGCACCTCGAAGACCTGGCCCTGCAGGTGCCCAGCCTGCCCGTGCAGATCGTCTTCGATCATTGCGCCTGGCCCGATCCCGCCCTTGGGATCACCGATGGCCAAACGGCGCTGGAACGCCTGTTGGCCGAGGGTCATGTCTGGACCAAGCTCAGCGCCACCTACCGCCATACGCCAGAACCACAGCCGCTGATCCAGAGACTGGCCCGTGCAAATCCCGACCGCATTCTCTGGGGCAGCGACTGGCCGCATCTGATGCTGAACGGCGTGCCGATGCCGGACGCGGGCGAACAGCTCAACACGCTGCTCGACGCGATCCCCGATCAGATCAGCCGACAGAAGCTCTTTACCGACAATCCCGCCGCGCTCTACGGCTTTGCCCCTTGAACCTTTCGCCCGCACGGCACAGGTTCCAAGGCAACGAAGAACAGGAGACGACCCATGCTGCGCACCCCTTCCCCGACCTATGACGCCAACGCCCAGAGCGGCAACAAGAACCTGGGGGATCTGCCGGAATGGGACCTGACCGACCTTTACCCCTCGGATGGCGCCGCCGAACTGAAGCGCGATCTCGACTGGCTCGAAGACGCCTGCCGCAGCTTTGCAGCCGATTACGAAGGCAAGCTGGCCGATCTGTCCGCAGACGAATTCCTTACCGCGATCCACCGTCACGAGAAGATCGAGAACATCGCGGGCCGGATCATGTCTTACGCGGGTCTGCGCTACTATCAGCTGACCACCGACGCCCAGCGCGCGAAGTTCCTGTCCGACCATCAGGAAAAGATCACCATCTACACCACGCCACTGGTCTTCTTCACGCTGGAACTGAACCGCATCGAGGACGCCACCATCGACGCGCTGTTCGATGCCAATTCAGACCTCGCCCGCTACAAACCCGCCATCCGCCGCATCCGCGCGATGAAGCCCTACCAGCTGTCGGACGAGATGGAGAAATTCCTGCATGACATGGGTGTGGTCGGCGACGCATGGGAGCGCCTCTTCGACGAAACCATCGCGGGGCTCGAATTCGAAGTGGACGGCGAACCGCTCAACATCGAAGGCACGCTGAACCTGCTGACCGAACAGGACCGCAGCAAACGCGAAGCCGCTGCCCGCGAACTGGCCGCAGTATTCGCCGAAAACATCAAGGTCTTCGCCCGCGTTCACAACACGCAGGCCAAGGAAAAAGAAGTCATGGACCGCTGGCGCGGCATGCCCACGGCCCAGACCGGACGTCACCTCTCCAACGATGTCGAACCCGAAGTGGTCGAGGCCCTGCGCAACGCCGTAGTCGCCGCCTACCCCAAGCTCAGCCACCGATATTACGAGCTCAAGCGCAAATGGCTGGGCCTTGAAGTGATGCAGGTCTGGGACCGCAACGCGCCCCTGCCGATGGAGTCCACCCGCACCGTCACCTGGGACGATGCCGAGGCGACCGTGATGAACGCCTACACCGCGTTCGACCCGCGTATGGGCGAGATCGCCAAACCGTTCTTCACCAAGGGCTGGATCGACGCCGCCGTCAAACCGGGCAAGGCCCCCGGTGCTTTTGCACATCCAACGGTTACGGATGTGCACCCTTACGTGATGCTCAACTACCTCGGCAAACCGCGCGACGTGATGACCCTCGCGCACGAACTGGGACACGGCGTGCATCAGGTGCTGGCCGCCGAACAGGGCGAAATGCTCGCCTCGACGCCGCTCACCCTTGCGGAAACCGCAAGCGTCTTCGGCGAAATGCTGACCTTCCGCCGCATGCTCGACAACGCCAAGGACGATGCCGAGAAAAAGGTGCTGCTGGCGGGCAAGGTCGAGGACATGATCAACACGGTGGTTCGGCAGATCGCCTTTTACGATTTCGAATGCAAACTGCACGACGCGCGCCGGGGCGGTGAATTGACGCCGGACGACATCAACGCGCTCTGGATGTCCGTTCAGGCGGAATCCCTCGGACCGGCCTTCGAGTTCATGGAGGGTTACGAGACCTTCTGGGCCTATATCCCCCATTTCGTGCATTCACCCTTCTATGTCTATGCCTATGCCTTCGGCGACGGCCTCGTGAACGCGCTCTATGCGGTTTACGAAGAAACCCCCGACGGCTTCCAAGACAAGTATTTCGACATGCTCAAGGCGGGTGGATCGAAACACCACAAGGAGTTGCTGGCCCCCTTTGGCCTGGATGCGAGCGACCCCAAATTCTGGGACAAGGGGCTGAGCATGATCTCGGGCTTCATCGACGAATTGGAGGCGATGGAGGGCTGATGCCCACGCCAGATGGCGGCGCCCGTGACACCTGCGGGAGCCTCCGGCGGGGATATTTGGGGCAAGAAGAAAGCCATTAGCGCGTTATTAACGAATATCGTGCAGGATCATGACACGGTACAGGCGGGGACGCCGATGACCGTGCAAGGAGAAGGCTCTGCCTTCGCGGGGGTCTTCCTTCAGGAGGGCCCCTTTCTTCTTGCCGAAAATATCCTGGGGGTTTGGGGGCAAAGCCCCCAAGCGGACGACCGGGCACCAAACGTCGCCTTTGGGCGATGTCACTTCAACTGGCTGTCCTTTGATCCCCGACGGTTGATCCCGCCGCGCGCCTGGTAGACCCCGTCGCGCTCCTGCTGGCAGTCGATGCAAAGCTTCACGCCCGGCAGCGCAATACGACGCTTCTCGGCGATCGGTTCTTCGCAGTCGGCACAATGGGTCAGGCTTTCGCCCTGCGGCCCCCTGCGCGCCTTGAGACGGGCGAGTTCATCATTGATCGACGCGTCGATCTGATCCTGCACCGCGCCATCGCGTGCCCAACCGCCTGCCATGACCGCCTCCGGAACTGTGATCCTGAAAATATGGCGTTGTGACGATTGGCCTGCAAGGGGCTTGTCGCCCGGGTCTCGGACCGTCATCCTGACCTCTGGCTCAGGGGAGAACCATCATGTCCGATCACAATCTCGAACGCGCCTACAGCATCAGGGGGGCCGCCGATGCCCGTGCGCTCTATGACGATTGGGCCACGAGCTATGACAGCAGCTTCGGCGAAAGCCATGGCTATGTCGCCCCGCGCGAGGTGGCGCGGGTCTTTCTGTCGGAGGCGGATGCGCGCGGCCCCGTGCTCGACATCGGAGCGGGCACCGGTCTGCTGGCGGAACATCTGCCCGGGATGGATGTGGACGGGATCGACATCTCGCAGGCCATGCTGGACGCGGCCGCAGCGAAGGGGCTTTACCGCAACCGCATCTGTGCGGACCTTACGCAAACGCTGCCACTGGCGGATGCCAGCTATGGCGGTTTTGTGTCGAGCGGGACTTTCACCCACGGCCATGTCGGCCCCGAGGTGTTCCCCGAATTGATGCGCGTCGCAAAGCCCGGTGCGCTGTTTGCCTGTGGCGTCATCCCGCCGGTCTTTGATGGTGCCGGTTTCGGTTCGCGCCTCGCGCTGATGGTGGCACATGGGCTCATCACCCCGGTCCGCTTTCACGACATTCCGATCTACGAGAACGCCGATCACGACCACGCGCAGGATCGCGGGCTTGTCATGGTGTTCCGCACGCTCTGAGGCTTTTCTTTCTCGACCAATCGCCTAGGTCTGAGCGTAAGGAGGCTTTCTCATGCGTTTGATTCTCGCCCTCGTTCTGACCTTTTGCTCCACGCTTGCACAGGCCGCGATGTCCAATTTCACCTTTCCGTCCATCGACGGGGGCGAAATAGACCTTTCAGACTGGCGCGGCCAGCCGGTTCTGGTGGTCAACACCGCGTCGCGTTGTGGATACACGCCGCAATATGACGGGCTTCAAACGCTCTATGACACGTACCGTGATCGGGGATTGGTCGTGCTTGCCGTGCCCTCCAACGATTTCCGGCAGGAACTGGCGTCCGACGAAGAGGTGAAGGATTTCTGCGAGGTGAATTTCGGTCTCGACTTCCCGATGACCACGATCACGTCGGTCCGCGGGGACACCGCACACCCGTTCTACCAGTGGCTTGCCGCCGACACCGGTTTCAGCCCCAGCTGGAATTTCAACAAGGTTCTGATTGCGCCCGATGGCAGCGTGGCCGCGACGTTCGGATCGAACGCGCGGCCGATGTCGAAACCCGTGATCGACGCGATCACGGCGCTTCTTGACTGATCACTTCTGCAGATAGCTCCAGATCTGGTCCTTCAGCGCGCCGCGCTGCTTGCGAAGCTCGGTTTCGGCCAGGGCGTCCATCGGCTCCACATTGGTTTCAGCGCGGTGAACGCTGCGATTGATCTCGTGATAGCTGTCGAACAGCTTGGCGAAATGCGCATCCGATTGCTTGAGCGCGCTCATCTTTTCAACGTGATCCGGGAATTCCTCGGCCAATTCATGCGGTGTGTGTGACATGGAACCACTCCTCTCCTGATGTCGTTGGAGTGAAATTGTCAGAGATATGCATCTTTCACTTTGACCCGGATCAAACCACCGTCAGTTTCGCGCTTTTCTCCATCCGGCGGCACGGGCTTCGGCCTCGGAGCAGAACCGGCGTTCGCCCTTGGTGGGTGAAATGCGCGTCTTGTCGTAATACTCCTGTCCCGGCACGTGATAGATTTTTTCCCGACCGCCCTGGCTGATATTGCCTTTGATCCTGCAGTTCGGGTTGATCACGTTCGGCAGCCAGCTTTTCCCGGAGGGACTGCCCTTGGTGACGGTGACTGTCTTGGCGCCTGTCGCGCGTGACGGCTCGGGCCGCGCCTGCGCGCGCTGTGCCGAGCGGAACGCCGCAGGCGACATCACACCGGTGGCATGCAGGCCCCGCCCATTCACGGCGGCCCCCTTCTCGGCCAAGTCATAATCCAGTCCGTACTGGCGATAGGCAAAGGCCAGACCGTCACTGACCAGCCGTTCGCCCACATCCCGACCGTCGACAGCGCATTTGGCGACCGTGCGCCCATACTGGTCGGTATCAAGCGCGGTACACCGGGCGGTGCGCCCTTCATACAGAGCGCGGGTTTGCGCACGCACCCACTCTCCACAGGCCCAGGCGGGGCTCGCGGCATCGCCACACATCTGGTCGGTTTCAGGCGCGTCGATGGCGTGCAAACGCACGCGCGTGCCGTCGATGTCGAATGTATCCCCGTCAATCACGCGGATCACGCCATTTGGCTCTGCGGTCACAACGGTCGCCGCGACAATCGCGGTTGCGAAAATGAGAGTTCTGAACATGCCGTTAATTCTGAAGACCAATTATGGCCAGATAACGGTCGATGTTCAGAAAGTTTTAGTTATTCCCCGCGCGGAAAGCGCTGGCTGTCCTCGAGCACGTTCAGATCCATGTGGTTGCGCATGAACCGCTCTGACGCATCGCGCAGCGGCTGGTAGTCCCACGGGTAGTATCCGCCCTGCCGCAGCGCCTCGTAGACCACCCAGCGTTTGGCCTGAGAGGCACGCACCTCCGCATCGAACCGCGCCAGGTCCCACCGTGCCTCGGACTTTGCCCGCAGGGTCTGCACCGTGCCCTGATGGTCGGGGTGATCTGCGAGGTTGGTCAATTCGTGCGGATCGGCTTCAAGATCAAACAGCTGATCGGGGTCGAGCGCACAACGGTTGTATTTCCACTTGCCATAGCGCAGCGACACCAGCGGCGCATAAGACGCCTCGGCCGCGTATTCCATCGCCACGGGGCTGGTCCGTTCGCCGCCCTGCCCCAGAGGCACCAGCGATTCCCCCGTGGTCCAGGGCATCACCTCGTCCATGCTCACACCAGCCAAGGCACAGAGCGTCGGGCAGACATCGATGGTCGAAACCGGATCGGTCACCAGACCCGCCGCTATGTCAGGCGCCGAAATCATCAGCGGCACCCGCGACGATCCTTCGTAGAAGCACATCTTGAACCACAGCCCCCGCTCGCCCAGCATGTCGCCATGGTCCGACACGAACAGGATGATCGCCTCCTGCCGCGTGTCTTCAAGCACCTGCAGGATCTCGCCGATCTTGTCGTCCAGATACGAAATATTCGCGAAATAGGCGCGGCGCGACCGGCGGATGTCGTCCTCGGTGATGTCGAAATTGCGCCAGTCATTGGCATCGAAAATGCGCTTTGCGTGCGGGTCATGATCCTCATAGGCCATCGCGGGGATTTCGGGCAGCAGGTGGTCGCAGTCCTCATAGAGGTCCCAGTACTTGCGCCTTGCGACATAAGGGTCATGCGGATGGGTGAAGCTGACGGTCAGGCACCACGGCCGGTCGTCCTTGCCGCGCGACAGGTCATAAAGCGCAAGCTTGGCCTGATAGGCCACCTCGTCATCATATTCGAGCTGGTTGGTGATCTCGGCCACGCCCGCGCCCGTGACCGAACCCATGTTGTGATACCACCAATCGATGCGTTCGCCCGGTTTGCGGTAATCCGGCGTCCAGCCGAAATCGGCGGGGTAGATGTCCGTGGTCAGACGCGCCTCGAACCCGTGGAGCTGGTCGGGACCGACGAAGTGCATCTTGCCCGACAGCGCCGTGTAATATCCCGCCCGCCGCAGGTGATGCGCGTAGGTCGGGATCGAAGACGGAAATTCGGCCGCGTTGTCATAGACCCCGGTGGCGGAGGGCAACTGCCCGGACATGAACGCCGCCCGCCCCGGCGCGCAGAGCGGGCTGGCGGTGTAGGCGTTCCGAAACCGGGTGGACCGTGCGGCCAGTTTCTTGAGGTTGGGGGCGTGCAACCAGTCGGCGGGACCATCCGGGAAAAGCGTCCCGTTCAGCTGGTCCACCATCAGAATCAGAATGTTCGGCTGCATGATCGCCCCCCCTCGCGCTGGTTTTGGCGCGACATTGGTGGGATCAGGGGATGGCGTCAATCCGGTCCGGGCGAAGATGCGTCGACGCATCTTCCGTTTCCGTTGACGGAAACGATTGAGGGGCCAGCCCCTCAAACTCCCCGGGATATTTTCAGCAAGAAGAAGGGCAGAGGCGTGCCTTCATTCCCATTCCATTTCTTCGAACACCCGGCCCGCATTCTTGGTCGCCAACTCCTCGAACGTATCAAGATGCGCCCAGTTGGACTGGTCCACATAGAAGGCACCTGCGAGATCACCGCCCTCGTCGATATGCGCCCCGATCTTGGCGCGCAGATCCTTGATGTAATCGCTGGTATAGCGCGTCACCTGCGCCATGTTCGTCGGATGGCCATGGCCGGGAATCACATAGGTCGCTCCCAGAGCGGTGAACGGCCCGTCGAAGGTTTCGATCCAGGCATCCGTGTCGGTTTCGGCAAAGATCGGCGGCATGCGCTCGTGGAACGCGATGTCGCCCGCGATGACGATGCCCCATTGCGGGATCCAGACCTGCACATCGCCCGGATCATGCGCCGGACCCAAGTGCAACACTTCCAGCGTTACCTCTCCCATCTCGACCACATGTCTGTCCGAAAAGCTGAGGTTCGGCACGGCGATCGTGGTGCCTTCGGCCTTGTCCTGATTGTAGCGCTGCATGCCCTGCAGGATGAAATCGCCATCCGCCTCGACCACCGCGATGGCATCTTCATGGGCCAGGATGTCGACACCCAACCCGGCCCAGTAGGAATTGCCGAGGATCGCATGACCCTGCCCGTTCTCGTTGATCACCAGCTTCACCGGCTGGTCGGTGATTGCCTTGATCTCGTCATGCAGCGCCTTGGCCAGCCGGGCCGAGGCCCCGCCATTGATCACCACCACGCCATCGCCGGTGATGACGAAACTCAGGTTGTTGTTGTGGCCGGAATTCTCGTAGGTCGGCGGAGCTGTCGCCCCGATGGCGGAAAACACATGCGGGATCACCTCGACCGGTTTGTCGTAAAGCTCGGACTGCGGATACTTGTCCGCAATGTCTTCGCTGGCGGCGGCCGTCTGGGCCAGACAGCCGATGACAAGAATGGGTGTGATACGCATGACGCTCCTCCTGTGGTCACGCACACATTCATGAACGTGAATGAGAAAAGCAAGCCCCCGCAGGTGGGCCATCTTGCCACTGGCGACCAGACCTATACGGTCACGCACAAAGGACATGGGAGGCCACATGACACTCGAAAGCAAACACGCGCTGGTCACGGGCGGCGGTACGGGAATCGGCCTTGCCATCGCCAAGGCCCTGCGCGGCGCAGGCGCAGAGGTGACGATCACAGGCCGCCGCGCCGATGTGCTGGACGCCGCCGCCAGCGCGCATGATCTGCACGCCCTCGTCATGGATGTGCAGGATGAGGCGTCGGTGGTCGACGGCATCGCGAGTGCCGTGGCCCACCGGGGGCCGATCCAGATCTGCGTGCCCAATGCCGGGATCGCAGAAGGCCGCGCGCTGCACAAGATGGACATGGCGTTCTGGCGTAACATGATGGCAACCAATCTTGACGGCACGTTCCTCGCGATCCGCGAAAGCCTCAAGTCGATGCACCAAACCGACTGGGGCCGCGTGATCGCCATCAGCTCCATCGCCGGGTTGCGGGGCCTAAAGGGCGCGCCCTGCTACACCGCGTCGAAACACGCCATGATCGGCCTGATCCGGGGGCTGGCCGCCGACTACCTTGGCAAACCCTACACGTTCAACGCCATCTGCCCGGCCTATGTCGACACCGACATCGTCCCGCAGAACATCGACCGGATCATGGCCCGCACCGGCATGACCGAGGACGAAGCGCGCGCGGTGATGGTCGGCGCAAACCCGCATGGACGTCTGATTGCGCCCGAAGAAGTGGCCGAGGCCGCGCTCTGGCTTTGCGCGCCCAACTCGGGCAGCGTCAACGGCCAGGCGATACAGATCGCCGGAGGTGAGTTTTGAGCGACCCATACGATCCCGCCCGCGACGGCGCGCAGATGTCCTTTGACGGGCGCATGTCCTATACCGACTATCTGGGCCTCGACGCGGTGCTGACCGCCCAGCATCCGCTCAGCAGCGCCCATGACGAATTGCTGTTCATCGTCCAGCACCAGACGTCGGAGTTGTGGATGCGGCTCGCGCTGCACGAATTGCACGCCGCCCGCGCGACGCTGTCCGCCGCCGAGATTCGCCCTGCCTTCAAGATGCTCGCCCGCGTCTCGCGCATCTTCGAACAGCTCAATTCCGCATGGGACGTGCTGCGCACCATGACGCCCAGCGATTACACCACCTTCCGCGAGACCCTTGGTCAAAGCTCGGGCTTTCAGTCGGCGCAATATCGCGAGATCGAATTCCTGCTGGGCAACCGCAATCCGGCGATGCTCAAGCCCCACGCCCACCGGCCCGACCTGACCGCGCGCCTGACCGCCGAAATGGACAAGCCCTCGCTCTATGACTGTGCGCTGATGCGGCTGGCGCAGGTGGTGGCGGTGCCGGACGAGGTTCTGAACCGCGACCGCCATAAACCGCACCAGCCGAACGAGGCGGTACAGGCCGCCTGGGCCGAGGTCTATCGCGATCCAAGCCGGTATTGGGATCTTTATGAACTGGCGGAAAAGCTGGTCGATCTCGAGGACTATTTCCGCCGCTGGCGCTTCAACCATGTCACCACGGTGGAGCGGGTGATCGGGCTCAAGCGCGGCACCGGAGGGACGGGCGGCGTGTCCTATCTCAAGCGCATGCTCGAGGTTGAGCTTTTCCCCGATCTCTGGCACCTGCGGACCAAGCTATGAAAGACCCCATCATGACCGATTTCACCGCCACCCGCGCCGCGTTTCACCTGCCCGAAGGCATGATCTATCTCGACGGCAACTCTTTGGGACCCTTGCCGAAATCCGCCGCTGCCCGCGTGGCGCAGACCGTGACAGACGAATGGGGCGATCACCTGATCACCGGCTGGAACGCCTGCGGCTGGATGGACATGCCCGCGCGTCTGGGGGACCGGATCGGGCGTCTGATCGGGGCCGAGCCGGGGCATGTTGTTGTGGGCGACACGCTGTCGATCAAGGTGTTTCAGGCGCTGGCAGCCGCACTGAAGCTGAACCCGGGCCGGCGCGTGATCCTGTCGGACACCGGCAACTTCCCGTCCGACCTCTACATGGCCGAAGGGCTGATCTCGCTCCTTGGTCCGGACTATGAACTGCGCCTCGTCGCGCCCGAGGAGGTCGAAGCCGCCATCACAGATGAGATCGCCGTGTCGATGATCACCGAGGTGGATTACCGCACCGGGCGCAAACACGATATGGCGACACTCACGGCCAAGGCGCATGAACACGGCGTCGTCACCGTCTGGGATCTGGCCCATTCCGCAGGCGCGATCCCCGTGGACCTTGCCGGTGCCAAGGCCGATTTCGCGGTCGGCTGCACCTATAAATACCTCAACGGCGGCCCCGGTGCGCCTGCCTTCATCTATGTCTCGCCCCGCCATGCCGACATGGCGCTGCCCGCGCTGTCGGGCTGGCTGGGGCATGACAGTCCCTTCGCGTTCGACCTTGGCTACAAACCGGGCGCCGGCATTTCCCGGATGCGCGTCGGCACGCCCCCTATCGTGCAGATGGCGGCCTTGGACGCCGCGCTCGACGTGTGGGACGACGTTAACCTCCAGGACCTGCGCGCGCGGTCCATAGACCTCTCGGAACGGTTCATCGCCGGGGTCGAGGCCTCCTGCCCCGATCTGACCCTCGCCAGCCCGCGAAACGCCCACGAACGCGGATCGCAGGTCAGCTTCAGATTCGACGAAGGCTATGCCGCAATGCAGGCGCTGATCGCGCACAAGGTGATCGGCGATTTCCGCGCGCCAGACATCATGCGCTTCGGCTTCACACCGCTTTATCTGAGCCTTGAGGACGTGGACCAAGCGGTCGAGATCTTTTCGACCATCATGCGCGACCGGCTTTGGGACACACCTGAATTCAAGCAGCGCAAAGCCGTGACCTGAAGCGCGAGAGTCTCCGTCGACGGAGACTTACACCGCGTCGACGCGGTGTCCGCCCACCACGTCTCCCTGTGCCCAGGCCCGCACCGCGTCGCCAAAGGCCTGGAACAGCGGCCGCGACACCGGGTCATTGGCCGCGTCCCATTCCGGGTGCCATTGCACCGACAGGGTAAAACCCGGCGCGTCCTTCACATAGGTCGCCTCGGGCGTGCCATCGGGCGCGTGGCCTTCGATCACGATCCGCGCGCCCGGCGTCTTGATCCCCTGCCCGTGCAGCGTATTCGTCATCACCTCGGTCGATCCGAACAGGCGATGGAACACACCGCCCTCCTGCAGCGTCACCACATGGCGCAGGGCGAACTTTTCCTCCAGCGTACCATCCGGCGGCATCCGGTGGTTCATCCGCCCCGGCAAATCCCGGATCTCGGGGTGCAAGGTGCCACCCATGGCGACGTTCACTTCCTGAAAGCCCCGACAGATGCCCAGAAACGGCTGACCCCGCTCCACGCAGGCCCGCACCAGCGGCAGCGTGATCGCATCGCGCGCCCGGTCGAACGCGCCATGCGCCTCGGTGGCGGTCTCGCCATATTCCTCGGGATGCACATTGGGCCGCCCGCCGGTCAGCAGGAACCCGTCGCACACCTCGAGCAGTTCCTCGACCGACAGAAAGCGCGGATCGGCGGGCACCAGAAGCGGCAGGCACTCGGCCACCTTGGCCACCGCTTCCGAGTTCATCGACCCGCCCGCATGCGCGGGATACTGATCGTTGATCAGATGCTGGTTGCCGATGATGCCGACGACGGGCCGCGCCATGATGCTGTTCCTTATATTTCGGCGGTCAGACCCACCGCTTCGATCCCGGCCTTGGCGGCAGCTGCATCGTTGTCCGAGGTGTCGCCTGTCACGCCCACGGCGGCAAGGATCGCGCCTTTTGCGTCCCGCACCAGAACTCCCCCCGGCACCGGCACCATATGCCCGCCAAGGGCCGCACCGGCAGCGGTGATGAAATAGGACTGTTCCTCCGCGCGTTTTTTCTGCGCGCCGCCCGCCATGCCCAGCATGACCGACCCATAGGCCTTGGCATGGGCGATCTGGAAGCGACCCGGGCTTGCGCCGTCTTCGCGCTCGAACGCCTGCACATTGCCGCCCGCGTCCAGCACGATGACCGACAGCGGTTTCATGTCCGCTGCACGCCCCGCTTCAAGCGTCTTCCGGATGATGGTGCGCGCGCGGCGCAGCGATAGGTTTGCCATTCTCTCCCCCCAGTTCAGGCAAATAGATCATGCGCCAGTTCGAGCGCATCCACCAATATGTCCACTTCTTCTTCCGTGTTGTACATCCCGAACGAGGCGCGGCAGGTGGCGGTCAGGCCCAGATGTTCCATCAGCGGCCCGGTGCAATGCTGCCCCGCCCGCACCGCGACCCCTTTCTTGTCCAGAATGGTCGAGATGTCATGCGCATGCGCGGCGCCATCCAACGTGAAACTGAAGATTGCCGCCTTGTCAGGCGTTGTACCCTGCACTTGCAGCCAATTCAGGCCGTCCAGACGCGCGCGAGCATAGTCGCGCAGCTTTTTCTCGTGGGCCGCGATGTTCTCCATCCCGATCCCCATCATGTAGTCGAGCGCGACACCAAGCCCGATCTGCTGCACGATGCCGGGAGTGCCCGCCTCGAACATCATCGGCGCGTCGTTCCAGGTGATCTCGTCCTTGTGGACCTCGCGGATCATGTCCCCACCGCCAAGGAAAGGCTGCATCTCGGCCATCCGCGCCTTGCGCATGTAAATTGCACCAGACCCCGAAGGACCGTACAGCTTGTGCCCCGTGATGGCGTAGAAATCGCAGCCGATCTCCTCGACATTGACGGGCATGTGCACCGCCGCCTGAGATCCATCGACCAGCGTGGCAATCCCACGCTCCCGCGCGGCCTCGCAGATGGTTTTCACATCGACAACCGTGCCCAGCACGTTGGACAGATGCGTGACCGCGACCAGCTTGGTCTTTGGCCCCATCGCGTCGATCACCGCCTGCGGGTCCAGATAGCCGGTGCTGTCCACATCGACCCACTTGATCACCACACCCTGACGTTCGCGCAGGAAATGCCAGGGCACGATATTGGCGTGATGCTCCATCACCGACAGGATGATCTCGTCCCCCGCCTGCAGGTTCGGCATCCCCCAGCCATAAGCCACGGTGTTGATCCCCATCGTGGTGCCGGTGTTCATGACGATCTCGTCTTCGTCCTTCACACCAAGGAACTTGGCGATCACCCCCCGCGTGCTCTCGTACTTTTCGGTCGCGAGATTCGACAGGTAATGCAGCCCGCGATGGACGTTGGCGTATTCCTCGGCATAGGCGCGGGTGATCGCGTCGATCACCACCTGAGGCTTCTGCGCGCTGGCCCCGTTGTCGAGATAGACCAGCGGCTTGCCATTCACCTCGCGCGACAGGATCGGGAAATCGCGGCGGATCTCGGTGACGTCATACATATCCAGGTATTCCTCCGGTCTGGACGCCAAGAAGGCTGAAGATCAGACTCAGCCCCAGCATCATGCCGACAACGGCCAGCAACAAGACCAAACCTGCGCGCAGCAGGCTGCCGGTCTCATGGGCCACATCAATGAAATTGACGAAGATCCAGATGCCCAGCACCGACGCGGCACTGATCACGACCCCCGACAGGAACAGGCTCACCGGCCCCAGCACGGCCACCACGCCCTGCATCAGGACCCGCAACGCCTGCAGCCAGATCACCAGAATGGCGATCTGCGCAAAGCTTGCCGTACCGCCCAGCGGACGACCGCACAGGGTCACCGCCACGATCAAAGCGCCGACCGAGAGGCCCAACATGGTGCCGAACACGGTCGGGCTGGCGAGCACCGGGCCGAACATATCATCCGCCGGAACCAGCAACAGCGAGACCGAGAACATCAGCGTGTTGAGCACGATCACCAGCGCAAAGGCCAGCCAGAGCGCCTGCGACGGCAGGTTCATCGCCAGAAGCAGCCGGGCGACATCGCGCGGGGCGACAACGGTGTTCACCGCCAGCCGGAAGAACCCCGCAATCGTCACGCAGCGCCTCCGCGATACACGGACAGCATGCCCGCGATCCAGAACCACATGAACACGCAGAACCAGATCAGACCCACGATGGTCAACTGAATGCCCGCGCCGATATAGCCAGCCACCAGCCCGTTCAGCAGGATCAGCGGGGACGAGGCCAAGAGACTCCAGAACAGGGCAATCCGTGCATTGAAGGACGGACCTTTGCCGCCAACCGCCCGCGCGATCAGATGCGCCACAAAGGCCAGCGCGTAGAACAGCAACGGGGCCAGGAACAGCGTCGCCATGAGCGTGCCGCCCAACAGCATGTTCAGTTCAAGCCCTTCCAGATGCGCCTGACGCGCCAAGGCAGGCCATCGGGCAATGAACAGGATCGCACAGGCCCCCATCAGGATGGCCAAGGCCCGGTCCTCGCGCTGTCCGGCATTCACCAGACGGCGCACAACCTTGCCCGGCCCGCGATACGTGGCCGCGATATCCTGCGTGAAGGGCATCTCCGCTCAGCCGCGCCGCCGTGACAGCCACGCCTCGACACGGCCGTTGATCTCGTCCTGCAGGGCTTCGTCCTCGATCTCCATGACGGCTTCGGCAAGGAAGGCGATGGTGAGCAGGTCCGTCGCCGGCCCCTCTTCGATCCCGCGCGAGCGCAGGTAGAAAAGGCCCTCCTCGTCGATCGCACCGGATGTCGAGCCGTGCGAACAGGCCACGTCGTCCGCGTAGATTTCAAGCTCCGGCTTGGCGAGGAACTGGCTGTCCTCGTCCAGCAGCAGCGACTGGCTGATCTGGTAGCCGTCGGTCTTCTGCGCGCCTTCCTTCACAAGGATTTTCCCCTGGAATACGCCCGTTGCACCGTTGCGCAGCACTTTCTTGAACACCTGACGGCTTTCGCAGTTCAGCGCGTCATGGGTGATGAACACCGTGTCGTCATGGTGGAAGTCGCCGTCACCCACACAGGCCCCGGCCACGTGCGCGGTCGCATTGTCGCCGGTCAGCTCGATCACGCATTCGTTCCGCGTCAGCACACCGTTGGCCGTCAGGGTGAAGGACTTGAACACCGATTCCTCACCCAACCGGGTGAAAATGGCCGTCACGGCACGACGTTCATGGTCACGCCCCTGTGCACGGACATGGTGGAACGTACCGCCATCCGCGATCTCGACCTCCATGCACTTGTTGAAGCGCGCCGCAGCCGGGCCGTTCTCCAGCAGCGTCAGTTCGGCACCTGCGTCGATCTTCACGACATGGTGGAGGATCGCATCAGAAACCTCTGATTCATGGCGATAAATCAGGCTGATCGGCTTGGGCGCGGTGCCCGTGACATGGATCAGCAGCCCATCGGTGGCGAACGCCGTGTTCAGCGCCGCCAAGGGGCGCTGCACCGGAGATTGCCCGCGGGCTTCAAGCACGCCATAGACGTCCTTGGCCCAGTGAATGTCCCGCGCATCGGCCAGACGGTCGATGCTGACATGCTCCATCGCGAGATCATCCGACTCCTCGGCGCTGAACACACCGTCGATGAACACGATCTTGAGCCGGTCCACCTCGCCGAAGATCGGCGCTTCGTCGGTTTCGAGAAGGGCTGCCTTGGGGGCCTCGGGCTGCACCAGAGTGTCCGGGCGCGTGTATTTCCAATACTCGTCCCGACCGCTTGGCAGACCCATGCTGCGCACCCGCGCAATCGCGTCTTCGCGCGCCGCCTGCGCCCAGCCGCCCTGGGGCATCTCAAGCGCGGCCAACCGCGCGTCCGTGGCGTCCTGTTTGATCTGCGGCAACGCCATCACACTGCCTCCGCCAGAAGGTCCGCGTAACCGTTGTTTTCCACCTCAAGCGCAAGCTCGGGGCCACCCGTCTTGATGATCCGGCCATCCGCCATGATATGCACCACATCCGGTTTGATGTGATCCAGCAGACGCTGGTAGTGCGTGATGACAAGGAACCCGCGCCCCTCGTCGCGCAGTGCGTTCACGCCATCGGCCACCAGCTTCATCGCGTCCACATCAAGACCCGAGTCGGTCTCGTCAAGGATGCACATCTTCGGCTCGAGCATCGCCATCTGCAGGATCTCGTTGCGCTTCTTCTCACCGCCCGAGAAACCCACATTGACCGGACGCTTCAGCATTTCGGCGTCGATTTTCAGTTCCTTGGCCTTCTCACGCACGACCTTGAGGAATTCGCTCGCCGACATCTCTTCTTCGCCCCGCGCCTTGCGCTGCGCGTTCACCGCCGTCCGCAGGAAGGTCATGTTGCCGACACCGGGGATTTCCACCGGATACTGGAACGCAAGGAACACACCCGCCGCCGCGCGCTCTTCCGGCTCCATGTCGAGGATGTCTTCCCCGTTCAGCGTCGCCGAGCCCTCGGTCACCTCGTAGCCATCCTTGCCGGACAGGACATAAGACAGTGTCGACTTGCCCGAGCCGTTCGGCCCCATGATCGCATGCACCTTGCCGGCCTCGACCGTCAGGTTCACACCTTTGAGGATCTGCTTGTTCTCTTCCTCAAGCTGCACGTGCAGGTTCTTGATTTCCAACATGTTCTTGCCCTTTTCCAGTCACTTGCCCACCCCGGCGGGCTGTATCTCTTCTGTAAACCCGGTCTAGCCGCGATCGGTCAGCACGGCGGTGCCGCTTGCCGACACCATCAGCATCGAATTGCCGACCACTTCGTAATCCAGATCGACGCCCACAACCGCATTGGCCCCAAGCGCCAGCGCCCGCTGTTCCAACTCGCGCATCGCCACATCGCGCGCGTCCTGCAGCTTGGCCTCATAAGCGCCCGACCGGCCTCCGACGATGTCGGTGATCGACGCGAAAACGTCCCGGACCACATTGGCCCCCATGATCGCCTCACCCACCACGATCCCCTTGTATTCAAGGATCTTCTGGCCTTCGATGCTGTTGGTCGTCGTGATGATCATGTCTTCCTCTTCAATACAAGCTGCGCAAACAGCGACCCCAGAAATCCGGACGCAAAAGCCAGTGCAATCGCCATCCACATGGCCAGCGCGTCGGTCACCGCATCCACCACCACTGCAAACACCGCGCAGAACACACCGGTCACAACTGACGTGATCAGGATCGAGGAGATCGGCATGGCATGTCTTGCGGCGCGGACCAGTGTGGTCCGCCCCGGCTCTCCTTAACCCACGGACCCTTCAAGCGAGATCGCCACAAGCTGTTGCGCCTCCATGGCAAACTCCATCGGCAGCGCCTGCAGCACATCGCGGCAGAACCCGTTGACGACAAGCGCCACGGCCTCTTCCTCGTCCATGCCGCGCTGGCGGCAGTAGAACAGCTGATCGTCATCCACCTTGGATGTGGTCGCCTCGTGTTCGACTCGGCTCGAGTTGTTCTTCACCTCGATATAGGGAACCGTATGTGCCCCGCACTTGTCACCGATCAGCAGGCTGTCGCACTGGGTATAGTTCCGGCTGTTCTTGGCCTTCGGGTGCATCGACACCAGACCCCGATAGGTGTTCTGCGCCTTGCCCGCGCTGATGCCTTTCGACACGATCCGGCTCTTGGTGTTCTTGCCCAGATGGATCATCTTCGTGCCGGTATCGGCCTGCTGCATGTTGTTGGCGATGGCGATCGAATAAAACTCGCCCTGGCTGTCATCACCGCGCAGGATGCAGGACGGGTATTTCCACGTCACGGCAGAGCCGGTTTCGACCTGTGTCCACATCACCTTCGCCCGGTCGCCCCGGCAGTCTGCGCGCTTGGTCACGAAATTGTAGATGCCACCCTTGCCGTTCTCGTCACCCGGATACCAGTTCTGGACGGTGGAATATTTCACCTCGGCGTCTTCCTCGACGATGATCTCGACCACCGCCGCATGAAGCTGCGCGGTGTCGCGCTGCGGCGCTGTGCACCCTTCAAGGTAGGACACGTAGGATCCCTTGTCCGCAATGATCAGCGTGCGTTCGAACTGCCCGGTGTTTTCCGCGTTGATCCGGAAATAAGTCGACAGCTCCATCGGGCAGCGCACCCCCGGCGGGACGTAGACGAACGAGCCGTCCGAGAAAACCGCGCTGTTCAGTGTCGCATAGAAGTTGTCCGACACCGGCACCACGGACCCCAGGTACTTCTTGACCAGCTCCGGATGCTCCTTGATCGCCTCCGAGATCGAACAGAAGATCACGCCCGCCTCTTTCAGTTCCTTCTGGAAGGTCGTGCCGACGGAGACGGAGTCGAATACCGCATCGACCGCCACCTTGCGGCCCTCGGCCGGCGCATCCTCGGCCCCCTCGACCCCAGCAAGGATCATCTGCTCCTTGAGCGGAATACCCAGCTTTTCATAGGTCGCCAGCAGCTTGGGATCGACCTCGTCCAGCGACTTGGGCTTGGTCTCCATGCTTTTGGGTCGCGCATAGTAATACTGGTCCTGAAAGTCGATCTCGGGGTATTCAACCATCGCCCACGTCGGCTCTTCCTTCTGGAGCCAGCGCTCATAGGCCTGCAGACGCCACTCGGTCATCCATTCCGGCTCGTCGTTCTTTTCAGAGATCAGACGTACGATGTCCGGGGTCAGCCCCTTCGGCGCGTACTCCATCTCGATATCGGTGTCCCAGCCGTACTTGTACTTGCCACCGACCTGGCGCACCGCTTCGACGGTTTCCTGATCCACGCCTTCCTTGACGGTCACATTATCCAAAGCAGCCATGTTCGTGCCCCCTGATCCTGTTTCTCACGCGGCCCGCGCGCGGTGTTTCTGTCGTTTGGCCTGCCAGGTTTCGGCAAACCGCATCACGTCGTCTTCGGTTGTCTGCGGCCCCAGCGACACGCGGATCGCGCTGCTGGCGGTGGCCGTATCGAACCCCAGCGCCGTCAACACCGCGCTGGCCTTCACCTTGCCGCTCGAACAGGCGGACCCGGCGCTGATCGCAAAACCGGCGAGGTCCATCTGCATCACCTGAGTCTCCCCCTTCCAGCCGGGGGTTGCAAAACAGGTCGTGTTCGGCAGGCGCCTCGCATCTTTCCCGACAAAAATAGTCTCTTTAGCGTCAGCCTCAATAGCCGAATCTAGAATGTTTCTAAGTTTTTCCACCTCATCCCAGATCCCGTGATCCAGATCGCGCGCCGCCGCCTCGGCCGCAGCCCCGAATCCGGCAATCCCGATCACGTTCTCCGTCCCGGACCGGCGGCCCATCTCCTGCCCACCGCCCCGGATCTGCGCCGCAAGATCGGTCCCGCGCTTCATCACCAACGCGCCGACACCCTTGGGTCCCCCAAGCTTGTGCGCCGAAATCAGGGCCATCTCGCAGCCCAGCCAGTTGAAGGCCACGGGCAGCTTGCCAAAGGCCTGCGTCGCATCCACCACGGCCAATCCCGGCGGCAGGTCCTGCACGATCCCGGTCTCGGAATTGGCCAGTTGCAGCGCCGTGTTCTCCGGCGCGGTCACGGACACCTGCCCCGCGGCATCCACCGCCAGCACCGGATCGATCCAGGCCCGCACCGCATCATGCTCGATCTCGGCCCCGACCAGCCCGCGCCCGGCACAGGCCAGCGCCGCCGCCTCGGTGGCCCCCGAGACAAAGACCACATCCGCCCCATCCGCGCCGAACGCCTGCGCCACCTGCGCCCGCGCACGCTCCAAAAGCGCCTTTGCCGCGCGCCCCTCGGCATGGACCGAGGACGGATTGCCCACCACATCCATCGCCGCGATCATTGCCGCACGCGCCTCGGGACGCAGCGGCGTGGTCGCGTTGTGATCCAGATACACCCGCCCCACTCAGACCGCCCCCGGCTTCTCTGGTTCAAAAATACTTCGGGGGTGAATTGGCCGCAGGCCAAGAGGGGGCAGCGCCCCCTGACCATCGTATTGGTGCAGCCAATGCGATCCCATCACTCGTCCACCACGGCAAAGAGGTTCGGCACCGCCGGACAGGGTGCCAGCGAATTGCCCACCACATCCGACAGGCGCGTCTGGTGCAGGAACACATAGACATGCGCCGACAGACCTTCCCACAACCGGTTGGTCATGGATTGCGCCCGGCTGCCCGACAGACCACCCGAGGCCCCCGCCCCCTTGTGCATCGCGTCCACCGTCTCGTCGACAGCGCCCAGAACATCGACCACGCGAATATCGCTGGCCGCCTTGGCCAGCCGGTACCCGCCACCGGGGCCGCGTACCGACGTCACCAATCCGGCGCGCCGCAGCTTGACGAACAACTGCTCGAGATAGGGCAGTGAAATATCCTGCCGCTGGGCAATATCGCCCAGTGTCACCAACGTGCCTTCGGGCTGCAGCGCGATATCGGCGAGAGCGACCATCGCATAGCGTCCTTTGGTACTCAGTTTCATGGCCGTCTCCCAAACGCCCCTGCGACACAATTGACCTTGCATGGCCAATTGCCTATGTGCGGATAACCAATTCGGGGGCAGACCCCCGATTTAGAACCATTCTAAGAAGCCTGAGTGAAGCTGTCAAGATTTACGGACCGCTGCACCCGCGCCCAAGCAGGAGCCACCACCGCCTATGCCCGAGGTGATTTTTCCCGGACCCGAAGGCCGCCTCGAAGGCCGCTATCATCCCCAAAAGGAAAGCGACGCGCCGATTGCCATCATCCTGCACCCGCACCCGCAATTCGGCGGGACGATGAACAACAAGGTGGTCTACAACCTGCATTACGCCTTCTACAACATGGGCTTCACCGTGCTGCGCTTCAACTTCCGCGGCGTCGGGCGCAGCCAGGGCGAATATGACCAGGGGATCGGCGAACTCAGCGATGCGGCCTCCGCGCTCGACTACCTGCAGTCGATGAACAACAATTCCAAACATTGCTGGGTCGCAGGTTTCAGCTTTGGCGCGTGGATCGGCATGCAGCTTCTGATGCGCCGCCCCGAGATCACCGGCTTCATCTCGGTCTCCCCGCCCGCCAACATGTACGATTTCTCGTTCCTCGCGCCCTGCCCGTCCTCCGGCCTGATCATCAACGGCACCGGCGACCGCGTGGCCCCGCCCGCCGACACGAAGTCTCTGGTGAGCAAGCTTTCGGAACAGAAAGGCATCACCGTCACCCATACCGAGATCGAAGGTGCGGACCATTTCTTCAAGGAACCGCATATGGACACGATGATCGACCATGTGTCCGGCTATGTGAAACGCCGCCTGACCGAGAACAGCCGCTGAGGACCCAATCCAATGTCGATGGTCAACGAGATCGCCGAAAAGCTTGCGGATGACACGCTCAAGGCGATGAAGCATCTCGACGATGACCGCTTCTTCATGGAGGTCGCGGCGGAACTGGGCGCGGCCTCGACCACGCTGGAAGAGGCGTTTCTCACGGCGATCCGCGTGCGCCTTGCCGAACGCAAGGCCCGCGCCTTCATCCGTGCCCGGATCGAGGGCCAGAAGAAAGACGCCAATTTCGGGAACTGAGCCTTCGGGTCCCCTAACGAAAGAGGTCCGATGTCCCGGCTCGATCAACAGATGGCGTTCCTGACCGAAGTCGACCGCCTGAAATCCGTGCTGCGCGCCACCACGCTCTGTGATGGCAGCCGCTACGAGAACAGCGCCGAGCATTCCTGGCGCATCGCGCTCTACGCGCTTGTGCTGGCGGAACATTCCGAAACATCGCTCGACATCAACAAGGTGATCCGGATGCTCCTTCTGCATGACCTCGTCGAAATCGACGCGGGCGACGCACCGGTCTTCGGCGACCATGACGCGGACGCAATGGCCCTGCGCGAAGCGGCAGCCGCCGATCGGATTTTCGGCCTTCTGCCTGCCGATCAGGCATCGGCGTTCCGGGCGCTCTGGGACGAATTCGAAGCCAATGAAAGCCCCGAGGCGCAATTCGCGAAATCCATCGACCGAATGCAGCCACCGATGCAGAATCTGGCGTCCGGCGGCGGATCGTGGATCGACTACTCGGTGACCCACGACATGTTCGAAGCCCGGATCGGCCCCAAGATCGCCACAGGCGCGCCGAAGATCTGGGCGTGGCTTCAGCCAAAGGTCGCCGCGTTCTTCGCCGGCCGATCCTGACACGCTTTGCCCCTCGCGCCGAGTGACGACTCGGCCTAGGGTGCCTTCATGTCAGACACCGATCACCCCCGCACCCTTCTGCTCACCGGCGCAAGCCGGGGCATCGGCCACGCCACGGTCAAGAAATTCGCCGCCGAAGGCTGGCGCGTGATCAGCTGTTCGCGGCAGGCGTTTTCGCCCAACTGCCCCTGGCCCGGCGGCGAGCGCAACCACATCCAGGTTGATCTGAGCGATCCGCAGCAGACGATGGAGGCGGTCCGTATCGTCAAGGAACGGCTGGACGGCGGGCGGCTCGATGCGCTGGTGAACAATGCAGGGATCTCGCCAAAGGGGCCTGCGGGAGAACGGCTCAGCACGCTCGACACCGATCTGCGCGACTGGGGCAAGGTGTTTCACGTCAATTTCTTCGCGTCGGTGGTTCTGGGACGCGGGCTGAAAGAGGAGCTCGCAAAGGCGCAGGGTGCCATCGTCAATGTCACGTCGATTGCAGGGTCCCGCGTTCACCCGTTTGCCGGGGCGGCCTATGCGACGTCCAAGGCGGCCCTTGCCGCGCTCACACGGGAAATGGCCCATGATTTCGGGCCTTTGGGGGTGCGCGTGAATGCCATTGCGCCGGGTGAGGTCGAAACCAGCATCCTGAGCGAAGGCACCGACAAGATCGTCGAGAAACTGCCGATGCGGCGGCTTGGTCAGCCGTCGGAGGTGGCGGATGTGATCTATTTCCTGTGCTCGGGTCAGAGCGGCTATGTCACCGGCACCGAGATCGAGGTGAATGGCGGACAGCACGTCTGACCCCTGCCTGCCCACGCCGAGCCAAGCCAAACCGAGCCCCCAGAATTTTATGGGGCGGGCTGAGATTTTTCGTACGAAAAATCTCAAAACACTCCAGAAAATACTTAGGAAGATTCGGTTAACGCCGGATTAAAAGTGAATGGCCCGGCCCCAGGCATCCAGCACCGCTTCGTGCATCATCTCCGACAGGGTTGGATGCGGGAAGACCGTCTGCATCAGGTCTTCCTCGGTGGTCTCAAGCTGCCGCCCGACCACATAGCCCTGGATCAACTCGGTCACTTCGGCACCCACCATATGCGCCCCCAAGAGCGCGCCGGTTTTCGCATCGAACACCGTCTTGATCATGCCCTCGGGTTCCCCCAGCGCGATCGCCTTGCCATTGCCGATGAAGGGGAAGCGCCCGACTTTGACGTCATAGCCCATGTCCTTGGCCTGCGCCTCGGTCAGGCCGACGCTGGCCACCTGCGGTTGGCAATAGGTGCAGCCCGCGATGCTGTCCGGCTCCACCGCATGCGGATGCCCACCGGCGATCAGTTCGGCCACCATCACGCCTTCGTGGCTCGCCTTGTGGGCAAGCCACGGCGCACCGGCGATGTCACCGATGGCATAGACGCCCTCGACCCCGGTGCGGCACATCGGGTCGGTCACCACATGGGTGCGGTCGACCTTCACGCCCAGCGCCTCGAGCCCCAGCCCTTCGGTGTTGCCGACAATGCCAACGGCCGAGATAACGGTGTCGAACACCTCTTTCGTCACCTTTCCGCCCTGTTCGATATGGGCAGTGACCGTGCCCTTGCCGCGATCCAGTTGCTTGACCATCGCCTTTTCGCGGATTTTCATGCCCTGCTTTTCGAACTGTTTCTTTGCGAAACCGCTAATTTCGGCATCCTCGACCGGCAGGATGCGGTCCATCACTTCGACCACCGTCGTGTCGGCACCCAGCGTGTTGTAGAAGCTCGCGAATTCGATGCCGATGGCGCCCGATCCAATCACCAGCAGCTTTTTCGGCATCCGGTTCGGCACCAGCGCGTGTTTGTAGGTCCAGACCAGATCGCCATCCGCCTCAAGCCCCGGCAGTTCCCGCGCACGGGCGCCGGTGGCGATGACCATGTTCTTCGCACTCAGGTCTTCGACGCCCTTGTCCGTCTTGATCTGCACTTTGCCCTTGGCGGGGATCGTGGCCTCGCCCATCACCACGGTGACCTTGTTCTTCTTCAGAAGATGCCCCACCCCGAAATTCAACTGTTTCGCAATCCCGCGCGAGCGTTTGACGACGGCGTCGAGATCATAACCGATGCCCTCGGCCTTCAGCCCGAATTCCTTGGCGCGGTGCATGAGGTGGAACACCTCGGAGGTGCGCAGCATGGCCTTCGTGGGGATACAGCCCCAGTTGAGACAGATGCCGCCGAGATGTTCGCGTTCGACAATGGCCACGCTCAGCCCAAGCTGTGCGCCGCGGATGGCGGCGACATAGCCGCCGGGGCCTGCGCCGATCACGATCATGTCGAAGCTCTTGCTCATCGCCTGCTCTCCTCTCTCAAGGTCAGGTTTGAGGCAAAGCGTAGGCCAAAGCGTCAGGGCTCACAATGGGGCTTGGCGGTTAGGTCCGGAACGGACCCAATGTTTCGCGTGCGAAACAATGGGTCACACCTCCTGACCGTTTAACCTTCTGTTAACGCGTGTGAAATCAGGCTTCCGCCTTCTTTTCCCAGCGCCCGGACTCCTCGGACCAGTATTGCGCCGAACATCCCGAACCGGTCAGGCTGCGCCACTGGCCGCGTGCGACCTCAACGGCTGCGGGGTCATTGCCGTCGAAAAGGATACAGACCCGTTCCAATCGGTTCACTTCGTCCGGGGCCACTTCGGCCCCGTCGACACTCATAAGGCATTGCGGATCGTTTGCCGCCTCATGCGCCACGGTCAGCAGAACCGGCTGCGCCGCGTCATGCGGCCCGCCCGCCAGCCCGTGTGGCAGGAACCCCTCTTCCGGTCCCAGCCACAGTCTCTGATCCAGCCAGTCCATCCGCGCGGCATCGGTTCCCCGCACCGCAACGCGCCATCCCGCACCAAGCGCCTTGCCCAGAAGCATGGGCAAGGTCGCCTCAAGCGGCTTTTGCGTCAGGTGGTAGAAATAGGCCGCGCCCATGAGGTCAGTCCTTGGCCTCGAACCGGTCCGAAATCAGCCGGTCGAGCGCCCGCACCCCCCAGCCCGTGGCCCCTTTGGGCGACAGCTCCTGATCGCTCTTCACATGGGCAACCCCCGCGATGTCGAGGTGAATCCATGGCATGTCGTCCTTGACGAACCGTTTGAGGAACTGCGCCGCCGTGATCGACCCGGCGGGACGGCCGCCGATGTTCTTCATGTCTGCCACCGGAGATTTCAGCATGTCGTCATAGGCCTGCCCAAGTGGCATCCGCCACGCGCCCTCGCGCTCGGTTTCGGCAGCCTTGAGGAATGTGCCGGCAAAGCTGTCGTCATTGGAATAGACGGCGGCGTTCTCGTGACCCAGCGCGATGATGCAGGCCCCCGTCAGGGTGGCGAGGTCGATCATCGCGGCGGGTTTTTCGGTCTCCTGCGCGTGCCACATGACATCACACAGCACCAGACGGCCTTCGGCGTCGGTGTTCACGACTTCGATCGTGTCACCCTTCATCGACGTCACCACGTCACCCGGACGCACGGCGCTGCCCGAGGGCATGTTCTCGACCAGCCCCACAAGTCCCACGACATTGGCCTTGGCCTTGCGTTTGGCGACGGCGTGCATGACACCGGCGACCACACCCGCGCCGCCCATGTCCATGGTCATGTCCTCCATACCAGCCGCGGGTTTGAGCGAGATGCCCCCGGTGTCGAACACCACCCCCTTACCGATCAGCGCCAAAGGCGCGTCGCCCTTGGCCCCGCCCTTCCAGCGCATGATGACCACTTTGGACGGGCTTTCAGACCCTTGCCCCACACAGAGCAAGGCGCGCATGCCCAGCTTTGCCAGCGCCTTTTCCTCGAGCACCTCGACCTCGACCCCAAGATCGCGCAGGCCTTCCAGACGCTTGGCGAATTCGGTGGTGGTCAGGATGTTGGCCGGCTCGTTCACAAGGTTCCGCGTGAAATGGACCCCTTCCGCCACAGCCAGCCGTGGCGCGGCGGCGGCCTCGGCCTCGTCGGGTTTGGTGCACATCAGGGTGGCCGTCCCGAACGGATCGCCTTTTTTCGTTTTGTGATCGTCGAACCCGTAGCCGCGCAGCGCAAGCCCCAGTGCGATTTCCTCGGGGCGCCCGGTGCCCTCCACAAGCACCGTGACTGCGGATGACCCGGCAGACAGCGCCAGCGCCGCCCCGGCCTTGCGCGCGAGATCCGGTGCCGGGCGACGCGGAAGCTTGACCAGATCCACCGCCTGCGCCTGCAGCCCGGCAGGCCAGTTGAGCGACATCGCCTTGCCTTCACCCAGCTTGTCCCATGCCTCCGAGCCGGTTGCCCGGGCTAGCGCGCCCTTGGTCAACCGGTTCAGCCGACGCGCCCCGGCGCTGAGTTTGAGATCGGGCGTGATGAAGACGGCAATCCGTCCCTCCGCCGTGGCCAGAGACTCCAGATCGACCGGCACGAAGGTGAGTGCGCGAAGTTCCGCCATGTTCTGCTCCTCATGTTGGTTTGGATATAGGCCTAGCGCCCGTGCGCCCGGTTGACCAGAGGCGGCTTTTCCCGCAAACCCTAGGGTGTGGGCCATCCCGGCCCACCTCATGTCGTGTGAAGGGGTCCGTAGTGCCAAGATTCGACAGATACATGCTGTCGCAACTCATGGTCCTCTTTGGGTTCTTTTCGCTTGTTCTGGTGGCCGTCTACTGGGTGAACCGCGCGGTGGTGCTGTTTGACCGGCTGATCGCCGACGGTCATTCGGCGGGCGTGTTCCTTGAGTTCACGGCCCTTAGCCTGCCCGGCGTGATCGCATTGGTGCTGCCGATGGCGTCTTTTGCCGCCGCCGTCTATGTCACCAACCGGCTGATGGGGGATTCTGAACTGACCGTGGTGCAGGCCACCGGCTACAGCCCGTGGCGATTGGCGCGACCTGTGGTGATGTTCGGCCTGATCGTGGCACTGATGATGTCGGTCTTGACCCATTTCCTTGTTCCGGCCTCTGTTGCGCAGCTCAAGCAGCGCGAGGTCGAGATCTCGGGGTCGGTGAGCGCACGGCTTCTGCGCGAAGGCACGTTCCTGCATCCGGGGCCCGGGGTGACCTTCTTTATCCGTGAAATCACCCCCGAAGGTGAATTGCGGGACGTCTACCTGTCGGATCGGAGGCAGGCGGACCGTGAAGTGACCTACACGGCCGAGCGCGCCTATGTGGTGCAGGCCGAAGAAGGCCCGCGTCTTGTCATGGTGAGTGGCCTCGCGCAGACGCTCCGGCCCGATACGCGGACATTGTCCACCACGATTTTCCAGGATTTCACGTACGACATCAGCACATTGATCGTGCAGAACCAGAACATGAGCCTGCGGCCCCGGCACCTGGCCACCTGGGACATGCTGACCCGGCCCGAGGAGATGGCGGCGCTAACCGACGTGCCTCTTGCCCGGATCAACGAGGAACTGCACGGGCGTTTCCAGCAGGCGCTGCTGGGGCTGGTGGCAGCGCTGATCGGGTTCGCCACGCTTCTGACCGGAAGCTTCAGCCGCTTTGGTGTGGGCCGCCAGATCGTGATCGCGATTTTCCTGCTGGTGGTCATCAAGCTGGTGGAAAGCGCTGTGACCGATCCGACGCGCAGCAGTGCCGCCCTGTGGCCGCTGATCTATCTTCCCTCCATCGTGGGGCTCGCGATGGCGGGGATCGTGCTGCATCTGGCGGCGCGTCCCTTCCGACAGCCGCGCGGCGCAGCGGCGGAGGTGTCGGCATGACGCTGCATTTTTACTTTGCGCGCCGATTTCTGTGGACCTTTCTGGCGATCTTTGGAATTTTCTTTCTGTTTCAAGTGCTTCTCGACTTGGTCGAGCAGATACGGCGGCTTGATAATTCGGTCAGCTTTGCCGAGGTGATGCGGCTGACGCTGCTCAATACGCCGGAAGGTCTGTACCAGATCCTGCCGCTGGTGATGATCCTGTCCTCCATCGCTCTCTTTGTCGCGCTGGCGCGGTCGTCGGAACTGGTTGTGGCGCGCGCCGCCGGGCGATCCGGGCTCACGGCACTGGTGGGGCCGATCGTCGTGGCGGCGGTGATCGGCGGGCTGACGGTGGCCATGGGCAATCCGATCGTGGCGGCCACGTCGAAAGCCTATTCCGATCTGCGCGAGACCTATCGCAATGGCGGCACCTCGGCCCTGTCCATCGGCGCGGAGGGGCTATGGCTGCGCCAGTCCGACCCGCGCGGTCAGACGGTGATCCGCGCGGCGCGGGCCAATGCCAATGGCACCGTGCTCTATGACGTGATGTTCGTGGCCTATGCCGAAGGGGGCGGTCCGGTGCGCCGGATCGAGGCAGCGGAGGCAGAGCTCGAGGATGGCGCATGGACGTTGCGCGAGGCCAAGGTCTGGCCCCTGGTCGCGGGCGTGAACCCCGAAACGAATTCTGTGCGCCACGAGGTGTTGCGCGTGGCGTCGACCCTGACCGAGGACAGCATCAAGGATCGGTTCGGGCGGCCATCGGCCATTTCCGTGTGGGAGTTGCAGGGCTTCATCACCGATCTCGAAGAGGCGGGCTTTTCGGCGCGGCGGCATGCGGTTTGGTTGCAGATGGAACTGGCGCGGCCGGTGTTCCTGATCTCGATGGTGCTGATCGGGGCGGCCTTTACCATGCGGCACAGCCGGATGGGTGGTACGGGTATTGCTGTACTGTCGGCGGTTCTGCTTGGCTTTTCATTGTATTACGTGCGGAACTTCGCACAGATTCTGGGTGAGAACGGGCAGTTGAATCCGCTGGTGGCTGCCTGGGTCCCACCGCTTGCATCGGTCCTGCTCGCGCTCGGTCTGATCCTGCACCGGGAGGACGGGTGATGCGGCGGGCGCTTCTTGGCATGATGCTGGCCGCACTTCTCGGGTCGGCCCCGGCGCAGGCGCAGACCAGCGACGTGATGCTGCTGGCGGATCAGGTTCTGGTCGAGCGCGGCGGAGAGACGCTTGTCGCGACCGGCAATGTCGAGGCGCTCTACGACGGAACGCGACTGACCGCCTCGACGATCATCTACGATCGCGCGACCGACAGGGTGCGGATTGAGGGCCCGATCCGCATCACCCAGCCGAATGGCGATGTCCTGACAGCCACGGAGGCCGAGCTGGACCAGGGTTTCAGGAATGGATTGCTGGAAAGCGCGCGGTTCGTTCTGGATGACCAGTTGCAGATCGCCTCGGCCCGCGCGGTCAGGGTCGAGGGGCGCTACACGACGATGAGCCAGGTGGCGGCCACGTCCTGCCAGGTCTGTGGCAGCGACCGTCCCCCACTTTGGGCGATCCGGGCCACCCGGGTCGTGCATGATGCCGAAGAACGCCAGATCTATTTCGACAATGCGCAACTGCGTGTTCTGGGTGTGCCCGTCTTCTACATTCCCCGCATGCGCCTTCCCGATCCGACGCTCAAACGGGCGCGCGGGTTTCTGATTCCCGAACTCAAGACTTCGACGCTGCTGGGGTTCGGGATCAAGCTGCCCTACTTCATTCCCATCGGCGATCACGCGGATCTGACGCTTACACCCTACGTGTCGCCCATCACCCGCACGCTTGAGCTAAGATACCGACAGGCGTTTCGGACAGGCAACATCACGGTCAACGGCGCTCTCAGCCAGGACAGCCTGCAAAGCGGCGAGGCGCGCGGGCTGCTCTTTGCCGAAGGGGCGTTCGCCCTGCCCCGCAATTTCCGCCTGTCCTTCGACATCGAGGCGGTCAGCGACGAAGCCTATCTCAACGACTACAACAGCGCGTTCAAGAAGGACCGGCTGGACAGCGCCATCACTCTGTCCCGCACCGACCGGGACCAGTTCTTTTCCCTGGGGCTCATCCATTACGAAAGCCTGACCGACGGCGAAAACAATGCCACCCAGCCGACCATCATCGGTGATCTGCGTTACAACCGCCGCTATTTCCCGCAACGCGTGGGCGGCGAGGTCCGTCTGGGGTTCCAGCTGCACGGGCATTACCGCTATTCGGATCGGGATATCGACGGCAGCGATGCCGACAGCATTGTCGATGGGCGCGACGTGGCGCGGGCCAATCTGGACCTGAGCTGGCGCGACCGCTGGACCCTGCCCGGCGGGCTGCGCGCCGGGGCGGTAACGCAGGTCTGGGTTGACCATTTCATCGTCGAGCAGGATGCCGTGGCCGAGGGCGATTACACCGAGGTCACTCCGGCCGGATCGCTCGAACTGCGCTGGCCGCTCGTCAAGCAGACAACCAATGGCGGCCGGGTTCTTCTTGAACCCATCGCACAGGTGGGATGGATCGGCGGAGACCGGTCGGGCGTACCGAATGATGAAAGCACCCGCGCCGAATTCGACGAGGGCAACCTTCTGTCGCTCTCGCGCTTTCCGGCACCGGATCGGCGGGAACGGGGTCTTGTGGGCGCGGCAGGCTTGCGCTGGATGCGCGAGGACTCCGAAGGCTGGCGCGCATCGCTGGTGTTGGGCCGGGTCTGGCGCGACGAGGAAGACACCGCTTTCTCGCGCTCGTCCGGGCAGGACGACACCGCGTCGGACTGGCTGATCGCGGGCCAGTTTGCGCACAAGAACGGGTTGCAACTGCTCGCCCGCGGCCTGTACGACACGGGGGAAACCCGCTTCAGCAAGGCCGAGATGCGCGCCAACGTCACCCGCGACCGCTATGTCCTTGGCGCGTCCTACATTCTTCTGACCACCGATCCGCTGGAAGAGCGCGACGCCGCGCAATCGCAATGGCGCGTCAACGGGCGCTACAATATCGACCGCAACTGGACCGCGACCGGAAACACCCGATACGACATTGTCGAAGGACAGTTTCTGGAGGCAGGAATTGGTGCGGAATACCGCAACGAATGTGTCGCGGTGGACTTTTCGGTCTCGCGCAGCTTTGCCTCTTCCACTAACCTCGAACCATCTACCGATTTCGGCCTGACCGTCGCGCTGACTGGCTTCAGCACCGGCGGCAGCGGCAAGGAGTACCGCCGTTCATGCAGCTACTGAGCACATCCCTTCGCAACCTGAGTGCCCTGGCCCTTGGGGTGGCGCTGGCATTCGGCCCGGTGACAGCCGGGGCCCAGAACCTTTTTGCGCCAGTCATCAAGATCAATGACAGCGTCGTCACAGCCTACGAATTGGAGCAGCGCGCGCGCATGCTGACCGTGCTGCGGGCGCCGGGCGACACCAACGAGCTGGCCCGGGAGCAGCTGATCAACGACCGGCTGCGCCTGCAGGCCGCCGAAGCCGCCGGGATCGTGCCCTCGACCGAAGAGGTGCTGGACGGGATGGAGGAGTTTGCGCAGCGCGCCAATCTCAGCCGGGATGAGTTTATCCAGGCGCTTGAGGGAGCCGGTGTTTCGGCGCAGACCTTCCGCGATTTCGTGCGCGCCGGTCTGAGCTGGCGGTTGCTGGTGCAGGCCCGTTTTGCCGGTCGGGTGACGCTCTCCGAAGCCGAAGTGGACCGTGCGCTTGGCGCGTCCGGCGGATCGTCGGTTCGGGTCTTGCTGTCGGAGATCATCATGCCGGCACCGCCGCCGCAGGCCGAAGCCGTTCAGGCGCGCGCCCAGCGGATCAGCCAGATCACCTCGGAAGCCGAGTTCTCGGCGCAGGCCCGTCAGTATTCCGCCACCGCCTCACGCGGTGCTGGCGGACGTCTGCCGTGGCAGAACCTCGAAGACCTGCCGCCGGTGCTGCGTCCCCTCGTGCTTGCGCTGGCACCGGGTGAAGTGACCGATCCGATCCCGATCCCGAACGCCGTGGCGCTGTTCCAGCTGCGCGCGGTCGAAGAGACCGGTTTCACCGCACCGACCTATTCCGCCATC
Organism: Marivita sp.; assembly: GCF_022763305.1. GTDB lineage: Bacteria > Pseudomonadota > Alphaproteobacteria > Rhodobacterales > Rhodobacteraceae > Marivita. The sequence goes on along the minus strand of NZ_JALEGT010000055.1, from coordinate 138,588 downwards.
GAATATGCCGCGTATTACCTCCCAGGAGGCCGCTCTGAAGCGACCCTGGCCCAGGCGCGCGTGCTGGCCAGCCGGGTGGACCGCTGTGATGACCTCTACGGTGTCGCCAAGGGCCAGCCTGCGGAGGTGCTGGACCGCCAGGCTTTGCCCCCGGCCGAGATCCCGACGGACATCGCGTTCGAACTGGCAAAGCTCGATCCCGGCGAGGTTTCCACGGCGTTGACGCGCTCGAACGGGCAGACGCTGGTGTTCCTGATGCTGTGCGGTCGGACCGCCGAGGTGAATGACGACGTGGATCGGGACCAGTTCGCGATCGGACTGCGCAACCAGCGGCTTCAGTCCTTGTCGGAAAGCTATCTCGCCCAGTTGCGCGCAGACGCCCGCATCGTCACGCAATGACCCCAGCGCCGATTGCCCTGACCATCGGGGAGCCGGCCGGGATCGGACCCGAGCTGGCTGGTATGGCTTGGGCAGCGTTGCGCGGAGAGGTGCCGTTCTTCCTGATCGGAGACCCGGACCATCTGCCCGAGGGCACGGACTGGGTCGAGATTGCGGCACCGGACGAGGTGTCGGCCCTGGGATCCGCCCTGCCCGTTCTGCCGCACCGCTTTGACGGCCCACGCACCCCGGGTGTCGCGCAACCGGCGCAGGCAAAGGGCGTCGTGGCGGTGATCGAACGCGCGGTGGCGCTGGCGGCGTCCGGCAAGGCGGGTGGTATCTGCACGCTGCCGATCCACAAACAGGCGCTGCAGGACGGTGCCGGGTTCGGCTTTCCCGGCCATACGGAATTTCTTGCGCATCTCTGCGACAGGACCGACGTGGTGATGATGCTGGCAGGGCCACAGTTGCGGGTCGTGCCGGTGACGATCCATATCCCGCTGTCTGATGTGCCGCGCAGCCTGACCCGCGATTTGCTGGAGACCCGCATCCGCATCACCCATGACGCGCTGGTGACGCAGTTCGGCATCCCAAAGCCCCGTCTTGCAGTGGCCGGGCTGAACCCCCATGCCGGGGAAGGCGGGAAGATGGGCACCGAGGAACAGACGCTGATCGCGCCCGTGCTGGCCGCGCTGCGCAAGGAGGGCCTGAGCCTCGAAGGCCCGATGAGCGCAGACACGATGTTTCACGCCGCAGCCCGTCAGCGCTATGACGCGGCGATTTGCATGTATCACGATCAGGCGCTGATCCCGATCAAGACGCTCGATTTCGACCGGGGTGTAAACGTGACGCTGGGCCTGCCGATCATCCGCACTTCGCCCGACCATGGCACAGCCTTTGACATTGCGGGCACCGGCACAGCCAACCCAAGCTCGACCATCGAGGCGCTGCGCATGGCGTGGCAGATGGCCTGCGCACGGGTTTGAGTGCTGCGCGAACGAATGGGGCGGACTTTGCATATCTTTGAAAAAACGACGCAGGGATGGTGCTCTGTAAGCGGAGGCTGTCATGGCCGCACTTGACGGATTGCCACCCCTGCGCGAGGTGATCGCGACCCATGGGCTGAGCGCGAAGAAAGCGCTGGGGCAGAACTTTCTTCTCGACCTGAACCTGACCGCCAAGATCGCGAGGCAGGCGGGCGACCTGAGCGGCACGGATGTGCTCGAGGTTGGCCCCGGCCCCGGCGGGCTGACGCGCGGGCTTCTGGCCGAAGGGGCGCGTAAGGTGCTGGCGGTCGAGAAGGATTCGCGCTGCCTGCCTGCCCTGGCCGAGATCGCGGCGGCCTATCCGGGCAGGCTCGAGGTGATCGAGGGGGATGCGCTCGAGGTGGATGCGTTGGCGCATCTGACGCCGCCCATCGCGATCTGTGCCAACCTGCCCTACAATGTCGGCACAGAATTGCTGGTGCGATGGCTGACTCCTGCGGTCTGGCCGCCGGTCTGGTCGAGCCTCACCCTGATGTTCCAGAAAGAGGTGGCACAGCGCATTGTCGCCAAGCCGGGTGACAAGGCGTATGGCCGTCTGGCCGTGCTGGCGCAATGGCGCTGCGATGCGCATATCGCGATGCACCTGCCGCCAGAGGCCTTCAGCCCGCCCCCCAAGGTGAGTTCCGCAGTCGTGCATCTGCGCGCCCTGCCCGCGCCGCGCTTCGAAGCGGATGCCAAAGTGCTGGAGCGGGTTGTGGCCGCTGGCTTCAACCAGCGGCGCAAGATGCTGCGGGCGTCGCTGAAAGGGCTGTCACCGGAGATCGAGGATCATCTGAACGCGGTGGGTATTCCCCCGACCGAGCGGGCTGAACGCGTGTCGCTGGAAGCGTTCTGCGCCCTCGCGCGGCAACTGGCCTGATCCAGACAGCAAAAAGCCGGGGCTGATCCCCGGCTTTCTTGTTATTCCGCTGCGTCCGGTGTGGCCGTTTCTGCCGGGGCGTCTTCGGCCTTGGGTTCCGGCTTCTTGCGCGGCTTGCGGGGCGCGCGCGGTTTCTTGGGTTTTTCCTCGGCCTTGGCTTCGGGCGTTTCGACCAGACCGCTGTCGTTGCTGTCATCGCTGGTGTCGATGACATCGGGCTGGGGCGAGTCCGCCGGATCGTTCGTCGCCTGCGCGCCGTCGTCCTGATCGCCACGTGCGGCGCGATCGGCGTCGCGCTGTGCCTGACGGTCGCGGTTTTCGCGTTCCTGCTGTTCGCGGCGCGCGTCCTGTTCGCGCTGAGCTTCGCTGAGCAGGCGCATGTAATGTTCGGCGTGCTGCTGGAAGTTCTCTGCATTCACCCGATCGTTGCTGAGCTGCGCATCGCGGGCAAGCTGGTTGTACTTGTCAATGATCTGTTGCGGCGTGCCGCGCACCTTGCCCTCGGGGCCGGAGCTGTCGAAGACACGGTTGACGACATTGCCGACGGAATTCGGACGGTTGCGGTTGTTCTTGTTCCGCGAACGTTTGTTTGAAGAACGCATGTGTTACTTATCAGCCTTCTGTCAGCTGTGTTTGCGATTGCTGTGTGCGCTTTGTGCGCGGGTCCTGTGCAATGGCATCCATGTTTGGGCTTACAATCGCGCGAGAGGGGTGCAAACCAGCCTCGACCGCTGCAATATATCCGAGTAACCACGTCCGACCCAAGCTTACAAGTAGAATTTGCGTCGAACTGTTCGGATTTTCGCCGTCAAGGGTCGGTTCGTGGCAGGTTTACGCCGGAAACGACCCGGTCCCTGTAATCTAGGTCGGTATGGACCATGACGGAATCAAGACCCGCGGCGCGAAAGAGGTCGGCCACTGCCGGGCCCTGCGTGGGGCCGATCTCGACGATCAGACGTCCCTGTGGGGTCAGATGCGGCACGGCCTCAGCGGCGATGGCGCGGTAGGCGTCAAGACCATCTGCCCCATCCGTCAGCGCCATGCGCGGCTCGAAGGCGAGCTCGGGTGCGAGATCGGGCATTTCATTCAGCGCGATATACGGGGGATTCGACACGACAAGATCGAATGTCGCATCGCTCGGCACAGCATTGAACCACGCCCCCTGCCGCCATGTCGCGCGGGTGTCGAGGCCCAGTCGGGCCGCATTGTCCTGCGCGACAGCCAGCGCATCGGGGCTGAGATCGGTGCCGGTGCCCTGCGCATCGGGGCGTTCCGCAAGCAGGGTCAGTAGGATGCAGCCCGATCCCGTTCCAAGGTCGAGAATGGATGAGAAATCCGCTGCAAGTGCCTGCTCTATCAGTGTTTCCGTCTCCGGCCGGGGATCGAGAACGGCCGCAGAGACCCGAAAATCGCGACCATAGAAGCTGCGGATGCCCGTCAGGTGCGACACCGGCTCGCGCGCGGCGCGGCGCGCGATCAGGGCATCGAAGCGCTCGGCCTCTACGTCGTTGATCAGGTCCGGCAGCACCAGCGTCAGCCGTCCCGCCGCGACCCCCAGAACATGCGCCAGAAGGCGGCGGGCGTCGCGGGCGGGGTCGTCGATCCCAGCCCCGCGCAATGTGGCGACAGCGCGGACCAAAGCCTCGGTGCCGGTCATGCCCCCATCTCGGCCAGCATCGTGGCCTGGGCATCGGCGGTCAGCGCGTCGATGATTTCGTCCAGATCACCCGCCATCACCGCATCCAGCTTGTAAAGCGTGAGGCCGATGCGATGATCCGTCAGACGGCCCTGCGGGAAGTTGTAGGTGCGGATACGTTCCGACCGGTCCCCGGAGCCCACCTGCGATTTGCGATTGGCCGAGCGTTCGGCATCGACCTTTTGCCGCTCCATATCGAAGAGGCGTGTGCGCAACACCTGCATCGCGATCTCGCGGTTGCGGTGCTGGGATTTCTCGGAACTGGTGACGACGATGCCACTGGGGATGTGGGTGATCCGCACCGCCGAATCGGTGGTGTTGACGTGCTGGCCGCCCGCGCCGGAGCTGCGCATGGTGTCGATGCGCAGATCGTTGGCGTTGATCTGAATGTCCACATCCTCGGCCTCGGGCAGGACGGCGACGGTCGCGGCGGAGGTGTGGATGCGGCCGCCGCTTTCGGTTTCGGGCACGCGCTGGACGCGGTGGACCCCGGATTCGAACTTGAGGCGGGCAAAGACATTGTCGCCCGTGATGTTGGCAACGACTTCCTTGATGCCGCCCAACTCGGTCGCCTGTTCCTCGATGATTTCGAACCGCCAGCCACGTGCTTCGGCATAGCGTTGATACATGCGCAGCAGGTCTCCGGCGAACAGGGCCGCCTCTTCGCCCCCGGTGCCGGGGCGGATCTCCAGCATGGCGGGGCGCGCATCGGCCTTGTCTTTCGGCAAAAGCGCCAGTTGCAGGGCGTGTTCCACCTCGGGCAGGCGCGCCTTGAGCGCGGGAAGTTCCTCCTGCGCCAGTTCCCGCATTTCGGGATCGGACAGCATCGCCTCGGCCTCGGCGATATCGGCCCGGACCTGTTTCCATTCGCTGATCTGGTCGACGACAGGGCGCAGATCGGAATATTCCCGACCAATGGCCGCGATGTCGCCCGACCCCTCGGCCATCTGGGCCTCAAGGTATTCGAAACGCGACAGGATCTGGTGCAGGCGGTCTTCGGGGATCATGCGGTTCTGTCGGGCATCCACGCGGTGTGGTCAAGGTCTATTGACCCAGCCGCTCCAACCAGCCGTCCACACGCGCCTTGTTCACCCCCATGTCGGACTGACCGAAGCGCAGGCGGGCGAAAAGCTCGAGCACGTCTTCGTTCTGCATCACAGTGGTGTAGTCGGGAAAGCCCATCCATTGCGACCGGGTGATGTAGGTGACCTTGCCCTCTTCCACGCTGCCCGCCAGCACTTCGGTGCGGGGGGTCGCGAGGATGATGCGGTCGAGTTGGGCAAAGGTGCCGTCCTCGGCCGGGATACGCCTGCGGACACCTCCGGCCAGATCCTGATCGGCCGTCACCTTGGGGTCGACATGCCAGACCGCCGGATCGGACGGAGCGAGCCGAATCCAGGCCAGTCCTCCCAAAACGATCAAGACCAGCGTCCAGAAAAACACTTTCACGACGTCCTTATCCTTGCCTCGATGGGACACATGCCCCTTGATCACCTGTACTGACATTCAGGCGCGGCGGGTCCACCCCCACAAAGACAGAATCTCTGTCGCGACATGGGCTCCCGCAATCGCCGTGGCCCCCGTAGTATCGAAAGGCGGGCTGACTTCAACCACATCCCCGCCCATCAGTTCGATCCCGGCGATATTTCGCAGGATGACCGCGATGTCCGCGCTGGACGGGCCACCCCAGACAGGCGTGCCGGTGCCGGGAGCGAAGGCCGGGTCGAGACAGTCGATGTCGAAGGTGAGGTATGTCGGATAATCCTTGAGAATCTCGCAGATTTGTTCTGCCACGGCCTCGGGTCCGATGCGGTGCATCTCGCGCGCGTCGATGATGTTGAAGCCGAGCGTGTCGGGTTTGTCGGTGCGGATGCCCACCTGAACCGAGCGCGTCGGGTCCACCAGACCCAGCTTGACCGCCTTGTAGAGGAACGTGCCGTGGTCGATCCGCTCCATGTCGTCATCGGCCCAGGTGTCGGTATGGGCATCGAACTGCAGCAAGCTCAGGGGCCCGTATTTCTCGGCATAGGCCTCGAGGATTGGCAGGGTGATGGAGTGATCGCCCCCCAGCGTGACCGTCGCCGTATCCTGCGCGAGAATGCCGGCGATGTGGTTTTTCAGCGTTTCGGGGAATTCGGACACTTTGGCATAGTCGAAGGCCAGATCGCCGTAATCGGCAATCGCGAAGTCTTCGAGCACGTTGTAATCCCAGCCATAGGGCTTGTCGTAAGGCTGCAGGCTCGACGCCTCGCGGATGGCGCGGGGGCCGAAGCGGGTGCCGGTGCGGTGGGTCACCGCCTGATCGAAGGGCACGCCGGTGATGGCGACGTCCACATCGGTCAGGTCCTTGGTGTAGCGGCGGCGCAGAAAGGACGTGGCCCCGGCGAAAGCGTTCTCGAAACTGGCGCCTTTCAGGTCGTCGCGGGTGAAGGCGTGGTCGATCTGGGTTTTCGCATCTTCAAGCGCCATGGCTCACACTCCGTGCCGGGTTTCGATCAGACGGGCAAAAAAGGACGCGCCGATGGTCGCCACCTCGTCGTTGAAATCGAAGGCCGGGTGGTGGCAGGACGGGCCAATCCCCTGCCCCAGAAACAGGAACGCGCCGGGTCGTGCTTCGAGCATGTAGGAAAAGTCCTCGGCGCCCATTTCCGCGCGCAGGTCGGTGATCGTCTTCGATGCGCCAACGACCTCTTCTGCGATGCGCCCGGCGAATTCAGCCTGCGCCGCGTGATTGACCGTCGCGGGGTAGTTGCGGACATAGTCCACCTCGACCGCAACACCGTAGCTGGCGGCCTGCCCTTCGGCGATCTCGGTGATGCGCCGTTTCACCATGTCGCGCAGATTGGGGTCAAAGCTGCGGACGGTGCCGGACATGCTTATGGTTTCGGGAATGATGTTGGTCGCGGTCCCGCCCGAAATCATCGTCAACGACACCACAAGCGGCAAGAGCGGGTCGGCATTGCGCGACACGATGGTCTGCAAGGCCTGCCCGATGGCCAAGGCGCAGGGCATGGGGTCCTTGCAGGAGGACGGATAGGCCCCGTGCCCCCCGACCCCGCGCACGGTGATGTGGAAGTCATCCACCGCCGCCATGATCGGGCCGGGCGTTGTGCGCAACTGGCCTTCCTCGGCAAAAGGGTCGGTGTGCAGAGCATAGACCTCTTCGATGCCGAACCGGTCCATGATGCCTTCCTCGACCATGATGCGGGCACCACCCACGGTTTCCTCGGCCGGCTGGAAGATCAGCGCGACGGTGCCTTTGAACCGGCGGGTCTCGGCCAGATACCGGGCCGCACCCAGCAGCATCGTCGTATGCCCGTCATGGCCGCAGGCGTGCATCTTGCCGGGGATGGTCGACGTCCAGTCCGCACCGGTCGTTTCCTCGATGGGCAGCGCGTCCATGTCCGCGCGCAGACCGGTGACGGGGCCCTCGCCCTGCCCGTGGATCAGCGCCACGACACCGGATTGCGCGATGCCGTCGTGGATTTCGTCCACCCCGAACTCCCGCAGCCGGTCGACCACGAAGGCTGCCGTCTGATGGCAATCGAGGCTCAGTTCGGGATGCATGTGCAGGTGCCGCCGCCATGTCTTCATGTCCTCGGCGTAATCGCCGATCCGGTTGATGATGGGCATGGGTGGACTCCCTCGCGCTGATGCCGCATCCCTGCATCAGAGCAGCATTTCACGGGGGCCGCAATGAGTGACGATCTGATCCATGACCCAAAGGGCGGGATGCCCCGGTTGCTCGAGATCATGCGCCGTCTGCGCGACCCCGAAACCGGTTGCCCCTGGGACATCGAACAGGATTTCGCGTCAATCGCCCCCTACACGATCGAAGAGGCGTACGAGGTTGCGGACGCCATCGAGCGCGCGGCGTGGGACGAATTGAAGGGTGAATTGGGCGATCTGCTGCTCCAGTCCGTCTATCACACGCAGATGGCCGAAGAGGCCGGGATGTTCAGCTTTGACGACGTGGCCAACGCGATTTCCGACAAGATGGTGGCGCGGCATCCGCATGTGTTCGGTGACGAGAGCCGAGACAAATCCGCCGAGCAGCAAGTGCAGGACTGGGAAAAGATCAAGGCGGCGGAACGCGCGGGCAAGAAGGAGACCGGCGTACTGGACGGGGTGGCCAAGGGGTTGCCCGCCTTGACGCGGGCTTTGAAACTGCAGAACCGCGCGGCGCGGGTCGGGTTCGACTGGCCGTCCACGGACGAGGTCCTCGACAAAATCGTCGAGGAAGCGCAGGAATTGCGCGAGGTGCAGGACGCGGATGAACAGTTCGAGGAGTTCGGCGATCTGCTGTTCGTGATGGTCAATCTAGGGCGCCACATGGGGCTTGATCCCGAGGCGGCCCTGCGCGCCGCCAATGCCAAGTTCACCCGCCGGTTCGAGAGCATCGAGGCGGCGTTGGCGGCAGAGGGGCGCACGCCGAAGGATAGCACCTTGGCCGAGATGGACGCGCTGTGGGATGCGGCCAAGGCGTTGGAGAAGGCGGAAAAGAAAAACGCGCCCTGATCGTAGAGCGCGTTCTTCGAAAATCAGAAAGGTCAGACGGTTACTGCGCGTCTTTGATGAACTTCACCGCATCGCCGAAGGTCTGGATGGTTTCGGCTGCGTCGTCCGGAATCTCGATGCCGAACTCTTCCTCGAAAGCCATGACCAGCTCGACGGTGTCGAGGCTGTCAGCGCCGAGATCGTCGATGAACGACGCGTTCTCAACCACTTTGTCCTCTTCGACACCAAGGTGCTCGACAACAATTTTCTTAACGCGATCTGCGACGTCGCTCATGTTTTCTTCCTCACAGTTTCGTCGGCGCGGAGGCCGGATTAGCCCGCGCCCGGGCGGAATTGATCTTGCCCTTGCGGGCGGCGGTTTGCGTCCCGGTCGAACGCCGAAGACCGTACTGGCCCGCGCGGTGCGGGACTGGTCCGGAACCAGCGCCGCTATAGCACATGGAATCGGGATGGCAAACGCTTTCAACACAAACGCGTGTGGGGAAAAACACATGGGATTTCAGGCATTTCTGCACCTGCACAATCCCCGTTTCCCCTGTGAAATCAGAGCATTGCCATGCCGCCATTCACATGCAGCGTGGTTCCGGTGACATAGGCCGCCTCGGGGCTGGCCAGATAAAGAACCGCTGCGGCGATCTCTGCGGGGGTGCCCATGCGACCCGAGGGAATCTGTCCGAGGATGGCGGATTTCTGATCGTCGGTCAGCTTGTCGGTCATGGCGGTTTCGATGAAACCGGGGGCGACGGCGTTGACGGTGATGCCGCGGCTGGCCACCTCGTAGGCCAATGACTTGGACATGCCGACCATGCCTGCCTTGGCGGCGGCATAGTTGCCCTGCCCCGGATTGCCGGTGGCGCCCACGACGGACGAGATGTTCACGATGCGGCCCCAGCGCGCTTTCATCATGCCGCGCAGCACGCCTTTGCAGAGCTTGAACGTGGCGGTCAGGTTCACGTCGATCACCGACTGCCATTCGTCATCTGACATGCGCATGAAGAGGTTGTCGCGGGTGATGCCGGCGTTGTTCACCAGGATGTCGACACCGCCCATCGCGTCCGCAGCCAGTTTCGGCAAAGCTGCGACCGCCTCGGGATCGCTCAGATTGCAGGGCAGGACATGGGCGCGGTCGCCCAGCTCCGCCGCCAGCGCCTCGAGCGGTTCGGTGCGGGTGCCGGACAAGCCGACGGTGGCCCCGGCGGCGTGCAGCGCGCGGGCAATCTCGCCGCCGATGCCGCCCGATGCGCCGGTGATCAGCGCGGTTTTGCCTGTCAGATCGAACATGTCGTGGTCCTTTTCATCTTGTCTTAACCTCGGGTGGTCAGAATCTTCGTACGAAGATTCTGGGCCCCGCCCATAAAATTCTGGAGGCTGTCAGGCGGGTTGCGTGGCTGCCTGCACATCGCCAGCCGTACCCACCGCGCGGGTGGCCACCGATTTCTCGATCCGCCGCACCATCCCGATCAGGGCCTTGCCCGCACCGATTTCCCAGAAATCGTCCACGCCCTGCGCGACCATCCAGCTCACGGACTCGCGCCAGCGCACCGCGCCGGTGATCTGGTCCACCAGAAGCGCGCGAATGGTTTCCGGATCGCTCACCGCCTCCGCGCGCACATTTGCCACAACCGGCACCACCGGCGTGTTGATCGTCACACGGCCCAGCGCGTCGGCCATCGCCTCGGCCGCCGGAGCCATCAGCGCACAGTGGAACGGGGCGCTGACGGGCAGCAGGACCGCGCGTTTTGCCCCGGCCTCTTTCGCCAAATCCACCGCGCGTTCCACGGCGGCCTTGTGGCCCGAGACCACAACCTGCCCCGGATCGTTGTCATTGGCCGCCGCACAGACCTCACCTTGTGCGGCCGCCTCGGCTACCCGGCGCACATCTTCGAGGCCGAGCCCAAGCACCGCTGCCATTGCGCCAACACCCACCGGAACCGCGTCCTGCATCGCGGTGCCGCGTGCGCGCAACAGCCGCGCCGCGTCGCTGACCGAAAGGGCACCTGCCGCTGTAAGTGCCGAATACTCGCCCAACGAATGCCCGGCGACATAGGCGCCAGAGGTGATTGCCACACCTTCGGCATCCAGCGCCCGAACAGCGGCAAGAGAGGTCGCCATCAAGGCGGGCTGCGCATTGGCGGTCAGGGTCAGGGTCTCGATGTCTCCCTCCCAGATCAGCGCGCTCAGCTTTTCGCCAAGGGCGTCGTCCACTTCTTCGAAAACCGCCCGCGCGCTTGGATACGCCTCGGCGAGATCCTTGCCCATGCCAATGGTTTGCGCCCCCTGTCCGGGAAAAAGAAAAGCTCGGCTCACGGCACCCCTCCTTTTGTGTTGTCCCTGCCCTTACAATCCCGGCCGCAGCGACGCAACGCTGCTGCACTCTTTGTGTGCATTGGCGAAGATTGCACAGCGCGCCCGGTGCAGTAGCTGTGATGCATCGCAGACCGCCGGAGACATCCCATGCCCGCTTCGAACACCCCCGCCCAATACGGTGCCGTTGCCAAGACCTTCCACTGGCTGACCGCCCTCGGGATTCTCGCGGTGATCCCGCTGGGGATCATTGCCAACGACATGCCCTACGACACGGCCGCGCAGCTGGCCGACAAGGCGTGGTTCTTTTCGCTGCACAAGACCGTGGGGGTCACGCTCTTCTTCGTGGCGATTGCGCGCATCCTGTGGGCGATCAGCCAGCCGAAACCGGCGCCGCTTCATCCCGACCGCAAGACCGAAACCCTGCTGGCCGAGATCGTGCACTGGCTTCTTTATGGCTCGCTCGTACTGGTGCCGCTGTCGGGATGGGTGCATCACGCCGCCACCGAGGGTTTTGCCCCGATCTGGTGGCCGTTCGGACAGAACCTGCCTCTGGTGCCCGAAAACCTGGCCCTGTCCGAGACTGCAGCAGGCCTGCATCTCGTGTTCGAGCGAGTGTTGGTGATCTCGCTGGTCCTGCATGTCGCAGGGGCGATGAAACACGCGATCCTTGATAAGGATGGCACGCTGGCGCGGATGTGGCCGGGGGGCGGCACTCCGACCCAGGCGACCCCAAGAGACCGGGCCACCCTCCTGCCCCCCGTGCTGGCGACATTGGTCTGGGCAAGCGCGATCGGGCTGGGTGGCGCGCTGGGGCTCTATCACACCGACAGCGCCGAGGCGGCGCAGGCGCCTGCGCTGGCCGAGGTCGAAAGCGACTGGGATGTGCGCGAGGGCACTTTGGGCCTGTCCATTCGCCAGATGGGCGCCGAGGTTTCGGGCACGTTCGCCGACTGGACCGCGGACATCACTTTCGACGAGAGCGTGACAGAGGGCAATGCAGGCTCGGTCACGGTTGAGATCGGCATCGCCTCCCTGACGCTCGGGTCCGTCACGCAGCAGGCCCTGACCGACGATTTCCTCGCGGCAAACGCTTTTCCGACCGCACGGTTTACAGCGGATATCCGTGCCACGGACGCGGGATATGTCGCGGATGGCACGCTCAGCCTGCGTGGGTTCGAACAGCCAGTCAGCCTGCCCTTCGATCTGACCCTCGACGGTGACACGGCGCAGATGTCCGGCTCAACCACTCTGGACCGCCGCGCCTTCGAGATTGGACAGGGCATGACCGATGAAAGCCAGCTTGGCTTCGAGGTCCGCGTCACGGTTGCCCTGACGGCAGAACGGCAGGCCACAGCAAACACGAACTGAACCGTCGTCACCGTAGCGCAACAAAAAACCCCGGACACATCGTCCGGGGTTTTTCGGTTTCAAGAGACAGCCAACCGATCAGGAGTCGGTGTCAGTCGCCTGCATTGCTTCGATGGAGATGTGCACCTTGACCTCGTCACTGACGAAGGGCGCGAACATGCCCAGTTCGAACTCGCTGCGCACCAGAGTTGTCGTGGCGTCGAACCCGGCCCAGGGCTTGCCCTCCATCGGGTGATCGCCCGCCTGGTTCAGCGTTGCCGCCAATGTCACCGGTTTGGTGATGCCGTTCAGGGTCAGGTCACCGGTGATGTTCGCGGTGGTCTCACCGGTCACTTCGATCGCGGTCGATGTGAAGGTGACCATCTCATCCTCACCCGCTCCGAAAAAATCAGCGGACATGAAGTGCTCGAACCGGCCTTCCCATCCCGTGAACATGGAGCGCACCGGGAACGACACGCTGACCGAGGAATTCGCCGGGTCTTCCTGATCGAACTGGATGTCGCCACCGAAGCCCGAGAACATGCCCCAGGTCGTGGAATAGCCAAGATGGTTGTAGGAGAAGAGGATCTGGCTGTGGCTGTTGTCCAGCGTATAGGCCACCGGTTCGGCCTGCGCGGCCAGCGGCAGGGCGACGAGCGCTGCAGCAAGAAGGGTCTGTTTCATGTGTCTGTCCTGTAAGGCGTTTCGATGCCTCACAAGTTGCCGTTGACGCGGGCAGCGGCAATTCTTCGAAACTCAACAGATCCTGTGTCCGGATGAACAGTCAACGCCCGAGAAAGCAGAGACCCGCCAAGCCCATCACGATCACCGAGAGCCCCAACCCCATGATCCGGGCTTCGGGAAGTGCCCCCTGAACCGCGACCCAAATCCCCGGAACGGCGATCACGCAGGCAAATCCGCAGATCCGTTTCACCAGCTTTCCGACCGAGCCGTTGCCGCGCACGTAGTTTTCGTCGTAGTGGACCATGATGTTTCTCCCCGGCCGCAGGTCGTTCGGCCGACTTACCGTTTACACTCAGGAAACACTGTGTTGCCCAAATGGGTCGAATTCACGGCAAGGGTCGGACGCTCCTTGGGCATCTTGCTGGCGCGCGTGTGACGCCCGGGCGCAGGGGATCGGCGCGGCTTGATCTTGGCACCGATCCGTGTATACGAAGCGCTCCTTTCGCAAGACGATCATGACCGCGCAGACTCTCGTGGACAGGGGCGGAAGGGTGAAACGCCTGTCCTATGAAATGCGCCAGAACAGAAACGGAGTGCACATGCCGCTTTACGAGCATGTTTTTATCTCGCGTCAGGACTTGTCCAACGCGCAGGCTGAAGGCCTCATCGAACATTTCGGCACAGTTCTTTCGGACAACGGCGGCAAGCTCGTTGATCACGAATACTGGGGCGTCAAGACGATGGCCTACAAGATCAACAAGAACCGCAAGGGCCATTATGCCTTTCTGCGCACCGACGCGCCGTCGGAAGCCGTGCAGGAAATGGAGCGCCTGATGCGTCTGCATGACGACGTGATGCGCGTCCTGACCATCAAGGTCGACGCCCACGAAGACGGCCCCTCGGTCCAGATGCAGAAGCGTGACGACCGCGGTGATCGTGGTGACCGCGGCGACCGTGGCGAACGCCGCGAACGTCGCAATTGATCGCCTGAAGAAAGGACGCTAATCCATGGCTACGAAACCATTTTTCCGCCGTCGCAAGGTGTGCCCCTTCTCGGGCGACAACGCACCCAAGATCGACTACAAAGACACCAAGCTGCTGCAGCGCTACATCTCTGAGCGTGGCAAGATCGTGCCGTCGCGCATCACAGCCGTGTCCGCCAAGAAACAGCGCGAGCTGGCCCGTGCGATCAAGCGCGCCCGCTTCCTCGCCCTCCTGCCCTACGCAGTGAAGTAAGGAGAGACTGACATGCAAGTTATCCTTCTGGAACGCGTCGCCAAGCTTGGCCAGATGGGCGATGTCGTCGACGTCAAGCCCGGCTTCGCACGCAACTACCTGCTGCTGCAGGGCAAGGCGCTGACCGCCTCGAAAGAGAACATCGCGTCGTTCGAAAACCAGAAAGCCCAGCTCGAAGCACAGAACCTGGAAACCAAGAAAGAGGCCGAAGCGATGGCCGACCGTCTTGGTGGTCAGCAGTTCGTGGTGATTCGTCAGGCGTCGGACGGCGGCAACCTCTACGGCTCCGTCACCACCCGTGACGCCGCAGATGTGGCAACCGCCGAAGGCTTCACCCTTGACCGCAAGCAGATCATCATCCGCAAGCCGATCAAGGTACTGGGTCTGCACGAGGTCGAAGTGCACCTGCACCCCGAGGTGATGGTCACCATCAGCCTCAACGTCGCGCGTTCGCCCGAAGAGGCCGAACTGCAGGCGTCCGGCAAGTCCATTCAGGAACTGGCAGCCGAAGAAGAAGCACAGGCCGAATTCGAGATTTCGGAACTCTTCGACGACATCGGCGGCGCAGCCTCGGATGACGACGACGCACCGGCGGCCCCTGCGGCCGAGGAAAAGTCGGAAGACTGATCCATCCGATCAACGATCCCGGAAAGGCCCCGCCCCCTCGGCGGGGCTTTTTTCGTTCTGTACCACCCCCGGATCACGACCCGCCTTTCGGATCATCACAGAGAGACCTCGGTCATGGCTTGCCAATGTGCCAATGACCTGCTGTCCTGCCAAGATGTCGATCACCCTCGCCCGCATCCATGTCTCGGCCTATCGCGTGCCGATAGCGTCACCGGTCGCCACGTCCTTTGGCGTCATGCAGAACCGCCCTGCTGTCTTTGTGCGACTGGAAGACAGCGACGGTGCCTTCGGCTGGGGCGAGATTTTCGCCAACTGGCCCGCCGCCGGGGCGGAACACCGCGCCCGGCTGCTGGTCGAGGACATGGCAGATCTGCTGCTGGGACAGCGTTTCGACAGCGCACAAGACCTCTTCACCCAACTCACCGACAAGACCCATATCCGCGCCCTGCAATGTGACGAATGGGGGCCGTTCCGGCAGGTGATCGCGGGCCTCGACACCGCCATGACCGATCTCGAAGCGCGCCGCGCCGGGCTGCCCGTGGCGCGGTTTCTCAACCCGAACGCCGTGCAGACCGTGCCGTGCTACGCCAGCGGCATCGCGATTGCGCAGGCCACGGACCAAGTGGCTGAAAGCCGTTCGCTCGGGTTTTCGGCCTTCAAGGTCAAGGTCGGCTTCGATCACGACCGGGACAGGACGCTGTTGCGCGCCTTGGGCCAAAGCCTTGGCACCGGCGAAACCCTCTGCGCTGACGCCAATCAGGCGTGGACCCTGCCCGAGGCCGAACGCTTTGTCGCTGCCTGCCGTGGTCTGCCCCTCGGCTGGCTCGAGGAACCCCTGCCCGCCGACGCACCGCTGACCCATTGGCAGGCCCTTGCCGCGCAATGCCCGATCCCGCTGGCCGGAGGCGAAAACATCACCGGAACCGGCGGTTTTGCCGATGCCATCGCGACGGGCGTTTTCGGCGTGCTGCAACCCGACATCGCCAAATGGGGCGGCTTCAGCGGCTGCTGGCCCGTGGCACAGGCGATCGGAAGCGCCGGGTTGCGCTACTGCCCTCACTTCCTTGGCGGCGGTATCGGCCTTGTCGCCTCGGCACATCTTCTGGCGGCGGCCGGGGGCGACGGACTTCTGGAAGTCGACGTGAACCCCAATCCGCTGCGCGATGCGTTCGACCCATGGCAGGGGGCCGCGACACGCGGCACGCTGACCCTCCCCGACGCGCCCGGCCTGAACATCACCGACCTGCCCGACGAGATCGCACATTTCGTCAGCTATTCCCGCGATCTGCACATCTGATGCACAGCCCGCCCCGCGCGTCCCTGGCAGGTTCATGCCACTGCCACGAAACCGCTACCCGGTTGTGAGGTTTCCGGCCTAACCTGCTCCCAGACGCACAGATCAGGGGGACACGATCATGGCTCTTCATCTCAACCGACGTGGATTTCTGGCCGGCACCGCCGGCTTTCTGGCACTGCATCCGTTCTCGGTGCGCGCCATGTCCAACCAGGCGCATCTGCGCATCATGGAAACGACCGACCTGCATGTGCATGTCTACCCGTATGATTACTACGGCGACCGCCCGACCGACACCGTCGGCCTGAGCCGCGTTGCCACGATCATCCAGAACATCCGCAGCGAGGCGATGAATTCGATCCTGCTCGACAATGGCGACTTCCTGCAGGGCAACCCGATGGGCGACTACATCGCCTATGAGCGCGGCATGAAAGAGGGCGACATGCACCCGATCATCACCGCGATGAACACGCTGGGCTTTGACGGCTCCACCTTGGGCAATCACGAATTCAACTACGGCCTCGATTTCCTGATGAAGGCGCTGGCGGGCGCGGACTTCCCTGTCGTCTCGGCCAACGTGGTCAAGACAGCCGGCGCCACCCCGCGCGAGGACACGACGCTGGTGCCGCCTTACGTCATCCTCGACCGCGAGATCACGGATGGCGCGGGCAAGACACATCCGATCCGCATCGGCCTGATCGGCTTTGTGCCGCCGCAGATCATGACATGGGATCGCCGTCACCTCGAAGGAAACGTCACCGCCCGCGACATTCTCGAAGCGGCGCGCGCCTATGTGCCCCAGATCCGCGAACAGGGGGCGGACATCGTGATCGCGCTCTCGCATTCCGGCATCGGCGCGCCCGAGGCCGAGGACATGATGGAAAACGCCTCCATTCCGCTGGCCGGGGTCGAGGGCATCGACGTGATCCTCACCGGCCACTCGCACCTCGTCTTCCCCTCGTCCACCTATGAGGGTCTACCGGGTCTCGACAGCGCCAAAGGCACGATCATGGGCAAGCCGGGCGTGATGGCGGGTTTCTGGGGCAGCCATATGGGGCTGGTCGATCTGATGCTCGAACGCGATGGCGATGGCTGGCGCGTGCTCAGCCACCAGTCCGAGGCGCGGCCCATTTCACAGCGCAACGAAGACCGGTCGATTACTGCTCTGGTCGAAGATTATCAGCCAGTGCTGGATGCCACGATGGCGGATCACGAGGAAACACTGGCCTATGTCCGCCGCGCCGTGGGCAAGACAGCCGCCCCTCTGCACAGCTATTTCGCACTGGTGGCCGATGATCCCTCGGTCCAGATCGTGTCCAACGCGCAGACCTGGTACATCGCACAGATGATGCAGGGCACGCCGCATGAGGGCCTGCCGATCCTGTCAGCCGCGGCCCCGTTCAAGGCCGGCGGTCGTGGCGGGCCGGAATACTACACCGATGTCCCGGTGGGCGATGTGGCGATCAAGAACGTGGCCGACCTTTACCTCTACCCCAACACGGTGCGCGCGGTGCGGGTGACGGGCGCGCAGGTCAAGGACTGGCTCGAACGGTCTGCGGGCATGTTCAATCAGGTGGCGCCGGGATCAACGGATGCGCCGCTGCTGAACCCCGACTTCCCCAGCTACAATTTCGACGTGATCGACGGGGTCAGCTACCAGATCGACCTCAGCCAGCCGTCGAAATTCGACCGCGACGGAGCGGTGATCAACCCGGACGCCAACCGCATCGTGAACCTGACCCATGACGGCGCGCCCATCGACCCGGCGGCGGAATTCATCATCGCCACCAACAATTACCGCGCAGGCGGCGGTGGCAGCTTCCCCGGTACCGGCGACACCATCGTCTTCGAAGGCCCCGACACCAACCGCGACGTGATCGTGCGCTATATCGTGGACCAGGGGACCATCGACCCCAAGGCCGATTTCAACTGGCGGTTCGCGCCAATGGAAAACACCAGCGTGATCTTCGAGACCGGCCCCGCCGGTGCGAAATACGCAGGCACTCTCGAAGGCATCTCGCTCGAAGAGGCAGGCACAAACGCCGATGGTTTTGCGCTCTTCCGCATGACGCTCTGAGACGTCCAGGCTTCTCTGGTTCACAAATACTTCGGGGGAGTCCGCCGCAGGCGGACGGGGGCAGCGCCCCCACCCCGGTCGGAGCGGCGCAGCCGATCCGATCCTGAAAAAGAAAAGGCCGCCCCGAAAGGCGGCCTTTGCACGTCTGACCCCGAAAGGTCTTATTCGTCGTCAAGCGCCTCGACGGCCTTTTCCAGCTCGTCCTTGGAGATCTCTTTCTCGGTCACGGTTGCCTGCTCGGCCACGTGATCGACAACCTTGTCTTCAAAGATCGGCGCGCGCAGTTGCTGCTGCATCTGCTGGTTCTGGCGCACGAAATCAAAGAACGCACGTTCCTGACCCGGATACTGACGCGCCTGGTTCATGATCGCCTGCGTCATCTCGGCATCGGTGACGCTGACCTCTGCCTTCTGGCCCAGTTCGGCCAGCAGGAGACCCAGCTTCACGCGGCGCTCGGCCAGCTTGGTGTGCTCTTCGGTCGGCGTGATCTCGGGGTGATCATGGCCATGCACGTCCGGGTTCTCCTCGTGCCAGAGCTGATGCGCGATCTGCTTGGCCTCGGCATCGACAAGCGACGGCGGCAGATCGACCTTCACCTTCTCGTCGAGCTGATCCAGCAGCGCGCGCTTCATCACCTGACGGGCCGCGCCGGCATATTCGACTTCCAGACGCTCGGCGATCTGCGCCTTCAGCGCGGCAAGGTCTTCGGCTCCGAATTTCTTGGCCAGCTCGTCGTCGATCTCGGCCGCAACCGGTTCCTTGACGGCCTTGACGGTGCATTCGAAGACCGCCGCCTTGCCGGCCAGGTTCTCTGCGCCGTATTCCTCGGGGAAGTTCACTTCGACATTCTTCTCGTCACCGGCCTTCACACCGACCAGCTGCTCTTCGAAGCCGGGGATGAACGAACCGGAGCCCAGCACAAGCGGGTAATCCTCGGCCGAGCCGCCGTCGAAGGCTTCGCCATCGATCTTGCCGACGAAGTCGATCACGACCTGATCGCCATCCTTGGATTTGCTGCCCTTCTTGCGATCCTTGAAGTCCTGCGCGGTCTCGGCGAGATTCTTGAGAGCCTCGTCCACCTCGGCGTCGCCCGCCTTGACCACCAGCTTTTCGAGCGTGAGGGACGAGAGGTCGACCTCGGGCATCTCGGGCAGCTTTTCATAGGACATGGAGACTTCGATATCGTCGCCTTCCTTCCAGTCCTCGTTGGTCATCTTGACCTCGGGCTGAAGCGCCGGGCGATCGCCGGACTCCTCGAAATGCTTGGCCATCGCGCCGTCGATGGTTTCCTGCATCGCTTCGCCCAACAGGCGCTGACCGAACTGCTTTTTGAGAAGCGGCATCGGCACTTTGCCTTTGCGGAAGCCCTTCATTTCGATCTCGGGCTGCGCTTCTTTCAGCTTTTCGTTGACTTTTGCGTCCAGTTCGTCCGCCGAAACGGTGATCGAATAGCCGCGCTTGAGGCCCTCGTTGAGGGTTTCTGTGACCTGCATGTCGTCCTTATCCATTGCATAGGGGCCGCGGAGGCGTCCGCGGCGGTCAAAATCCACCGCCTCTTAGAGGCGCCATTGCTGTGGCGCAAGCGGGAAATGTGGCTCTGTCTCGGGCCGAAACGGCGCACCGTCGCTGACAGGAACCTTGCCCGAACCACCAACCCGCCGTAAGCTCTGTGGTGTTGTTTGAAATATTATTGGCAGGCCATGCAGTCCGCCGCAGTCCGTTTGACCGCAAGGATGTCGCGAGGCTCCGTGACTTGCCAGCCCTATTGGAAAGGCTGTGAGCATGTCCAGAATGGCTGCCGGCACGTATGACCATACGAAACCCGTGCAAGGTCAGATGATTGCACCGACCCTGCGCACCCATGCCCCCGATGCCGACCGCGTGATGCGACGCCAGGACCAGCTGGCCTTCGCGTACACCGCGTGGTGGTTTCATGTCTTCATCCTGGTGCGACGGTCCAATCCAGCCTCGATTCGCTTTATCGGACGAACGGGTTTCATTCCCAAAGGTCCGGACACCAAGGCAAAGACGGCACAGAATAATGTCGCGATCGAAGGGACACGCTGGGTGTCGAAGGTGGCGGGTCTGGTCTGCAATCCCACGGCGGCGGCCATGCGCCTCGCCTATGCGACCCCCAAGAAATACGCCTCCGCCATGAAGGAATGGACGAAATTCGTGGCCTCGGGACGTCATTGCGACGATCTCGAATGGGAGGACGCTTCGACCCCTTCCCGGTTCTATCTGCCCATGGGACAACCGTTCTTCACCGACACCCGCCCGGGATCAAAACGGTACGGCGCCCTGATGAAAGACACAGGTCGCGGCGTACTGCACGCCTCCTACATTCACGGGGATTATGACCTCTTCGCAGTGGTGCCCGCCGACAATCCAGGCGTCAACATCGTTGTGTCGGAACAGCACGCCAGCAGCCCGTGGTCGCATCTGCATCGGGCCGGCAAGTCACCGGCCGCCACAAACGACGCCGACAAGACCGACGCTCAGAAAAGAGAGGAAATCCCGAATTTCCGAGGTCAGAAGTTCATCGACGTTCAAAACATGCTCAACCGCCGCATGGGGGTCAACATGGTTCTGCATGGAAGTCAGGAGAAAGCGGTGAATTCCTTCGATGAAGAGGTCGACGTGTTCATGCCCAATGGCATGGACAGCTTTTCCCTTCTGACCGAGGCAGCGCTCCGGTCGTTCTACGACACCGTGCTGCGCGGGCGGAAGCTGCACAATTTCATGGCCGGAGACGCGTCCGAAGCACGACAGGAACATTTCGGTCTGTGGCAGAGCGTCGGTGCCGCCAACGGGCCCGGACTGATCCATATCAGCCCGCGTGACATCGTGGGAGCCAACTTCGCGCACATCGCGCGCTAGGGCACAGTAGTAGGACCGGAGCCGCACCCCAGTCCCAAATGTCTAATCCACGACCTCGACCTGCGTCTCGCCGTCGTCAAGACGCCGGCCGGTCGCAATCGCCGCCTGCGCGACAACGCACAACCCGCGGACATCTTCGCCGCGATCCTTGCGCAAGACGACATCGCGTATGTCGATGGGCGCAAATCCGGCGGTCTGCAGCAACTCGCCGACATAGTCACGCCCATGGGCAAAACGCCGGGTCTCGCGCAGCGTGACGTCGCAGTCCTGACCCTGCTCCACCGTGAACACAAGCGTGCCCCCCGGAGCAAGGCTGGCGGCACACCAGCCGATGATGCGCTCAAGCGCACCCAGATAGTTGAACACATCCGAGGCGACGATCAGTCCAAAGGGCTGTTCCGGAAAGTTGAGCCCCTGAATGTCGCCCTTGTCGAGCCGGTCATAGACTCCCTTTTCCTGAGCCTCGTCCAACATGGCCTGCGAAAGATCGACCCCCTCGAGATAGGCGCAATGCGGGCGCAGCACCGGCCCGATCAAGCCGGTCCCGCAGCCGAGGTCGAGCGCGCGCGCCACCGGCAGGCCCGCCACGGTCGCAAGCGCGTCCGCGATCAAGGCCGGACCCTGATAGTCGAGATGGTCGAGCAGCGAAGACTCGAACCGCGGCGCGTACTGGTCAAAGAGCATCTCGACAAAGGCCGGGGGCATGCTGTCGCTCAGCGGTTGGTCGCGCAGCAGGTCCCGCCGCAGGCCGGCCCCGAAAGGGTCGTCCGGCTGAACCGCAACGCACCGGGCCCAGGCCTCGGCCGCGCCGGTCGGATCGCCCGCGCGCTCCAGGTATTCGCCCAGACGGAACCACCCAGCGCCCCAGTCCGGAACGATGTCGAGCGCACCGCGCAACACGTCCACCGCACCGTCAAGATCGCCCAGATGCGCCAGCGTTTCGGCAAACTCCGCCCGCCTGTCGGCATGCGGATCACCGGACGCAAAAAGCCTTGCCACCATCTTCGTCTGTCCAAAGGGCCCGCTCATTTGTCTGGGGTGACAGACCACGCGACGGGCGACACGCCGCACCGGACACCCGGTGCCAGATCGCGCGTTAGAGCCATTCAGGCCAGTCTGTCAACGGGATTTGCATCGCAGCGGTGTCGCTTGCGCATTTTCAAAGGGTATGGTGCGGGTGAAGGGACTCGAACCCCCACGCCAAAGGCGCCAGAACCTAAATCTGGTGCGTCTACCAATTCCGCCACACCCGCATTGCGCTGGTGAGTAGCAAAGCTCTTGGGCTGATGCGAGCAGAATTTTCGCACGAAAATTTTGCGGCCCGCGTCTGGGGCCAAGTCCTGCGGCCAGTTCTTGTTGTCAATTCGTGCAGCCCGAGAAACTTCGTACGAAGTTTCTCAGGCACCCAAGGTTGAGAAGACGCCAGGAAGTATGTCAGGCAGGTCTTCCGCAATCAGGCCCGGCCCGAAAAGGCGCGCCGCTTCGCAGTGCAGCCAGACCGCGGCTTCGGTGACGCAGAAGAGCTCCGGAGCGGTCTCGGGTGCGGCAAGGCCTGCGATCAGCCCGGCCAACACGTCGCCGGCGCCTGCTGTTGCAAGCCATGGTACAGCGCGGTTCCCGGTGGCGCTGTGCACGCTTGCGCCGCCGCCCGGCTGGGCGATCACCGTGTCTTCCCCCTTGAGCAGCACCACGCAGCCCGCCCGATCCGCCGCAGCCCGCACCACGTCGATCTTGGAGCGGTTTCCCCGTTCGGACTGGGCCAGGTCCGGGAAAAGCCGCGCAAACTCACCCTCATGCGGGGTCAGCACGGTGCGGGGATGGGTCAGCGCAAACAGGCTCTTGGGGTCTTGCGCAAACGAGGTCAGCGCATCCGCATCCAGCACGACGGCCGGGTCGCGCCAGCCGCGGTCACCGCGACGATGGTTCAATGCCTCCGCAACAAGGGCGCGGGTCGCATCGCTGACGCCAAGGCCGGGCCCAAGACAGAGAGCTGTGACGCGATCGTCAACATTCTGTGCAAACGCGTCCGCGTCCCCACAGGCGCGCAGCATCACCGCATCGAGGTGGCAGGCATTCTCTGTCAGCGCCTCTGGCGGACAAAGCACCGTCACCAGTCCGGCCCCGGCGCGCAGGGCGGATCGGGCCGCCATACGTGCGGCTCCGCCTTTGCCCGGCCCTCCGGCGCAGACCATGACATGGCCGTAATCGTATTTGTGCCCCTGCCCGCGCAACTTGGCGATCATGGCGCCCGGCCAGATACGCGGCGGCAGCGCGCTCTGAAGGAAATCGGGCGCGACAAGCCGGGCGCGCTCTGCATCGGGTGTGGTGCCGACCATCGCGCGCTCAGAGGCATCGACGCCGGACAGGCCGATATCGACAACACGCAGCTCTCCGCAGAGGGTTGGCCCAAGTCCAAGCTTGTGCCCCACCTTCAGGCTGTGAAAGGACACTGTCAGATGGGCCGAGGTCATTTTGGGCGGGCTGTCCTCGGACTGCGCAGGGATCAAGCCCGTGTCGAGGTTCAGCCCCGACGGGCAGTCGATGGCCAGCCGACGGATCGCGTGGCCGTCCTTCCAGGTGCTCATCATCCTCGGTTCCAGCGCCTGGGCCAGGTCTTCGGGCAAGGGGCGTGTCAGTCCCGTTCCGAACACGGCATCCACAAAAAGGTCCGGCTGCGCGCCGTTCTGGAGTCGATCAAGGTCAAAGGGCGTCACAGTGCCGATTTCGGACCAAAGGTCGTGGTTGGCCTTTGCGTCGGGTGGCAGCTTGCCCGGATCACCATAGAGAAACACGTCGACAGACCAGCCGCGATCCGCCAGCCGCCGGGCGATGACAAACCCGTCGCCGCCATTGTTGCCGGGTCCGCACAGGATCAGCGCGCGATGTCGCCCCACGGACAGGTCCGGCCAGTGGTCCAGCGCCGCGTCGACCGCACCGCGTCCGGCGCGCTCCATCAGCTGCAGTCCGGTGACGGCACCCGACTCGATTTCTGCCTGTTCGAGAGCCCGCATCTGCGCGGAGGTGAGCAATTCGGTCATGACCGATCCTTGATGCGATTCAATTCTGCACGCTTTTTGTGCAACTTGCATAATTTTTGAGCGGCATATTTCAATCATGCCCATCTCTTCAGCAACAATTAGCCTAGCTGATTGTGGCTCTCAAACAGAAGTGGTCTGACGACCCCAACGCAGGAGCGAGGGACCCGCCATGAAAAAGATTGAAGCCATCATCAAACCCTTCAAACTCGACGAGGTGAAAGAAGCCCTTCAGGACGCCGGCATTCAAGGTCTCAGCGTCGTGGAAGTCAAAGGGTTCGGCCGCCAGAAAGGCCACACCGAGCTTTACCGCGGGGCGGAATATGTCGTCGATTTCCTGCCGAAGGTGAAGATCGAGGTTGTCCTTGATGATGACCAGGTGGACGGCGCCATCGCCGCCATCGTGGAAGCGGCCAAAACCGACAAGATCGGCGATGGCAAGATTTTCGTATCGCCTGTCGAGCAGGCCATCCGTATCCGCACAGGTGAATCCGGATCCGACGCGATCTGATTCTGCGCCCTGTTTTTCGAATAACGACCCAAACTCAGTGAAAGGGAAGAGAGAATGAGCACTGAAGCGCTTCTCAAGATGATCAAGGACGAAGATGTCGCCTATGTCGACATCCGGTTTACCGACCCGCGCGGTAAGCTGCAGCACGTGACCGTGATGTCCGACCAGGTGGACGAAGATTTCCTCGAAGAAGGCTTCATGTTCGACGGCTCCTCGATTGCAGGCTGGAAGTCCATCGAAGCGTCCGACATGAAACTGATGCCGGACACCGAAAGCGCCTATATCGATCCGTTCTACGCCGAGAAAACCGTCTGCGTGCACTGCTCGGTTGTGGAGCCCGATACCGGCGAAGCCTATAACCGCGACCCGCGCGGCACCGCGGCCAAGGCCGAAGCGTTCCTCAAGTCCTCGGGCATCGGCGATGTCGCCTATTTCGGCCCGGAAGCGGAATTCTTCCTGTTCGACGACGTGCGCTATTCGGTCATGCCGAACAAGGTGTCCTACGAAGTCGATGCGGACCACGCCGCGTGGAACACCGACACCGAGTTCGAGATGGGCAACCTTGGCCACCGTCCGACCTACAAGGGCGGCTACTTCCCAGTGAACCCGTCCGATGACGGCCAGGACATCCGTTCCGAGATGCTTTCGACCATGAAGCGCATCGGCATGAAGGTCGACAAGCACCACCACGAAGTGGCGACCAGCCAGCACGAGCTGGGTCTGATCTTCAGCTCGCTGGTCAAGCAGGCGGACGAGCTTCAGAAGTACAAGTACATCATCCACAACGTCGCGCAGTCCTATGGCCGCTCGGCCACCTTCATGCCGAAGCCGCTCAAGGGCGACAACGGTTCGGGCATGCACGTCAACATGTCGATCTGGAAAGACGGCAAGCCGCTCTTTGCCGGCGACAAGTATGCCGACCTCAGCCAGGAAGCGCTTTACTTCATCGGCGGCATCCTCAAGCACGCCAAGGCGCTCAACGCCTTCACCAACCCGTCGACCAACAGCTACAAGCGTCTGGTTCCGGGCTACGAAGCCCCCGTTCTGCGCGCCTATTCCGCACGCAACCGCTCGGGCTGCGTCCGTATTCCGTGGACCGAAAGCCCGAAGGCTAAGCGCGTCGAGGCCCGTTTCCCCGATCCCACCGCAAACCCGTACCTCTGCTTTGCGGCGCTGCTGATGGCCGGTCTTGACGGCATCCTGAACAAGATCGATCCGGGCGAAGCCATGGACAAGAACCTCTATGATCTTCCGGCAGAAGAGCTGGCAGGCATCCCGACCGTCTGCGGCAGCCTCCGCGAAGCGATCACCGAGCTTCAGGCCGACCATGACTTCCTGCTGGCCGGTGACGTGTTCACCAAGGATCAGATCGACGGTTACATCGACCTGAAGATGGAAGAGCTGGAAGCCTACGAAATGACACCGCACCCGGTGGAATTCGCGCTCTACTACAGCAGCTGATCCCTGCGATCAGGCGTGTATTGCGGAAAGGCGTCCTTCGGGGCGCCTTTTTGCTGTCACGTTTCATGACACCTACCGCGACGGCGGATTGCCCAGAAATGGCCCTTCTTCCGTCGCAGGTTGGCCTAACGCAAATGTGATTGACTGGTACGTTCCGGCCGCAAGGCCCAACCCTTGTCACGAGTCCACACGAGGATTGCCCGATGAGTACCGATTTCAATGACCGGATCGCGCGGCTCAATGCCAAGAACGGTGTGCAGCCCACCGAGGCGCCGCCGCCAGACCCCGGCAGGGAAGGTAATGGCCAGGACGCTCCCTGGGACAAGAGCTCAAAAGGCTCATTGGTCAAATACATTGCGATCGGCATTCTGATCCTCGTTGTGATGCCGGTCGGAGCTGCGATGGCCACACTTTTCCTTGGGCAGCACAAACAACAGCTTGCGAATGTCAGCACCGTCGTGAAGGACACGACCGTTGGTCTGTCCCTGTTGAAGACCATGTATATCGACGGAGATGAAGAGGTCCGCGACGCCCGGAAGGGCTTGATGTCAATGGGTTGGCGGGCGGCTGCGGGAAAAATGTCTCAGGAAGAGCGGGAATTTTACGGCACGCTTGAGGGCGAAATGGCGCTGGGTCTTCAGATTCGCAAGGCCTACAATTTCGACGAACTCGAAGAAAAGGCCGCTAAACACTTTGGCAAGTGACCGGCCATACTGACCCATCTTGGCGGAAAACCCTCAGAAAAACCCGAAATCGGCCAAATTTCCAATTTGCGCCGGATTCGCTGCGCATTTCGGACACATTCCGAGACTTAAATCCTTGGCAGGGGAACGCTCTATCAGACCTTGGGAGGTCAAGAATGACAAAAACGGACATAACCGTAATCAGCCTAGTCACTGACACATCACGCGACGCGGTCTGCCAATCCGTCGTGCCCGCCATCAATCACGCCTTGTCACAACAGAAGGTGGCGTACCAACGCCAGCCCATCACCCGCGACTATATCGACTGGACCATCGGCGACAGTGACACACTCACGCTGGCCATCGACCAAGCCGGTGACAGCTCGGTGATGATGGTCGCCGGCCGCGGCAGCGACGCCCGGACAAGTGCCGCGCGACTGGCCAATGTGGCGGCGGACCTGTGCCGCGCATTCGACGCCCACACCGTCTTCTGGAACGGATCGAAAGAACCGATTGCAGCGGCGGATTTCCTTGCGGCGGACAATTACGCGGTTGACCACGCCACAGCGCGGACGCGCATCGTGCCCCGCAAGGTCAGGGCAACCGGCAAGCAGCGCATGGTGCATCGTCGTATGTCCGTGCAGATGGACAATTGGATGATGACAGCCGTGCGCGCCCAGATGAACGCGGTCACTCTCGAAGATGTGGAGCGGATGGAGCTGGAGGAACGGCGCGCCAAAACGGTGCCGACACGGCTTGCAGCTTGGGCGGTGTCCTTCACCACGGCGATCATCGCCGCACCGCTTGCGATCCCGATCATCGTCCACAACCTCGTGCGGGGCGAAGACCTGCGCGCGGGCGCAATGGCGCTCGGTGTGGCGGGGCTGTATGCCGTCTTGGCCCAGTCGGGTATGGCACCGGGATTGCCCCAGGTCCTCTGATCCGAACACGTGGACGTGCGATAAGACCCCTCTTGCCGCGCGTTCCATCTTGCCCATCACGCAGCATTTGTTAACGTCCCAACAACTGTAGAGTGTTGGAGTTAACCAAAATGCGTCGTTTCCTTGCTGCGGCCTGCCTGTCCTTGTGTGCAGCCCTTCCTGCCTATTCGGCCGAATGCATCACCAGCAAAGGCGCGTTCGACCAATACAAGCAGACACTGGCGCGCCAGGCGGCGGCAGCAGGTGTCGGACAGCGCGGGCTGGCCGCACTGCAGAACGCGCGCCTGTCGGACATCACCTGGCGGTTTGAATCGAACCCCGGCAACCAGACCGGAACGCTGCAGGGGGACCCGGCCAGGTTCCTGGCCAAACGCTCGGGCAGCACGGCGGACAGTTTCATCAGCCAGACCCGCAACCGGATCGCCCGCAATCCCAACACCTTCACCTCGATCGAGCGGAATTACGGCGTGCCTGCGGGTATCCTCGCAACGATCTGGGGGCTCGAGACAAGCTGGGGTGGCTATCTGGGCGGCACGTCGGTGGTCGATGGGGCCGTCACGCTGTCCTCCTATTGCCGCCGCCACCCCCGGTTCGAGCCGCATGCGATTGCCGCGCTCGATATGGTGGACAGCGGCATCCTGTCCCCCAGTACAAAGGGAGGTCCGTCCGGTGAACTGGGCCACATGCAGTTTCTGGCTGGAAACTGGCTGAAATATCGGGTTGATGGCAACGGCGATGGCCGCGCCGACCCCTATGATGCGGTGGATGCCTTGGCGACAGCCGCCAACATGCTGCGTCGCAACGGCTGGCGGCCGGGCGAGCCTTTTGGCGAAGGCACACATAATTTCAACGTGCTTTCGGTCTGGAACGACAGCGGCAACTACCTGCGCGCCATCGTCTATTCCGCCCAACGCGCGGGAAGCTAAGCCTGTTCGGCTGCGCTCGGAACGTCGTTCCGGGCCAGAACGAATGTGTGGATTGTGAAGAGCACCGCCTCACTGTCCGGCAACCGCCACAAGACCTGACGTTCGCTGCGCAGGTAAGGCGTCTTGCCTGCTTCGGTCAGCGGGCGCGGCTCGGCTTCGGCCCGTGGCTGGTACAGGCTGGGGTCTTCATACCAGAGCGCGTTGAACCGCCAGATCGGCATCCCGTGGCGCACCCCGTCGAACAGACGCTGCACCCGGCGCGCGATGTCGTCGGTATAGCTTTTGACCGGGGTGTGGATATGGGTCAGCGGATGGCCGATCTTTTCGCGCAGGCGCCAGCTTGCCGGAAAGCAGAGAACCGCGCCGGTGAGCACGTGCTCATCGCCTCGCTTTTCCATCAGGCAGATGTCGTTCTGGAGGATCTGTCCCAAAGTCCCGAACGGATCTGATCTGTCGATCTCGACACTCCGGCCATCGGGACATGTGACCTGATCTCCGGACCGCGTGACCCCCTGCGGCAGGTGATCCAGCACCGCGTCCATCATCTTTGATAGGTTGACGGGATCGGGATCATCGGTGGCGATCACATTGTCCCGCCGCGACGCCATCAAACGCTGCCGTTCGGCCATCTGCGGGGCATAGGCCTCGTCCACCAGAAACCACGGCGCATCGCCCAAGGGAGCGATCCCCGGAAGCGGGCGCGGTGGCATCACGTCGTAAGGCAGGGCGCGTTGCAGGATCATGCCGCAGGACTAGCGCAGCGGCGCGACAGAGAAAAGTCGTGACCGCCCGCCAAGTGCAGGTGCAGCAGGGCGAAAAGCGTCACGCCCCCCGCCGAACAAGGTCGCAAATCGGCGCGTTTGCAGGTCAGCACCGCTTCAGCATCGCGGGCAGGAGGCGCTGCCATGAACACCCATTTCCGCGATACCCGTAAGATCGACCCGACCCGTGGCGCCACCACGGGCGACAACACACCCAACGACCAAAACCGGGTCGAGATCGGCCCGACACAACTGGCCTATGCCGAATGGGCTGCGGCGGGGCTGGAACTGCCCGACCTGCAGGAGATGCGCCGCTACCGCTGGGCGCGGCTGACCCAGCACATCGTGGACCGCGACTATGCTGGTCTGTTGATGTTCGACCCGCTCAACATCCGCTACGCCACCGACAGCACCAACATGCAGCTTTGGAACACGCACAACCCGTTCCGCGCGGTCCTGCTCTGTGCCGATGGCTACATGGTGATCTGGGACTACAAGAACTCGCCCTTCCTGTCGGAATTCAACCCGCTGGTGCGCGAGGCGCGGTCGGGGGCGGACCTCTTCTATTTCGACCGGGGCGACAAGGTGGACGTGGCAGCCGATGTGTTCGCCAACGATGTCCGCGCCCTGCTGGCCGAACACGCCCCCGGCAACAAGCGATTGGCAGTCGACAAGATCATGCTGCACGGCCTGCGCGCGCTCGAGGCGCAGGGATTACAGATCATGGAGGGCGAAGAGGTCACCGAAAAAGCCCGCGCCATCAAGGGACCGGACGAGATCAGGGCGATGCGCTGTTCCGTACATGCCTGCGAGGTGGCGATGGCCGAGATGGAACGCTTTGCCCGCACCCATGTGCCGGGGGGCCGAGTGTCCGAGGATGACATCTGGGCGGTGCTGCATGCCGAGAACATCCGGCGCGGGGGCGAATGGATCGAAACCCGGCTGCTCACCTCCGGCCCGCGCACGAACCCATGGTTTCAGGAATGCGGCGGGCGGATCGTGCAGACCAACGAGATCGTCGCCTTCGATACCGACCTGATCGGCAGCTACGGCATCTGCACCGACATGAGCCGCACCTGGTGGATCGGAGACCGTGCGCCCCGTCCCGACATGATCGAGGCGATGAAACACGCGCATGAGCATATCATGGCCAATATGGAGTTGCTCAAACCTGGCGTCATGATCCCCGAACTGACCGCGCGGACCCACAGATTGCACGACAAGTACCAGACACAGAAATACGGCTGCCTGATGCATGGCGTGGGTCTGTGTGACGAGTGGCCGCTCGTGTCCTACCCCGACCACGCCGTTCCCGGCGCGTTCGATTATCCGCTGGAGCCGGGCATGACGCTCTGCGTCGAGGCGCTGGTCAGCGAGGTTGGTGCCGATTTCTCGATCAAGCTGGAGGATCAGGTGCTGATCACCGAGACGGGCTACGAGAACCTGTCGAAATACCCGTTCGATCCGGCACTGATGGGACTGACCGGTTAGGGCGCGAAGACGAACACCTTGGCCAGAACGCCGCTGTGATCCGACCCCAGCAAGGGGCGCGGCGTGGCCTGCCCGCCCCCCGGTGCATAGACATGGTCGATGGGCAGCGGCGCGCCCATCTTGGTCAGCGTCGGGAACAGAGGGCCGGCCCGTGTCGCGCCGATGCTGCGTTGAATGGACTGCACGGCATAGGACCACGGCACCATGTTGAAATCGCCTGCGATGACCACCGGCTCTTCGAGATCGTCCAGTACGGGCAGAAGCGTGCCGAACTGCTCGGCCTGACCATGCGGCCAGGGCCAGAATGCATGCAGGCTGAACGCCCAGAACGGACCATCCGGCGACATCACCTGAAGACCGACAAGCCCCTGCCCTTCGAGGCAGATTTCACCCTCGACCGGCCAGCGCGAGAGAATCGCGACCCGCGCCCATTCCACCAGCGCGCAGCTGGCCTGATAGGGAAAGTCCGTCCGAAGGTCGCGGACAAGCGCGGCATTGCGTGAGGTCAGTTCCTGCAGCGTCACGATGTCAGGCTGTGTAGAGCGGATATCGGCGGCCAGAGCTTCGACCTGGTCATTCTCGAAGAGCAGGTTTTTCTGGTAGATCGTGATCGGCCCGTCCGGGTGCGAGACATATTTCTGCGCCACGATCTGCGCCATTGCGGCCAGACAGATCATGGACAGGCTCAAGCGCAGCCACGCGAGCCAGGGCGACCAGATCACCCAAAGCGCGAAGGCCACGGCCAGCGGGATGCGAAACACCGCCAGACTGTCGCCCAGCGGATGCAAGGCCCCGGCAAAGCTGCCGAAAAAGGCCGCGCCCAATACACCTGCAACACTGTTCACCAACACCTGTCTGGCTCTCACCATGCTGTGACGCTCCCGACACAATGCTTGCGCATGGGGGACACACCCCACACTCTTGGTTCATACGAAATGCCAAAGGGCTGCCCTGCCCCGGCCCCAAGGACAAAAACCATGACCACCGAACGCATCACCTTTCCCGGCCATTCCGGCGACACCCTGTCAGCGCGGCTTGACCTGCCGGACGGCCCCCATCTGGCCACCGCCCTTTTTGCGCATTGCTTCACCTGTTCCAAGGACATTCCGGCCGCCCGGCGGATCGCCGCGCGCCTCGCCTCGATGGGCATCGCGGTTCTGCGATTCGACTTCACCGGTCTGGGCCATTCCAAGGGCGAATTCGCCAACACGACCTTCACCTCGAATGTCGGTGATCTGCATGCCGCCGCAGCCTATCTGGCCGGGCGCGGCACGGCACCGACTCTGCTGATCGGGCATTCGCTGGGCGGTGCGGCCGTTCTCAAGGCGGCGGGCGACATGGCAGGCATCAAGGCGGTCGTCACCATCGGCGCGCCCTATGACCCCGAGCATGTGACGCATAATTTCTCGGATGCCCTGAAGGACATCGAGTCCGTGGGACGGGCGACGGTCGATCTGGGTGGGCGTCCCTTCACCATCGGCAAAGGCTTTGTCGAGGATGTGAAGGCGCAGGCGCTTGGTCCGGTGATCAAGGGGCTGAAGGCCGCGCTGCTGGTCATGCACGCCCCGCGCGACGCTGTCGTCGGGATCGAGAACGCCACCAACATCTTTGCCGCCGCCCGCCATCCCAAAAGCTTTGTCACGCTGGACGATGCCGACCATCTGATCACCGAGGCGCGGGATGCGGAATATGCAGCCGATGTCATCGCGGCCTGGGCGGGACGGTATATGGCCCTGACACCCCCGGCCCCGCCGATCGGCGCGCCCGAGGGCATCGTGCGCGTCTCCGAGGCCGATTCCGCCGGGTTCCTGCAGGACGTGCAGGCCGGACCCCATCATCTGCTGGCGGACGAACCCCTGGCCTATGGCGGAACCAATCGCGGTCCATCGCCCTACGGCCTGCTGGCCGCCGGTCTGGGCGCATGCACGTCGATGACGCTGCGCATGTATGCGCGCCGCAAGGGTTGGCCGCTGCACCACGTGTCGGTCGATGTGAGCCATGACAAGGTGCATGCGCAGGATGCGGGCACGCCGACAGCGGCGAATATCGACCTCTTCCGCCGCCGGATCACCGTCACCGGCGATCTGAGTGCCGATCAGCGCCAGAAGCTTCTGGAAATTGCGGACAAATGCCCGGTTCACAAGACGCTGGAGGCATCGAGCCGGGTCGAAACGGAACTGGTCTGAGTGCCCGGGAAACGCGTCGACGCGTTTCCCGCGATCCGTCGACGGATCGCAGCGCGCCCCGCTCATAATGGTCTTGAGAATTATGAATTTGTCTCTAGAGCGCAAATGTGACAGGCAGGATCAACCTTACTGACCGATTGGCCTGTCATGACAAACCCGCTGCACGATCTTCTGTCCACCCGCGACTGGCTTCTGGCCGATGGCGCGACCGGAACCAACCTCTTCAACATGGGGCTGGAAAGCGGCGATCCACCCGAGTTCTGGAACGACACCAAACCCGACAACATCCGCGCGCTTTATCGCGGTGCGGTCGAGGCGGGCAGCGATCTGTTTCTGACCAACACCTTCGGGTCGAACGCCTCGCGTCTGAAGCTGCACAATGCCGGGCACCGCGCCCGCGAACTGTCCCGCATCGGGGCCGAACTGGCCCGCGAAGTGGCGGATGCAGCGGGTCGCCCGGTGATCGTGGCCGGGTCCGTTGGCCCGACCGGTGAGATCATGGAACCCGTCGGAACCCTGTCCCACGCCAGTGCCGTGGAGATGTTCCACGAACAGGCCGAGGGCCTCAAGGAAGGCGGCGCCGACGTGATGTGGGTCGAGACCATCAGCGCCCCCGAAGAATTCCGCGCAGCCGCCGAAGCCTTTTCCCTGGCGGATGTGCCGTGGTGCGGCACGATGAGTTTCGACACTGCCGGGCGCACGATGATGGGCATGACCTCCGAAGGCATGGCCGCGATGATCGAGACATTGCCCAACCCGCCGCTGGCTTTCGGGGCCAATTGCGGCACCGGGGCGTCGGACCTGCTGCGCACGGTTCTGGGCTTCACCGCCGCCGGGACCGAGCGTGCGATCATTGCCAAGGGCAATGCGGGCATCCCGAAATATGTCGATGGGCATATCCATTACGACGGTACACCCGACTTGATGGCGCGTTACGCGATCCTGGCCCGCAATGCCGGGGCCAAAATCATCGGCGGCTGCTGCGGCACGATGCCGGTCCACCTGCGCGCCATGCGCGAGGCTTTGGAGACCACGCCCAAAGGGGACGCACCGACGCTGGAGCAGATCGTGGCCGAGATCGGCCCCTTCAGTTCCGACAGCGACGGCACCGGCGACCAGAGTGGCGCACCGAAGCGCGAGCGGCGGGGACGTCGCCGCGCCTGACCGGTTTGCCCTTTACGTCAAATTAACCGCCATTCGAGCAGAAAGGGGGTATGCGTGACATCTTTGCCCCCACCCCGCCCCGTCGACCACCTCCGGCCCTGTCTCCGGATCAGTGGATTGCCCATGTCTTTTCCGCTCAGGCCGCAGCCAAGGGCGGCGTCGTGCGCCGACAGGCCCGCGATATCGAACGGATCCTGGGGTGGGATCGCTTCAGACGCGAATTGCAGCGCCGGGGCTATCGCGCGGTGGTCAATGGCGGGCAGGTCGTCATCTTCTGCAATGTCGAGCCGGTGCATCTTTTCGAATGAGGCGGACCCGTCTTTTCGAAAAGACGGGGCAAAGCCTTCGCAGGCTTTGGCGCGGACCACCGGCGATCTGCGGGGCCCAGTCCTTCGAAGGACTGGGCGAAACCCTTCGAAGGGTTTCCGCAATTGCTCAGAACAGGCTCAACTGTTCCCCGGCCCGGGGCGGCGCACGGAACAGCGTGCCGTCAAGCGGCGGCAGCGCAGCATCGAGGCCCAGCCGTTTGCGGGCCTTCGTGAACCGCTGCGCGATCAGAGAGGCATAGGCCCCCTCCCCCCGCACCCGTTTGAAGAACTGCGCGTCATAGACCTTCCCGCCATGCATCTCGCGCAGCTTGGACATCACCCGGGATTTGCGCGCGGGGTAATGTTCGTCCATCCACGCCTCCCAGAGCGGGGCCACTTCGAGCGGCAGGCGCAGCATCGCCCATGTGGCGGCTTTGGCTCCGGCATCGCGGGCGGCGGTCAGAATCGGTTCGATCTCGGAATCGGTGAGCCCCGGCACAATCGGAGATACCATGACGCGCACAGGGACGCCTGCCTCGGACAGGCGGCGGATCGTGGCCAGCCGCCGCGCCGGGCTGGGCACGCGCGGCTCCATCCGGCGGTTGAGATCCGCATCAAGCGTCGTGATCGTGATCCCGACGCGCACAAGGTTCTGCGCCGCCATGTCGGACAGGATATCGATGTCCCGCTCGATCAAGGCGCCCTTCGTGGCGATCATCACCGGATGGCGAAACGCCTGCAGCACCTCGAGACAGGCGCGCATGATGCCGCGATCCCGTTCGATGGGCTGATAGGGATCGGTGTTGGTGCCGATGGCAATCGGTGCCACGGCGTAGCGTTTGGCCCGCAATTCCCGCGCCAGCACCTCTGCCGCATCCGGTCGTGCCACCAGTCTTGTCTCGAAATCAAGACCGGGCGACAGGCCGAGCCAGGCATGGGTCGGACGGGCAAAGCAGTAGATGCAGCCATGCTCGCACCCCCGGTACGGATTGATCGTGCGATCGAAGGACAGATCGGGCGAGGACACGTAATTGATCAGGCTGCGGGGGCGTTCCTCGGACACCTCGGTCCTCAAGGGCGCGGGGTCCTCCGCGATGTCCCAGCCATCCGACTCGTCGACAAGACGCAGCGCTTCATAACGGCCACTGTCCCGGCTCGGGGCCCCGCGTCCGCGCCGCAGATCGGGCGCGACATATCTGTCGGATTGGGTCATGCTGCGAAAATAGAACGAAAGAAGAACATCCGCAAGCCTGAGGGCAAAACCGGAATCCGGGCTTTCCCGTGCGTCGGTTGCGTTCGCGCGCATGTCGGATTTCACCAAGTGGCTGCGTCGGAAAACGACGATTAGTCGGCAAAGCAATCACTGGCGGGTCCACCGCCAGCGTCTGGAGTGACATACATGGCTGATGAAGACGACGAAATCATCCTCGCGGATCTGAACGACGAGGAACTGGTCGAGCAGATGTTCGACGACCTCTATGACGGTCTCAAGGAAGAGATCGAAGAGGCGGTTCATATCCTGCTCGACCGCGGCTGGGAGCCGTATGACATCCTGACCAAGGCGCTGGTCGGTGGCATGACCGTCGTCGGCAACGACTTCCGTGACGGCATCCTCTTCGTGCCCGAAGTGCTTCTGGCCGCCAACGCGATGAAGGGCGGCATGGCCATCCTCAAGCCGCTGCTGGCGGAAACCGGCGCACCGCGCGTCGGCAAGATGGTGATCGGCACCGTAAAGGGCGACATCCACGACATCGGCAAGAACCTCGTGTCGATGATGATGGAAGGCGCCGGGTTCGAAGTGGTCGATCTTGGCATCAACAACCCGGTCGAAGCCTATCTCGACGCCATCGAGGCCGAACAGCCCGACATCCTGGGCATGTCCGCCCTGCTGACCACAACGATGCCCTATATGAAGGTCGTGATCGACACGATGGTCGAAAAGGGCATCCGCGACGATTACATCGTGCTGGTGGGCGGAGCGCCGCTCAACGAGGAATTCGGCAAGGCCATCGGCGCCGACGCCTATTGCCGCGATGCGGCCGTAGCTGTGGAAACGGCAAAAACCTTCGTCGGCCGCAAGCACAATCAGCTTGCCGCTGGGTAAGATGAGCCAAATCGTCACTTTTTGGGCCTCGCCATGCGGCGGGGCCTTTTCATATGGATCAATCTGTCCCATATTTTCAGGACAAGGAGATCGACATGCCAGTGACCACATTCGCTTCGATGATCTTGGCCGTTCTTGCGGCATCCGGGCTGACCGTCTGGGCCATGGCCCAATTCGGCATCCTCAAGGTTCTTCCCGCCCTGATCGCCGTCGCGCTGCTGGCCCGTTGGGGTCTGGCCCATGTGCCCGGCGATGACGAGCCCGCCTGACGATAGAACACTCAGAGACACGGGACTGGCGGCGCGCGGCACCGGACGTGTGCTGATGATCGGCTGTGGTGCCCTCGCCCGCGAAATCCTTGATCTGCGCGATGCCA
This sequence comes from Marivita sp., assembly GCF_022763305.1. Classification (GTDB taxonomy): domain Bacteria; phylum Pseudomonadota; class Alphaproteobacteria; order Rhodobacterales; family Rhodobacteraceae; genus Marivita. The sequence continues at coordinate 101,692 of NZ_JALEGT010000055.1, read as the reverse complement.
ATGGATGGACCCATCTGGACCTGACCTGTCTTCCCGCGATCTATCACAACCACCCCGAAAAGATCGTGGACGCGGTCCGCGCTGCGGTCGCCGAGCATCGGGACAGCTATTCCGAGATCTTCATCGCCTATGCCGATTGCGGCACCGGTGGCTTGCTGCAAGCCGCCTGTCGCGAGCTTGGGGTGGAGATGATCGCCGGGCCGCATTGCTACAGCTTTTTCGAAGGCAACGACACCTTTGCCGCCCGCGACGAGATCACCGCTTTCTACCTGACGGATTTTCTGGTCCGCCAATTCGACGCCTTTGTCTGGAAGCCACTCGGGCTCGACCGTCATCCGGAGTTGCGGGACATGTATTTCGGCAATTACGACACGTTGGTGTATCAGGCTCAGACGGACGATCCGGCCCTGACCGCGCTGGCGGAAACATGTGCCGCAAAGCTGGGCCTTCGGTTCGAGCGACGGTTGACCGGTTATGGCGATCTGGCCACCCATCTGCGGGACTGGGCCCGAACCTGACCGTCTGCGCCGGTTTCCGTCGACGGAAACCGCGGACGCGTCGACGCGTCCGCCCGCACCCCAACCCTACTGGTCGAGCAAGAGGGTCGAGACCGGCACCATTGCCACGCTCGACGCGCGGTCCTGCAGGCTCCAGAGGACCAGTGCGGACAGCGTGTCCGGCGTCAACCGCCCCAGCATCGCAACCGCCCCATCCTGCCGCGCCCTGAACGCGGCACCATCCAGGAAGCGGCGCTTGGTTCGGGCGTCCTGTCCGTCGCCATCGAAATCGCGCAGAATGCTGAGGGCAGGCACTGCCTCGCGCTGTGCAATCGCTTGCGCGGTGTTGAGCCCGTTGGGCAGGAACACAAGCCCGTGCCCGCTTTCGGCAACGAACTCCGCCGCCTGTTCCGTGATGGTGCGATCCGACTGGAGCGCGCTGCCCGGTGCCTCGATCAGCGCCACGGCCTCGGGCACGGCCGCCAAGGCACCGGCAAGGATCTGCTCGACATCGCTGGGCTGGGCGGCCTGCGGCAGGGAGACCAGAACAGCCACTTCATACCCCAGAGTACGATAGGCGGCCATGCGGTCCGCAGCGCCCTCCTGCGCGGGGTCGAGTGCGAATGTGACAGGGAACGGGAAGCCGTCAAGCGTATCGGGGCCAAGCGGACCTGCCCCGTCGTCGATCATCACGATCGACATCTTGGGCAGCGACGGGTCGCTGCTGACCTCTGCCGCAAAACGCTGCAGGGGAGGCAGGCTGCTGTCGGCTTCAGGCGCGGCGGCCGGCGTGTCAGACGCGTCATCTGCGGCGCCACCGATGGAGGGCAGCCGTGCGGAGTTGCCCGGATTGCGGTCCGTCAGCGACGCTGCAGGCGTCCCGATGGAGGGGCGCAAAGCGGCGGTGGTGCTTTGCCCGGCATCCCCTTCGGCATCTGCGCCCTCCGAAGGCACAAGCCGCCGGACGGTTGGACGCTCGGACTGTTCCGGCGCCGCTGCGGGATCAGGTGTGTCGGTCGCGGCGGTCGTGGCGTCGTCTGTGCCCGGTTCGGACTCCGTCTCCGGCGCGGGCGCGGTGTCTGGTTCGGGCTCCGGATCGGGGACAAGCGGGGTCTCCACCACCGGGACGTCTGGCTGTGGCGGCTGCGCGGGTTCTGTCGACACCGAAAGCCCCGCCTCGCTCTGCGGGGCATTCAGGGACGGGGCGGCCTGCAAACCCGGCGCAGTGTCGGTGCCCGGTACGGCTTGCGGTGCAGGACCGTCACCCGGTGTCGGCGCGTCGAGCGCGGCAATCTCATCGCCGGTATCGGGCGTCGGCACAGGAGCCGCCATCGTGTCGGTCTCGGCCGGAGGCACACCTTCCGCGACCTCGGGCGTTTCCAGCACAGGCGCATCGTCCGGCGGCGCGACCGGGGCCACATCGGCGGGCCGACGCGCGGGGTCCTCGACCGCGTCAACCAAGGATGCGCTGCCGTCAGACGCGACGCTTTCGGTGGCCCGATCCTCGGGCGCGGTCGTCGCGATGTCCATCGGCGTCTCGGAGGGCTCTTCGGAGACCGCCGGCGCAGATGGCGCGTCCGCTTCGGGCATCTCTGTCGCTGTTGCGCTCTCTGTCTCGGCCACCGGCGCAGTCGGTTCCGTCTCGGTGTCCGCCGTGGCAACGGGTTCGCCGACCGGCGCAGGATCAGCCGCTTCCATCACCGGCCGAGGTGCGGGGGTCTGCGTCGGCAACAGCACAGAGGCGACGCCCAAACCACCGACAGACAGCACCGTGCCCCAGATGGCCCCTGACAAAAACCCTCGTGCCATGTTCCTCGCCCTCGTCTTGCCTCACACCTGCGTCCCCGGCATCTCATCCGCGCCGGTGGACCCACCCGCGCCCTTGACGCGCCTTGGTCTGCCTGCGCATGTATACCGCGATTGGCCCCCACCCCGCCAGCCCTGACGACGAAGAAAGACCCATGCTGCTGCTCATCGACAATTACGACAGTTTTACCTACAACCTCGTGCATTATCTGGGCGAGCTGGGCACCGAGGTGAAGGTGGTGCGCAATGACGCGCTGACTGTGCAGGACGCGATGGGCATGAACCCGGCGGGAATCCTGCTGTCGCCCGGGCCCTGCGATCCCGATCAGGCGGGCATCTGCCTGCCGCTCACGCTGGCGGCAGCGGAAACCGGCACGCCGCTGATGGGGGTCTGCCTCGGGCATCAGACGCTGGGACAGGCCTTTGGCGGGTCGGTGGTGCGCCATTCCGAGATCGTGCATGGCAAGATGGGGGTGATGCACCACGCAGGCAAAGGGGTGTTTGCCGGACTGCCCTCGCCTTTCGAGGCCACGCGCTATCACTCTCTGGTGGTGGACAAGGACACGATCCCGGACTGCCTCGAGGTGACCGCATGGCTGGAGGACGGCACGGTCATGGGCCTCAGCCACCGCGAATTGCCAATGCATGGCGTGCAGTTCCATCCCGAAAGCATCGCGTCGGAACATGGTCACGCGCTTTTGCAGAATTTCGTCAACGACTTGAAGGTGCCCGCATGAGCGACGCGATGAAGCCCCTGATCTATGCCGCCTCTGAAGGCCCGCTGAGCCGGTCGCAGGCCGAACAGGCGTTCGAACTGTTGTTCGACGGCGAAGCGACCCCAGCCCAGATGGGCGGATTGCTGATGGCGTTGCGGGCGCGTGGCGAGGCGGTGTCGGAATACGCGGCCGCCGCAGGGGTGATGCGCGCCAAATGTACAGCCGTCAAAGCGCCCGAAGGTGCCATGGACATCGTCGGCACCGGCGGGGACGGCATGGGCACGCTCAACATCTCGACCGCGACCGCCTTTGTGGTGGCGGGCGCTGGCGTGCCGGTGGCCAAACACGGCAACCGCAACCTGTCGTCCAAGTCCGGATCCGCGGACGCGCTGACCGAGATGGGGATCAACGTGATGGTGTCGCCCGAGGTGGTGGAACGCGCCATTGCCGAGGCCGGGATCGGCTTCATGATGGCCCCGATGCACCACCCGGCAATGAAACATGTCATGCCGGTGCGGCAGGAACTGGGGTCGAAAACCATCTTCAACATCCTTGGCCCGCTCACCAATCCGGCGGGGGTGAAGCGACAATTGACCGGTGCCTTTGCCATCGACCTGATTTTCCCGATGGCGGAAACGCTGAAGGAACTGGGGTCGGAAAAGGCCTGGCTGGTGCATGGTGGCGACGGAACGGACGAGATTTCTATCTCGGCCCCCACGCAGGTGGCGGTGCTCGAGGATGGCAAGATCCGCGGCCGCGAGGTGCATCCCGAGGATGCGGGCCTTCCGGTGCATCCCTTCCGCGACATTCTGGGTGGGACACCTGCCGAAAACGCACAGGCCTTCCGCGATCTGCTGGACGGGGCGAAAAGCGCCTATCGCGATGCGGTTCTGCTGAACGCGGCGGCGGCGCTGGTGGTGGCGGACAAGGTGGCCGACCTCAAGGCTGGCGTGGAGATGGCTGCCGAGAGCATCGACAGCGGGTCCGCCAAGGCGCGGGTCGAGGCTCTGGCGCGCATCACTCAGGCGGCGTGAGGTCCGTCTGGCGGGCGGGCGATGCGTCGCCGCATCGCGGCGTTTCCATCGATGGAAACGCCTGGGGCGCTGCCCCAGACCCCGAAGTATTTCTGAACCAGAGAAGATGCGGACCTGCGCCATGTTGACCCCGCCGGGTGCATGGCGGCATTTGTCGTTTTTTTCAGAGACATTGCCGGGCATCGCGTCTGTTGTCGCAAAAGAAGAGCGTTGTGTCCTGCCGCCTGCGCCGCAGGTCTTTGCAGCGCTTGAGGCGTGTGCGCCCGAGGACGTACGCGTGGTCATCTTGGGGCAGGATCCCTATCCCACGCCCGGGCACGCGCATGGGTTTGCCTTTTCCGTGGAACCGGGCGTGCAGCCCCTGCCCCGATCCTTGGGAAATATTTTCAGGGAGTTGCAAGAGGACATCGGGGATGTGCCACCCAATGGCGATCTGCGGTTCTGGGCGGATCAGGGCGTGCTCCTGCTGAACGATGTGCTGACGGTTCCTGCAGGCGCAGCGCGCGGGCATCGGCGGCTGGGTTGGCAGAAACTGGTGCCGCAGGTGCTGGAGGCACTTTCGGGACGTCCGCGCGCCTTTGTGCTGTGGGGCAATGATGCGCGGGCCCATGCGCCGCGTCTTGTGGGGCACGGTCATCTGGTGCTGGAAAGCGCCCATCCCTCCCCGCTGTCGGCACGGCGTGGCTTTTTCGGCTCGCGCCCCTTTTCCCGCGTGAACGCCTGGCTTAAAGAACAGGGACACGCCCCGATCAACTGGACGACCCCATGAGCGCATCCATTCTCGACAAGATCAAGGCCTACAAGCTCGAGGAAGTGGCCGCCGACAAGGCACGCGTTCCGCTGTCGGTCCTCGAAGACGCGGCCCGTGCGGCAGATCCCGTGCGCCCCTTCGGCGCGGCCTTGCGGCTGGCGCAGGTCGAAGGCTATGGGTTGATCGCAGAGGTGAAGAAGGCCTCGCCCTCCAAAGGCTTGATCCGCGCGGATTTCGAACCGGCGAGCCTTGCCCAGGCCTATCAGGCCGGGGGCGCAACCTGTCTGTCCGTGCTGACGGACACTCCCAGCTTTCATGGCGACAAGTCCTATCTGGTAGCCGCGCGTCAGGCGACCTCGCTTCCGGCGCTGCGCAAGGATTTCATGTATGACACCTACCAGGTGGCCGAGGCGCGCAGCCTGCAGGCGGATTGCATCCTGATCATCATGGCCAGCGTCTCGGACGCGCAGGCGGCGGAACTGGAAGACGCGGCCTTTGCCTGGGGCATGGACGCGCTGATCGAGGTGCATGACCGCGCCGAACTGGATCGGGCATTGGCACTGAAGTCACCTCTGATCGGCGTAAACAACCGCAATCTCAAGACCTTCGAGACCACTCTTGAGACAACACGTGAACTTTCGAAACATGTGCCTGCCGATCGGATGCTGATCTCGGAATCGGGATTGTTCACCCCGGCGGATCTGGCCGATATGGCCGCCCACGGCGCGCGCAGTTTCCTCATCGGCGAAAGCCTGATGCGTCAGGCGGATGTGACCGCGGCCACCCGCGCGCTGCTGGCCGATCCGGTGGCCGCATGAGCGAGCTCACCCATTTCGACGCCAAGGGCGATGCGCATATGGTCGATGTGTCCGACAAGGCCGTCACCTCGCGGGTTGCCGTGGCCGAGGGCTACATCAAGATGGCACGCGAAACCTTTGAGATCATTACGGAAGGTCGCGCAAAGAAAGGCGATGTGATCGGTGTGGCGCGGCTTGCGGGGATCATGGGGGCGAAGAAGACGCCCGACCTGATCCCGCTCTGCCATCCGCTTCCGGTGACGAAAGTTGCAGTGGAACTGACACCCGCGCCCGATCTGCCGGGCCTGCGGATCGAGGCGACGGTCAAGACCACGGGTCAGACCGGGGTCGAGATGGAGGCGCTGACCGCGGTGTCGACGGCGGCGCTGACCGTCTACGACATGGCCAAGGCGGTGGACAAGGCGATGGAGATCACCGGCATCCGGGTGATGCTGAAAGATGGCGGAAAATCAGGCCGCTACGAGGCGACATGATTTCTGTTGCCGAGGCGCTTGACCAGCTTTTCGTCCTGGCGCAACCGCTGGGACCGGAAGTGGTGCCGCTTCTTGAGGCACATCGCCGTGTGCTGGCGCAGGATGTGGCCGCGACGCGGGACCAGCCGCCCTTCGACGGGTCGGCAATGGACGGCTACGCGGTGGCTGAGGTTGCGCCGGGGCTGCGGTTGCGGGTGATCGGCGAAAGCGCCGCCGGTCACGGATTTTACCATCCGGTAAAATCCGGCGAAGCGGTGCGCATTTTCACCGGAGCGCCGGTGCCCGAGGGCGCAAAAGCCGTTGTGATTCAGGAAGATGTCAGCCGGGACGGTGACTGGATCACCATTGGGGATTCCCCCGAAGACAACTCGCATATCCGCCCGGCGGGTGGTGACTTCAGGGTCGGGGATCGGATCGCCGCGGGGCGCATCCTCGGGCCGAACGACATCGCCCTCATGGCCTCGATGAACATCGCGCAGGTTTCGGTCGCGCGGCGCCCCGGTGTGGCGCTGATCTCCACCGGCGATGAGCTGGTGATGCCCGGCGAAATACCCGGTCCGGACCAGATCATCGCGTCCAACACGCTTGGCCTGCATGCCCTGATGCGCGATCTTGGGGCGGAACCTCGGCTTCTGCCCATCGCACGGGACAATGAGGCCTCGCTCAAGACCGCGTTCGAGCTTGCGCGGGGCGCAGACCTAATTGTCACCATCGGTGGGGCCTCGGTGGGTGACCATGACGTGGTGGCCAATCTTGCGCCGCAGCTGGGCTTCGAGCAGAGCTTTTACAAGGTTGCCATGCGGCCCGGCAAACCCCTGATGGCGGGGCGGTTTGGCGACGCGATGATGATCGGTCTTCCCGGCAATCCTGTGTCGGCGATGGTATGTGGACATGTTTTCATCGCACCGGTCATTCGCGCGATGCTGGGACTGCCCGCAGAACCCGCTCCGCGTCGGACGGGTGTGCTGGCCGAGGCCCTGCCCGCCAATGGCCCCCGCGAACATTACATGCGGGCACGCACAACCGCGGACGGGCTTGTGGCCTTTGGTGCGCAGGACAGCTCGCTTCTGAGCATTCTCGGACAGGCCGACGCCCTGATCATCCGACCCCGAAAGGACGGGCCCCGCGCTGCCGGTGAGACCGTGGAGTATCTTCCTCTTCGCTGAAATCTCGCGTTTGTTTACGGATTCTTGACACAAAACAAGAACAACAGTAGAACAAAGAGTGAGGATCATGCGAGCGGAGGCAGAAAATGCTGACCAAGAAACAACTCGACCTGCTGGACTTCATCAGCAAACGCGTGGCGCGCGACGGCGTCCCACCAAGCTTTGACGAAATGAAGGAAGCGCTTGATTTGCGGTCCAAATCAGGTATCCATCGCCTGATTACCGCGCTGGAGGAACGGGGCTTCATCCGGCGCCTTGCGCATCGGGCGCGGGCGATCGAGATCGTCAAGCTTCCTGAGACGCTTGCGAACAAGCAGCCGGGCTTCACTCCCACTGTCATCGATGGCGACCTTCCGGATGCACCGCCCCCCGCGCAGTCCCGCGCGGTTGATACGGTGCATGCGTTGGACCTGCCCTTGATGGGGCGCATTGCCGCCGGTGTGCCGATCGAGTCGATCAACGACGTGCCACCGTCGGTGGCTGTGCCCGGGGCGATGCTGTCGGGCAATGGCCGGCACTACGCGCTTGAAGTCAAAGGCGATTCCATGATCGAGGCGGGGATCAACGATGGCGATATCGTGGTGATCCGGGAAACGCAGAGTGCCGACAACGGTGACATCGTCGTGGCACAGGTCGAAGGGTATGAAGCCACGCTGAAGCGCTACAAGCGCAAGGGCGAAAGCATCATCCTCGAAGCGGCAAATCCCGCCTATGAGCCGCGCATCCTGCCGGTAGGGGCGGTCAAGGTACAGGGACGTCTGGTCGGGCTGATCCGCACTTATTGAGCGTTGCGGATGGCCGCATCGTTCCACAGGCGCGCGCCGGATCTGTCGCGCGCCTTTTCGATGTTCCAACTGCCATCGCCGTGCCACCTGATGGCCAGGCTGCCCCAGCCTTGCAATTTTGACGCATCGAGGACTGTGCAATCAGCAGTCTGAGGCTTGTCCGGCAGGTCTGTGTCCGCGATGATCAGCGCACCGTCGCGACAGCCCTCATACGCGGCAGCATCGCGTTTGCCGCGGATATGTCTGACCGGCGGAAGGCCCGCCTCCCAAAGCGCGGCAGCGGAGGCCTGATCCAGCCCCTGCCTGTCGTTCTCCAACCAGACGTCCGCGACAAAGCCGGCACCTGTGGCGCGCGACAGGGCACGGCCCGCTGGAGTCATGACGCCGACCAACGCTCCTCCTTCGGCGACGAGGATCGGCGGGCGCTCTGCACCGAGCCAAAGAGCTCCGGCAAGAAGGATAGGCGCAAGTCCGAATAGACGCATGTGGCCCTGCCACAGGATGAGGAACACGCCACCCAACGTGACCAATGGCAGGATGGCGGGACCCGGCGTCATGACCGGACGCACCGCGCCGGGCCAATCCGCCATGGTCTTGGCCACCCGGAGAATCCAGTCCAACCCGACGCCCATCGGGACCAAGCCTGCGGATTCCAGACCAAACGGCATCAACAGGATACCCAAGACAGCCGCCGGGATCACCAGCACGCCCATCAAGGGCACGGTCATCAGATTGGCCAGAAGTCCCAACTGCGCGATCTGGTTGAAATGGGCCATGGCAAAGGGCGCGGTCGCAGCCCCCGCCACGGCCGAGGACAGAACAACCGACGCGACGCCGTGCAGGACCTTGTGACGTGGCAAATCCAAGCGGCTGTCACGGATGGCAGAAAACACCGCGACCAGCGCGGTGGTCGCGGCAAAGGACATCTGGAAACCGGGGCCGATCAACGCTTCGGGCCGGAGCACCAGAACGATCAGCGCCGCAAGCGCAACCGCGCGCAAAGAGATGGCGCGCCGGTCGACCATAATGGCCAGCAGCATCACCGCGACCATCACGAAGGCCCGTTCGGTGGCAACATTGCCGCCGGAGAGCGCGAGGTACACGGCACCAACCGCCAGAGCGCCCGCCGCAGCGATCTTCTTGACCGGCCAGCGCAGCCCAACCGGTGTCAGAAGCAGCGCAAGACGCAGAAGACCGAAGGCGAAGGCGGTGACCAATCCCATGTGCAGGCCTGAAATCGCCAGCAGATGCGCAAGATTGGTGTCGCGCAGCGCGTCGAGCACAGGCTGCGGAATGGCGCTGCGGTCCCCGGTGATGATGGCCGTGGCAAAGGCTCCGGTCTCGCCAGGCAGAGCCGCCTGCACACGGGCGGAAATCGCCATGCGGGTCTGGAAGATGGCCCGCTCCTGCCCGGCGTCCTCCCACAGGACAAGGGGAACACGGGTGTAGCCAACCGCGCCAAGGCGCAGGAACCACGCGTGACGTCGGAAGTCGAAACCACCCGGCTCGACCGCGCCGCCGGGTGGGCCGAGATGCGCGGTCGTGCTGATCGTCTGACCCGGTTCCGGCAGATGTCCGGTCACCTTTGAATGCAGCGACAGACGCACCCGTACCGGTGTCTCGGACAGCGGAACATCGGTCAGCCAGACGTGATCGAGCGTGATCCGCAGCGCATCCGACGCAGAGCGGTCGATATCGACCACCCGCCCCGTCACGGGCCCATAGTAGCGCCAGTCGATCACGGGACCGGCCACCAGATGCGCCCGCGCACCCGCCAAAGCCACGCCGAGGGACACCATGGCAAGCGCGCAGATCAGCGGGGCAAGGCTGGATCGACACCACAGGTGCCAGACCATCAGCAGCGCGCCCGATGTTGCCAGCACGCCCAAGGACATGACCGAGGGTTCGAACTTTGATGCAAAGTAATAGCCGATCCCGATCCCGAGAAACACCGGAACCCAGGGAAACAGCGCGCCGCGCTGCGCCTGAAGCATGTCGGGGACGAGGTCCCGGACCCGCGCCATACTTGCCCCCGTGAATGGTGCTGGTTAAGAGAGCCGTAAGCTATCCCCAAGACCGTTATCGAAAGGTAAACGCGCCCAATGTCCGGCCAGATCGTCACCCGTTTCGCCCCTTCTCCCACCGGCTACCTGCATATCGGTGGGGCGCGCACGGCGCTGTTCAACTGGCTTTATGCGCGGGGTCGCGGTGGGAAATTCCTGCTGCGGATCGAGGACACCGACCGCGCCCGGTCGACGCCCGAGGCGACGGCGGCGATTCTCAAGGGGCTGGACTGGCTTGGTCTGGACCATGATGGCGACGTGGTGAGCCAGTTCGAGCGGGCAGAGCGTCATGCCGAGGTGGCGTATGAGCTTTTGGCCAAAGGTGCGGCGTACAAGTGTTTCTCGACCCAGGAAGAGATCGAAGCCTTCCGCGAGGCGGCACGTGCAGAAGGCAAGTCGACGCTGTTTCAGAGCCCGTGGCGCGATGCCGATCCGTCGACGCACCCGGATGGCCCTTTCGTCATCCGTCTGCGGACGCCTCAGGACGGCACCACGGTGATCCGCGATCAGGTGCAGGGCGATGTAACTATCCGCAACGATCAGCTGGATGACATGGTTCTGTTACGCTCGGACGGCACACCGGTCTACATGCTGGCGGTTGTTGTCGATGACCATGACATGGGTGTGACCCATGTGATCCGGGGGGATGACCACCTCAACAATGCCGCACGTCAGATGGGGATCTACACGGCGATGGGCTGGGACATCCCGGTCTGGGCGCATATCCCGCTGATTCACGGTCCCGATGGCAAGAAACTGTCCAAACGGCACGGCGCGCTGGGGGTCGAGGAATACCAGGCAATGGGCTACCCGGCAGCGGGCATGCGCAATTACCTGGCGCGGCTGGGCTGGAGCCATGGCGACGACGAGTTTTTCACCGATGCGCAGGCACAGGAGTGGTTCGATCTGTCCGGGATCGGCAAATCCCCTGCCCGGTTCGACTTCAAGAAGCTCGAGAATCTGAGCGGCCAGCACATTGCCGTGGCCGACGATGCTGCACTGCTGCATGAATTGTCAGCATATCTTGACGCGGCGGGGAAACCTGCCCTGACGGAAGCACAGTCTGATGGGATGCATCGTGCGATGTATTGCCTCAAGGAACGGGCGCGCACCTTTCCGGAACTGATTGAAAAGGCGCACTTTATTCTGACATTCCGCCCGTTGGAGATGGAACCGAAGGCCGCCGGACAGCTGGACACGGTATCCCGTGGTATACTGCAATCGTTGACGCCGCACTTGCAAAATGCTAGCTGGACGCGCGACGAGCTTGAAGCCGTCACATCCCGAATTGCAGAAGAGCACGGGACCAAATTCGGCAAGTTGGCAGGCCCGATGCGGGCAGCGCTGGCAGGCCGGGCCGTGACGCCGAGTGTGTTCGATATGATGCTGGTTCTGGGGCGTGACGAAACCGTCGCCCGCCTGACAGAAGCAGCTGCCTCGGGGACCGACTGACGCCGAACCGGCGCGCGGTTCTCAGGCTTGGGATAGCTGGCTCTGGGCGCCATGTTCAGAGCAAATGACGAAGGGACCACGTATGTCTGACACCTCCAAAACAGCGACTCTGACCATTGGCGACAGCTCTTACGAGCTGCCGATCTACACTCCGACAGCCGGACCGGATGTGATCGACATTCGCAAGCTCTACGGTCAGGCAGGTGTGTTCACCTATGACCCCGGCTTCACCTCGACTGCCGCCTGCGACAGCACCATCACCTTCATTGATGGCGACAAGGGCGAATTGCTGCATCGCGGCTATCCGATCGACCAGCTGGCGGCAAAATCGCACTATCTCGAAGTGTGCTACCTGCTTCTCTACGGTGAACTGCCGTCGGCGGCCGAGCTCGAGAAGTTCGAAAGCACGATCACCCGTCACACGATGATCCACGAGCAGATGCACAACTTCTTCCGTGGGTTCCGTCGCGATGCGCACCCGATGGCCACGATGGTGGGTGTGGTCGGCGCGATGTCGGCTTTCTATCACGATTCGACCGACATTTCCGACCCGCTCCAGCGTGAGATCGCATCGCATCGCCTGATCGCCAAGATGCCGACGATTGCAGCGATGGCCTACAAGTATTCCATCGGCCAGCCCTTCGTGTATCCGCGCAACGATCTGGATTACGCGGCGAACTTCCTGCACATGTGTTTTGCCGTCCCGGCCGAGGAATACGTGGTTGATCCGATCCTCGCCCGCGCGATGGACCGCATCTTCACCCTGCACGCCGATCACGAACAGAACGCCTCGACCTCGACCGTGCGTCTGGCGTCGTCTTCGGGCGCCAACCCGTTCGCCTGTATCGCGGCGGGCATCGCCTGCCTCTGGGGTCCGGCACATGGTGGTGCAAACCAGGCCTGCCTCGAGATGCTCAAGGAGATCGGCACACCCGACCGCATCCCGGAATACATCGCCCGCGCCAAGGACAAGAACGACCCGTTCCGCTTGATGGGTTTTGGCCACCGCGTCTACAAGAACTTCGACCCGCGCGCGACGGTGATGAAGCAGTCGGCGGACGAGGTGCTGGACCTGCTGGGTGTCGAGGACAACCCGATCCTCGCCACGGCCAAGGAACTGGAGAAAGCCGCTCTGGCGGATGATTACTTTGCCGAGAAGAAGCTGTTCCCGAACGTGGACTTCTATTCCGGCGTCATCCTCGAGGCGATGGGCTTCCCGACGTCGATGTTCACCCCGATCTTCGCGCTGAGCCGGACTGTGGGTTGGATTTCCCAGTGGAAAGAACAGCTCGCCGATCCGCAGATGAAGATCGGTCGCCCGCGCCAGCTTTACCAGGGCGAGACTTTGCGCGACTATGTGGATATCGAGAAGCGCTGATTTCAGGAAAGGCCGCCTTCGGGCGGCCTTTTTCATATGACCCATTTGGTGACCAAACGGCTGGTGTTGCGGAAGGCCCGGATCGCGGATCTGGAGGATCTGCACGCGGTCTACAGCGACCCTCTTGTGATGCGCTACTGGTCCACGCCGCCGCATGACGACATCGCAATCACGCGCCGCCATCTGGAGCGTCTGATCGCCTCGTCAGAGCCCGTCGTGACCTATTTCGTTATCGAGCGTGCGGGCCACGCCATCGGCTGCGCAGGCGTCCATATGGGCGATGAGGTCGGGTTCCTGCTGCGGTCGGACCATTGGCAGCAGGGGCTGATGTCCGAGGCGCTAGCGGCGCTGATCCCCTATTTCTTCGAAGAGTTGAGATACCCGCAGCTCACGGCGGGTGCCGACCCGATGAATGCCGCTTCGGTGGCAACGCTCCGCTCCGCCGGGTTTGTGAAGACCGGCGAGGCGAAGAACACATTCTGCGTCGATGGGGTGTGGTCGGACAGCGTCTATTTCACGCTGAAGCCCGAGTTTGGGGCGGCCTAGGCCAAAACCGTTTGCCGGGCCTGCCCCATAGCGTCAGCGGCCTTCGTAATGTGCCGGGCGCTTTTCCAGGAAGGCGATCACACCCTCCTTGAAGTCACGGGTCTGTCCGCACTGGCCTTGCAGCCTGGCTTCCAGCGCCAACTGGTCTTCGAGGTCATTGTCAAACGACGCACGGATCGACTGCTTGACGCGCTGGTAGGCGGCGGTCGGTCCCTTGGCGAGATGCAACGCGCGAGATCTCCAGTGCTCGGCAAAGCGGGCATCCGACACGGCCTCGTAGATCATGCCCCAGTCATCCGCCTGACGGGCGGTGATCTTGTCGGCAAAAAGGGCTGCCCCCATCGCCTTGGCCAGACCGATCTGGCGCGGCAAGTAGTACGTGCCGCCCGCATCCGGGATCAGGCCGATCCGGGTAAAGGCCTGCAGGAAGAAGGCGGATTCGGTGGCGATCACCACGTCTGCCGCCAACGCGAGGTTTGCCCCTGCCCCGGCGGCGGCCCCGTTCACGGCGCTGATGGTGGGCACCGGGCAGTCGTAGATCGCGCGCAGCATCGGCACGTATTCGTCGCGCAGCGTGCGCTCCAGATCGAGATTAGCCGCATTGGCGCGGTCGCCAAGGTCCTGCCCCGAGCAGAAGGACTTGCCCGCTCCGGTCAGCACCACAACGCGCGCCGACTTGCCGCCTTCGCGCACGGCATCCGTGATTTCCGCCCGCATCTGGGTATTGAGCGCGTTCATGACATCCGGCCGGTTCAGCGTCACCGTGGCGATGTCATCCGTAATGTCGAAGGTGATGGTTTCGTAGTTCATGCGCGCTCTCCAAATGGGTCTTGCGCGCATCAAACACGGAACAGCTGCCGTTGGCAAAGCCGAACGCGGCGTCACGACTGCTTGAGCAGTTCCTCAAGCCGGGCTTTCTCTTCCTCGGAAAGGCCCGCTTCCGTCGGCGCCGCCGCCGAAGCGCGACCGCGCACATAGGCCACGCCAATACCGAGCGCCAGCAGGAACAAGGCAGGCCCAGACAGCCAGAGGATCATGTTCCAGCCATCGGTGCGCGGGCGCAGCAGCACGAATTCGCCGTAGCGTTCCACGAGGTAATCGAGAACCTCTTCATCGCTGTCCCCCGCAACAAGACGCTCCCGAACGACCAGTCGCAATTCACGGGCGAGGTCGGCATGGGATTCGTCGATGCTTTCATTCTGGCACACCAGACAGCGCAGGCCTTTCGACAGCTCCCGCGCCCGGTTTTCGAGCACGGGATCATCCAGCACCTCGTCGGGCAGAACGGCATAGGCCGGGCCCGCCACCGGCAGCGCCACCGCAAGGCAAAGTACAAGAACCAGCAGGCGTAGAGGGGTCAGCACCACAGTCATTCCGCAGGAACCCCTTGCGGCGTCGCCTGGCGCTTGGCCCCTGCCGCCACACGGTAGCGGCGGTCTGACAGCGACAGCACGCCGCCCAGAGCCATGATAATCGCCCCTGCCCAAATCCAGTTGGCAAGCGGCTTGATATAGGTGCGCATGACCCAGCCGCCGTCATCCTGGGGATCCCCGATCACCACATAGACATCGCGCAGGAAGCGGTAGTCGATGGCGGCTTCGGTTGTGGGCATCTGCGCCACGGGATAGTTGCGTTTCTCGGGTTGCAGGAACGCGATCTGTTCACCATCCCGGCGCACGATCACATCGCCCATCGTCGAGAAATAGTTCGGCCCACGCACCTCGTTGACGGCCGTCAGCTCGAGTTCGAAATCGCCGACCTGGAACGGTTCACCGATCTGGGCCACGCGGATGTCTTCCTCCTGCCAGGCCATCAGTCCGGCAATGCCCACCATGGTGATCCCAAGCCCGATATGCGCCGTGGCCTTGCCCCAATCGGCGCGCGGCAGACGGAACAGGCGCGACAGATCGCGGGACCGGCCGGTGCGGTTGATCAGGTCAAGCAGCGCGCCGGACAGGATCCAGGCCCCCAGGAACATCCCCACCGGGCCAAGAAGGCTGTTGCCCGTCTGGATGGTCCAGAAAAGCCCGAGGATCAGAAGGCTGAAGAGGAACAGCGGCAAAAGCTGTTTGAGCGCGCGGTCCACCTTGGCACGCTTCCAGCTGAGCATGGAGCCCAGCGGCAAGAGAAGACCCAACACCACCATGAAAGGCGTGAACGCCATGTTGAAGAACGGCGCGCCAACGCTCAGCTTGGTGTCGAAGAACATCTCGGCCACGACAGGCCACATGGTGCCGACAAACACGACGAAGCAGCTTACGGCGAGAATCACGTTGTTCGCCACAAGCGCGCTTTCCCGGCTGGCCACGCCGAAGACGCCCTTGGCCTCCATCGCGGTGGCGCGCATCGCGAACAGCGTTAGCGCCCCGCCGGTGAAAAAGACCATGATCATCAGGATGAAGACGCCGCGTTCGGGATCATTGGCGAAGGCATGCACCGAGGTCAGAAGGCCCGAGCGCACAATGAACGTACCGATCAGCGAGAAACCAAAGGCCAGAATGGCCAGAAGGATGGTCCAGCTTTTCAGCGCCTCGCGCTTTTCCACCACGATGGCCGAGTGCAGCAGCGCAGCCGCCAGAAGCCAGGGCATGAAGGACGCGTTCTCGACCGGGTCCCAGAACCAGAAGCCGCCCCAGCCCAGCTCGTAATAGGCCCACCACGATCCCAGTGCGATGCCGATGGTCAGGAACACCCAGGCGGCCAGGGTCCAAGGCCGCACCCAACGGCCCCAGGCCGCATCGACCCGACCTTCGATCAGGGCGGCGACGGCAAAGCTGAAGCAGATGCTGAGGCCCACATAGCCGAGATAGAGGAACGGCGGGTGGAAGGCCAAGCCGGGGTCCTGCAGCAGCGGGTTGAGGTCCTGCCCGTCAAAGGGCGGCACCACGAGGCGCAGGAACGGGTTGGAGGTGAAGATGATGAAGGCGAAAAAGGCGACGGCCACGGCGGATTGAACCGCCAGAACGCGTGCGCGGAGCGTTGGCGGAAGATTGCCGCCGAACCAGGCCGCCATTGCGCCGAAGAGCGTCAGGATCAACACCCACAGCAGCATGGAACCCTCGTGGTTCCCCCAGACGCCGCTGATTTTGTACAGCATCGGCTTGGCCGAGTGGCTGTTCAGCCAGACAAGGCGCAGCGAGAAATCGGAAGTGACAAAGGCATAGGTCAGCGCCGCAAAGGCAAAGGCCGTCAGCAGGAACTGCACGGTCGCCGCAGGTTCCGCCACGGCCATCCAGCCGGGCCAGCGCTTGTGCGCACCGACAAGCGGGACGATGGATTGCACGATCGCGACAAGAAACGCGAGGATGAGGGCGAAGTGACCGAGCTCTGTAATCATGGGCCTGAGTATAGGCGCTGCGTGCGCCACGGCCAATGCGTTTCAATGCTTTGCGCGGTTCACATTGTCGCAAGCGGTTTCCGTCGACGGAAACCGCCGGACGCGTCGACGCGTCCGGTCCCGTTCTAGCGGCGCTGACGCATCCACGCCTCAAGCGCTGCGTTGTCCTCGGCCTGTGGCGTGGACGGCAAATCCTGCGGGTCCGGCTCGGATGGGCGTTCTGGTCCCGCGCGGTGCATCCGTTCCAGCAGATCGCGTTGAAACTCCTGCCCTTTTGCCTGATGCCGGGCCCCGAAATAAAAGCTGACAATGGCCCCAAGCAGCCACCAGAGCGGTTCGGGCACCAAAGCCAATCCAACCATCCGGTCGGCGAACCACTCGGGATCGACCATCGCCGACACGAAGAGCCCCAACGTGCCCAGCGCCATCGCCGGGCGCGGCACGCGGTTGAGCGCGTCCATCACGCGGTCGAACCACCCGCGCTGCGCGGCGTGGAATTCGGCCGCGAATTGCTCAAGTGCTGCGCTGTGGCGATCGTGGTCCCGCCCAGCCTGGGCCTCGGCATTGGGGCGGAACACCTCGGCCGTGTCGCGCAGCACATTGCGCCCCGAGCCGAAAAGAAGCGAGAACACCTGTTCGATCAATCCCATGCGGCAACTCTCCGTTGGAACGCCTCGGCGCTCAGGTGATAGCGGGGCGCAATGAACTCTTCGGCCCGGGTGATCCAGCCGCCCTTCCCGCCCGACCGGCTGCGCGCGTATTTGCGGCTGGCGGGACGCCGGTCCGCCAAGGCAAAGTAATAGTTGCGCCGATCGATTCCGTAGGCATCGACGATGTGATCCGGCGCCGCCGCATGGGCACGGGCAACTGCGGCGATGGTCTTGGGGCCGATGACGCCGTCCACGGCAACGGCAAAACCCATTTTCCGCACCAGCTGCTGCAGAAGCCTGACCGCATTGCCCCCTGCGTTGACATACATATCGAACACAGTCGGCTGCAGCGGTTCGGGAAGATCGACAACGCGCGGACGCAGAAAGTAGTGATCGACAAAGATCGTCACCGCCTGATCTTCGGTCAGCCGGTGCAAATCCGCCAGCGTCACCCGGCCATCCCCCGTCAGGTCAAGCCCGAGGCGGCGCAGAGTGTGAAGCGTCACACCATGCTTGGTCGCGCCGCCCGGATCGTCGGGGTCGTCCACAAAGCCGCCCTCCCGCGCCACGATCTCCTTTGCGATGCTGCGCACATCCCGCTCCTGCCGTTCCATCCTCTGCCCCCGATTGCCCTGCGGCGGAAAGACTGCAAAGCTATGGTTAACCAAGTCGAAAGGCACCGCGCGATGCGAGAGGTATGGCATGCAACCGACTGATTTCGCGGCACGAACAGCCCAAGAGATCATCCGTCATCTTGATCTGACCCCACATCCCGAGGGCGGCCATTACCGCCAGACCTGGATTGCGGACGAGGAGGGTCGCCCCTCCGGAACCTGCATCTATTTTCTTCTGGCCGCCGGGGAGCACAGCCACTGGCACAAGGTCGATGCCACCGAGATCTGGCATCACTATGCCGGCGCGCCACTGGTGCTGTCGATGTCGGCCACGGATCAGGGTCCGGCGGCCGATCATCTGCTTGGGCCGGACCTTTTCGCAGGTCAAGCGCCTCAGCTGATCGTGCCCCCGCATCATTGGCAATCCGCGCGCAGCACCGGCGACTGGACGCTGGTCGGCTGCACGGTCAGCCCGGCGTTCCAATTCGATGGGTTCACCCTGGCCATGCCGGAGTTTGACATTCCCCGCGCCGATTGACAGGGAGCCTGCATGACGCTGACCTATCACACCCCGCTTTCCCCCGACCAGCAGCGCGCCTTTGGCCTACCCGAGACCTGGCCGCTGGCCTTGGCCGACCGCGTGCGCTTTTCCGAGCTTGATCCGCTCAACCATGTGAACAACGTGGCCTATCTCGTGTGGTTCGAAGGGGCGCGCGTGACCTATTTCAAGCATGTGGGCCTCTCGACCTACAAAAACGGAGAGGCCGAACCCCGTATCGTCATCCGACGGGGCGAGATCGACTGGTTGCAGGAAATGCGGGCGGACGAAGACTACGTGGTCGGGACAAGGACGGTAGACTATCGCACCACCAGTTTCACGCTGCGGCAGGAAATCTGGTCCGGTGGGACAGTGCGGGCGACCTTTACCTGCGTGATCGTGCTGCTCATGCCGGATGGCAGCGCTCGGATGCCGATCCCCGAATACGTGCGGGAGCGGTTTCATGCGGTAGATGGGGTGGAACGGCGCGTCGACGCGCCGTGATCAAGCGCGTTCGAACGCGCTTGCCCGCCTCACGAATAGCGTTTCACGTAGCCCAAGAGCGCCTGTGTGCTGCCGTCCTTGTCGTCTGCAGACGCGTCGCCCGAAACCAGCGGCCCCAGTGATGTGGCCAGTTCCTTGCCCAATTCGACGCCCCATTGATCGAACGAGTTGATGCCGAGGATCACCCCTTCGACAAACACGCGGTGCTCATAAAGCGCGATGATCTGGCCCAGAACCTCGGGCGTCAGTTTCGGCATCATCAGCGTGGTGGACGGGCGGTTGCCCGGGAACACCCGGTGCCGCGCCTGTCGCTCCAGTTCTTCACCGGTCAGGCCCTTCTTCGCCATGATCGCCCGCGCCTCGTCAAGCGAGCGCCCGCGCAGCAGCGCTTCGGACTGCGCAAGGCAGTTGGCGATGAGCAACTCGTGGTGGTGGCGCAGGTCGGGTTCGTGCCCTTCGGCGGCGACCATGAATTCGCAGGGAATCACCCGCGTGCCCTGATGGATCAACTGGTAGAACGCGTGCTGACCGTTGGTGCCCGGCTCGCCCCAGACCACCGGGCCGGAATTGACCGGCAGGGTCGATCCGTCCATCGCCACGGACTTGCCGTTGCTCTCCATCTCAAGCTGCTGAAGATAGGCCGGCAGGCGCGACAGGCGGTTGTCATAGGGCAGAACCGCGCGGGTGGCGTGGCCCAGCCCCTGATTGTGCCAGATGCCCACAAGCGCCAGCATCACCGGCATGTTCTCGTGCAGCGCCGCCGCGCGGAAATGCCGGTCCATCGCCTGCCCGCCGCGCAGGAACGCCTTGAACGCATCTGGGCCGATGGCGATCATCAGCGACAGGCCAATCGGCCCCCACATGGAATAACGCCCGCCGACCCAATCCTCGAACCCCAGAACGCGCTCGGATGGGATACCCCATTCGGCGGCGGCTTCGGCATTGGACGACAAAGCGATGAACCGACCATCGGTCGAGACGCCGTGGTCCTGCAACCAGGCCCGCGCGGTGCGGGCGTTGGTCATGGTCTCGATCGTTGTGAAGGTCTTGGAGGCGACGATGAACAGCGTCTTTTCCGGATCACAGCCCCGCAACGTATCGGCGATGTCGGCAGCATCCACGTTCGACACGAAATGGCAGCGCGGCCCGTCGCAGTATGGCGACAGCGCCAGATAGGCCATGGCAGGGCCAAGGTCGGACCCGCCAATCCCGATATTCACCACATCGGTGACCTGCGACGCGCGGACCTCCTCAGCCACGGTCTCCATCCGGGCCAGTGTGTCGAGCACACCGGGCATCACATCCTGCCCGTCGACCAGCACCGGATCGCCATCCAGATTGCGCAGCGCCGTGTGCAGCACTGCACGGCCCTCGGTGTCGTTGATTTTGTCCCCCGCGAACATCCCGTCGCGCTTGGCTTCGACCCCAGCCGCCTGCGCCAGCCGGATCAGCACATCCCGCGTGTCGGCGTCGATCTGGGTCTTGGAGTAGTCGAAAAGCAGGTCCAGAGCGGCCACGCTGAACGCCGCCGCCCGGTCGGCATCTGCATCGAACAGGCTCAGGATCGAGCGATCCCGCCCAGCCTCGGCTGCGGATTTCAGGTCATCCCACATCGCTGTCACTCCGCCCAATGAACCGTTGCACCATCCAGCACCGCATTGATGGGCGCGTCCTCCGGCAGCTTGCCGCGCGCATTCTCCAGCGCGTCGCGTTTGTCCTGCCCGAAGATCAGAACATGCTTGCGCATCGCTTCGTTGAGCACGCGGGCGCTCAGCGTAATGCGCGGCTCTGGCGCGCCGGGTGCCCGCATGGGCACAAGGATCGGCGCATTGGGGTCAAGCGCCGTGTCGAGTTGATCCGCCCCCGGAAAGATCGACGCGCAATGCATGTCGGTTCCCATACCCAGAAGAACAACCGCGAGCGGCAATTCGTCGATGATCTGCGATTCCAGTTCCGCCAGAACCTCTTCCGGCTCATGCGCCGGAATGTAGAGCGGCAGCAACCGCGCCGCCGATGCGCGCTCGACGAGCAATCGTTCGCGGATCAGACGGGTGTTCGACCGGTCGCTGTCCTCGGGCACCCAGCGTTCATCCGTCAGCATGACATCGACACGACTCCAGTCGAGATCGGCCGCGCAAAGATCGTCGAAGACCGGCCCGGGCGACGTGCCCCCCGGCACGGCCAGCACGACGCGGTCCTCATGCGTCAGGATGGTCCGCAAATCGCCCGCCAGCTTGTTGGCCAGATCCATCGCAAGCATCTCGCGGTCGGGATAGGTTAGAAAGTCATAGCTCATGCCTTCACCTCGCGCCATTTGCGTCCGTCCCGATGCATCAGCATCAAGGCATCTTCGGGGCCGGAACTTCCGGGATCGTATGTCTTGGGCACATCGTTGCGGGCGGTCCAGCCGTCGATCAAGGGGTCGGTCCAGGCCCAGGCCGCCTCGACCTCGTCTCCGCGCATGAAGAGCGTCTGGTTCCCCCGGATCACGTCCATGATCAGACGCTCATAGGCGTCCGGCGCTTCCTCGGCATCCGGACCCAGCGCCTCGGCAAAGCTCATGTCCAAGGGGACATCCAGAAGACGCATGCCCCCCGGCCCCGGTTCCTTGATCGTCACATCCAGCGTCATGCCCTCGTTCGGCTGCAACCGGATCGCCAGAACGTTGCGGTGCCGCCCGGCATCCGCGCCGAAGATCGAATGTGGCGCATCCTTGAAAACAACCGCGATTTCCGAAGCCCGCGCCCTGAGCCGTTTGCCGGTGCGCAGATAGAACGGCGTGCCGGCCCAACGCCAGTTGGAGATATGGCATTTCATGGCAATGAAGCTTTCGGTGCGCGACTTCGGATCTTCCACGTCATCGCGGTAGCTTGGGCCGTTTTCGTCCGCCCCGTACTGCCCACGCACGATATGATGCCAATCCACCGGTTCCAGCGCCCGGATCACCTTGAGCTTTTCATCCCGCACCGCATCGGGTTCGAACTTCGCCGGCGGCTCCATCGCGATCAGGCACAGAAGCTGCATCAGGTGGTTCTGCACCATGTCCCGCATCGCGCCCGACTTGTCATAGTAGCCGCCGCGCCCGCCGACACCCACGGTTTCGGCCACGGTGATCTGGATGTGATCAACATATTGCGCATTCCAGAGCGGCTCGAAAAGCATGTTGCCAAAGCGCACGGCCATCAGATTCTGGACCGTTTCCTTGCCCAGATAATGGTCGATCCGGTAGATCTGCGTTTCGTGAAAATGCTGCGCCAGTGTCGCGTTCAGGGCCTTGGCGGAGTGAAGATCATGACCGAAGGGTTTTTCCACGACGACGCGGCTCTCCGGCGTCGCAAGCCCGAACCGGTGCAAACGCTCGGCAAGATCGCCGAACAGCGACGGCCCGACCGAAAAGTAGAACGCCCGCACCGCATCCGAGCGCAGCTTTGCATTGAGATCGGTCCATCCCGCATCGCCTTTGGCATCGGTTGTCACGTAATCGACCGTGGCAATGAACGCGTCGAGCGTTCCGGCTTCGCAGGCACGGCCGCCGCCGAATTCGGCCACCGCATCCGCCACCATCTGCCTGTACTCATCTGTGCTCATCTCGGACCGCGCGGCGCCGATGATCTGTGAGTTGTCGGGCATCTGACCCGCGCAGAAGCGTCTGAAAAGACCCGGCAGGATCTTCCGCCGCGCGAGATCGCCTGTTCCGCCGAAGATCACAAGGTCGAACGGGTCGACGGGAATGACGCGGGACACCATGGCGCGATCCTTTCGATTCTGCTTCGCTCAGCGTCTTGTTAGCGCTAACGAGGCAGATGTAAACTCATTTCGCATCGTTCTCGCCCAGTCTAACATCCCGAGACCGTGCTGCAATCGGGTTGCCGAAAGAACGGGCAAAGGGCCGCTCGCAGACATCAACACGCTTGATCCTCGTGGTCCTGCATGTCACCACCGCCGCAACCAAGGAGTCTTAGATGGCACCCCGCAAAATCATCATCGACACCGACCCCGGACAGGACGACGCCGTTGCGATCCTGCTGGCCCTTGCCTCCCCCGAGGATCTCGAGGTTCTGGGCATCACCGCCGTGGCGGGCAACGTGCCGCTTCCCCTGACCCAGAAAAACGCCCGCATCGTGTGCGAACTGGCGGGCAAGCCGGACATACCCGTCTTTGCGGGCTGCGAGGCTCCTCTCGCGCGCAAGCTGGTTACGGCGGAACACGTGCACGGCAAGACGGGGCTCGATGGCCCGACCCTGCCCGACCCCACCATGCCCCTGCAAGACCAGCACGCGGTCGACTTCCTCATCGAGACCCTTCGCGCAGAAGACGAGGGAACGGTGACGCTCTGCCCTCTTGGCCCGCTCACCAATATCGCAACCGCCCTGAAACGCGCGCCGGACATCGCGGACCGCATTCAGGAAATCGTGCTGATGGGGGGCGCCTATTTCGAGGTGGGCAACATCACACCGGCGGCCGAGTTCAACATCTATGTCGATCCCGAAGCGGCGAAAATCGTGTTCGCCTGCGGCGCACCGATCACCGTCATGCCGCTCGATGTCACGCACAAGGCGCTGGTCACGAGCGAGCGCAACACCGCCTTTCGCGCATTGGGAACACCGGTCGGTGTCGCCGTCGCCGAAATGACCGATTTCTTCGAACGCTTCGACAAGGAAAAATACGGCAGCGCCGGTGCCCCGTTGCATGACCCCTGCGTGACCGCCTACCTGATCGAACCCGCGCTCTTCACCGG
Organism: Marivita sp.; assembly: GCF_022763305.1. Taxonomy (GTDB): domain Bacteria; phylum Pseudomonadota; class Alphaproteobacteria; order Rhodobacterales; family Rhodobacteraceae; genus Marivita. Next base: position 77,826 of record NZ_JALEGT010000055.1, on the reverse strand, counting down.
CCGTCACATCAATGTGGAGATCGAAACCACGTCCGACCTGACCCTGGGCATGACCGTGGCGGACTGGTGGGGTGTCACAGACCGCGCACCGAATGCCACCTTCATCGGCGACATCGACGCGGATGGGTTTTTCGCGCTTTTGACCGAGCGATTGGCGCGTCTATGAAATCCCTGCACCTTGCCATGCCCGAGGATCTGCCAAAGCTCCTCCCACTTGTGGCGGCGTTCCACGAACATCAGGGATTTGCCACCTCGCCCGAACATCAGCAGGACGCGATTGTCCCGTTGCTCGAAGGCATTCCACACGGCGCGATCTGGCTGATCGGCCCGCGCCGCGCTCCGGTGGGCTATGTTGTCGTGTCCTTCGGCTGGTCCGTTGAATATGGCGGCATGGACGCGATCGTGGACGAGATTTTTGTCCGCAGCGCCGTGCGCAAGCGCGGCATGGGATCGGACGCGCTCAACGGTCTGGCCAAGGCGATCAAGGAAGGCGGGATCAAGGCACTTCATCTCGAAGCGGATCAGGGCGACGACCAGCTGCTCCGCTTCTACCAGCGCGCAAAGTTCGAAACGCGCACCGGTTATGCCTACATGTCGCGCGTGCTCTGAAGGTCAACCGATCGACGAGACAACGATGATCATCAGGATCGAATAGAGCATGATGCCCCCGCCGATCAGCCAGACCGGATAATTGCGTCCGACACTGGCCTTGGCGAGTTCCTTGGCCTGATAGATCAGGTCCGGCCACGTGTAGCTGACGAAATCGCCTTGGGTGAAGATCACCTGAATGCGTCCCGCTTCGTCGACAACGGGCAACCGCCGAAACCGTTCATTCGACATGATGCGCAGCCAGTCCACGACATCATCTGCCTCGCGGGCGAGACGCGGATCGCGGGTCATGATCTCGGAAAGCTTGGTCGTGGCCGCATCCTTGCCGGCATGCACCAGCTTTTTCATGACGTCGCGCTCTGTCGCAATGCCCACCACCTTCTGATCGGAATCGACAACGACGACCGAGCCGAAATTCTTTTCGGTCATCTGCGCCACCGCTTCGGAGACGCTGGCGTCGGGCGGGAAACAGAGCGGTTTGGGTTTGGATTTGAATTCAGGGCGATCCTTCAGCGTCATGCCATAGGTGTCGGTGGCAACCATGTGGGTCCTCCTTCTTCAGCCTCCTAATGACCCTAGCGCCGATCCGGCAAAGGCAAGCCACTGGTGGCCGGACCTTGCCTCCCCTATATCAAGGGCATGACCTTGCAGATCCCATTCGACAACAGCTATGCCGCTCTGCCCGACGGGTTTTTCGCCCGCGTGAAACCGGAGCCCGTGCGTGCGCCGTCCCTCATCGCCTTCAACGAAGCGCTCGCACGGGACCTCGGCATCGACGGGCTTGATGATCCCGATCTCGCCGCGCTCTTCGCGGGCAATGCCCTTCCCGACGGTGCGGCCCCTTTGGCACAGCTTTATGCAGGCCACCAATTCGGCCAGTACAACCCCCAATTGGGCGATGGCCGCGCGATCCTGCTGGGTGAAACCATCGGCACGGATGGCATCCGCCGCGACATCCAGCTCAAGGGGTCGGGCCGCACGCCGTTTTCCCGGATGGGTGACGGGCGCGCCTGGCTGGGTCCGGTGCTGCGCGAATACGTGGTCAGCGAAGCGATGCACGCGCTTGGCGTGCCCACAACCCGTGCCTTGGCGGCCGTGCGCACCGGCGAAACCGTCGTCCGCGAACGCCCCCTGCCCGGCGCCGTGCTGACCCGCGTCGCCCAAAGCCATCTGCGTGTCGGCACCTTTCAGATCTTTGCCGCACGGGGCGACATTCCGGCCCTGCAGACGCTCTTCGACTATGCGGTCGCACGCCATTATCCAGACGCAACGGAACCGGCCGCGTTTCTTGATGCCGTGATGCGCCGTCAGGCGGCGCTGGTCGCCCAGTGGATGAGCCTCGGCTTCATCCATGGCGTGATGAACACCGACAATTGCAGCATCTCTGGCGAGACCATCGACTACGGCCCCTGCGCCTTCATGGACAGCTACCACCCGGAAACGGTCTATTCCTCGATCGACCGGTTCGGACGCTACAGCTATGCCGCGCAGGCCGACATCATCGTCTGGAACATGGCCCAACTGGCCACCGCGCTTTTGTCGCTGATGCCCGATCCCGAAGCGGCCATCGAACCCTTCACCGCGCAGGTGCACGCCATGCCGAACCTGATCCGCGCCGAATGGTTGCGGCGCTTCGGCGCCAAGATCGGCCTGTCGGACCCCACGCCGGACGATGCCACGCTGATCGCAGAACTGCTGACGCTGATGCAAACTGACGAAGCCGATTTCACCAACACGTTCCGGGGGCTTGTGGACGGCACCGCGCGCGACCAGTTCACCGAGACTGCAGGTTTCGATGATTGGCATGCGCGCTGGCAGAGCCGCATCAGCGGCGAAGAAGACCCGAAGGGGCTGATGAGCGCGGCAAACCCGGTTCTGATCCCGCGCAATCACCGGATCGAAGAGATGATCGCGGCAGCGGTTGCGGGTGACGATGCGCCGTTCCATCGCCTGATGGCCGCTTATGCGACGCCCTTTGCCGACGATCCGGCCTATGCCGATCTGCGCCGTCCACCAGCGCCCGAGGAGGTGGTTCAGGCGACGTTCTGCGGCACCTGAACCGCGCGCTTGCGCCTGCCGTTGATCAGGACGATCCCCACCGCCACAAGGCACATAGCGCCAAGAAATCCAGGTCCCACCGGTTCATCGAGCAGCAGCCAGCCCATCCCCACCGCAAGAACCGGCGACAGAAAGCTGAACGCCGCCACGTCCGACGCCGGATAGATCGCCATCAGCCGCAGCCAGAACAGAAAACCGAGGCTCGCCACGAAGATCGCCTGGAACGCCAGCCCTGCAACATGAATCGCGGCCGGATCGCGCAGGAACTCGCCAAAAAGCGGCGCTGCCGCCAGCAGACCTACCGTCGAGACCGACAACTGCCAGAACAGCTGCCCCTCGGGTGACAGCTCTGACACCCGCGTCAAGCGCACGGTCAATGCAATCCCCGCCCAGGCAAAGGCGGCAAGAAGCGCGAGGATATCGCCCATGAGGCTCCCCGCCAGCCGGGATTCGGGGTCGAACAAGGCCCAGATCACCCCTGCCATGGCCAGCGCCAATCCCAGCGTCCGGCGCCAGGACAGGGTTTCGCCCGGCAAGGCGAAATGCGCAATGACAGCAAGCCAGACCGGCATCGAGTAGAACAGGATCGACACGCGCGACACCGTGGTGAGATCCAGGGCGATGAAGAGAAAGATGAACTCGACGGTGAAGAGACCGCCCAGAAGCAGACCGGACCAGAAGGTCCGCCCAATCCCTTCAAGCCTGCGCCGACGCACCAGCAGCCATATGCCGAGCACGCCCAACGCGAGGGCCGAACGCAGCCCGGCGGCAAAGACCGGGCCGAAGCCGGCATTGGTCACCTTGATCACCACCTGGTTGAAGGCAAGCATCGTGGCGAACACCACGAGCCCGGTTGCGCCAGCCAAATCAATTGCGTCTTTGCGGTCCATGTCCGTCAGGGACACCCAAGCGCGTCCGGGGTCAAGCCGAAAACCGGGGCGCACCATCCCGCCAAATCCGCGCAGGACACAGGTTTTTCCACATCTCGGTCGCGAATCGGGCATCCTGCCAACAACTGAAAGACCCTGACCGCCGGGAGGTAAACGTATGAGTCTCATGGGAACATTGGCCAAGGTGGCCATCGGATATGCCGCAGCGCGCGGTGTCGACCACCTGTCGGGCGGCAAGGGCCTAGGTGGCCTGATGGGCGGCGCACAGGTGTCGGGGGACAATCCGCTCGCACAGATCCAGGCGCAGGTCGGCCAGATGATGGGCGGTGCCGGGGGGGCCAATCCGCTGGCAGGCATGATGGAGAAACTACAGTCCGGCGGTCTCGACCTGTCATCCATGATGGGCGGCGGGACCGCGCAGGCCTCCGGTGACAAGGGGGGCCTTCTGTCACAGCTAGGCGGCAGCGGCGGCGCAGGTCTGGCCGGACTGCTGGCTGCCGCCGGAGGCATGGCCGCGATGGGCGGCAAGAACATGGGCGGCATGCTCGACCAGTTCGCCAAATCCGGCGCGGCCGCCCCGCAGGCCGAGGAAACCGCCGCCCTGATGCTGCGCGCGATGATTCAGGCCGCCAAATGCGACGGCGGCATCGACGAGGCCGAACGTGCCAAGATCCTCGACACGGTCGGTGAAGACGCCGATGCCGAAGACATCGCCTTCGTGCAGGCGCAACTGGCGGCCCCCGTCGATCCCGAAAGCCTCGCGGCAGACACCCCTGCCCCGCTGCGCAGCCAGGTCTATTCGGCATCGCTGATGGCCATCCGGCTCGATACCCAGCCCGAGGCAGAATACCTCGATGCGCTGGCACGCGCGATGGACCTGGACCAGCCCACGGTCAATGCGCTTCACATGCAGATGGGGGTTCAGCCGCTTTACAGCTGATCCAGACGCAACTTTATGAAAGGCATTCTGCTGGCGTGTCTCGGCGTGCTCATCCTGACGCCGGACGCTCTTCTCATCCGCCTGTCGGGGCTCGAAGCCGCACCTCTGGTGGCGTGGCGCGGGCTGGCAATGGGCACGGTCTTTCTGGTCGCTGCGACACTGACCGGACAGGTCCGCCTGTTCCCGCGGCTGGCCTCAGGGGTCGGAGTGGCTCTGGTGCTGGCGCAATGGGCCAATGCCTCGCTCTTTGCGCCTGCCATCTCGCTGGCACCGGTCGCGCTCGTCCTGATCGCCGTGGCAACGGTGCCGATCTGGGCCGCAATCCTGTCCCGCGTGCTTTATGGACAGCCAACGCGCCCGGCGACATGGGCCACCATCGCGGTGGTGGGCGGCGGCATCGTTCTGGCCATGACCGGCAAGGGGGATCTCGCCATCACCAAAAGCGCGCTGGTTGGTGTGGCCTGTGGGCTAGGGGTTGCCCTGAGCCTCGCGCTCAGTTTCACGCTGCTGCGCCACAATCCGGACATGCCACTTCTGACCGCCGTCGGCACCGGGTCTGCTCTGGCCGGCCTGACGGCCTTTTCGCTGACCTCTCCGCAAGAGATGGCGTCTGGCACAACCTGGGCCATCGCGACAGCCAGTTGGATCGTGCTGCCCGCCTCGTTCTACCTGATGTCCGAAGCCTCGCGTCACACCGCCTCGGTCAATGTCAGTCTGGTTCTCCTGCTCGAGACCGTGCTCGGGCCAGTCTGGGTCTGGATGGTGATCGGGGAAACCCCCTCCGTCCGCCTGTTGACCGGCGGCACCATTGTCGTCGCGGCACTGGCCACCTATCTCTGGCACCTCCGCCGCAGGGCATAAAAAAACGGCCTGCGCATTCTGGCATTGACCTGCGCAGTTCGGTAAACCGGAGCGCACCAAAGACACGAGGCCCGGCGATGTCCGAAACCATCATCTCCCGCTGCGAAGCGCAGGGCCTGCGCCTGACCGAACAACGGCGCACCATCGCGCAGGTTCTCGAAGAGGCCAACGACCATCCGCATGTCGAAGAGCTCTATGCCCGCGCCGCCGGGCGCGATCCGAATATCTCGATCGCAACGGTTTACCGGACCGTGAAACTCTTCGAAGAAGCGGGAATTCTCGAGAAAGTGGATTTTGGCGACGGCCGTGCCCGCTATGAGGATGCGGAACGCGACCACCACGACCACCTGATCGACCTGACCACCGGCAAGGTGATCGAATTCGTCGACCCCGAAATCGAGGCCCTTCAGGAAAAGATCGCAGCCAAGCTGGGCTATCGGCTCAAGGGCCACAAGCTCGAACTCTACGGTGTGCCGATCAAGAAGTGACTGCCGGGGTCAAGGCCTCTGGTGTCTTGCGGGAAACAGGCGTAACTGCATCCCATGCAAGTCGTTCGCGCCATCCTCTTGATGATCCTCGCCATGGCGCTTCTGGCACTGAGCGATGCGTTCATCAAACTGTCGTCGCTCGTTCTGTCCCCCGGTCACGTCATGTTCTATCTCAGCCTTGGCGGGACGCTGTGCTTTATGCTCATCGCAAAGTGGCAGAGGGCGAACCTGCTGAGCCGCGACGCCCTGCATCCGTGGGTTCTCGCCCGCAGCTGGCTCGAGATCATCGGCGGGCTTGGTCTTGTGCTGTCCATCGGCGCGATCCCGCTCTCGCTCTTTGCCGCGATCATGCAGATGGCCCCGCTTGTCGTCACGCTGAGTGCCGCGATCTTCCTGAAGGAACCAGTCGGACTGCGGCGCTGGCTCGCGATTCTTGCGGGCCTCATCGGTATGCTGCTGGTGATCCGGCCCGGTGCGGAAGGCTTTCAACCGGCCGCCCTCTTTGCGGTGATGGGCGTCTGCGGGTTGGGTTTGCGTGACCTCATCACACGCCTGTCCCCCGCGCATATCCCGTCGATTTCACTGGCCACATGGGGGTTTGCAGCCACCATTCCGATCGGCTTCGGTCTGAGTCTGGTCTCGGATGCGCCAACCTCTGTCCCGGCACTCACCATGTGGCACATGGGCGCCGGGATCATCGTGACCGCTCTGGGCTACTATGCCGTCACGCAGGCCATGCGCATGGCCCCGGCTGCCATCGTGTCCCCGTTCCGCTACACCCGTCTGGTCTTCACGATGAGCCTCGGCATTCTTGTCTTCGGCGAACGCCCTGATGCGCTGACCCTTCTGGGCGCGGCCATCATCCTGACCGCCGGGCTTTATGCGCTGTACCGCGAACGCAAGCTCGCGCTGGACCAGGAGCGCCAGAGGATCGCAGCCGCCCGTTAGCGCTATCAGACGCGGTTTACTTTGCGTCGGTCCCTGCTATACCGGCGCCGACTGCCAGTTTCATCAGGACCCACGGAAATGAGCACCATCATCGACATCCACGCCCGCGAAATCCTCGACAGCCGGGGCAACCCGACCGTCGAAGTCGACGTCACCTTGGAAGACGGCACCATCGGCCGCGCGGCGGTTCCATCGGGAGCCTCCACCGGTGCCTATGAGGCCGTTGAAAAACGGGACGGCGACAAAAGCCGCTACATGGGCAAAGGCGTTCTTGAGGCCGTGGCGGCAGTGAATGGTGAGATCGCGGACGAGATCGTCGGCCTCGACGTCACCGAGCAGGTGGGCATCGACATGACCATGATCGAGCTGGACGGCACCGACAACAAGGGCCGCCTTGGGGCCAACGCCATCCTCGGCGTCAGCCTCGCCGTTGCCAAGGCCGCCGCTGATTTCACCACACAGCCGCTCTTCCGCTATGTCGGCGGCACCTCTGCGCGTGTTCTTCCGGTGCCGATGATGAACATCATCAATGGCGGCGAACATGCGGACAACCCGATCGACATCCAGGAATTCATGATCATGCCGGTCGCTGCGGACAACATCCGCGACGCGGTGCGCATGGGATCCGAAGTGTTCCACACGCTGAAGAAAGAATTGTCCGCGGCGGGCATGTCCACCGGCCTGGGCGATGAGGGCGGCTTTGCCCCCGAACTTGGCTCCACCCGCGAAGCCCTTGATTTTATTCTGAAGTCCATTGAGAAAGCGGGCTATACGCCCGGCGACGACATGATGCTCGCCCTCGATTGCGCCGCCACCGAGTACTACAGGGACGGCAAATACGAACTCAAGGGCGAAGGCAAATCGCTGACCTCGGATGAGAACGTGGCCTACCTGCAGGCGCTGGTGAACGACTATCCGATCATCTCGATCGAAGACGGCATGTCCGAAGACGACTGGGACGGCTGGGCCATGCTGACCGAAGTGCTGGGCGAAAAAGTGCAACTGGTGGGCGACGATCTTTTCGTGACCAACCCCGCGCGACTGGCCGATGGCATCGCCCGCGGCTGCGCGAATTCCATGCTGGTCAAGGTCAACCAGATCGGCACCCTGACCGAAACGCTCAAGGCGGTCGATATGGCCCACCGCGCGCGCTACACCAACGTGATGTCGCACCGCTCGGGCGAGACCGAGGACGCGACGATTGCCGATCTCGCGGTGGCCACAAATTGCGGTCAGATCAAGACCGGCTCGCTGGCGCGCTCCGACCGGTTGGCCAAGTACAACCAGCTGATCCGCATTGAGGAAATGCTGGGTGAGACCGCGGAATTCGCGGGTCGGTCGATTCTCCGGGGATAATCGGACTGACGGACCATGCAAAAAATGACAAGGCCGGGTGCTGTGCGCCCGGCCTGTTTTGTGTGAGGTGCGGAAAGACGCGCATACGCGCTCAACTGCCCGCGTTCGGGTCCTTGTAGATGCCCTGTTCCTTCAGTGCATCGACCACCTCGGCGGGCATGTACTCTTCGTCGTGTTTCGCAAGAATTTCAGAGGCTTCAAACACGCCATTGATGAAGCGCCCTGTGCCCACCATCCCTTCGTTCTCGGAAAAGAGATCGGGCAGCACACCGGTATAGACCACCGGCACAGTGGCCCCGCCGTCCGTCACGCGGAAAGACACCGACGACCCCTGTCCCCGGATGATCGACCCTTCCTCGACCAGGCCACCGATGCGGAACACCTCATTCGGTGCTGGCGGTTCGGCCACGACCTGACTGGGAGAGCGGAAGAAGTTGATGCCGTCCCGCATGCCGTAGCCGATCAGCGCCGTCGACAGGATCAGGGCGACCGTCGCCAGGGCGATCACTTGGATGCGGCGTTGTTTCTTCAACGATTTCAGGGCCATCACGTCCTCCCGACGATGTTCGGTTCAATATAGACACGAAAACATGTTTCGGGAACTGCGCCTGATCAATTTGACGCAGCCCCTGATCCGTTTTTCGCGCCTCCCCAACCCAAGGTCGGGGCAGCGCACTCGAGTTAACTCTTTTTCAACCCGTCTGGATCAGATTCTTCGTACGAAGAATCTGGGGCCCGCCCATAAAATTCTGGGGGCGCCGGCTCAGGGGAAACACGGCGCCAGCATCAGACCCGACGTCTCTGCCAGACCCAGCATCAGGTTTGCGTTCTGCAACGCCTGCCCGGACGAACCCTTGGTCAGGTTGTCCAGCGCCGCCACGATGATCGCCCGCCCCTCGATCCGATCCCCTGTAACTCCAATATGGCAGAAATTCGATCCGCGCACGTGATGCGTCGACGGCGTCTCGCCAAAGGGCAGCACTTCAATGAACGGCTCATCGGCATAGGCCTTGATCAGCGCGTCATGCACTGCCTGAGCCTCACCGCTGACGTAACAAGTCGCAAGAATCCCCCGGTTCGCCGGGATCAGATGCGGCGTGAACTGCACGCGCACCTCTTCCCCCGCCAAAGCGCTGAATTCCTGATCGAATTCCCCCAAATGCCGGTGCGTGCCGCCCACGGAATAGGCGTTGTACCCCTCAGACAGCTCTGCATGGAGCAGGTTTTCCTTGAGCGACCGCCCCGCCCCGGACACCGCGCATTTGAGGTCGAGGATGATGTCCTTGAGCCCGATCACCCGGTCCGCGATCAACGGCCGCAGAATATACTGCCCGGTTGCCGCGTTGCAGCCCGTGCCGGCCACCAGCCGCGCCTCGCGGATCGCATCGCGGTAGAACTCGGTCAGGCCGTAAACCGCCTCTTTCTGCATCTCGACCGCTGCATGCGGGTTGCCGTACCATTTCTGGTAGTCCGCCGGGTCCCGCAGCCGGAAATCAGCGGACAGATCCACGATTTTCAGATCGGTCGGCAGTTTGGAGATCACCTCCTGGCTGGTCTTGTGCGGCAAGGCACAGAAACAGAGATCAATGCCGGAAAAGTCGATCTCTTCCCATGTCACCAGCTTTGGCAAGTCGAGATGGCGCAGGAATGGAAACACCTGTGCGATGGTCTGGCCCGCCTTGGAATTCGCGGCAAGTGCTGCGATCTCCATGTCGGGATGGGTGGCGATGAGGCGCAGCAATTCGGCTCCGGTATAGCCGCTGGCACCGATGATGGCGATTTTACAGGTCATGTGGTCACTCCCGGTGACGATATGTGATGGCAAAGGATCGGTGACAGGCTCAGGCGGCCCTGAACTCGATCCGTCGTCGCAGGAATTGCGTGGCATGGTCCGAAACCCTTTTCGGATCACCGGTGGTCAGAAACATCGACTCCGCGCCCGGCCCCAGCATGTCGGGATGGCGCACAAGGTAGTCCGCGAGCGACTCGGCCACCAGATTGGCTTGGCTGTAGACGGCCACCTCCGGCCCCAGCGCATCCTGAAAGATCTCCTGCATCAGCGGGTAATGCGTGCAGCCCAGAATGGCCGCCTGCGGGTTGGGCATCTTGCGCTTGAGCGCATCCACATGCGACCGGACCAGCGCTTCGGCGAGGATCATGTCGCCCTCTTCGATCGCATCCACCAAACCGCCGCAGGCCTGCGCTTCGACATCCACACCAATGGCCCGGAAGGCCAATTCGCGCTGGAAGGCGCGGCTGCGCACGGTGGCCGGGGTTGCAAACAGGGCCACATGCTGCACCGCCACTTCGCGCGGCGGGGAATTGTCGCCCCATTGCCGTTCGGTCAGCGCCTCGATCAGCGGCACGAACACGCCCAGCACCCGCTTGTCGCGGGGAATCCAGCTTTCCTGCATCCGCCGGAGCGCCGCCGCAGACGCCGTGTTGCAGGCCAGAATCACCAGATCACAGCCCGCCTCCCACAGCCGTTCGGTTGCCGAACAGGTCAGGGTGTAGACGTCATCGGCATCGCGCACGCCGTAGGGCGCGTGCTTGTTGTCGCCCAGATAGACGAAGGGGACGTCGGGCAAACGCCTGGACACCGCATCCAGCACCGTCAGCCCACCCAGACCGCTGTCAAATACGCCTACCGCCATACTGTCCTCGCGCAATCGGCACGAGGCGGCGTTCAGTTGCGCGCCCGGTGCCGCTCTTCAAACTCGAAGCCGTAGTCATAGGACGCATACGGCGTTGGTGACAGCTCATACGTGGCTTTGCGCAGAAAATCCATCAGCTCTCGCGCGTCTTTTTTGCGGCTGTCGATTTCCTGCGCGGGGATCGGCGCACCGATCACGATCCGCACCGGAGTGTCGACCCGCTTGCGGAATTCCTGGATCAAGAGCCCCATGCGCAGCGTGTAATGCAGATGGCTGGCCAGCTGGAACAGACGGCTGGTGTGGCCGTCGAAATAGATCGGCACCACGGTGGCATTGGATTTTGCGATCATGCGGGCGGTAAAGCCCCGCCAGCCGGGATCCATCGGTTTGGCAAAGGGGGTGACGGCGGTGGACACGGTCCCCCCGGGGAACACGCCAACGCAGCCCCCCTCGCGCAGGTAGTCCAGCGCCACCTTGCGGGTTTCAATGTTCTGCGCGATGGCGTCCTTGGTTTCGTCGAAATTGACCGGCAGGATGATGCGGTCGAGGTCTTCAGCCTTGCGGAAAACCTTGTGCGCCAGAATGCGGAAATCGCCGCGCGTGACCGACAGGATATGGCCAAGGATCAGCCCATCCAGAATGCCATAGGGATGGTTGGCGATCACGATCAGCGGACCGGTGCTCGGGATATTGTCGAGCGAGCCACCAACCACGTCGAGGCTGAGGCCGTAGCGGTCGACCATGACCTCCCAGAAATCGCGGCCTTGCGCGACCTCGTCCTGATACCCGGCAGCGCGTTTGATCAGCGTCAGACGGCCCGTGGCGTTTTCCATCAGGCGGATCATGGCCCGGCCCGGTTTGGACCGTGCGGAATAGGAGTAGGAAATGTCACGGGCGGCGGAAGACGTCACCAATCAGGCTCCAGAGATGTTGGATCGCGCCCAGCTAGCGCGCTCTGATTTATCCGCAAAGATGTAACAGTTCCTTAACGGCCATATGACGCATCACTCCGCCGCCTGCTTCAACCCGGCCCCACCGGACCGCAGCACCGCCAGCAGCTCTTCCCGCCGTTTCTCGGCCTTGGCGGCATTGGCGTGTTTGACCGGACCGAAACCTCTGATCTGCAACGGCAATTCCGCCAGGGCCACCAGCGCATCCATCGTTTCCGGCTTGGCCTTGGGCAGCCATTCACGCATGTCCGCCTCGTATTGCTTGATCAACGCACGCTCCATGCGGCGTTCGTCGATGCTGCCAAACGGGTCGAACACCGTACCCCGCAGCCATTTGAGTTTCGCCAAAACACCAAAGCCACGGAGCATCCCCTCGCCATACTGCTTTTTCACCGGACGCCCATCCGGCCCGGTCTTGGACAGCATCGGAGGGGCAAGGTGAAAGGACATCCTGAAGTCACCGCCGAACTGTTCTTCCGCCTTGGCGCGGGTTTCCAGATGCAGGCGGGACACCTCGTATTCGTCCTTGTAGGCCAAGAGCTTGTGATAGCCCTTCGCCACTGCCTCTTTCAAACGGGGGTCCGAGACACCGTCCACCAGCTTACGGTAGCGTTTGGCGTAGCGCGTGCTTTGATATTTTACCAAATGGTCAAATCTGTAAGCGATCTTCTCGTCCAGCGTCTTGGGCAGCGGGATCACCTTGGGTTCGGCCACCCGCGCCGCGTCCTCGGGATGCAGCACCGCCCAGCGGCCGATCTCGAAGGCGCGGATGTTTTTCTCGGCCGCCGCCCCGTTCAACTCGATGGCCTGCACGATGGCGTCATAGGTCAGCGGCACCAGTCCGCGCTGCCATGCGGCACCGAGGATCATCATGTTGGAAAAGATCGAATCCCCCAGCGTCGCCTTCGCCAGATCGGAGGCATCGAACAGATCGAGCCTGTCCCGCAACCGCGCCTGAAGCGACACCGTCAGACGGTCGGTCGGCAGAGCGAACTCGGTGTTGCGGGTGAAATCGCCCGTGATGATCTCGTGGCTGTTGACCACCCCTCCCGTGCGGCCCGTGCGCATGAGACCCAGCGTCTTGGCCCCGGCGCTGACCACCAGATCGCCGCCAATGAGAGCATCCGCCTCGCCGGTCGCCACGCGAATGGCGCTGATGTCGGCGGGGGTGTTGGCCAGCCGCAGATGGATATGCACCGCACCACCCTTCTGGGCGAGGCCCGCCATTTCCATCATGCCGGCCCCCTTTCCGTCGATCTGCGCCGCCTGCGCCAGCACCGCGCCGATGGTGACGACGCCGGTCCCGCCAACGCCCGTCACAACGACGTTCCACGTGCCGTCAATTGTAGGCAATTCCGGCGCAGGCAGGTCCGGCAGGTCGAGCGATGTGGTCGCCGCCTTCTTCGCCTGCGCGCCTTCCAGCGTCACGAAGGACGGGCAGAACCCCTTGAGGCACGAGAAATCCTTGTTGCAGGAAGACTGATCAATCGCCCGCTTCCGGCCCAGTTCGGTTTCCTTGGGCACGATGGACACGCAGTTCGACTGCACCCCACAATCGCCGCAGCCTTCGCAGACATCCGTGTTGATGAACACGCGCTTGTCCGGGTCCGGAAACTGGCCCCGCTTGCGGCGGCGGCGTTTCTCGGCAGCGCAGGTCTGGATGTAGACGATGGCGCTGACACCTTCCGTCTTTGCAAACTTCGCCTGCACGGTTTGCAAATCGGCGCGTTCCGCAAATTCAATGCCTTGCGGGAAGGACTTCAGGTCCACATCCTCCTTCTCGTCATAGACGACAGCAAGGTGCTTGACCCCCATCGCGGTCAGTTCCGCCGCGATCTGCTGCGGTGACAACCCGCCATCGTTTTTCTGGCCGCCGGTCATGGCAACGGCATCGTTGTAGAGGATCTTGTAGGTGATTGTCGTCCCCGCCGCGATGGCGGCACGAATGGCCTGTACGCCGGAGTGGTTGTAGGTGCCGTCACCAAGGTTCTGGAAAACATGCGGCGTTTTTGAGAACAGCGACTCCCCAATCCAGTTCGCGCCCTCGGCCCCCATATGGGTAAAGCCCAAGGTCTCGCGGTCCATCCACTGCACCATGTAATGACAACCGATCCCGGCATAGGCGCGGCTGCCCTCGGGCACCTTGGTCGAGCTGTTATGCGGACAGCCGGAACAGAAATACGGCAGACGCGCCGCGATCTCTTCCGCGTTGTCGGCTTTCCTGGCTTCGTCAATCGCTTGCATCCCGGCCTTGATGCGATCTGTGTCGCGGCCTTCCTCGATCAGGATTTGCCCTAGCTTCTCCGCGATCAGGATGGGGTCCAGCGCCCCACGGGTCGGGAAGAGTTCCGGCCCGTGCATCGACCCTGCCCCGCCGCCCTTGTGCCAACCCCAGACACGCCGTCCGCGCCGGTCGTCAAAGATGGCTTCCTTGATCTGCACCTCGATCAGCTTGCGCTTTTCTTCGACCACGACGATCAGGTCGAGCCCCTCGGCCCAGTCGTGGAACCCACGCATGTCCAGCGGCCATGTCTGCCCCACCTTGTAGGTGGTGATGCCAAGACGCTCGGCCTCGGCCGCGTCGATGCCCAGAAGCGACAGCGCATGCACGAGGTCGAGCCAGTTCTTGCCCGCCGCCACAAAGCCGATCTTGGCACCCGGCTTGCCCCAGATGCGTTTATCCATCTTGTTGGCATGGGAAAACGCCTCGGCGGCGAAGCGTTTGTGGTCGATCATCCGCGCTTCCTGCGCGTGGGGCGTGTCAGCAAGACGGATGTTCAGCCCGCCTTCGGGCATGTCGACCTCGGGCAGCACAAAAGACATCCGGTCCGGACGGCCATCGACCACAGAGGTCACCTCGACCGTGTCCTTCATCGTCTTGAGGCCGACCCAAAGCCCGGAAAAGCGAGACAGAGCAAAGCCATAGAGGCCGTAGTCGAGAATTTCCTGCACCCCCGCAGGCGACACCACGGGCATATAGGCGTCGATCATCGCCCATTCGGACTGGTGCAGCACGGTCGAGGATTCGCCTGTATGGTCATCCCCCATTGCCATCAGCACCCCGCCATGGGGTGACGTGCCCGCCATGTTGGCATGCTTCATCGCGTCGCCCGACCGGTCCACCCCCGGCCCCTTGCCGTACCAGAGACCGAAGACACCGTCATACCGACCTTCGCCGCGCAACTCGGCCTGCTGGCTGCCCCAGAGCGCAGTCACGGCCAGATCTTCGTTCAGCCCTTCCTTGAAGGTCACGTCCGCCGCCTTGAGGAACCGCTCGGCCCGGTGCATCTGCATGTCGACCGCGCCCAGGGGCGATCCGCGATAGCCCGTGACATAGCCTGCCGTATTCAGACCCGCCGCGATGTCCCGTGCCTTCTGCATCAGCATGAGGCGCACCAGAGCCTGAGTGCCATTCAGCAGCACCGGTGATTTCGTCAGGTCGAAGCGATCGTTCAGCGTGATCTCGGCTTTGGTCATTTGACGCCTCCCTGCGTGAAATGTGCCCATATATTAGCATAAATTTAGGTCACAATTGCTGACCTTACCACAAAATTCTTTTGAAATTTCAGTGTTACGTGAAGTTGTCATTCATATAACGACTTATGTCATGTAAACCGTTTTTAACGATTGAAAGTGTATGTCATGGACTGGGACAAGCTCAGAATATTTCACGCGGTGGCCGATGCCGGCAGCCTCACCCATGCGGGGGATGCCCTGCATCTGTCGCAATCGGCGGTCTCCCGCCAGATCAGGGCGCTTGAAGAATCGCTGAACACGGTGCTGTTCCACCGCCATGCGCGGGGGCTGATTCTCACCGAACAGGGCGAATTGCTGTTCGATGCCACACGGTCCATGAACAAACGCATCGACGCCGCCACCGCCCGCATCCGCGACAGCGAGGAAGAGGTGTTCGGCGAATTGCGCGTCACCACCACCATCGGGTTCGGATCGCTCTGGCTCGCGCCGCGCCTGCCCAAGCTTTATGAGAAATACCCTGATCTGAACATCGACCTGATGCTGGAAGAACGGGTGCTCGACCTGCCCATGCGCGAGGCGGATGTGGCGGTGCGCATGAAGGAACCCAGCCAGGCCGACCTGATCCGCAAGAAACTGATGTCGATCCGCATGCGGCTTTATGCGTCGCCGGAGTACCTGGCCCAGAACGGCACGCCCGAGACCATGGAGGACATGGCAAACCACAGGCTCATCTGCCAGAATCCGCGCGCGGCGCAGGTCAGCGCAGGGATGATGCTGGTTCAGGAACTGCTGACCTATGACATCAAGTCGACCCTGACGGTGAACAATTATTTCGGCGTTCTGCAATCCGTGCTGTCCGGCCTCGGGATCGGGGTTCTGCCCGACTACATCATCGAGGATTTCCCCACGATCCGACGCGTTCTGACGGATGTGGAATCAGGAGAAGTGCCGGTTTTCCTTGCCTATCCGGAAGAGCTGCGCCAGTCGAAACGGATCGCGGCGTTCCGGGATTTCGTGCAGGAAGAGATCTTCACCCACCGCCAGACACGCAAAGCGTTAGAGGGCGAATAGGCAAGCAAGTGTGACCCATGCGCCTCACGCATAGCGGGAATGACACAGGGACTGGGCTCTCCCTCTTGCCATGTCACAGAGCGCTGACATATTTAGCACATATGAGATGGATCGCTGAATTGCGCATCATCTTCATACCTCCCTGTTGGACTTCGGCCGAGCTTTTGCTCGGCCTTTTTTTTGCACATTTTCCGAGAGGTGGATCGTATGGCATGTGACCGAACACACAGCTGTATCTGCGGACAGATGCGCTGGCACATCGCGCGGAACGCTCCGGGCACGCATCTGGTGTGCTACTGTGAAGATTGCCAGACTGCCGCCCGGTTTCTCAAACACCAGACCACCCGCCTTGATTCCGATGGTGGCAGCGAGATCTTTCAGACCCTGCCGGCGTTTTTTGAATTCCTTGACGGGCGGGACCACCTTGCCGTGCTTCGGCTTGGGCCCAAAGGCCTGCTGCGCTGGCATGCCGGATGCTGCGGTACGCCGATTGCCAACACGCTTCCAACGCCGACCCTGCCTTTTGTGGGGGCGATCCTGCCGCCCGGCGCAGACGGGTATGGGCCGATCAGGGCGCTGGTGAACACCGTTGGCACCGCCAGCCACATCAAGGAAACGGGTGTACTCGCAGCCCATCTGTCGATCATGGGGCGCATCCTGCGCGCCCGCCTGCCCGGCGGCAAGCGCAGTTCTCCGTTCTTTGACAGGACCGGCGCGCCGGTCGCGGTACCCCGTATCCTGAGCCAGCAGGAGCGCAACGCGGCCCGCCCTGGCTGAGGCGCGACGGAGCAGCCTTGCCCAAAGCCTGCGCTGCGCCCGGCCAAATCCGCGCCGGGTCTTTTCACCACCGCCTGTTTCGCCTAAACCGCCGCAATCTGCGCAACCCACGGGGACATCCGGATGCAAGACCCAGCCATCACCGAAGAGATCATCGCGGCCCACGGCATCAATGCCGACGAATACGCCGAGATCCTGCGGATCATGAACCGCGAACCCACGTTCACCGAACTGGGCATCTTTTCCGCGATGTGGAACGAACACTGTTCCTACAAGTCGTCCAAGAAATGGCTCCGTACCCTGCCCACCACCGGCCCGCAGGTCATCTGCGGCCCCGGTGAAAATGCCGGTGTGGTCGACATCGGCGACGGTCAGGCGGTGGTCTTCAAGATGGAGAGCCACAACCACCCGTCCTATATCGAACCCTATCAGGGCGCGGCCACCGGTGTCGGCGGCATCCTGCGCGACGTGTTCACCATGGGCGCACGGCCGATTGCTGCGATGAACGCGCTCAGCTTCGGCGAAAAAGACCACCCCAAGACGCGCCGCCTCGTGCATGGCGTGGTCGAAGGCATCGGCGGCTACGGCAATTGTTTCGGCGTGCCCACCGTGGGCGGCGAAGTGCGGTTCCACCGCGCCTATAACGGCAACTGCCTCGTGAACGCCTTTGCCGCCGGTCTCGCGGATGCAGACAAGATTTTCTACTCGGCCGCCAGTGGCGTGGGCCGCCCGGTTGTGTATCTCGGCGCCAAGACCGGCCGCGACGGCGTCGGCGGCGCGACCATGGCCTCGGCCGAGTTCGACGACACGATCGAGGAAAAGCGCCCCACCGTTCAGGTCGGTGACCCGTTCACCGAAAAGCGCCTGATGGAAGCCTGCCTTGAGCTGATGCAGACCGGGGCCGTGATCTCGATTCAGGACATGGGCGCGGCGGGCCTCACCTGTTCCGCGGTTGAGATGGGCGACAAGGGCAAGCTGGGCATCCGGCTTGACCTCGAAAAGGTGCCGCAGCGCGAGGCGAACATGACCGCCTACGAGATGATGCTGTCGGAATCTCAGGAACGGATGCTGATGGTTCTGGACCCCGCCAAGGAGCCCGAAGCCCGCGCCGTGTTTGAGAAATGGGATCTCGATTTCGCCATCGTGGGCGAAACAATCGCCGAAGACCGTTTCCTGATCATGCACAACGGCGCGGTGAAAGCCGACCTTCCGCTGTCGCGCCTGTCGTCGTCCGCCCCGGAATACGACCGCCCGTGGGTGCCGTCCGAAGCCCCGGCCCAGATGGACGACGTGCCGTCTGTCGATCCCATCGACGCGCTGAAAGCGCTGATCGGCAGCCCGAACTACTGCGCCCGCAACTGGGTGTTCGAACAATATGACACGATGGTCATGGCGGACACGGTCGAAGGCCCGGGCTGGGGTGCGGGTGTGATCCGCGTGCATGGCACCGACAAGATGCTGGCCTTCACGTCGGACGTGACGCCGCGCTACGTCAAGGCGAACCCGGTCGAAGGTGGCAAACAGGCCGTGGCCGAAGCGTTCCGCAACCTGTGCGCTGTCGGGGCCAAGCCGCTTGCAACCACCGACAACCTGAACTTCGGCAACCCCGAAAAGCCCGAGATCATGGGCCAGTTCGTCGGCGCCCTGCAGGGCATCGGCCGCGCCTGCGAGGCGCTGGACATGCCCATCGTGTCCGGCAACGTGTCGCTTTACAACGAAACCGACGGTCAGGCGATCCTGCCCACTCCGACAATTGGTGCTGTGGGTCTGATCGCAGCCGGTGAAGAGCCGATCCTCGGCCGTGCCCGCGACGGCCATGTGGCGCTGGTTGTCGGCGAGGCGCAGGGCCATCTGGGCCAATCCGCGCTGCTCTATGAGGTGTTCAACCGCGAAGACGGCGACGCGCCTGCGGTCGATCTGATTGCCGAGCGCCGCAACGGCGATTTCATCCGCGACAATCGCGATCTGATCAAGGCCTGCACCGATCTGTCGGATGGCGGTTTAGCGCTTGCCGCGTTCGAGATGGCCAGCGGGTCGGGTGTCGGCGTGGTCATCGACGTGACCGATCAGGCGATGCTGTTCGGCGAGGACCAGGGGCGCTACCTTGTCGCGTGCAACTTCGATCAGGCCGAGGCGCTGGTCGTGGCTGCTGGTCAGGCGGGCGTCCCGATTGCCACGGTGGGCCGTTTCACCGGCGATGTGGTCAAATTGGGTGGATCGGACGCGCCGTTGGCCGACCTGCAGGCGGTGCACCAGGGCGCGTTTGCCGGGCATTTCGGCTGACGGGAACCCCGGGCCGGGAGGGACCCATGAAGCTCGAATTTCATCACGTCAATTACGTCTCGAAAGATGTGGACAGGATGCATGACTTCTACACCCGTGTGCTTGGTCTGGGAGATGTGCCGCAGGAGAACTTCCCCCGCACCGAAGCAACCGGAGATCGCGGATTTGACGGCAAGATCCGCTTTGCCACGGATGGTCAGGTTCAGATGCACCTGGCCGAACGGGACCTGACGGTTGCGTTCCGGAACGGTCAGGTCATCAATCCGGTGGACCGAGGCCATATCGCGTTTCGCACCGACGATCTTGCGGCGTTTCTGGCCATTCTCGACGAACAGGGCATCCCCTATTCCGATTACGGCACTACCTTTGCCAAGGAGTGGCATCAGGTGTTCTTTCAGGACCCCGAAGGCAACGTGATCGAAGTGCACCAGCAGGTGGGCTAGGCGGCACACGCGTGGACGCGTGTGGGCTTTCCGTTGACGGAAAGCCGCCCCGGCCCCTAAAGCAGCGCCGTCAACCGGGCCTTTTCGCCCAGATCGTCGGGGCGCGAAATCGCCGACGCCAGTTCTTCCAGCGACTGGATCGAATGACCCGCGCGGAAGCTGTCCACATGCGGCAGCATCGCGCGAATACCGGTTGCCTTGGGTGCGAACCCGTCCCAGCGCAGCAGCGGGTTCAGCCAGATGAGACGGCGCGAGGACAGGTGCAGCCGCTCCATCTCTTTCTCAAGCGCCCCCGCATCGTCGCGGTCCAGCCCGTCGGTGATCAGAAGCACGACGGCACCCTGCCCCATCACTCGGCGTGACCAGTCGCGGTTGAAGGCGTGCAGGCATTGCCCGATCCGTGTGCCTCCTTCCCAATCCTGCGCCTCGGCGCCGGCTGCCTTGAGCGCGGCATCCACATCACGGGTCGCCAGATGGCGGGTGATGTTGGTCAAGCGCGTGCCGAAGGTGAAGGCATGCACCTTGGCCCAGCCCGCGCCTTTCTCGTTGGCGACGGCATGCAGGAAATGCAGCACCATGCGGGAATACTGGCTCATGGAACCCGAGATGTCGCAGAGCACCACCAGATTGGGCCAGCGCGGGCGCGGCGTCTTGCGGGCGATGCTGCGGATCTCACCGCCCTGCCGCATGGATTTCATCAGCGTGCGCCGGTAATCCGCCTGTTTGCCCAGCACCGACGCCTTGCCCCGCCGCGACGGGATCGGTTTGACCGGCAGCTTCAACCGCGCCAGCATGCGCTTGGCCTCGGCCACTTCGGCGGTGCTCATCTGTTCGAAATCGAGTGTGCGCAGCTTTTCCTCGGCCGACATGGTCAGGGTCGAGGTGATCTCGATCTCGGTGCCCTCTTCGGACTGTTCGTTCTCGGGGACCTCGGGAAGATGATCGTCCAGCAGCGCCTGCGCGGCACGCTTTTCACCGGAGGCCGCGGATTTCTCTTCCTGCACGCCGCGGATCGCGGGCAGCATGAAGGACATCATGTGTTCCAGATAGCGCGGATCCCGCCAGTAGAGCCGGAACACCTGCGCAAAGATCACCCGGTGTTCGGGGCGGTTCACGAAACAGGCGTGCAGCGTCCAGAAGAAATCCATCCGTTCGGTGAACCCAGCCGCCTCGACCGCGCGGATGGCGTCGATCACCCGGCCCGGCCCGATGGGCAGACCGGCGCGGCGCAGGGCGCGGGCGAAATGGATGATGTTCTGCGCCAGACGCGGGTTGTCGGGCAGTTCGAGGGGGATGTATTCGGCCATTACAGGGCCGACCGGGGGCGCTGCCCCCGAATCCCCAAGGTATTTTCAGCCCAAAGAAGCATCATACCGGTTCGAGCGTTGCCTTGGCTTCGTCCAGCAGGCGCTTCGCCTCGGAGCCCTGCAGTTTCTGGATGTCGTCCTGGTATTTCAGGATCGCGCCCAGCGTGTCGGAAATAACTTCAGGCGAGAGGTCGATCACGTCGAGCGCCAGCAGGCATTTCGCCCAGTCGATGGTTTCGGCCACACCCGGTTTCTTGAAGATGTCCTCGGTGCGCAGGCGCTGCACGAAGGCGACGATTTCGCGGCTCAGCGTTTCCGAGGCCTCCGGCGCGCGGGTGTTCAGGATCTCCACCTCGCGGGCGAAATCGGGGTAATCGACCCAATGATAAAGGCAACGGCGCTTAAGCGCATCGTGCACCTCGCGCGTGCGGTTCGAGGTCAGGATGACGATGGGCGGCTCGGGTGCGGTGATGGTGCCCATCTCGGGGATCGTCACCTGGAAGTCGCTGAGGGCTTCCAGCAGGAACGCCTCGAATGGCTCGTCGGTGCGGTCCAGCTCGTCGATCAGCAGCACCGGCGCGCCATTGGCATCGGGGCGCATCGCCTCAAGCAGTGGGCGCTCCACAAGGAAGTCGGGGCCGAAGAGTTCGCGCTGCAGCATCTCGCGGTCGGCATTGCCCGCCGCCTCGGCCGTGCGGATGGCGATCATCTGCGCGGGGAAGTTCCATTCGTAGACGGCACTGGACGCGTCCAGCCCTTCGTAGCATTGCAACCGGATCAGCTTGCGGCCCAGCGATGCCGCCAGCGCCTTGGCGATCTCGGTCTTGCCGACGCCCGCCTCGCCTTCAAGGAACAACGGCCGGCCCAATCTGAGCGACAGGAACACCACCGTGGCCAGCGCCCGTCCGCAGACATAGCCGGTGTCGGCCAGCATGGATTGAACGGCGTCGATACTGTCGGGTGTCTGCATGGGATGCTCCTCTTTGGGGACTTGCTGCCCCGTGCCCGCCCCCAAGGTCAATAGCGCCAAGGTCGCACGTGACGGCCAGAATTGACGGCCTCTATGCGATTTGACAGAGTTATCGCGTTGTTTTTCCTGACCCAAGGCCACCGCCCCCGTGACGATCACCGCCGTTCTCTGTGTCCGCAACGAGGCGGCGTTTTTGCTCGACTGGCTGGCCTGGCACCGCAGCGTCGGGATCACGGATTTCGTTGTCGTTTCCAACGAATGCGACGACGGGACCGACGCGATGCTTGACCGGCTCGAGGCTCTGGGCTGGCTCACGCATCTGCGCAACGCTCCGCCCTATGGAAACGGCGGCATCCAGTTCAGCGGGCTGAAACTTGCGGGCAAGGCCGAGGCCGTGCAGCAGGCCGATTGGCTGATCGCCCTCGATATCGACGAATTCGTCAATGTCCATGTCGGAGACCGGACCCTGCCCGCCTTGATCACCGCCCTGCCCGAGGCCACGGCGATCACGCTGACCTGGCGAAATTTCGGCAATGCCGGGGTCATGTCCTATGAGGATGCGCCCGTGCCGCTGCAATTCACCCGTGCGGGTCCGCGCCCCCTGCATTGGCCTTGGCGGGCGGCCATGTTCAAGACGCTCTATCGCAACGACCGGACCTATCGGAACCTCGGTGTGCATCGCCCGCGCAACCCGGTCGAAGATCGGCTGGCACATGCGCGCTGGTTCGATGGCGACGGACGCGCGCTGCCGCCCGAGATGGCGACGGGTCGGATCTTTTCCGATTACCGGGTGCCGCAGCATGGCCTTGTGCAGCTCAATCACTATCCGCTTGGTGCGATGGAAAGCTATGTGCTCAAGGCCGACCGGGGCCGCGCCGTGCACAGTGACGATCGGCTGGGCCTGGATTATTGGGTGGAACGCAATCTCAACACCGAAGAGGATCGCAGCGCTTTGGACCTCTGGGACCGCGCACAGCCCATCCGTTCCAAGCTGTCGGCCGATCCGGTCCTCGCGCAGCTGCATGGTGACGCGGTGGAATGGCGCAAGTCCCGATTTCAGCAATTGCTGACTCAGGACGCGTTCCGTGACCTGTTCGGGCGGCTCTTGATGACGCCACCATCCTGCCCGCTGTCCAGCGATGCGGCCAACGCTCTGATCGCCCATGCCCAAGGCGCCGTCACAGATGACGCTGCGGGATCATAGACTCCCCTGTATTTTGGCTCAATTCTGCCCAATTTGCTGAGTAACTCCTATCTCAAACAAAGACCTGTCAACAGGCGCGAGACCATGAGGACAAGTGAACCATGCAGGACGACACCGATCCATATACGCTTTCCCTGAGCGAGCTCAGACCGGCGCAATGGCTTGAGGACATGCAGGAGATCGGCGAGTCCTGCGGATTCTTCGAACCGCTTGGCCCACATCACAACGCGGCTTTCGTGGAGAAGGGCGACACGCTGCTGGTGAGCTTCGAATCGCTTCCGGCGATCCAGGCGCAGTCTGAAGAGGCGCGCCCGATCGGATTCGACCTCGCGCGCGACAAGGACTGGTCCTGCCTGACGGTGATCTGCAACCGCGACACGTGGTTCCGCGATGCCGAGGTCTACGGCTTTTTCGACCAGCTGACCGATGACGGCTTTTTTGACGATTTCGAACAGGTGATCTTTTTCGGTGCCGGTCCCTGCGGCTATGCCGCGTGCGCGTTCTCCGTCGCCGCCCCCGGTGCGACGGTGATCGCCCTTGAACCACAGGCCACGCTCGATCCGCGCATGACAGAGTGGGATGACCGCTTCGCGCATATGCGCCGAACGGATTTCACCGACCGCTACGGCTATGCGCCCGACATGCTCGAAGCCGCATCATCGGGCTACATCCTCTACGATCCCAGCGACCGTCCGGGCGCGATGCATGCAGCGCTGCTCCAGCGGCCCGGCGTCACCCGGTTCCGCGCGCGACATCTGGGCGGCGGAATGCAGCTCAATCTCTCCCAGATGGGTGTGCTGAACAGGCTTGTCGCGGCGGCAGCGGACGGCACGCTCGATACCCAGCTTTTTGCAAAGCTCTACCGCGCGCGCCGGTCGCATGCGATCTATTGCAAGAAGCTGTTTGCCACGCTCGAAGCGCAGGACCGCCCCGCGCTGGCCGAGTCCGTGTGCACCTATATCGTCGATCAATTCGGTGCGCCGCGCTACCGGCGCAAACTCAAGGCATTCAGGCAAGCGCGGACCGGCGAAACCGACACCGCCGAGGACTAGGCTCTGGAACCGATCCGCTCTGCGTGCTACGCGGCGGACATGACTCAGACGCTGACCCTTCGCACCCCCGACGACTGGCACCTGCACCTGCGCGATGGCGCCATGCTGCGTGCCGTCGCGCCGGAAACCGCCCGGCATTTTGCCCGCGCGATCATCATGCCGAACCTTGTGCCCCCTGTCGTCACCGGCGCGGATGCCGCCGCCTATCGCGACCGCATCCTGGCGGCCCTGCCCAAGGGGTCAGGCTTCACGCCACTGATGACGCTGTACCTGACCGAAGACACCGACCCAGCGGATCTTGCGCAAGCGCATGCCGACGGGCTGATCACGGCGGTCAAGCTTTACCCCGCCGGGGCCACCACCAATTCGGCCTCGGGTGTGACGAATTTCGACAAGGTGCGCCCGGTACTGGAGACGATGGCCGAAATCGGCTGCCCGCTCTGTGTTCATGGCGAAGTGGTGGACAGCGACATCGACATTTTCGACCGTGAGGCGGTGTTCATCGAGCGGGTGCTTGATCCGATCCGCCGCGCCACCCCCGGATTGCGGGTGGTGATGGAGCACATCACGACGATGCAGGGTGTGGAATATGCGTCGGAAGGTGGACCCGAGCTTGGGGCCACGATCACGACGCATCACCTCGTGATCAATCGCAACCATATCCTCGCCGGAGGGATCAAGCCGCACTACTACTGCCTTCCCGTCGCGAAGCGCGAGGAACACCGGCTTGCCCTGCGCCGCGCCGCAACCAGCGGCGATCCGACCTTTTTCCTTGGCACCGACAGTGCGCCGCATACGGATGCGAACAAGCTTCTGCCCTGTGGCTGTGCGGGCTGTTTCACCGCGACCAACACGTTGTCCATCCTTGCCGAGGTGTTCGAACAGGACGGCGCGCTGGACCGGCTGGAAAGCTTCACCAGCCTGAACGGCCCCAAATTCTACCGTCTGCCACCGAACGAGAGCACGATCACTTTGACCAAGGGCGCTCCGGTCACGTATCCAGATCACATCGACACCGGCGATGGCCCGGTGACCGTGTTCGATCCGTTGATGCCCCTGCACTGGCGGGTCTCAACCTAGCGCAGCGTGCACCGCAGCTCGGATGACGCTGAACGCGCCCATTCTGTGGGCGCTGCGTGACGGCTTGCCTACAAAACCGGCACAACCGGACATTCCCCAGACATTTCGAACGATGCTTTACGACTTTGGTCGTAGTCGCGCTACCATGGTGATGGGAGGACAAGCGCGAAAGGGCCTCCCATGGAGCAGTTGATTGATGCCTTGCTGGAGTGGATCGGCGATCACAGCCAGTATGATACGGCGAACCTGCCGCATCCGATTGTCCTGCAGCTGACACCGCACGAACTGACACGCGAATATTACACCGGCGTTGCGCATCTCATGCCGGATGACGGTGTCGATGAGCGTGTCAACGCGCTCTATGCGGCGACAGACGGCCCTTACGGCACGATCTACCTTCTGTCGGCCGAATTCTACACGGATGTCGAACATTTCGACGATCCGATGGACAATCCGCTGTGGCGCGAGGTCCTGCTGCACGAACTCGTGCACCATGTGCAATGGCAGAGCGGTGCAGCGGATGCGTGGCTCTGTCCGGCTCAGGGCGAGACGGAAGCCTATGCTCTTGGGGGGCGTTATCTCACGGGACAGGCGGCAGACGACCCGATGCCGAACCGGAACTTCTGGGGTATGGTCTACAGCCGCTGCTGACCCCGACCGACGTCCCGCGACGTGTCACCGGCCAGAGCGGACGGTCCTCACGGGATCCGCAAAAAGAATCAGCTGACCCGCCGAAAATCCGTTTGTTTGCCTGAATTCTGTGCATCCGCATCGTACACCGAACAGCTCTGCTATGCCCTCAACCCCCTGTTTTTCTGCATATTCCCAAGCGGAATGGATGCCATGTCATCACGTGGCTAGAGTGTAAACTTAAGATTACAATTGCTACTGTCAGTTTTTTATTACACACTGGGTCAAAATGTCTTTCATGAGGTTTCTGATCGGCCCTCAAGGGGTGCAGGCCGATCGACACGGGCGTCCCGCCCAAGTCCACAGCGCTCCGAAACCAACTCGAACCAACCCGTAGAAGGAGTTCACAATGTCAACAGACGACGAAGACAAGGTCTGGCCGACCGGTTTGACCTTGAAAGAGGCCGAGGAGGTCCACAGCTACCTGATTGATGGCACACGCGTGTTCGGTGCGATCGCATTGCTGGCGCACTTCCTTGTGGCCGTGTCCACACCCTGGCTCGGATAACGGAGACACAGCATGAACAACGCAAAAATGTGGCTCGTCGTCCCCCCCGCGGTGGGCGTTCCCATCTTCCTCGGCGCGGTTGCCGTCGGTTCCTTTGCCGTGCACGTTGCCGTGCTCAGCAAGGTCGACTGGTACAACAACTACCTCGTCGGCGAAGAGCTGAGCAGCACCGAAGCTTCGGCGCAGCTCCTTGCTCCGAAGTCGGATACGGCCAAGGCCAGCTATGCGGTACCGCAGCAAGATGGCAGCCTGCAGGTCACGATCATCCTCCCGGATGGGACGTCGACACAGGCCTTGATCCAGCCATCCCAGTTGCAACCCGAGTTGTAACCGCATCGCAGTAATGTGGACCCGGCCAATCGTGCCGGGCCCGCATTCCCCGGATCTCAGCCGCCTGCACCGTCCTGTTGTGGCGCGGCCCTGAAAAAGGTGCTCCGGAATGTTCGACTACCGTCGCATCGTTCTGCACAGACTGGCGACCATCGGCCCGCGCTATCTTCCCTTTGCGGATGTCGCCTCGGACGGCGTGCCGCTGTCGCGCCTGCTGCGGCTGTCGCTGTTCCAGGTGACGGTTGGCATGGCTCTGGTTCTGCTGGTCGGAACCCTGAACCGCGTGATGATCGTCGAATTGTCGGTCCCGGCCAGCCTTGTCGGCACGATGCTGGCGCTGCCCATTCTCTTTGCGCCGTTCCGGGCCCTTATCGGGTTCAAATCCGACATGCACAAATCCGCGCTGGGTCTGCGCCGCCTGCCCTATATCTGGAAAGGCACGCTTTACCAGTTCGGTGGCTTTGCCATCATGCCCTTCGCCCTGCTGGTCCTGTCCGGCTATGGCGAGGCCTACGATGCCCCGCGCTGGATCGGTTACAGTTCCGCCGGACTGTCCTTCCTCCTGGTCGGCGCGGGCGTGCACATCGTGCAGACGGTTGGCCTCGCCCTAGCGACGGATCTCGTCGAGGAGGCCGATCAGCCCAAAGTGGTCGGCCTGATGTATGTCATGCTTCTGTTCGGCATGGTGCTGAGCGCGATCATCTATGGAATCCTTCTGGAAAACTATTCGCCGGGTCGCCTGGTGCAGGTCATCCAGGGGTCTGCCGTCGTGACCGTCGCGCTGAATTTCCTGGCCATGTGGAAACAGGAGGCACGAGACCGCGTTCGGGCCAAAGCCATGGAAGTGGCGCCGAACGTCGCCTTTCGTGACGCATGGGCGCAATTGATGCAGAATGCAGGCATGCTGCGGCTGCTGCTGGTCATCGCCCTTGGCACGTTCGGTTTCGGCATGGCGGATGTGCTTCTCGAACCCTATGGCGGCGAAGCTCTGGGCCTGTCGGTTGCCAGCACGACGAAACTCACGGCGCTGCTCGCGGGTGGCACTCTGCTGGGCTTTGGCATTGCGTCGCGCACGCTGGGCAATGGCGGCGCGCCGTCCTCGACATCGCTGACCGGCGCGCTGATCGGCATTCCCGGCTTTGCCGCCATCATCTTTTCCGCCTATGGCGGCGGCACGACGGCCTTTCTGGCCGGCACGCTGATGATCGGCCTAGGCGCGGGCCTGTTCGGCCATTCGACCCTGACCGCGACGATGCGCGCCACGCCGAAGGAAAAGGTCGGGCTGGCACTTGGTGCCTGGGGCAGCGTTCAGGCGACGGCGGCCGGGATCGGCATGGCGCTTGCCGGATGGGCACGCGACCTGATTGTCGCCCTTCCGTCCGGCGACAATGGCCTTGCCGTCGAAACGCCCTACAACGTTGTATTCTCCATGGAGATGGCGTTCCTTGTGCTCGCCGTACTCCTGATTTTCCCGCTCGCGGGCCGGGGAGACCTGTCACGGGCCCCACGTGCTGCAGCATCCTCGCAATCCAACCCGGTGGAGGCACCATGACGACGATTATCACTCGGTACTTCGACAGCGCAGATCAGGCCCAATCTGCGAAACGCAAACTCATGTATACGTATAACGTGTCGCCCGCCATCATCCGGATCTATTCCGACAAGAAGGGTCTGGCCAAAACGTTGCAGGCCGCGAATGTCGTGCCGGAAACGGCAAAGGCCTATGAGGCCCGGATGTCTTCGGGTGGGGCGGTGCTGATGGTGCGCGGCAAGTACTCGCCGCTGGGCGTGGCCAAGATCACCCGCAGGGTCGCCGCTGAAAAAGGTGCGGTGGCCATGGGCGACCTCAACCAGGACCATTTCGTCAAGGATGCGCGCGGACGCGGGCTGAGCATCCTGCCCGAACATCCGCATATCCTGCTTCGTCAGAAAGACCCGTCCGAGCGCAATCACTACATGGCGGACTGGCCGATCCCCCTGATCAGCCGCCGCAAGCCCTATGACGAGATGGCGATCTCCCGCCACGGCCGCATGGCAAACTGGCCGATCCCACTGCTCAGCCGCCGCAAGCCGGCGGACAAGTTCGCCTTCCCGCGTCACGCACGCATGGCCAATTGGCCGCTTCCGCTGATCAGCCACCGCAAGCCCTGGGACAAGTTCGCCTTCCCCCGCCACGCACGCATGGCGAATTTCCCGCTTCCGCTCATCAGCCGCCGCAAACCGTGGGACAAGTTCGCCTTCCCGCGTCACATGCGGATGGCAAACTGGCCCTTCCCGCTGCTGATCAACGGGGAAGAGCATACCAATGCGATCATTCCGGGGGCACCGCATCAGGCGGATTTCCCGATCCCATTGCTGAGCGACCGCGAACCTTATGACGGCTTTGCCTTCCCGCGCCATGCCCGCATGGCCAACTGGCCGATCCCGCTCATCAGCCGTCGCAAACCCTCGACCAAGTCGATCTTTCCGCGGCATGCCCGGATGGCGGACGTGTTCCTGCCGCTGGTGATCCGTCGCCCGCAGGACAGCGAAAGCGGCTGGTCCTTTTCCAAGATGCTGGGGCTGCCGACACTCAAGCGGCGCTGATCTCGACCTGTAGAACGTCACGCAAAGGGCGGGAGGCTGACCATGCCACCCGCCCTTTTCCTCTGCGGCAAAACCCGCTAGAGCGGCGCAAACCGACCCGAGGACCTGCGCCATGATCCCCACCTCCTACCCGTCCCCCGAAGAGATCGCCCGCCTGACCGCGCGGATGCTGCTGGAGATCGGCGCAGTCAACTTCCGGCCCGAAGACCCGTTCATCCTCGCCTCCGGCCTGCCCTCGGCCACCTATATCGACTGCCGCAAGCTGATCTCGTTCCCGCGCATCCGGTCAACCCTGATGGATTTCCTGACCGTGACGGTCATGCGCAATGCCGGGTTCGAAGCCTTCGACAACATCGCCGGTGGCGAAACGGCGGGCATTCCCTTTGCCGCACTGGTGGCCGAGCGCATGGCGCTGCCCATGACCTATGTCCGCAAGAAGCCCAAAGGCTATGGCCGCAACGCCCGCATCGAAGGGGCCATGACCGAAGGCCAGCGCGTGCTGCTGGTCGAAGACCTGACGACCGACGGCGGATCGAAGCTGAGCTTTGTGGATGCCATCCGCGAAACCGGCGCGACCTGTGCGCATACGGCGGTGATCTTCTACTACGACATCTTCCCGGAAACGACCAAGACGCTGGGCGATCACGGCGTGACTCTGCACCATCTCTGCACATGGTGGGACGTGTTGGCCGAAGCCCGTGCGCAGGGGGCCTTCGATGCCGCCACGCTGACCGAGGTCGAAGCCTTCCTCAAAGCGCCCCGCGCGTGGCAGGACGCCCGAAAGTAACCGTACTGTAGACCGGGCAGCCCAGCGTCTGGCGCAGCGCCCCGATCAGATCGTCAAGCGTTTCGGCATGCACGTAGGTCCCGCCGGTCTGATCCGCGAGGCAGCGTGCGACGGGCTCCACCGCCGTGTCGGCCGGCTGGTCCGGCCAGGCGAAATGTTCGCCCCGGACCCGGAAGCCGATCACGTGCACCGTCATGTCCGCACCCCGCACAAGATCCGCCGCCAACGCACAGGGCGCGCCACCGCACGTGTCCTTTCCGTCGGTCACAAGCACGATCACGCCGGGCTTGTTGGTATAATCCAGCACGGCAGCCGCCTGAGCGATGGCATCGGTCTGGGGTGTTTCCCCCTCGGGCTCAAGACGCTCGACCTCGGAAATCATGCGATCCGCGGCATCGGGCACCGGAGCAAAGCGCAGTTGCACACTGTCGCACTGGGCCTTGGCGCCGGGTCCGTAGGTGATCAACCCCATGCGGCGCACGGGCGCCACTTGCGGCATGACGGTCCGCATGGCACGGCGCGCGTCGAGAATGCGCGGCTCGTCCAGAAGATTGAATCCCATCTCGGCCATCGACCCCGATCCGTCGAAGACGACCATCGCATCGCGGGCGCATCCCTGCTGAGCATGCAGCGGGGCGATGCCCACACCGAGCGCCAAGACCGAAGCCAGAATCGATTTCATGGATCAACGCCTTTTCCAGTGAAGGCACCAGCCTCGCATGCCGTCGCTTCGTTTGTAAATAATTTGTAACGGTCGACATCGGCTGCTTGCCGCGTGTCGAACGGGACACAGAACGCCTCAGCCGACACCAGATGTTGACGCAGGACGCCGTCATCGCGCAAGATAGGCGAAACCCACAGGCCCACAGTTTATCCACAGGATATACATTTTGCCCTTCGCCGGACATATCGCTACCTCGGAGCCGGGACAATCAGGGGGTGCAGCATGAACGAGATCACGACATTCAATCCAACCGGTGCCGAGATCACGAACCCCGAAACCATGCCGCACTCGATCGAGGCCGAGCAGCAATTGCTGGGCGCGATCCTGACCAATAACGACGTGTTCGACCGCGTGGCGTCAATCATCGGGCCGCAGCATTTCTACGATCCGGTGCATGCCCGCATCTTCGAAATCGCCTCTGCGCGCATTGCCAAGAACAATCTCGCGTCGCCGGTTACCCTCAAGGCGTTCATGGAAGATGACGAGGGTCTCAAGGAATTGGGCGGGCCGGCCTATCTCGTGCGTCTGGCCGGTGCCGCGATCAGCTCGTTCGCCGTGCGCGACTATGCCCAGATGATCTATGATCTGGCCGTGCGCCGGGATCTCATCGCGCTGGGGCGCGACATCAGTGCAAAGGCGGCCAAGGTCGATGTCTCTTCCGAGCCGCGCGAACAGATCGTCGAAGCCGAACAGGCGCTTTACAAGATGGCCGAACAGGGCCGCAGCGAGAGCGGATTTCAAAGCTTTCTCAAGGCCGTAACGGACGCTGTTAATGTCGCGAACGCCGCTTATCAACGCGAAGGTGGTCTGGCAGGCATCTCGACCGGGCTGGTCGACATGGACCGCAAGCTGGGCGGCCTGCACAAATCCGACCTGCTGATTCTCGCCGGACGCCCCTCCATGGGCAAGACGTCGCTTGCCACCAACATCGCCTTCAACATCGCCAAGGCCTATCGCAAGGGCATCCGCCCGGATGGCACGGAAGGCACGGTCGAAGGCGGCGTTGTGGGCTTCTATTCCCTCGAAATGAGCGCCGAGCAGCTGGCCGCGCGGATCCTGTCGGAAGCGGCCGAAGTGCCGTCCGAACAGATCCGCCGCGGCGACATGACGGAAACCGAATTCCGCCGCTTCGTCGATGCCGCGAAATCGCTCGAAGCCTGCCCGCTCTATATCGACGACACCCCAGCCCTTCCCATCAGCCAGCTGGCCGCTCGCGCCCGCCGTCTGAAACGGACGCATGGGCTGGATGTGCTGATCATCGACTACCTTCAGCTGGTGAAGGGCACCGGCAAGGGCGACAACCGGGTGAACGAGATCTCGGAAATCTCGCAGGGTCTCAAGGCGATTGCCAAGGAACTCGACATCCCGGTGATCGCGCTGTCGCAGCTGTCGCGTCAGGTGGAAAGCCGCGAGGACAAACGCCCGCAGCTTTCGGACCTGCGGGAATCGGGCTCCATCGAACAGGACGCCGACGTCGTGATGTTCGTGTTCCGCGAGGAATACTACAAGGAGCGCGAAAAACCCGGCGAACATGATCTCGAGAAAATGGCTGCCTGGCAGGAAGAGATGGAGCGCCTGCACGGCCGCGCCGAGGTCATCATCGGCAAGCAGCGTCACGGTCCCATCGGCACGGTCGAGCTGAGCTTCGAGGGCCGCTTCACCCGCTTTGGCAATCTTATCAAGCCGTGGCAGCAAGGCGCGGACGACATCTGATCCGGCCGCGGCACACACGCCGCGTTATCAATTCCGCCGCACTGGCCCGGCAAAGCGGGCCGGCACCGTTTTCCCGCTTGACCCACCGCACGGACACGCACAAACACCGCCCATGGCACAGGCTGTTCTAACGATTGATCTGGGTGCGATTTGCGCCAACTGGCGGGCACTTGCAGCGATGAACGCGGGCGAAACCGCGGCCGTCGTGAAAGCAAACGCCTATGGGCTGGGGGCGTCCAGGGTCGCCAAGGCCCTGGCCGAGGAAGGCGCGCGTACTTTCTTTGTCGCACAGGCCGAAGAAGGCGTCGAGCTGCGCAAGGCGCTCGGCGCAGGGCCGACCATCTGCGTCTTTGGCGGACACATGGATGGCGATGCACCGCTTTTGCGCGAGGCGGACCTTGTCCCGATGATCAATTCCATCGACCAGATGCTCCGCCATGTCGAAGCCCTGCCGGGGCACCGCTTCGGCATCCAGCTGGACAGCGGGATGAATCGGTTGGGAATGGAGCCTGCCGAATGGGCCGCCCTGCGCGACATCGCACTGGGACAGAAACCGGTCCTCGTGATGAGCCATCTGGCCTGCGCGGACGAGCCGAACCACGGCATGAACGAATTCCAGCTCCAGACATTCCGCCAGATGACCGACGGCATCGACGCGCCGCGATCCCTTGCGGCAACCGGTGGCACGATCCTTGGCCGCGACTACCATTTCGACATGACGCGCCCCGGCATCGGGCTTTATGGCGGCCTGCCCTTTGTCGATGCCCGTCCCGTGGTCTCTCTGTCGATCCCGGTGATTCAGGTGCGCGACGTGAACCCCGGCGAATCCGTCGGCTATGGCAACAGCTGGGTGGCCCGCGTGCCCGGCAAGATCGCCACGATTTCCGCCGGGTATGCCGATGGCATCATCCGCGCGATGGGTCCCAAGGCCCATGTCTGGGCGGGCGAGACCCGATGCAAAATCGTCGGCCGCATCTCGATGGACCTGATCGGCGTCGACGTGAGCGCGGTGAAGGCCATGCCGGACGCGGTGGAGCTGATGGGCCCCCATCAATCCATCGACACGCTGGCTGACGCAGCGGGCACCATCGGTTACGAGATCCTGACCTCGTTGGGGTCACGCTACGCACGCAGCTACATCCACACATGACGGGGCGGCGGGTATGAGCTTTTTCGAACCATCCCCGGTCCTGATCGCCTTCATCTTCGTCCAGCGCTTCGTCTTCTTCGAAGTGCTTGCCGTCCTTGCCCTGCTCCGGCTTGTCGTCGGGGGTGGACTGGCCCGCCTGCCTGCGGGTCTGGCCCTGCTGATCTCGACCGCCGCCATCTTTGCAAGCTTCGCCCCTGCGCTGAACCTCACGAGCGCGCCGCTTTACGCCGAGATCGCCCGGGCGCAGGCCGCAGGCGGCGGAGTGATGCTCCCCCTGTTCGCCTCGGCCGTGTTCGCCACCAGCCTTGCCATGCCGCAACGGCGCTGGCGCTGGATCGACGTCCTGCACCTTTTGGGACTGGTTGCCTATCTCGGTCTCTGGTTCGCAACCCGGCTCTAGAGCATGGCGGCGCTTCGGTGGATCAACCTCGCGCTGCTGATGCTCTACCCCGTCGCCTGGGCCGCGCCACTGATGCGCGCAGGTGTCCTGCCGCTCTTTGGCCTGAACGAGATCAGCGTTCTGACCGGTCTGCAGGCGCTTTGGGACACGGATATCCTGCTGGCGCTGCTGGTTGCGCTCTTTGCGTTGGTGGCACCTTACGTGAAAACCGTGGGGCTTGCCCTTGTGCAGTTCGGAGCCGTGGGCGCAGGTGCCCTGCCCGCGCTGTCGCTGATGGGCAAACTGGCGATGGCGGATGTGTTCCTGATCGCGCTCTACATCACCATCGTCAAAGGCATCGGCATCGGACGGATTGAAACCGCCTGGGGCCTATACCTGTTCACAGGCTGCATCCTTACATCGCTGGTGCTCAGCCTCGTCGAAAGCCGTCATCGCCGCGATTGATCACGCTTTCGAAACAAACTTCCGAAATGATGCCGATTGTTCACACATCCGCGCGCTGTCGGAAAAATCGTTAAAAAACAGTATGTCCACCACGGGCTTCGGCATAAAGTCGCTCATGTTGCCAAGAATTACGTGGTTACTTGGGGGTTTTCGATGGTTGGTGCGATGCGGTCGCTCGTTGTTTCGACGGGTTGGGTCCTGCAGCGGGTGATGTTTCTGTCCGTGGCGCTGCTGGGTCTTGGGGCGCTTGGATATACGCTGGCCTGCGCCTTTGGATACGCGCCATGGCTGGAAATGACCGCAACATTTGGGGGTGTCGGCTACCCTCAGGCCGGACAGATTGTGCAGATCGGGGGAACGGCGCTGCTGATCGGTTTGTGCGCGTTTCTGCCCGCAAATGCCCGGATCATGGCACTCGAAACCTCGCATCGCCGCTTCCACATCGGAATGGAAGACGTGGCACGGGCCTATCGGGCTGCGCATGCGGCTGACCGCGAGGGCGCGTTCCGGCTGAAATCCGAATTTGATTCGGTGCGCGAACGGATGGCCTATCTGCGCGATCACCCCGACCTGGCGGAACTGGAGCCATCGGTGCTCGAAATCGCAAGCCAGATGAGCCATATCTCGCGCGACCTGGCCAGCACCTATTCCGACAGCAGCCTCGAGCGCGCCCGCGATTTCCTGATCCAGCGCCAACAGGAGATTGAGGACTTCAACACCCGCCTCGACAGTGCCAAGGCCTCGGCAGCCGAGATGCGCGTCTGGATCGACAAGGTCGAGCTTGAGGAAAGCGTCGCCAAGGCCCAGCTTGACCGCCTGCAGGCGGAATTGTCCGACATCCTGCCGGAACTCTTCGACAAGGACAGCGCTCCAACCGTGCCACCGCGCAAGACCCAGAGCCTGCGCGAGGTCTCGGACCAATGGGACGAACCGCCCGATTTCCCCGACAATGACGACAACCGGATCGTGGCCCTTCTCGCGCGGCGCGCTGCCGAATAACGTCCGGCCCTACGGCACAGCTTGCAGGCCCGCACGGCTTGCGCCACAAGCGTCGTCATGGCGAAATCCTCTGCATCCTTTGTCTGCCAATCCTGCGGCAACACGACCACCAAATGGTCGGGCCGCTGCGACGCCTGCGGCGAATGGAACTCCATCGTGGAAGAGGTGCCGCTGGCCGCCGGTCCCGCCGCCAGGACGCTGGGCGCATCAAAGGGCCGGTCCCTGCCGTTAAGCGATCTCTCGGGCAACGAAGCGCCCCCACCCCGCACAACCTCGGGTCTGGACGAGCTGGACCGCGTGCTGGGCGGCGGGCTTGTCCCCGCCTCTGCCCTGCTGGTCGGCGGCGATCCCGGCATCGGCAAATCGACGCTTCTTCTGCAGGCCGCCGCCGCCTTTGCCCGTGCCGGGCTCAAGGTCGTCTACATCTCGGGCGAAGAGGCCAGCGCCCAGGTGCGCATGCGCGCGGCCCGTCTGGGTCTGCGCGACGCGCCGGTGAAACTGGCGACCGAAACCAACCTGCGCGACATTCTGACGACGCTGGAAAACGAAAAGCCGGATCTCGCCATCATCGACTCGATCCAGACCATGTGGGCCGACAACGTCGCCTCCGCCCCCGGCAGCGTGGCCCAGGTGCGCGCCTCGGCGCATGAGCTGACCAGCTTTGCCAAACGCCGCGGCACCTCGGTGATCATGGTCGGCCATGTCACCAAGGATGGCCAGATCGCCGGCCCCCGCGTGGTCGAACACATGGTCGACACCGTGCTCTATTTCGAAGGCGAACGCGGCCACCAATTCCGCATCCTGCGCGCCGTCAAGAACCGCTTTGGCCCGGCGGATGAAATCGGCGTCTTCGAGATGACCGGCGGGGGCCTGTCCGAGGTTGCGAATCCCTCCGCACTTTTCCTGAGCGAACGCGGCGATCCGTCCCCCGGATCGGCGGTCTTTGCCGGGATCGAAGGCACGCGCCCTGTTCTGGTGGAATTCCAGGCGCTTGTGGCCCCCACGCCACACAGCCAGCCACGCCGCTCTGTTGTCGGTTGGGATGGTGGCCGCCTTGCCATGATCCTTGCCGTGCTCGAAGCGCGCTGCGGCATCCCCTTTGCCGGGCTGGATGTCTATCTCAACGTGGCCGGCGGCATGAAAGTCAGCGAACCCGCCGCCGATCTGGCCGTCGCCGCAGCGATCCTGTCGGCCCGCGAAGACATCGCGCTGCCTGCCGAAACCGTGGTCTTTGGCGAAATCAGCCTCTCCGGCGCGCTGCGCCCGGTGGGACAAACCGAAAATCGGTTGAAAGAAGCGCAAAAACTTGGTTTTACCGCCGCGATAGTGCCAAAGGGTGGAACATCGGTCCCCCGCGACGGGATCGCGGCCACCGAGATCGACGCTCTGGCCAGTTTTGTGGGTGACGTGTTCGGCGCAGGGTAGCGCCATCCGTGTAAAAAGAAGGGCAAGGGACCGATGGAAGGGTTCACCATTATTGACGGCGTTGTCGCCGTCGTCATCGTTCTGTCTGCGCTTCTGGCCTACTCGCGCGGGATCGTGCGCGAAGCCATGGCCATCCTGGGCTGGGTCGCCGCCGCCGTGCTGGGTTTCATGTTCGGCCCGCAGGTGCGCCCCCTGATGACGGAAATCCCGGTCATCGGCGAATTCATGTCCGGCAGTTGCGAGCTCAGCGTGATCGGCGGCTCCGCGGCTGTCTTCACCGTGGCGCTGGTGATCATGTCGTTCTTCACCCCGCTCTTTTCCACCATCGTGCAACGCTCGGCCCTGGGCGGCGTCGATCAGGCGCTCGGATTTCTCTTCGGTGTGGCGCGCGGCATCCTGCTCGTCGCGGTGGCCTTCTTCGTCTACGAAGTGGTCATCACCTCGCAGGACATCGCGATGATCGACGACAGCCGCTCTGCCGTGGTCTTCAGCCGCTTCACCGGCCAGATCGAGGAACAGAACCCCGAACAGGCCCTTGGCTGGATCACCGCGCAATACGAGGCGCTGGTGGGCGTCTGCGATGCGCCCGGCGACAGCGACGCCTGACAAACATCAGTCAACCTGTCGCGGAACCATGATAGTTTCGTGACACTGGCGATCATGGCGCTTATGAGGGGGCATCCTCTGCTGCCACGGATTCGGAGTCCCGATTTGTCCGACACCCAGATGCCCCCCGCCCATCCGTTCGACGACGACAAACTCAAGGAAGAATGCGGAATTTTCGGCGTTGTCGGCGTGACCGACGCGGCGAATTTCGTGGCCCTTGGCCTGCATGCCCTGCAGCATCGCGGGCAAGAGGCCGGAGGGATCGTCAGCTACCATCCCGATCACGGCTTCAACAGCGCGCGCCGCTTCGGCTATGTGCGCGACAACTTCACCAGCCAGAAGCTGATGGAAACCCTGCCCGGCGAACTGGCCATCGGCCATGTGCGCTATTCCACGGCAGGCTCCAAGGGCCAGACCCAGATCCGCGACGTGCAACCCTTCTTCGGCGAGTTCTCGATGGGTGGTGCGGCGATTGCCCATAACGGCAACATCACCAATGCCGAAGCCCTGCGCCGTGAACTCATCGAACGCGGTTCGATCTTCCAGAGCTCGTCGGACAGCGAATGCATCATCCACCTGATGGCCCGCTCGCTTCAGCGCAACATCCCCGAACGCATGGAAGACGCGCTGCGCCGCGTCGAAGGCGCGTTCTCGGTCGTGGCGATGACCCGCACCAAGCTCATCGGCGTGCGCGACCCGCTGGGCGTGCGTCCGCTGGTTCTGGGCAAGATCGGCGATGGCTGGGTTCTGAGCTCGGAAACCTGCGGGCTCGACATCATCGGCGCGGACTATGTCCGCGAGATCGAGCCGGGCGAAATGGTGGTCATCACC
The DNA here is from genome assembly GCF_022763305.1 of Marivita sp. Classification (GTDB taxonomy): domain Bacteria; phylum Pseudomonadota; class Alphaproteobacteria; order Rhodobacterales; family Rhodobacteraceae; genus Marivita. Next base: position 39,215 of record NZ_JALEGT010000055.1, on the reverse strand, counting down.
GCCGAACACGGCGTGGAGTCGATCCGTCCCTTCCGCCCGCAGAAATCCCGGTTCTGCATCTTCGAGCACGTCTATTTCTCGCGCCCCGACAGCATCATCGGTGACCGCTCCGTCTATGAAACCCGCCGCCAGATCGGTGTGGAACTGGCGCGCGAAACCCCCATTGAGGCCGATCTGGTCTGCCCGGTGCCCGACAGCGGCACCCCCGCCGCCATCGGCTATGCACATGAGTCGGGCATTCCCTACGGAATGGGCATCATCCGCAACCAGTATATGGGCCGCACCTTCATCGAGCCGACCGAACAGATCCGCAACATGGGCGTGCGCCTCAAGCTCAACGTGAACCGCGCGCTCATCAAGGGCAAACGCGTGGTTCTGGTGGATGACAGCGTGGTGCGCGGCACCACCAGCCGCAAGATCAAGGAGATGATCCTCGACGCCGGCGCCGCCGAGGTGCATTTCCGCATCGCAAGCCCGCCCACCGCCTGGCCCTGTTTTTACGGCGTGGATACGCCCCAGCGCGAAAAGCTGCTGGCCGCCACCATGTCCGAGGACGAGATGCGCGACCATCTCGGCGTCGACAGCCTCAAGTTCATCTCGCTCGACGGCCTCTACCGCGCCGTGGGCGAAGCCTCGGGTCGCGACGCCAAATCCCCGCAATATTGCGACGCGTGTTTCTCGGGCGAATACCCGGTGAAACCGTCCGACATGGTGGAAAAAGGCTTCCAGATGAAGGCGGCCGAGTAACCCTCGGCAGCCTTCCGCGCAGGGTGCGGGCACCCCCTGTTCATCGCCCGCAAAAGCGCCCATGTGGCCGGTCTGGCGCAACAACAGACCGTGACATATGGCACAGGACACCACCCCTCCCCAGGTCGCCGCAACGGCGACCCAGACCACCAATGACCTTGGCGACTCCGTGACCCTGCTGGGCACGTTCGGCAGCCAGAGCGACCCGCAGGCGCTGCTGAAACTGCGCGGCGGCAAGACAGCCACCGTCTCGCGCGGCGATCGCGTGAACGGTCAGACCGTCGTCGCCATCGAGGACGGCCGCGTGGCGCTGGCCCGCAACGGCACCGCGCATTGGATCGACATGCCCGCGCCGAACTCCTGATCTTCTCTGGTTCGAAAATACTTCGGGGGAGTCGCGCTTGCGCGACGGGGGCAGCGCCCCCAATCCCCTCTCCATAAAGAAAAACCCCCGCCGATCACTCGACGGGGGCATCTTTTACCGTCTGGTAAAATCCATCAGGCGCGGCGTGCCGCCAGCGCTTTCCACGCCCCGGTCACCACCAGTGCCGCGATCACCGCCTTGACGGCATCACCGATCAGGAAGGGCGCGATGAAGTAGGCCCAGTAATAGCCGATCTCCTGACCGACCCAGCCCGCCTCGACGCCGCTCACCGACGCAACCGCCATCGGCCACGCGATACCGGGGATGTAGAGAAGTGCTGCCAGCACCAGCGTCACCAGCGCGGTCGACACAAAGCCCTTCGCGATACCGCGATCCGCCGCCAGACCGGCCAGTCCCGCCATAAGGACAAAGCCGAGAAGGAAGCCCGCGGTCGGACCGGCAAAGGCCAGACCGTTCATGCCGCCCGCGAAAACCGGCAGACCCATTGCGCCGTAGCCCAGATAGGTCACCAGCGTCGCGGTGCCGAGCCGTGCGCCAAAGCTCAGGCCGACGATCAGGATCGCCAGCGTCTGCAGCGTCATCGGAACCGGAAAGAACGGCACCGACACCTGCGTCGCCGCCGCGATGAAGGCCGCACCGCCGAGCGCGAGCAGCGCCTGACGGAACAGAGTGGTCTTGCCCAAGGCAGCTTGCGTCAATGTCATGGCGAATGTCCCTCATGTCTCTGATATTTGCCCCAGTTAATTCTGCAAATGCAGCATTGAGTCAAGCACTGCCCTCTTGCGGGCGGGGCGGCAAAAAGGCATGTGACAGGACATGACGGACACAACTCGCCCTCTCGCGCTGGTCACCGGCGCTTCACGCGGTCTTGGCTTTGCGCTGGCAGAGGCCTTGGCCGACACGCATCACATCATCGCCGTCGCGCGCACCGTGGGCGGACTGGAAGAGCTGGATGACCGCATCCAGTCCAAAGGCGGCAGCGCCACGCTGGCGCCGATGGACATCACCAAGCCCGATGCGATGGCGCAGCTTTGCCGCTCGGTACATGACCGCTGGGGCCAAATTTCGCTTTGGGTGCACACGGCGATCCACGCGGGGCCGCTTTCGCCCGTGGATCACCTCGACCAGAAGGACTGGGCAAAATCGGTGTCGATCAATCTCGACGCGATGTCCCATCTTGTGCCCTATATTGCACCGCTTCTGAAACGCGACGGCAGCGCGGTGTTCTTTGACGACCCGCATGGCGGCGAAAAATTCTTCGGCCATTACGGCACCACCAAATCGGCGCAGATCGCGCTGGCGCGGTCCTGGCAGGCCGAGACGGTCTCGATCGGGCCCAAGGTCAAAATCCTCACGCCAAACCCGATGGCGACCCATGTGCGGGCCCGGTTCTTTCCCGGCGAAGACCGCAGCGCGCTGGCCCTGCCCGCCGATGAAGCGGCGCGGCTCTTGCCCGAGATCCTCGCCGATTGAGCCGGGGGCCGGATGCGCCCTCGCATCCGGGATTTTGCGTCAACGCAAAATCCGCGCCCGATCCAAACCGGCGGATGCTTGCCGCAGGGCGGGGCTTGGCCTATTCAGGACAAAAGCAAGGCAGAGCAGATGCGCATACTCATCACCAATGACGACGGGATCAACGCACCGGGGCTGAAAGTGTTGGCCGAGATCGCCCATGATCTCGCTGGCCCCGATGGCGAGGTCTGGACCGTGGCCCCCGCCTTTGAACAATCCGGCGTCGGGCATTGCATCAGCTACACACATCCGATGATGGTCAGCGAAATGGGCGACCGCCGCTTTGCCACCGAAGGCAGCCCGGCGGATTGTGTGCTGGCGGGCCTGCATGACGTCATGGCCGACTGTCCCCCCGATCTGGTTCTCTCCGGGGTCAACCGGGGCAACAACTCGGCCGAGAACGCGCTCTATTCCGGCACGCTGGGCGGCGCGATGGAAGCCGCACTTCAGGGCATCCCGGCGATTGCGCTGTCGCAGTATTACGGCCCCGACAATGCGCAGGCCGACGACCCGTTCGAGGCCGCGCGGGTCCACGGGACCGAAGTCATTCGGCGGATTCTTGCCCACGATCCGAAAGATCAGACCGGCTACCGCCTGTTCTACAACGTGAACTTCCCGCCCGTCCTGGCCGATGCGGTGAAAGGCACCCGGATCACCCCACAGGGCATCCGCGAAGGCACGCGGTTTTCCGTCGAGCCGCACAACTCTCCATCTGGGCGCCGCTTTCTCTGGATCAAGGGCGGCGACCAGCGTGCGCCCACCGCACCGGGCAGCGATGCGTCCGAGAACCTTGCCGGCTATATCAGCATCACACCGATGCGCGCCGACCTGACCGCCTCGGACCAGCTCAGCGCCATGCAGGACGCCTTTCGCTGATGGAGAATGCGGAACTCAAGATGCAGTTCCTCTATGCCCTTCGCTCTCGTGGCGTGACCAATGCCGCCGTTCTTACCGCGATGGAGCAGATCGACCGCGCGCCCTTCATTCGCGGTTATTTCGCCGAACGCGCCTATGAAGACATGCCCCTGCCCATCGCCTGCGGCCAGACCATCAGCCAGCCCTCGGTTGTGGGTCTGATGACACAGGCGCTGGAAGTGAGCCCGCGCGACACGGTGCTGGAGGTGGGGACAGGCTCGGGCTACCAGGCCGCGATCCTGAGCCAGCTGGCCCGCCGCGTCTACACCGTCGACCGCCATCCCCGTCTGGTGCGCGAGGCACGCGAGGTCTTCGACCAGCTTGGTCTGACCAATGTCACCGCGTTTACTGCCGATGGCAGTTTCGGTCTGCCGGACCAGGCCCCCTTCGACCGCATCCTTGTCACGGCCGCCGCAGAAGACCCACCCGGGCCGCTGTTGGCGCAGCTCAAGGTGGGGGGCATCATGGTGCTGCCCGTCGGTCAATCGGACGCCGTGCAGCATCTGATCCGGGTGCGACGCACCCCCGACGGTCTGGATTACGACGAATTGAGGCCCGTTCGCTTTGTCCCGCTTGTCGAGGGGGTAGCCCGCGACGGGTAATCGGGGCATACTGCCCCTCATGACGACCGGGGGACAACCGGCGCATCTGAGGATATCGACATGGCTGAAAGCAGAGTTTCCCTTCGTTCCGGTTTTCGAGTTGGCACCAGTCTCTCGGTCCTTGTGCTTCTCGCGGCCTGTTCCGAACCGCTGGATCTGGACATGCGTGGCTTGATGAATGGCGGGTTCAACACCGCTGATGCCGCACGCGCGGCCACGGCCCCGCGACCGCAACCGGACAATCGCGGCGTGATCTCCTACCCGAATTACCAGGTGGCCGTGGCCCGGCGTAGCGACACCCTGGCCCAGTTGGCCGCCCGCGTCGGACTGCCCGCCGACGAGCTGGCGCGCTACAACGGCGTGCAGACCGGCGATCCGCTGCGCGCGGGCGAAATCATCGCCCTGCCCCGCCGCGTGGCCGAGCCCTCGCCCGCAACCGGGGCAGTGACGACCGGTCCGATCCGACCGGCTTCAGAGATCGACATCACGACCCTGGCCAGCGACGCGATCGACCGCTCCGCACCGACACCCGCCGCGGCCCGCCCGGCGCCCCAGACCGGCACCGAACCGATCCGCCACCAGGTGAAGCGCGGCGAGACGGCCTTTACCATCGCCCGGCTTTACAATGTGTCCGTGCGGTCCCTGGCGGAATGGAACGGGCTCGACAGCAATTTCACCCTGCGCGAAGGCCAGTACCTGCTGATTCCCGTGGTGACAGAGGCCGCCCCCTCCGAGCCGGAAACGGCGCCCCCCCCGCCGGGCACCGGCTCCCCCACGCCCGAGCCGCCGTCGGCCTCCCAGCCTCTTCCCGAGGAAACCGCTGCTCCGGCAGCGGCAGCCGCGACTGCGGCAGCGGCCGCTCCGTTGGCGAATGTGGGCCGTCAGACGGCTGCGAGCGCCTCTGACGCGGCGATGTCCTTCCCGGTTCAGGGCAGCATCATCCGCGAATACGCAAAGGGCCGCAATGACGGCATCGACATCGGCGCGGCTGTCGGCACCTCGGTCAAGGCCGCCGCCAGCGGTCAGGTCGCAGCCATCACCCGCAACACCGACGGCATCAACATCCTTGTGATCCGGCATCCGGACAACCTGCTCACCGTCTACACCCATGTGGACAACATCACCGTGGCCAAAGGCGATGCGGTCAGCCGCGGGCAAGCTATTGCCAAGGTCGCGGATTTCGAGCCGTCCCGGGTGCATTTCGAGGTGCGCAAGGGCTTCGACAGCGTCGATCCGATGGAATACCTGCGCTGAACACCTGCGCCCGTCGCGACGCTCCCGGACGAGACTTAACGGTTTTTAAACGGGTGCCCGATTATTCTGCGAATAATCGGGGCCGCGCACGGAAAGCGCTTTTCCCAAACGGGGAAGACGGGCCTTTTTCAGGAGCGCGCGCACATCCCAGATTTCGCCGGACAACCGGTTCGCTTCTGCATGAACATCGGCCACCGCCGCGGCCACCGGACCGGGTGAGCCTTCGAACAGACCAAGCAGAAATGCATCGGGATCGGCACGGGACAGCCCCTCTTCTGCAAGAATATCTCTCGGAAAGTCCTTGGCATTGACCGTCACGATGACATCCGCATGACCCGCGATGGCCGCGGCCAGAACATGCACGTCATTCTTGTCCGGCAGCCACAATCGATCCAGCAGACCTGTCGGCGGCGTCACCTTTGCCTTGGGCCAGCGCGCTGTCACAAGCGCGATTTCGGCATCAGCCTGAACCTGACCGGCAGGACCGAGCTTGGCCGCAGCGCGCGACCATTCGCCAAGGATGCGATCGGACCAGATCGGCTCGAACAGGCCCTGCGCCGCCACACCCAGAAGCACCTCGCGCATCACCGTCGGATACAGCACGCAGGTGTCGAGGCAGACCTTCACAGCCGGAAGAACAGCGCTTTGAGGTATCCCGATTCCGCCAGTTGCGGCAGAAGCGGATGATCCGGCCCCGCCTGCCCGGTATGGATCAGTTGCGCGCGACGCCCGGCCCGGCCGATGCCGCGCAGACAGGCCCCGGTAAAGGCCGACAGATCAACAGCGTGCGAACAGGAACAGAGCACGAGATAGCCATCTTCCGCCACCAGCGGTGCCGCGAGGCGCGCCACCCGTTCATATGCCCGAAGCCCCGCGTCCCGGGCGTTGTTCGACGGCGCAAAGGCGGGCGGGTCGCAGACCACAAGATCGTACTGCGCCTGCTCTTCGCCCAATGCGGTGAGCACGGCAAAGGCATCGCCCTTGGTTGTGGTCAGGCGGTCCGCCGCCCCCATCCGGTCTGCACCCTGCGCGGCAAGCGCCAGGGCCGCCTCGGACCCGTCGACGCAGTGGGCCGACACGGCACCCCCCGCAAGTGCCGCCAGTCCGAACCCGCCGACATGGGAAAACACGTCCAGCACCCGCGCCCCCTGCGCCAGCTGCGCGGCAAAGCCATGGTTCGGACGCTGGTCGAAGAACAGCCCCGTCTTCTGCCCGCCCATCAGATCGGCCATATAGGTGGCCCCGTTCATCGCGACGGGCACCGGCGCTGTCGGCGCATCGCCCAGCAGCACGGCATCGACATCGTCCAGCCCTTCGAGACTCCGCCCGCGGCCCCCGGCGTTCTTGAGGATCGTGCTCACCCCCGTCACCTCGGCCAAGGCCGCTGCGAGCTCTGGCAGCAGCACATCCGCCCAGGCCGCATTGGGCTGCACCACGGCGATGTCGCCGAACCGGTCGATGATCACACCGGGCAGACCGTCCGCCTCGGCATGGATCAGCCGGTAGAAGGGGGCCTCGAACAGTCGTTCCCGCAAGGCAAGCGCCTTGCGCAACCGCGCCGCGAACCACGCCTGATCCGGCGCGCTGGCCTCGGGACCATCCAGAACACGGCCGATGATCTTGGAATTCGGGTTCACCGCCACCAGCGCCATCGGGCTGCGCTCTGCATCCTCGAGCACGGCGATCGAGCCCGGTGCCATCGCACGGGTGCGGCGGTCGGTGACGACCTCGTTGGCGTAAACCCAAGGGTAGCCGCGCCGGATGGCTTGCGGTTTCGTCTTGGGCAGGAGGCGCAGAACAGGCAAAGGGGACGGTGTCATACCGCCCCCTTTACGCCCCTCGCTCCAAAGGGGAAAGCTGTCTTTTCGGCTCAGAGATCGTTGATCGCCTGCAAAAGGCCCAGATTGGCGGTCACGTGGCCCCCGGGCAGCGTCAGTTCCTCGACAAAGACCTGCGACAGATGCGCGATGATGCGCGCCTTCTGGGTCTCTCCGCGCCCTTCGGCCTCGAGCGCGGCCTGTCCGCCCAGACCGTTCAGGTCTGCGTTGACCAGCTTTGACGGGCCAAGCGGCAGACCGGTGTCCAGATCCACGAGACGATACCGGAAGTCGATATCGTGGACACCTCCGACCGTGTAGCGGGCCTTTTCCGACAGCGAATGGAAGCGCGTCACCTGCACGTCCAGACGTACCGGCCGGGTGCCCTCGATGCGCGGGGCGGCAAAGCGGAGGCCCGCTTCGAACATCGCCTCGACCTGTGCATGTCGATCCCCGCGGGGCTCACCCCGCCAGACGATATCTCCAACGGGGTAATACAGATTGCGTTCGTTCACCTTGAGCGAGCGCGGCACGGTCACGGTGAAACTGTCGATCCGCACATCCGGTGGCAGTGTCCCGACCAACAGCGTGTCATCCGGCATCGCCGAGCGCGTGGCCATCGGCGCTGTGCCGCAGGCGGTCAGGCTCACGAAGAGAATCATGGCCATCAGGGATTTGAACAGGGTCGACATGACGGTGCCTCTTTTTTCGCTACCGGGCTTTGGGTGCTCAAGGGGACTGTGACCCGACAAATGGACCGGAACGGGGCAAAAACGGTACAATTTGAGGCACAGGTGTCGAACCGCGCAAGCTCGGCACGCGTGACATAGACCTTTACTGTTAGCGCTAACTTCACTACATGAGCGATGAACCAACGGCTGATCTTGCGCGGAGGCATCATGGCACAGGCACTGAACGACACGATCAAACGGGTCACGGAACGTGTTCAGGAACGCTCCGACACCTCGCGCGGCCGCTACATGGAGCGGATGCGACAGGCCGCCGCCGAAGGGCCCCGCCGCGCCCATCTGAGCTGTGGCAATCAGGCCCATGCCTATGCCGCGATGGGACAGGATCAAGGCAAGCTGGCCACCGAACGCAGCCCGAATATCGGCATCGTCACCGCCTATAATGACATGCTCTCGGCGCACCAACCCTTTGAAAAATATCCCGATCTCATCAGGAATGCGGCGCGCGCCGCCGGTGGCACGGCCCAGGTGGCAGGTGGCGTGCCCGCCATGTGCGACGGCGTCACCCAAGGCCAGGTCGGGATGGAACTGTCGCTCTTCTCGCGCGATGTCATCGCTCTGGCCGCCGGGGTCGCTCTCAGCCACAACACCTTCGACTCCGCGCTCTATCTTGGTGTCTGCGACAAGATCGTGCCCGGACTGGTTATTGCTGCAGGAACCTTCGGCTACCTGCCGGGCATCTTCATTCCCGCCGGTCCCATGCCCTCGGGCCTTCCGAATGACGAAAAGGCCAAGGTGCGCCAGAAATTCGCTGCAGGCGAAGTGGGCCGCGACGAGTTGATGAAGGCCGAAATGGCCTCCTACCACAGCCCCGGCACCTGCACTTTCTACGGCACCGCCAATTCCAACCAGATGCTCATGGAATTCATGGGCCTGCACCTGCCGGGCAGCAGCTTTGTCAATCCCGGTACCCCCCTGCGCGAGGCGCTGACGGTGGCGGGCACGGAACGCGCACTCGAGATCACGCAGCTTGGCAATGATTACCGCCCGGTCTGCGACGTGCTGGACGAAAAGGCGTTTGTGAACGGCATCGTGGGCCTGATGGCCACGGGCGGGTCGACCAACCTTGTGCTGCACCTTCCCGCGATGGCGCGGGCCGCCGGTGTGGAGCTTCGGCTCGAGGATTTCGAGGACATCTCCTCGGTCACGCCGCTCATGGCAAAGGTCTATCCGAACGGTCTGGCCGATGTGAACCACTTCCACGCGGCGGGGGGTCTGGGCTTCATGATCGGCGAGTTGCTCAAGGCCGGGCTGCTGCACGAAGACGTCAAGACGGTCGCAGGGGATGGCCTGCACCTTTACACGCAGGAACCGAAATTCGCAGACGGCCGCGTCGTCTACGGCCCCGGTGCGGGGGAAACCCAGAACGACAAGATCCTCCGCCCCGCCAACGATCCGTTCCAGCCCACGGGCGGTCTCAAGCAGCTTGAGGGCAATCTGGGCAAGGGCATGATGAAAACCTCCGCCGTCGCCCCGGAACGCCACGTGATCGAGGCCAAGGCCCGCGTGTTCCACGATCAGGAAGACGTGAAAACCGCCTTCAAGAACGGCGAATTCACCGAAGACACCGTTGTGGTGGTCCGCTTCCAGGGCCCCAGCTCGAACGGGATGCCGGAACTGCACAGCCTGACCCCCACTCTCGCGGTGCTGCAGGATCGCGGCCTCAAGGTGGCGCTTGTCACCGATGGGCGCATGTCCGGCGCATCGGGCAAGGTGCCCTCGGCCATCCATGTCTCGCCAGAGGCTGCCAAGGGTGGCCCCTTGGCACGGGTCCGCGATGGGGACCTGCTGCGCGTCGATGCGGTGAGCGGCAGGATCGACTGTCTCGCCGAAGACTTCGACCAGCGCGATCCCGTGACTGCGGATCTGAGTGGCAATGGCCACGGCGTCGGGCGCGAGCTGTTTGCGGCCTTCCGCGAAAACGTGGGATTGGCAGAATTCGGCGCAGGTGTCGTTGTTTAACGCATCACATAAATAACGCACCATAACCTACAGGAATTAAACATGATCACACCCCTTCAGGCCAGCGTCGCAAGCGAGAAACTCTGCCGCCTGGCACCGATCATCCCGGTGCTTGTGGTAGACGATGCAAGCGTCGCCCGTCCCTTGGCAGAAGCGCTTGTCGCGGGCGGCTTGCCGGTGCTCGAAGTCACGCTGCGCACCGAGGCCGCGCTTGATGTCATCCGCGAGATGGCGCAGGTCGAAGGCGGCGTTGTCGGCGCGGGCACCCTGCTCACCCCGTCGGATGTGCAGAACGCCGTTGCCGCAGGGGCGCGGTTCGGCGTGTCACCCGGGGCTACCGACCGCTTGCTCGACGCCTGTGAAGCGGCGGACCTGCCGCTCCTGCCGGGGGCCGCAACCGCATCCGAGGCGATGGCACTGCTGGAGCGTGGCTATACCGTGCAGAAGTTCTTTCCCGCCGAGGCCAATGGCGGCGCGCCCGCACTCAAGGCCATCGGCGCGCCGATCCCGCAGGTGCGGTTCTGCCCGACAGGGGGCGTGTCGCTGAAGAACGCGCCGGACTATCTGGGCCTGTCCAACGTGCTCTGCGCAGGTGGAAGCTGGGTTGCGCCGAAAGATCTCGTCTCCAAAGGCGACTGGAACGCCATAGAGGAGCTGGCCCGCGAAGCCGCACAACTGTCGAGGTAAGCGCCAAAGCGCCTTCAAAGGCGCGTTTCAAGGCGCCTCAGAACGCCTGACCATCGCACGATCCTTTGAGTGGTTGTTAACGAAACGCGCCGATACCTCCCGCCCATTGGATCCGATACCCGTTTCGTCTTTTGGCGGAACACCCCAGGCGACTACCCTCTCTCTGCGGACGCCCAGCGTTCAGACCTTGAGAGACGCGTTTCACAGGCCCTTCGGGGTACAGGTTCGGAGCCTCGTCAGAGGTTCTGCACGGGGGATAGGATGTCCACCCAACTCAGGTGACGTCACCTCTTAAACACTTCGGGATCGCGGCCCACCGGGCCACGAGACACACCAGACCGGTCACGCTTCCAGTTCGGCGTCCCAGTAGAGAAAATCCATCCAGCTGTCATGCAGGTGGTTGGGCGGAAACTTGCGTCCCATGTTCAAAAGCTCCTGCGCCCCCGGCTGGCGCGGCGGCTTGCGCAGGGCCAATCCCGCTTGCCGCAGGCTTTTCGACCCTTTGCGCAGGTTGCACGGCGCACAGGCGGCCACGACGTTTTCCCAGGACGTGATCCCGCCCGAGGCTCGCGGCACGACATGATCGAAGGTCAGTTCGCCCTTGGCACCGCAATACTGGCAGCGGAATTCATCCCTCAAAAAAAGATTAAAGCGCGTGAAGGCCACGCGCTTTTGCGGTTTGACGTAATCCTTGAGCACCACCACGCTCGGTATTCGGAGCGTCATCGAGGGGCTGCGGACCACCTCGTCATATTCGGCGATGATATCGACCCTGTCGAGAAACGCCGCCTTGACCGCATCCTGCCACGGCCACAGCGACAGCGGATAATAGGACAAGGGCCTGTAATCCGCATTCAGTACCAAGGCCGGGTGGTGTTTCAACGCACCCGGTTCGCGTACAAATGCCGTTCTGAAGTTACCATCCATGGGGGGACTCGTCTCCTGCCCTGTCTGCCTGTTCCAGCCTCAGGACGGGAGCCCCCGCCCCGGTCTATGATGAACACTATATATCGCGGAAAGCATCCGACAAGCCCCGCAATATGCTGTGTGTGTCGCAGGGCTACCGCAGGAAAATCACAGCTGCGTGACAGCCGGATCAATCCGGGATCGAAAAGACCTGTCCGGGATAGATCAGATCGGGATCGCGGATGCGGTCCCGGTTGGCCTCGAAGACCTTCACATAGGCCGGGCCTTCGCCGTATCGGTCCCGTGCAATGGCCCAGAGCGTGTTGCCGGGCTGCACCGTCACGACCTTGATCACCGAGGGTCCGGCGACCCGGTCGGCCGCCGCGGCTAGCGCCGCCGGGTCCTCGCGGCGGAACGGGCTTTCGACCCGCGAGGTCACGTCGCCTGACGCATCCACCGCATCCACCCGCAGCGTGTAGGTGCCGGTATCGACGTCCGGCAGCTCTGCCCGCCACTGGCCGTCTGCCCCGATTTCGGTGGTCAGGATCGGCTGATTGTCGAGATAGACGCGCACGAATTCATCCACGGTCCCGCGTCCGGACAACGCAACGGCCCCCGCATCCTCGTAGGTGATCGCATCCAGCGCGATCTGGTCCAGCGCTTCGGGCGCGTCCCCGCCGGTCTGAAGGATGTCCACACCCGCCTCGGTCGACAGGATCACCGTCGGGGCGCTTGGTGCAGGTGAGGTTGCTGCCACAGGCTCGGCTGGCGACACCTGTTCCGGCGCCGGGGCCACAGGAGACGGCAGCGCTGCCACCTCATCGACCGGAGCGGCGTCCGGTGCGCGCGGACCATCGGGTGCCGCGGGTTGCGCGATCACGGGCGCGGCCCCGGCAGGGTCCACGGGTGCATCCTCGACAATTGTATCCCCTTGTGCCCCAGCGCTTTCCGCGTCGGGTTCGGCGGGCTGGCTTTCCGGCACCGCAGCTGTCTCGTCCGCTTCCGGCAGGGCCGCCATCTCGACCGGGGCGGGCGCGACTTGGGCGTCTGGGGCTGGCGTCGCCTCGGCCTCGGGCGCGTCTTGTGTGTCCGGAGCTGGCGTTACCTCGGCCTCGGGCACCGTGACCTCGGCAGTTTGCACCACTGGCGCAAGGATCACCTGATCGGCGCTTTCCACCACGCCAAGATCACCTTCAGACAGCAGGCTCACGACGCGGGGCACCGTGCTGGCTGGAAGATCAAGAAACGCCACGAATTTCCCAGACCCGTCCACGTCGGCGCGCCCTGCCTCCACGCCGTCCACGAGGATCGCCACGACGCCAGCCCCCGGCGCACGACCGGCAACAAGGGTCTGGCCGTCAGGCGCCACGCGCACGATATCAAAGGCCGGCGCCACGGGTGCCGGTGCCGGTTCAGGCTGTGCCTCGGGGTCATCGGTCGCGACACTCTCGGCTGCGGCCTCTTCCGACACCTCGGGCACTGCCTCCTGCTCGACAACCGCGCTGTCGTCTTGGGTTGCACCCGCATCCGCTGCCGGTGGCGGCGCAACCGGTGACGGCTCTGTGGGTTGGGACGCTTCGGCCACCGGTGCAGGGGCCACATCGACATCGGGCTGCACCGCCACTTGCGCTGCGGGAATGTCGGACCCGTCCTTGGGAAACAGCGCTCCGCTGGCATAGATGGCCAGCACCACTGCACCCACTGCAGCCACACCTCCGAGAACAAGACCGGACGTGCCGTTTGCCAAAGCGAATTTGCTCATCTTACCCCAAGTGTCCGTAACGCAACGTCTCTGTGCCATTCGTGCAGTTGAGCGTCTCTATCAACGCAGGTATCACGAGGCAACTTCCCGGAACTTGTCAAGGACGCGCGCCCATGATCCCGAAATCCATATGTGTCTATTGCGGCTCACGTCCGGGCCGAAACCCGGCCTTTGCCGAAGCGGCGGATGCCCTGGGCCGTGCAATCGCTGGCGAAGGCTGGCGGCTGGTCTATGGCGCGGGCGATGTCGGGCTGATGGGCACGGTGGCGCGCGCCGCGCAGACTGCGGGCGGCGATACGTTCGGGGTGATCCCGACGCATCTCATGGATCTCGAGGTGGGCAAGACGGACCTCACCCGCTTCATCATCACCGAAACCATGCACGAGCGCAAAAAGGTGATGGTGATGAACGCAGATGCCATCGTCGTCCTGCCGGGTGGCGCCGGGTCGCTGGACGAGTTTTTCGAGGTGCTCACCTGGCGGCAGCTTGGCCTGCATGGCAAACCCATCATTCTTCTGAGCGTGGACGACTATTGGGCTCCGTTGTCGGCACTTCTCGACCACGTGGTCGATCAGGGTTTTGCAGATGCGTCGCTGCTCGGGTTCGTGGAGACCACGACTTCGGCTTCCGACACCATCACCGTCCTGCGCCGCGCCCTGTCCTGAGTGAAGGCGCTGCTGGAATAGACGGCGAGCGCGGTCCAGATCAAGGCAAAGGCGATCAGGTGGACCGTGGTGAACGGCTCGCCGAAGATCAGGACGGCGACAAGGAACTGCAGCGTCGGGTTGATGTATTGCACGATCCCCACCGTCGAGAGCGTCAGCCGTCTTGCGCCATAGGAGAACAGGATCAGCGGCATGGCGGTGATCGGCCCCGCCGCCATCAGCAGGAGCGACTGCGTCAGATCCTGCCCGAACGCTCCACCCTGCCCCGAACTGTGCAGGTAGACCAGCCAGCCCAATCCCAACGGGCAGAGGAGCAGAACCTCTGCCGAGACCGACACCACCGGGCCAAGATCCAGCCGCTTCTTGATCAGACCGTATAGGCCGAATGTGCTGGCCAGCACGAGCGAGATCCATGGGACGATGTGCAAGCCGACCGTCAGCGACAGCACACCGGACGCCGCCAGCGTGATGGCCACCCATTGGGTCCGGCTGAGCTGTTCGCCCAGCACCACGCGCCCGATCAGCACCGCGACGAGGGGAAAGATGTAATAGCCCATCGAGGCTTCGGTCGCGCGACCGGCATGGATGGACCAGATGAACAGGAACCAGTTGATCGAAATGAAAATCGCTGCCGCTGCGATCACTTTGCGGGATGCCGGGTTGGCGACCGCACGCCAGAGCATGTGCAACCGCCCCTGAAGCCCCAGAACCAGACCGAAGAACACCAGCGACCAGACCGTCCGATGGGCCAGCACCTCGTGCGACGGGACATCGCTGAGCGCCTTGTAGAACAGGCCGGAGAGGCCCCAGATTGCGCAGGCGGCGACAAGTGCGAGAACGCCTTTGCGGGTGTCAGTCATAGTGGGCCTCCACCGCCAGCGGTATCGGGCGATGCGGGGAAGCACAAGAGCACGCGGCCCGCTTTGCAGCAGCGGATCAAAGCGCGCCTTTCTCCCGCACGTAGTGCAGCATCTCGGGGCGGTAGGCGGTCATCTCATCGGCGACGGCTTTGTGCGCCAGCATCTGCGCGCGATAGGTCTTGACCGCCTCGGGCCAGTCCAGCGCGGGGATGACCGGGCCTTCGAACAGTGCGATCCATTCCAGCGTGACGATGGTCCCACAATCCCCCATCCACAGACGGTCGCGGGGCAGCGGCGAGCGATCCAGCATTACCCCCAGCGCCACAAGGCGTTTGGTGATCATGGCATGGGCCTCGGTGATCGCCTGAGCATCGCGTGTCGCGGGCGAGACATGGGGAAAGGTCAGGCGCAGGGCCGGTTCCAGCCGCGTGTCCGAAAAACGCGACCGTTCCCGCGACAGGGCCCGCCCCACCAGCGTGTCGGGCAGCATGGGCCGTTCCGGGTGTTTTTCCTCAAGATATTCGGCAATCGCCTCGCTGTCGGTCAGAACCAGATCGCCATCGACCAGCGCCGGGATGTTGCCCGACGGCACAATCGACAGGTACTCCGCCGACCCACCACCACCGGGCGGGGGCGCCTCCTCGAAGGCGATCTGCTTGTGGCGCAGCAGGATGCGCAGCTTGGCGCAGTAAAGCGAATGATCAGAGGTGTAGATGCGCAGCATGGCTCACGGTGTCCGGCATGAAAAAAGCCCTGTCGCAGTGACAGGGCTTTTCGATCTCGGTGTCAAACCGATCAGGCGTTCGACAGACGCTCGGCCACGTTTTCCCAGTTGACCAGATTGTCGAGGAAGTTGGCCAGATACGCCGGACGCTTGTTGCGGAAGTCGATGTAGTAGGAGTGTTCCCACACGTCGCAGCCCAGAAGCGCCGTCTGATCAAAGCAGAGCGGGTTCACGCCGTTCTCGGTCTTGGTGATCTTCAGCGAACCATCGGTGTCGACGACCAGCCACGCCCAGCCAGAGCCGAACTGGCCTGCGCCGGCAGCAGAGAAGTCTTCCTTGAACTTTTCGACCGACCCGAACGCATCGGAAATACGGCTTTCAAGTTCGCCCGGCATCTTGTTGTCGCCCGGGCCCATCATCTCCCAGAACTGGTTGTGGTTCCACAACTGGCTGATGTTGTTGAAGATGCCGTTCTGCGCCACGGCCTTGGGATCGTAGGTGCCCTTGATGATCTCTTCCATCGACTTGCCGTCCCATTCGGTGCCGGCAATCAGCTTGTTGCCGTTGTCGACATAGGCCTTGTGGTGCAGGTCGTGGTGGTATTCGAGTGTCTCTTTGGACATGCCTTTGCTGGCCAGCGCGTCATGGGCGTAGGGCAGATCAGGAAGTTCGAAAGCCATGGTGGTGTCCCCTCGTTGGTGCGTCAAATTACACAGGCATAGGTGATGCGGTGGCTGCCCGAGGTCAACCCCGGGCGCGTGCCATTCCGGGATAAATCCCGCCTGTCAGACGAAGAACGCGTCAGCCGGCGAAATGGTTCACCGCAGCCGCGTCATCCGCCGACGTGCTCAGGAGGCCGAACATATACGCAGCGACCGACCGGAAGCAGACCACCCGTGCCGTGCTGGCGTCGTCCATCCAGAAGGCGGCGGCAACCTGCGCCATGCGGGTCCGGCGCACCATACCCGGCGTGAACGCCTCCGGCGACATGTCGACCGGGGCCAGTTTCGCGATCACCTCACGCAGCATCCTGCCCCTGAGCTGGAACACTGCACGGGCGTCCGAGACGTTGACCACCAGCGCATGCGCGTCCGCCAGTTTGGCGGCCAGGTCATCGGCCTTGGTCTGCGCCGCGTCGTAGGGGCAAAGCAGCAAAGCCTCGTCCGGAGACATCCAGAGCGCGCCAGTGCTGCCCGCAAACGCGGTCTCGCGGGTGCCCGGCAGGGTCACGCCGAACACATGCTTGACCGCTGCGACGATGGCCTTGTCCGTCAGGTCGCCCCTTAGCGTGATCATGCCCTGCCCGGCCAGTTCCTCGATCTTCACCAGACCGTCGAAGGTTGCGCCACCCAGCGCCAGTGCCACGTCAGACATTCTGCTTCTCCCCCTCGGGATCAAAGAACACGGGGCTCACGATCCGGGCTTTCTTGGCCGGGTTGTCCCCGTTGGTAAAGCTGATCACCTCGCCCATGCGGTCGGGGCCGTTCAGCACCAGACCCATGGCGATGCCCTTGTTCAGCGTCGGGCTGTGATAGGTCGAGGTCACACGGCCCTGCGTGTTGGTCTGACCGTTCTCGTTGGTGCCCTCGGCGATGGCATAGGCGCCGTCCTTGAGCACCGACCCGTCGAGCGTTTCCAGACCCACCAGTTTCCAGCGCTTGGGATCGGTCATGTGCGACCGCGCCTGTGCGCGCTTGCCGATGTAATCTTCTTTCTTCTTCGAGATCGCCCAGTCGAGGCCCAGATCCTGCGGGATCACCGTGCCGTCGGTCTCATCCCCGATCATGATGAAGCCCTTCTCGGCCCGCATGATGTGCAGCGCCTCGGTGCCGTAAGGCGTGATGTCCCACTCCTTGCCGGCCTCGATCAGAGCGTCCCAGAAGGCGCGGCCCAGATTGGCGGGCACGGCGATTTCATAGCTGAGTTCACCCGAGAACGAGATGCGATAGGCCCGCACCGGGAACCCGCCAAGGGTGCCGTCTTTCCATTCCATGAAAGCAAGCGCCTCTTTGGACACGTCCATGCCGCCCAGCTTTTCCAACAGCTTACGGGCATTCGGGCCAACCACGGCGACCTGCGCGAACTGTTCCGTCGCGTTGACGGTCCAGACCTTCCAGTCCCACCATTCGGTTTGCAGCCACTCTTCCATATGGGCATGGATGCGGTCCGCGCCGCCGGTGGTAGTGTGGCAGAGGAACGTGTCCTCGTCGATCCGCGCGACCACGCCGTCATCGGTAAGGAAGCCGTTTTCGGTGCACATCAGACCGTAGCGGCATTTGCCCGGTTTCAGCGTGCTCATCATGTTGGTGTAGAGCATGTCGAGGAAGCGGCCCGCGTCCGGCCCCTTGACGATGATCTTGCCAAGGGTCGAGGCGTCCAGCAGGCCGAGGCTGTTGCGCGTGGCAAGCACCTCGCGCTTGACCGCGTCATGCACGCTTTCGCCGGATTTCGGGAAGGCATAGGGACGCCGCCAATGGCCGACCGGTTCCCAATGCGCACCGTGGGCTTCGTGCCAGGCATGCATCGGGGTTTTGCGGATAGGCTGGAAAATCTCGCCACGGGCCTCACCTGCAATCGCACCCATCGAGATGGGGGTATAGGGCGGGCGGAACGTGGTGGTGCCGACCTGCGGAATCTCTGCATCCAATGCTTTAGCAAGGGTCGCAAGGCCGTTGATGTTGCTGAGTTTCCCTTGATCCGTCGCCATACCGAGCGTGGTGTAGCGCTTGGTATGTTCTACCGACTCGAACCCTTCCTGCGCGGCCAGTTGCACGTCAGAGACTTTCACGTCGTTCTGGTAGTCGAGCCACGCCTTCATGCGCAGCTTCTTCTGCGCGCCTTGCGGCATCATCCAGACCGGGACAAGCGGCGCTTCCTCGGGCGCATCGCCGCTTGGCGCGGCGCTGTCGACCCCTTCAGCACCGACACGCCCTGCGGCGGTTTTTCCAGCGTTAGCAGCGTTCTGCAGCACGTCCTTCAGATGGAACGCACCGTCGGCAGCACCGGAGGCGATGACAAACGGGTTGCCGTCATGGCTGGTGGGCGCGCGGTCGTGATCGGGGCGGAAGGCAGCCTGATCCGCATCCCATGTCAGCTTGCCGCCGCAATGGGACCAGAGATGCACCACCGGCGACCAGCCGCCGGACATGGCGACGGCATCGCAGAAGATTTCCTCCAGCACTTCGCCTTCGCCTGCCTGCACGCCACGACACACTGAATGCACGCGTTTCGCGCCTTTGACCTTGACTGCTGCCGCCCCGGTTTCGACCCGGATGCCAAGCGCCTTGGCCTCGTCCATCAGCGCGCCACCGCCCTGCGGGCGAGCGTCGAGGATCGCGGGCACCTTGAGGCCCGCCTGCACCAGCGCAATCGCGGTGCGGTAGGCGTCGTCATTGTTGGTGACAACCACAGTCCGGTCACCGGGGCTGACGCCGTAGTTCATAAGGTAATCGCGCACGGCGGAGGCCAGCATCACGCCGGGAATGTCGTTGCCCGCAAAGCTGAGCGGGCGTTCGATGGCCCCGGTTGCGGTGATGATCTGGGCCGCACGGATGCGCCACAGGCGGTGGCGCGGGCCAGCGGTTTCGGGCGCGTGGTCGGTCAGGCGTTCGTAGCCCAGCACGTAGCCGTGGTCATAGACGCCTGCCCCCATGGTGCGGGTGCGTATTTGGGCGTTGGGCAGTGCCTCAAGCTCGGCACGAGCCTTTTCGACCCAGGCCTCGGGCGACAGGCCGTCGATGGTGCCACCGTCGACCGGCGCACGGCCACCCAGATGCGGGGTCTGTTCCAGCAGCAGCACCTTGGCCCCGGCGCGGGCCGCGGTCAGCGCGGATTGCAGACCGGCCACCCCGCCGCCGATCACCAGAACGTCGGTGAAGGCGTAGAAATGCTCGTACCGGTCTTCGTCGCGCGCTTCGGCATCCGGGGCTTTGCCCAGACCGGCGGAGTGGCGGATGAAGGGTTCGTAGACGTATTTCCAGAACGGACGCGGGTGGATGAACATCTTGTAATAGAAGCCCGCGCTCAGGAAGCGGGCCAGCACGTTGTTCACGATGCCGATGTCGTACTCCAGCGACGGCCAGTGGTTCTGGCTGGTGGCGGTCAGCCCGTGGAAAATCTCGGTTGAGGTGGCGCGCTGGTTCGGTTCGAACCGGTTGCCCTCGCCCAGATTGACGAGCGCATTGGGCTCCTCGGATCCCGAGGCCACGACGCCGCGCGGGCGGTGGTATTTGAAGCTGCGCCCCATCAGCATCTGGTCATTGGCCAGAAGTGCCGAGGCAAGCGTGTCGCCCTGGTAGCCCTTCATCAGGGCACCGTTGAACTTGAAGGACACAGGCCGGTCGCGGTTGATCAGGCGGCCCTGGGTTTGAACGCGGGTGCTCATAAGTCAGACCTTGGCGCTGGCGGAGGCGTCGGAGCCTCCGGCGGGAGTTTTCTGGGCAAGATGAAGGGTCATGCGATGTCCCTCCATTTGAATCCGGGGCGCTTGGCGCGGATGGTGTCGAGGATGTCTTTCGGCGGTTCCGTCGTCTGGGCGCTATAGGTGCCGAAGACTTCGAGCGTGTTGGTGCATCGCGCCGCGTGGAACCACTTGCCGCAGCCGTTCACATGCCGCCAGCGTTCGAAATGCACCCCCTTGGGGTTTTCGCGGTGGAACAGGTAGCCGGTGAAATCGTCATCGCTGGAGTCGGGGCCAAAGCGTTTCAGATGCGCTTCGCCGCCGCCATGCAGTTCGGTTTCTTCAGCGGCCACGCCGCAATAGGGGCAGGTGATCAATAGCATGTCTTTACTCCCTAGTGCGCAACGCCAGCGGCGACGCTCTCGTCAATGAACCGGCCCTCGCGGAAGCGGTTGAGACCGAATTCGGCGGTCAGCGGTGAGTAGCCCTTGGCGATCAGCTCGGCCATGCCCCAGCCGGAGCCGGGGATCGCCTTGAAGCCGCCGGTGCCCCAGCCGCAATTGATGAAGCAGCCGTCGAGCGGCGTTTTCGACAGGATGGGCGAGCGGTCGCCGGTCATGTCGACGATCCCGCCCCACCAGCGCAGCATCTTGAGGCGCGAGATCATCGGGAAGGTTTCGATCAGCGCGCGGACGGTTTCCTCGACATGGTGGAAGGACCCGCGCTGGGTGTAGTTGTTGTAGCCGTCGGCACCGCCGCCGATGACCATCTCGCCCTTGTCGGACTGGCTCATGTAGCCGTGCACGGTGTTGGCCATGACGACCACATCCATGCAGGGCTTGATCGGTTCGGACACCAGCGCCTGAAGGGCCACGGATTCGATGGGCAGACGGAAGCCCGCCATTTCAGCCAGCACGCCTGAGTGACCGGCGACGACGATGCCCAGCTTATCGCAGTCGATCTCGCCCTTGGTGGTGGTCACGCCCTTGACGCGGCCGCCCTCCTGCCGGATCGCGGTGACCTCGCATTGCTGGATGATGTCCATCCCCATGTCGGAACACGCACGGGCATAGCCCCAGGCGACGGCGTCATGGCGTGCAGTGCCGCCGCGCGGCTGCCAGAGCGCGCCGAGGACCGGGTAGCGCGGGCCGTTGAGTTCGATGATCGGGCAGAGCTCTTTCACACGGGCGGGGCCGATGAACTGCGTCTCGACGCCCTGCAGGGAGTTGGCGTGCGCGGTGCGGCGGTAGCCCCGGATCTCATGTTCTGTCTGGGCCAGCATCATCACGCCACGGGGGCTGAACATGATGTTGTAGTTCAGGTCCTGCGACAGGGTCTCGTAAAGCGAGCGCGCCTTTTCGTAGATCGCGGCCGACGGATCCTGCAGATAGTTCGAGCGGATGATCGTGGTGTTGCGGCCGGTGTTGCCGCCGCCAAGCCAGCCTTTTTCGATCACGGCGACGTTCTTGATGCCGAAATTCTTGCCAAGGTAATAGGCGGTGGCGAGGCCGTGGCCCCCTGCCCCAACGATGATCACATCGTATTTCTTCTTTGGCTCGGGCTTGCGCCAGGCCCGTTCCCATCCGGTGTGGTAGCGGAGGGCTTCACGGGCAACGGCAAAGGCGGAATAGCGTTTCATGGGGCGCGACTCGAAGCTTGGGTGATTTGACGGATATGTGGACCGAACGGGGCGGCAAGCGGATACTCACAGCGCCCTTTTGACGTGATTTTGCGACATGGCGCTTTGTCACGGGGTTTTGCCCTTTTTTCAAGCGACCCGCGCATATAGATGTCTGACAAACAGTTGACGGATCTTGCACACGATGACGCTTTTCTGGGTCGCGACCATTTTTCTGGCCACTGCGATGGCGGGCCTTCTGGCGTTGGCTTTGCTGCGCGGACAACGGCATACCGGACCCGCCGAAGCCTTCGATCTGCAGGTCTATCGCGACCAGCTGACCGAAGTGGATCGTGACCTTGCACGCGGCGTTATTTCGCAGGAAGACGCGGAACGGCTGCGGACCGAGATTTCGCGGCGCATCCTTTCAGCGGATTCCAAGGCGCAGGCCAGAGGCGATGCAGGGGCACAATCGCAGGTGCTGAGCGCTGCGGTCGCGACGGTGATGGGCGCGCTGCTGGTTGGTGGAAGCTATTGGCTTTACACGCAGATTGGCGCGCCGGGCTATGGCGATCTGGGGCTTGCGGCCCGGATGGAAATGGCGGAAACCGCGCGCCAGAACCGCCCGTCCCAAGCCGAGGCAGAGGCGGAAACGCCCACCACCGCGGCGCCTGAAATCCAGCCGGAATACGCGGCGCTGGTTCAGCGCCTGCGCGGTGCGGTGGCCGAACGTCCGGGTGATCTTCAGGGGCATGTGCTTTTGGCGCGATCCGAGGCCGCGATGGGCAATTACGTCGCCGCCTACGAAGCGCAGCAGCAGGTCCTGTCGATCAAGGGGGACGATGCCACGGGCAAGGATTACGCCGATCTGGCAGACATGATGGTCTTGGCCGCCGGCGGATATGTCTCACCCGAGGCGGAACGGGTGCTGGAAGCGGCGTTGACGCGCGATCCGGAGAACGGTGTCTCGCTTTATTACATGGGACTGATGATGGCCCAGACCGGGCGGCCCGATGTCGCATTCCGGCTCTGGGACCGGCTCCTGCGGCAAAGCCCCCCGGATGCGGCCTGGCTGCCGCCGATCCTGGCCCAGATCGAGGACATGGCCTTCCGCGCCGGTGTTGCCGACTACCAGGTGCCGCGCATGGCCGGCATGCCCGGGCCGAGTGCTTCGGATGTCGAGGCTGCGGGCGAAATGAGCGTCGAGGACCGTCAGGAGATGATCCGCGGCATGGTGGCACGTCTGTCGGACCGGCTGGCCACCGAAGGCGGAACGCCCGAAGAATGGGCGCGATTGATCTCGTCCCTCGGCGTGCTGGGCGACGAGGCACAGGCGATTGCCATCTGGAACAACGCCCAAGAGGTCTTTGCCGACAATCCGGAGGCACTCGACATTGTCCGCGAAGGCGCGCGGGCTGCCGGATTGGTGCTGTAAGGTCTTGATCTACGACGAGATCTCCGACTTCGCCGCCGGGCTGCCGCCGATGCGCGCGATTGCAGGGCTGGATCTTGGTACCAAGACCATCGGGGTTGCGGTTTCAGATGGGCTGCGCAGCGTGGCCACCCCGCTGGAGACGATCAAACGCAAGAAATTCGGTGTCGATGCCGAGGCGCTGCTGGCGATTCTGACAAAGCGCGACATCGCCGGGCTGGTTCTTGGATTGCCGCGCAACATGGACGGGACCGAGGGACCGCGCTGCCAATCAACCCGCGCCTTTGCGCGGAATTTCGCAGCGCTCTGGGATCGCCCGATCACCTTCTGGGACGAACGCCTGTCGACGGTTGCGGCAGAAAGAGCACTGCTTGAGGCGGATACGACCCGAAAACGTCGCGCAGAGGTGATCGACCATGTTGCGGCCAGCTATATCCTGCAAGGGGCGCTGGACCGGCTGCGCCACATCGAAGCCGCGCGATAAAGGAACCCGTGCCCATGAAAGACGACATCTGGAGCCGCGACGAGATCGAAAGCCCCTGTGTGAAGATCTGTGTCGTGCATCCCGAGAGCCGCCTGTGCACCGGGTGCCTGCGCACCATCGACGAAATCGGGGCCTGGTCGAAAATGACGCCCGAGGCGCGCCGTGAGGTCATGGCAGAGCTGCCCTCCCGTGCAGGCCAACTGACCAAGCGCCGTGGTGGCCGCGCCGCTCGGCTCAAACGCTGATCCGTCTGTTTTCGAACCTGTGAACAAAAAACCGGGGCCACTGGCCCCGGAAGCTTGCGATCGTCGAAGGTTTAATCCGGTTCAGTCCAGTTCCAGCACGCAGGTGCAGAACTGTTTCGCTTTCCAATGCGCCTTCTTGCTCACCTGAACGTTGTAGAGAATCTGGTAGGTGTTGTCGGGTTTGGCCAGACAACAGGCCGTCACTTCGACATCCTTTGGAGCGGTGGCGCAGAAATTGCGACCGAGGTAATACATGTCCGGCTGCACATCCGCGGTGAACATCGCACGGCGATGACCGTTTTCGTCGGTCACGCATTTCACCTTGGGACAGGAGACCGGCGCCGGTTTCGGGACGGCCTTCACCACGCGCGGCTCTTGCGGCTCGTCCGGATCATCCGGTTGTTGCGGAGTCGGTGTTGTCGGCGGCGTCGTCGGAGGGGTCGTGGGAGTCGTCGGACGCTCGAAGGTCGGCTGTTCGTAGGTGGGAGGTGCTGGTGGCAGATCGCGCGCCAGCGCGGGCGTGGCGATCAAGGCAAAAATCAGCAGGGCAAGTCTCATGTCTTTTTTCTTTAGGTACCGCTTACTCTGCGGAGTGGGTTATCATGTTCCCGCGCCAAAGGAAAATCACGGTATCCGGCGCGGGAGAAGATCAGGTGTCTCAAGCTGATGCCTGAGCGATGCTGGTGCTTTCCACGACAAGGATCTGGTCGAGAGAGACAGGTCCGACAGCGGACGAGACCATGGCCACGGTTTGTCCGTTGAACTGCACAAGGCTGTCACCGCTGGATGCGTCCGTCTCGATCGTGACCGACCCGCTTGCGGAGGCTCCGACCGGCACGGAAAGGATCACAACTTCATCCGGATCAAGGTCCATGATCATCGGCGCATTGTCCGGATCGACCCAGGTGCCGGTGTAGAAGATGTCGTCCCCTTCCTCACCAAAGGCCACGTCACCGCTGCCGAGATGGACATCATCGTTGCCTTCGCCCCCCAGAAGCACATCGGGATCAAGAAGGTCGGGCGCGTTGGTGATCTGGTCATCATTGCCGTCCCAGATGCCGAAAATCTGGTCATCCCCGGCGCCACCATCAAGCGTGTCCGCACCAGCGCCACCGACCAGCGAATCGTCGCCGTCGCCATCCATGATGCTGTCATTGCCGTCACCGCCGAAAAGGGTGTCGGCGCCTGGGCCACCGAACATGGTGTCATTGCCTGCGCCGCCGACCAGCTCGTCGTTGTCTTCCTGACCATCGAGCAGGTCATCGCCCGCATCGCCGAACATGGTGTCATTGCCCAGTCCGCCAGACAGGATGTCATTCCCGGTGCCGCCGGCAACAAGGTCATCACCCGAATTGCCCACCAGCGAGTCGTTGCCTTCGCTGCCGAAGACCTGATCGTCACCGCCACCGCCGAAGACGCTGTCGTCACCGATCTGCCCATCGAGGATATTGTCACCGGAGTTGCCGGTGATCTGGTCGTCACCACCCGCACCCACCACGGTGTCGCCGCCCTCGGCAGCGGTGATCACATCGCCGGACTCGGTGCCGAAGGTCACGCCATCGGACGTGAAGATCCCGTCCGAGCCGCCATCCGTGCCGCCACCGTCCGTGCCGCCGCCATCCGTACCACCGCCGTCGGTACCGCCACCATCCGTGCCGCCACCGCCTTCGGTCGGCGTGTCCGTATCGTCGTCGTCATCGCCCGAATCCACGAACAGTCCTGCTGTCAGACCGATCAAAGTGAGCGCCAAGAGTGCTGCATATTCCATGTGAACGTTAATCCCAAGATTACCGATTGACGTTCAACTTACGCCCGAGCGGTCCATCCCCCATAATAAAATCGACAATTTGAGAGATATTGTTAGGGATTGCGAAACAGTTGAAAAATCCGACCCGGCATTGTCAACAATGCCGCTGTGGAATGTGGCGGTGCCTTATTTTTGCCTTATCCACACCTGCCCTGATTCACGTGATTCCGGTCGCAGATAGGCGACCATCCTGCCCTCCTCCGAGGCGGTTGCTCCGGCTTGCCAGCGCGACACGCCATGCAGCAGGAACGGATTGAGTAAAACCGCCTCGCCCGGACGTGTAAAGAGCGGAATGCGCGGACAGTCCTCGAAACACCGGGCACGCGCAGCCTGATAAACCTCGGTGATGTCGATCTCCGGCCAACTGTCTTCGGGGCTCTCGCCGAGCGCGTTGATCAGCGCCTGCTGCAGGATCTGGTGGCTGCCCGCCCAGACGACGAGCGGACTGGCCCCCTCTGACGTTTCCGTCAGTGGAAGGCCCAGAATCCAATCGTGCCGTTCCCGCAGAAAGCGCCGTTTCGGCGTACCTTCGGCCAGAACACCGTCCATATGCGCGGCATCCCGGTTGAGCCGGAACCGAAAGGCTGCGGGACTTTCGCCCGCGCGCGGACGCGGATACCCGGGATATGTCACCGAGAGCTGTGCCGGGTGCAGATCCTGCCGTGGACCGATCCGGTCAGCGGCAGGCCCGGCCAGCGGCACGGACCCAACCGCGCCATCCTTGTCCGACGGCAGCGCATCGACCCCCACAAACCACGTGCCGTCACATTGCAGCCAGCGTGCGATCATGTCCGGATCGCGCACCACCCGACGCGCCACATGCCGCGCCGCCTGCGCCCAGCGAAACGTCTCGGCGTGCCAGGGAAACCGGAAAAAGCCGCAGTCAGGCCAGTCGGACACCATCGCCTCAGCCCGCAAGCCTGTCGGGCTGCTGCATCCGTTCGAGCGCCTCATCCAGCAGCATTACGCCCGCGCCCGGCCGGTTCGCCTTTTCCGAAAGCACACGCCGCCAGATGCGCGCCCCCGGCTGACCGGCAAAAAGCCCCAGCATGTGCCGCGTGATCTGATGGAGGCGGCCGCCCGCATCCAGATGCGCCTCGATATAGGGCCGCATGGCATCGATGACCTCGGCGCGCGAGCCAGCCGCAGGCTCTGCACCGAAAAGCTGCGCATCCACCTCCGACAGCACGTCCCATGGCCGATGATAGGCGGCGCGTCCGATCATCGATCCGGCAAGGCCGCGTTCAATCAGGGCGGCAGCCTCGTCCAGGGTTTCAATCCCGCCATTGATGGACATCGGAAGCTCCGGAAAGCGCTCGGCCATCCGGACGACCAGATCGTAATCCAACGGTGGGATGTCCCGGTTCTCCTTGGGCGACAGCCCCTGCAGCCAGGCCTTGCGCGCATGCACGATGAGGTAGTCGCAGCCGGCATCCCGCACCCGCATGATGAAGTCGGGCAGAACGACCTCCGGATCCTGATCATCGACTCCGATCCGGCATTTCACCGTCACCGGCACATCGACAACCGCCTTCATCGCCGCAACGCAGTCCGCCACCAAGGCAGGTGTCTTCATCAACACCGCGCCGAACGTCCCCGATTGCACGCGGTCGGACGGACAGCCGACATTGAGATTGATCTCGTCATACCCCGCCGCGGCCCCCAGCCGTGCCGCCTCGGCCAGCTCCTGCGGATCCGACCCGCCCAGCTGCAAGGCCACGGGATGCTCCTCGGGACTGTAAGCCAGCAAGTGCACCGCCCCGCCCCGCACAAGAGCGGGCGCCGTCACCATCTCGGTATAGAGCAACGCCCGACGACTGATCTGCCGGTGGAAGAACCGACAGTGACGGTCGGTCCAGTCCATCATCGGCGCACAGGATAGGCGCGCGGCCGCGGTGGCTGCGTTCAAAGGCATTCAGCAATCTCCAAGGGTCCGCAGTCGCTTGGGACTGACCACTGTGGACACCATACGCACAAGAAGGACGTACCGCCACCCTGCCCTGTGCAAAGACAGGCAATTGGCGGTGTTTGGGTGGGTCCAAAGCTGACACCAACCCCAAAACTCAATCTTTTCGCGACCCACTGCTGAAACATTCTCACCGCCAATACGATCCGACGAGCAGACATTGCTGTGACCAGCGACGATAAATGAACAAGCGTTTCTCAAACCTCCGCGTTGCGTGCAGCATTCAACGGAGTCGGCGGGTAGCGGAAGTTCGCTGCGTCTTACTGTAGACAAGTGGCAGGATGGAAAAGCTGGCGTTGAGCGATAAATCAACATGACAACAGACTAATTTCTTGCGTTTGTTTTTGCCCAATAAGCCGCAGGTCGCGCTGAATACTCAAGCAGACGGAGCTCTTGATTGAAGCAAGATTTCACCAAACTTTCGAAAAATATCTGTCTGAGCACTACTCTGGCGCCATGCCAACACGATCCGGCGCGGGGTTGCGCCTTCGAGCTGCGACAGATGCAAATCATGTCCGGCCGTCAGACCTGCATCAATTGCCAGGTTTGGCAATAGGGTGACCCCGATACCTTCCTCGACCATCGAGACCAGCGTCGGCAAACTGGTGGCCGCAAAAGATGTGTCCTCTTCGAGTGTAACGCCAGGCACGCTCGACAGCGCGTGTTTTTGCAGGCAGTGACCGCGCTCAAGCAGCAACAGACGACGACCGGCCAGATCAGACCCTTCGACCCGCGAAAGATTGGCCAGCGGATGCGCCCGGGGCGTCGCAAGGCTGTAATCGTCCTCGAACAGCAGCATCGTTTTCACCTGCGGCGGCAAGTCATGTGGTAAAGCGATCAGGATCAGGTCCAAACGCCCATCCGTCAGACCTGCCAACAGCGACTCTGTCAATTCTTCGCGCAGGTATATCTGCATCTCGGGCCAAGCCGCCCGCAGTCTTGGCAGCGCGCGGGGAAGCAAAAAGGGACCGACCGTCGGGATCACACCAAGTCTGAGCTGCGTCATGCCGGCCGAAGTTTCAGCCTGTGCTGCGGCCTCGAAATCGGTCACTTTTGCCAGAATCTCTCTTGCGCGCTCTGCGAGGGTGGTCCCGATCGAGGTCATCAGTACGGAATGGGTGCTGCGTTCGGCGACTTTCACACCCAGACGCGCCTCCATTTCTTTGAGTCCCGTCGACAGGGTCGATTGTGTGACGTTGCAAACCTCTGCGGCGCGCGAGAAGTTTTCCGTGTCAGCCAAGGCCACAAGGAACCGCATTTGGCGAAGCGTTGTCATACTGTCCTTTGGCTATCGTAATTTTCGATTACCAGGCTCGTTTAATTCAATTTCCAGAATATATCCAGAGTGTCTATCTCGGTCTCAGACACATCACAGGAGAGACCACAATGAACGCTGTCACCGAATTCACATCCCCGTCTCAGGTTACCCTGCCCCGCCTCAACGAGCCCGCGCCGGCCTTTGATGCGCTGACCACCCATGGTCGAAAATCGCTTGCAGATTATCGCGGCAAATGGCTCATCCTGTTTTCGCACCCGGCCGACTTTACTCCGGTCTGCACCACCGAATTCATGGCCTTTGCTCGCCGCGCCGATGACTTTGCCGAACTGAACACCGAATTGCTTGGTCTGTCCATCGACAGTCACTACGCGCATATCGCATGGGTGCGGTCGATCAAGGACAGCTTTGGCGTGGATATCGGCTTCCCGATCATCGCCGACCTCGACATGAAAGTGGCGCAGGACTACGGCATGATCCAGCCTGGGGCGTCCGACACACAGGCGGTGCGCGCGACCTTCATCATCGACCCCGACGGAATCCTGCGGGCGATGGTCTATTACCCGATGACCAATGGTCGTTCGATTGACGAATTCTACCGCCTGATCCAAGCCCTGCAGACTGCAGACACGCACAAGGTGGCGACTCCCGAGAACTGGACACCGGGTCAGGACGTGATCGTTCCGACGCCGCAAACGACCAATGCCGCTGAGGCACGCATGTCCGAGGGGTATGAAACCACGGATTGGTATTTCTCGACAAAGTCGCTCTGAGTGTCATGGGCTGTGCTCTTCCCGGCCTGATAGGGAAGAGCACACCAGTCAGGCGGAAGCGGTGCGGCCCGAACAGGACGCAGAGATATCGGGGCGCATCGCAAGTAAATCCATCAACCCGCAATTGCCGCGTACAAGGTCTTCGAGCGTGACCATGTCCAGCTCGTGATAGAACGCCTCCAGCGCCCGCACGACATAGCCGCGCAGGCGGCAGGTTGCAGCCAATGGGCACGTGTTGCGGACTTCGTCAAAGCATTCGGCAAAGGGGATGTCGGTTTCGAATATGCGGAACACCGAGCCAATCGAAATGCGGTTGGCGGGTCTGGCAAGACGGATGCCACCGGTGCGCCCACGAAGAGTCTCGAGATAACCCTCGGCCTGGAGTTGCTGAACAACCCGCGCGACATGATTGATTGAGGCATTGCAGCGCTCTGCAATGTCCGATGTGCGCACAAGCTGTTCGTCATTGACCGCACAGTACATAAGGGTGCGCGCGGCAAGATTGGTTCGGGTCGTCAGACGCATCGCGTTTCCTTCACGTTCCGACCGATATTCCACATCATGGATACCAGTTTCTTTGATCCAGATCACGTCAAATCCAAAGATCATGGCGTAAGAGGCCAAAAGCTCCGAAAAGAAAGCGGACCATGAGTCACTCTTCACCTCATAAGACCGTTTCGTCGCCGACTGGCCGATTGGGGGCGGCGCTGTCTGTCGTGGTTAACATGATCTGGCTGGCACAGGCATGGGTGATTGCTCACGTCTTGGCGGCGCTTTTGTCTGGCGATGCCGTGGGTGTTTGGGGTACCTCGCTCTCGTTCTTCGGCCTTGGCGTTATGCGGGCGCTCCTGACGTATCAGGCTCAGGTGGCACTGAGCGAAGCGGCCGAGAGGCACATCCAAAACATTCGGCAGGAGATCTTGGACGCGGAAACCGCCACGGACCAAGCGTCACACTTTGGCGGCGCCGGGTCAATTGCGGCGCTTGCTACGGAAAAACTTGAAGCGCTGCGTCCGTTTCTTGTGCGATACACACCGGCGCGCCTGCGCGTCATGGTCGTCCCGCTGATCATCCTTGCGATCACCGCATGGCACAGCTGGGCTGCTGCGGTGGTTCTGCTCGCCACAGGGCCATTGATCCCGGTGTTCATGGCCTTGGTTGGATGGGCCGCAAAAGCGGCCAGTGCGCGTCAGATGATCGAGATTGGATCGCTGAATGATCTTCTAGCAGACCGATTGGCGGCGCTTGGGGACCTCACTCTGGTCGGTGCCGGACCGCAAGTGGTCGACGGGTTCGCCAAGGCCTCGGACACTCTTCGGGAAAAAACGATGGCCGTTCTGCGGGTCGCCTTTCTTTCGTCCACCGTGCTCGAACTTTTCTCGGCGCTGGGTGTGGCGATGATCGCTGTGTGGGTGGGCTTTGCGCTTCTGGGCGAAATCAGCTGGGGCACATGGGGCACGCCTTTGGATCCATTCGCGGGGATCTACCTGCTCTTGCTGGCCCCGGATTTCTTCCAGCCATTGCGTGATCTGGCGGCCGCTTGGCATGACAAATCCGCAGCCGATGCCGTACAAGAGGACGTGATATCGTGGCGCACAGAACGCCGCCGGGAGATGCTGGGACACGGTGCGCATGCCGAGGCAGTCATGTTTCAGAGCCTGGCAATGCGGGATGTGGAGATTGATCATAGAGATCGCACGCTGCGCTTTCCGGATCTGGACATCTGGCCGGGCGACAGCTTGGCCATCATTGGCCCCAGCGGCATTGGAAAGACAACCTTGTTGCGGGTGCTTGCGGGTTTGGAGCAGCCCACATGCGGTGCAGTCCAGCTGAACGGAACGCAACTGACGGATACAAACGCCGACTCATGGCGCGCTGCCTTGGGCTGGATGCCGCAAACGCCACGCTTTCTTGGGCGAAGCTTACGCCACAATATCGGCTTTGGCGCCCCGTTGGACGCAGATATTCTCAGGCTTACGCAGGTGACCCCAGTTATCTCCGGTTTGCCTTCCAAGGATTTTACAGAATTGGGAGAAAGCGGCGCAGGCCTTTCTGGTGGCGAGGCCCGCCGTGTGATGCTTGCACGCGCTTTGAACCGGGCACCTGCGGTTCTCCTCGCCGATGAACCTACAGCCGATCTCGATGCCGACACGGCCAATGATATCGTAGAGGCTCTGCTGGCCTATGTCGCGAGCGGTGGCACATTGATCACCACAACCCATGATCCGCGCCTCATCGAAAGGATGCGAAAACTCATACGGCTGGAGTCCTCGTTATGAGGTCATTATTCCAGATCATCCGCCTGCTGCTGGCCGGAGAGCGTCGTGCCTTTTCCCAAGGGATGGCGCTGTCCGTGACGGTGTTGACGATGGGGGTTTCGCTCTTGGCCTTATCGGGCTGGTTCATCACGGCCGCCGCCGCTGCCGGAATGATCGGGCTGGGGACGATCTTCAACGTCTTCGCGCCTTCGGCAATGGTGCGGTTCCTTGCCTTGGGCCGCACGGCCGCCCGATACGGTGAGAGGTTGACCACCCATGACGCGACCCTGCGCGCCTTATCGAAACTGAGAGTGCGATTGCTGCACGGGGTTCTGATGTCGCCCTATCGTCAGATCGAACGCTTGCGGGCCAGTATTTTTCTGAACCGCGTGACCTCGGATATCGACGCGTTGGACGGTTTGGCTTTGCGATTGGTGCTTCCCGGTTTGGCGGGTTTGCTGGTGATCGCCGTTACTGCTTTGGCAATTGCTCTGCTGGTTCATCCCACGATCGCGGTTATCATCCTGCTGGGTTACGGCATTGGACCCACACTGGTCTTCTTCTGGGGGCAAGCCCGGGCGGACAAGCCGTCTCGCAAAGCGCAGGCAGGCATGCAGGCGCTACGGAGTCGCATCATCGACCTGATCGCAATGCGGGAAGACCTGATCGCATTCGGGCAGGTGCCTGCCGCACGAACCAGTGCCGAAAGAGCTATGCAATTCCAGTCCGAGAACCAATCTGACGTTGAGCGGATCGAGCGGACGACGGGGCTTTGGCTCGACCTGATGGGCTGGGGAGTCGTTGCGTCGGCACTCGGGATCGGCGCGGCCCTGACGCAGGCGGGTGAGATCACAGCGGCGCAAGCGGCGATCGGGATTTTCGCTGCGCTGGCGCTTTCAGAAGCGGTGTCACCTGTGCGCCGCGCCTTGTCCGAAATCGGGCGGATGCGTGCAGCGGCTAAACGGATTGCGCCCATGCTCAACGCGGACAGGGCAACAGGTGGTTTGGACCTCAAAGCCGCTGCAGCATCGCTCGTGGCAACGGCATTCGCGGCGGCCCGCTGCACCAATGCCACTCCTCTTTTTGACCCCGTTTCCTTTACTGTCGCCAAAGGCGAAACCGTAGCGCTGACTGGGCGCAGTGGTTGCGGGAAATCGACTGTCTTGTTGATGGCGGCAGGTCACGGAAAGCCTCGTTGCGGTGCGCTGCAATTCGGTGGCTTGGATACTGACTGGATCGACGCAGCACTGAGGACACGTGTGATTGCCATGGTCCCCCAGCGGCATGCGCTGGTCGCCGGAACAATTGCCGAAAACCTCAGGCTTGCGGCACCTAATGCCACGAATGCGGAGCTTTGGACGGTCCTTGACGCTGTTCGGCTTGCTGAAACTGTAGAACACAAAGGCGGGCTGGACGCCCGGCTTGGGTTCCGGGGCGCAGGGCTGTCTGGCGGAGAGGGGCGGCGTCTGGTTCTGGCGCGGGCGCTTCTGCGCAGGCCCGAACTTCTGCTGCTGGACGAGCCGACGGAAGGGTTGGACGCTCCTCTGGCGACCCGTGTGCTTGGGGGCATCCGGGCAATACTGCCCAATGCGGCGATCCTGATGGCGGCGCACCGCCCCGAAGAGGTCGCCTTTGCGGATCGCGTCGTGGCCCTGCGCCCGGTCACGCGGATTGGCTGAATTAATCCGCATCACCGATACAAGTTTTTGACACAGATCAAATCACACATCTCGGAATCAGAATACGACACACTTAATCCGCATCACCGATGCGAATTATTGATCGTTCAAGGAGTTCACCATGGAGATCGGACTGGTCGAGCTGTCGCGCATGCAGTTTGCGCTGACGGCCATGTATCACTTTCTCTTCGTGCCGCTGACGCTGGGTCTGTCGATCCTCGTGGCGATCATGGAGACCGTCTACGTCATGACGAACCGCCCCATCTGGCGGCAGATGACGAAATTCTGGGGCACGCTGTTCGGCATCAACTTTGTGCTGGGCGTCGCCACCGGCATCACGATGGAATTCCAGTTCGGCATGAACTGGAGCTATTACAGCCACTATGTCGGCGACATCTTCGGCGCGCCTCTGGCCATCGAAGGGCTGATGGCGTTCTTCCTTGAAGCCACGTTCGTCGGCCTGTTCTTCTTCGGCTGGGACAAGCTGAGCAAGGTGCAGCACATGGTGGTTGCCTGGCTGGTCGCCATCGGGTCGAACTTTTCGGCTTTGTGGATTCTGATCGCCAATGGCTGGATGCAGAACCCGGTCGGCGCGGAATTCAACCCCGACACCATGCGGATGGAGATGACGTCGTTCTTTGACGTGCTCTTCAACGAAGTGGCGCAGGCGAAATTTGTTCATACCGTATCTGCGGGCTATGTGACGGCGTCCGTCTTCGTGCTGGGCGTGTCGGCGCTTTATCTCCTTCAGAACAGGAACAAAGATCTGGCCCGCCGATCCATTGCGGTGGCGTCCGCCTTTGGGCTTGCCGCCGCGCTGTCCGTTGTCGTTCTGGGTGACGAGTCCGGCTATTCCGCCAGCCATACGCAGAAAATGAAGCTCGCCGCGATCGAGGCGATGTGGGAAACCCACGACGCGCCCGCGCCCTTCACCGCCATTGGTTTTCCCGATCAGGAAGCGCGTGAGACGCATTACGCCGTGGAAATCCCCTGGGCGATGGGCCTGATCGGCACGCGCAGCCTGACCAAGGAAATCCCCGGCATCAACGATCTGGTGGCGGAATCCGAGGTCAAGATCCGCGACGGGCTGATCGCCTATGACGCGCTGATGACGATCCGCGAACAGCGTGACGCAACCCCACCCGAGGTGCGCGCGACCTTCGAGGCGCATTCCGACAATCTGGGCTATGCCTTGCTGCTCAAGCGCTATGTCGACGATCCGCGCGATGCGACGGAAGAACAGATCAAGATGGCAGCTGATGACACCGTTCCCGGTGTGGCCCCGCTGTTCTGGGCGTTCCGGATCATGGTGGCGCTTGGCTTCAGCTTCATCGCGGTGATGGCGTATTTCTTCTACCGCGCCTCGTTCCGGAACATGCAGTTCCCGCGCTGGTCGCTTTATGCCGCTGTCGCCATCATCCCGACGCCGTGGATCGCAGCCGAATTGGGCTGGTTCGTGGCCGAGTTCGGCCGCCAGCCCTGGACCGTGGATGGCGTGCTGCCGACAGCGCTCAGCGCCTCGCATCTGAGCATCGCGGATCTGCTGATCACATTGGCCGGGTTCCTGATCTTCTATTCGGTCCTCTTCGTGATCGAGGTGAGCCTGATGGTGAAATACATCCGCAAGGGCCCGTTCCAGGACGTCGAAGAAACCAATGCCTGGCAGGAACGGCACGAAGCGCGGCTGCGCTCCGAGACCCCGGCTCCGACCCTTGCCGCAACCCCTGCGGAGTAAGACAGATGATCCTTTATGAACTGATCGACTACGACATCCTGCGCGTGATCTGGTGGGCGCTTCTGGGCGTGCTCCTGATCGGATTTGCCCTGACCGATGGCTTCGACATGGGCGTGGGCGCGCTTCTGCCCTTCGTCGCCAAGACCGACGTGGAACGGCGCGTGGCCATCAACACGGTCGGCCCGGTCTGGGAAGGCAACCAAGTGTGGTTCATCCTTGGCGGGGGCGCGATCTTTGCCGCGTGGCCGCCGCTGTACGCCGTCAGCTTTTCGGGCTTCTACCTTGCGATGTTTGTGGTTCTGGCCGCCTTCATCGTGCGCCCGGTAGCGTTCAAGTACCGCTCCAAGCGCGAGGGTGCGACATGGCGGGCGCGCTGGGACTGGGCGCTCTTCGCCGGCGGTGCGGTGCCCGCGCTGCTCTTCGGTGTGGCGGTGGGCAATGTCCTGCTGGGTGTGCCGTTCTACCTGACCGAAGACCTGATGCCGATGTATCCGGGCAACTTCGCCGTCAAGTTCATCGGCCTCCTGCGCCCCTTCGCGCTGCTCGCCGGGGTGGTGTCGCTGGCGATGCTGCTGATGCACGGGGCGGCTTGGCTGTCGCTCAAGGCCGAAGGTGTGGTTGCCGAACGCGCCCGCGCTATTGGGATCAAGGCAGGGATCGTTGCCGCTGCGGGCTATGCGCTGGCGGGTCTGTGGCTGGCCGTGGGCGTTGACGGCTTTTCGTTGGGCGAGGTCGCGGCCAGTGGCCCATCCAATCCGCTCTATTCCGAGGTGACACACGGTGGATCGTGGCTGTCGGCCTATGCCGAGCGTCCGTGGATCGTGATTGCGCCGGTCATGGGCTTTGCCGGGATCGCGCTGGCGGTGATGGGCCTGCGGGCGGGACGTGAGGTGTCGACGCTCCTCTGGTCGAAGATGGGCATCCTCGGGATCATCTCGTCCGTCGGGTTGACCATGTTCCCGTTCATCCTGCCCTCGACCCTTGATCCCAAGAGCTCGCTCACCGTGTGGGATTCCTCGTCTTCGCACCAGACGTTATTCATCATGCTGGTGGTCACCGCGATCTTCATGCCGCTGATCCTGATGTACACGGCGTGGGTCTACAAGGTGCTCTGGGGCAAGGTCACCGAGGCACAAGTCACTGATAACGCTGACACAGTTTACTGAAGGAGACCTGACCAATGTGGTATTTCGCATGGCTTCTCGGATTGCCCCTTGCCGCCCTCTTTGCCGTTCTCAACGCGATCTGGCTCGAGATGCGCACCGACGCCTGTTTCTCGGACGAAGGCGACTGCCCGATGGGTGAACACACCCATTGACCGTCCTTGCACCCAATGACCGGGGGCTTGTTCCTTCCTCCCCCTGTCCGGTGCGGGCCCCGTTATGGCGAGGGGCCCGCACCCCAAGTTTTCTCAAACGATCCAACCCCGAAAGGACGATCTCCATGAAAAACCTCATCCTCGCGGTCTGTACCGCACTGACGCTGACGGGACCCGCCCTCGCGCAGGAGGCCCCCGACACGCTGGTCACGATCCTGACCGCGCCAGAGCCGCAGACCCAGTTGATGGCGATGGTCCTTGCGATGCAGGCGGCCCAGCAAGGCGCAGCCCCGCATATCCTGCTCTGCGGTCCGGCAGGTGACATTGCGCTGAACGATGCGCCGGCCTCGGCCACTGCGCCGCAACCGCCGCGCGACATGAGCCCGAAAGGTCTGTTGGGCAAGATCGCCGAGATGCCCAACGCCAAGGTCGAGGTCTGCGCGATCTACCTGCCGGGCAAAGGCCTGCAGGCGGATGCTTTGATGGATGGCGTGACGGTGGCCCAGCCCCCCGCGATGGCCGCTGCCATGATCGCACCGAACGCGCGGATCGCCAGCTACTGATCTGTCTTCGTGCGATCGCAGCCCGCTCTGACTTGCATCAGGACGGGCTGTTTTGATGAGTTTGCTACATATCAAATCCATCTTCGCGAGAATCACATATGCGAAAATCAGAATATTTATTCCCGAGGAGGATCCCATGACCAAGCTGACCGCAAACCGGCGTCAGTTCCTGGCACTGGCTGCCGGAGGCGCTGCCGCGGCGGCTGTCTCGGTACCGCAAGAGGGTCGGGCCCAGGTGGCAACGTCCGCGAAGATCGTAATCATCGGGGCCGGCGCCGGAGGCACCGCGCTTGCGAACCGTCTGGTCTCGCGGCTCGAGGGCGCCCAGATCACGCTGATCGACCCCCGGGTCGAGCACCTCTATCAGCCGGGTCTGTCGCTGGTCGCCGCTGGTCTGAAACCCGCCAGCTACGTTGTATCCAAGACGACCGACTGGCTGCCCGATGGCGTGACCCTGATCGCCGAAGCCGCGGCGGCGATTGATCCCGAGGCCAAGACGGTCGACACGGCCAGCGGCCAGAAAGTGCCCTATGATTTTCTTGTGGTCGCTCCGGGTCTGGTGCTGGACCACGACGCCATCGAAGGCTTCTCGCTCGACATGGTGGGGCAGAACGGCATCGGCGCGCTCTATGCCGGGCCGCAATACGCAGCGGCGACGTGGAAAGCCGCGCAGGCCTATACCGAAACCGGCGGCGTCGGTCTGTTCACACGTCCCGCAACCGAGATGAAATGCGCCGGTGCGCCGCTCAAGCACACCTTCCTGATCGAGGACATCGCCCGGACCGCAGGCACACGCGGCAAACTCGACGTGCATTACATGGCCAACAATGACAGCCTCTTCGGTGTGCGCATCGTGTCTGAAAAGGTGCGGATGCTGTTCGGCGACCGGGGCATCACACCGGAATATTCGCATGTCCTGCGCGGATTGGATGCGGGCGCTAAGACCGCGACATTCGCGACGCCCGAAGGCGACGTCACGATGGACTATGACTACATCCACGTGATCCCGCCC
Source organism: Marivita sp. (assembly GCF_022763305.1). Lineage (GTDB taxonomy): Bacteria > Pseudomonadota > Alphaproteobacteria > Rhodobacterales > Rhodobacteraceae > Marivita. Next base: position 1,103 of record NZ_JALEGT010000055.1, on the reverse strand, counting down.
CAGCGTGCCCCCGAGGTGATCCGGCAATCCGGACTGAGCTGGGCCGACAAATGGACCGATCAGGGCTGGGTCGAATGCGACATGGCCACCCTGCGGCACCTGCGCTACGACACGATCTGGGCGCTGGGCGACGTGGCCGGGGTACCCAAGGGCAAGACGGCGGCATCGGTGAAATGGCAGGTCCCGGCGATCGAAGACGGTCTTGTCGCCGCCATCGAAGGCCGCGAGTCCACCGAGACCTACAACGGCTACACGTCCTGCCCGATGATCACACGCGTCGGACGCGCGATGCTGGTCGAGTTCTATTACAACAACAACCTTGTCCCATCTTTCCCAGGCGTCATCGCGCCGCTGGAAGAACTTTGGATCAGCTGGCTGATGAAGGAAGTGGCCTTGAAGGCGACTTATAATGCCATGCTGCGCGGACGCGCGTAAGGAGACCTGACATGAAAGATATGACCTTTGGCACAATGCTCGCCGTGTTCGAAGAAATCTTCGGCATTGGACTGTTCTGGGCCATGGTGGCCGCCGCAGCGCTTGTCACGGCGGGATACATCTACGTACTGATCCGGGATCACAGCATTTCGTGGCGCAAATTCCTCTTGGCACAGCTGTCCATGCCGGTCGGTGCCATTCTTGCGATCTGGTTTGTTCTGGTTATGACCAGTTCGAAACTGAGCGACCTTGGTGGACCGGTCGACATAATTGTGTTCCTGGGAACTGCCATCGCCGGAGCCATAGGGACCGCAATTCTGGTTTATACGGTCCAGTCTTTCATCCGTCCCAGGCAATGAAGTTCGGCACCGCAATCCCAGGGCCCCGGAATTGTGGTGAGTTCTTGCCCATGATAATCGCTGCTGTTGTCACTGCCGAATAACCATCGCAAACACAGCCTTTATTGGCCTGTAGCAAGTCAGTTCATTCAGGTCTGGCTTATCGCGTTGCATTCGATTTATCACCGCGATCATTACAAATGGCTGCTTGAAAGGTCGGTTATGCCCGCTGGCGTTCACGTACCATAGGGTCGCTTATCGCCGGATCAGATCGTGCGCCGGTATCAGCGTGCTGCGGTCGAAACCGGGGGCGAAACGACCGGGGGTTTG
>NZ_JALEGT010000054.1 GCF_022763305.1 Marivita sp. | reverse complement strand
GTGCTGAAATCCAGCACCAGGATATCCTTGAGCGGTTGAGCCATCTTCACTGCCTCAGGCGAAGCGCGCCGCGCCGTTGTTCAGAACAACCACGTCGCGTGCCGGAATAGATGCTCGAAACCGGGCCTCGCCGTCCTCTTCCCAGATTTCGAACCGCACGGTTTCGCCGGGATAGACCGGCGCCGAGAACCGAACATCCAGACCGACAAGCCGGGCAGAATCATAGTCAAGCAACGTCTTTAGAATCGCCCGGGCCGCCAGCCCATAGGTCGCCAGACCATGCAGGATCGGGCGGTCGAACCCGACAGAACGGGCAACATCCGGGTCAGCATGAAGCGGATTGAAATCACCGCTGAGACGATAAATAAGGGCTTGGCGCGGCAGGGTATCGATATCACATACATGATCAGGCGCCCGATCAGGCAGCACTGCGGGTGCCGGACCCGCTTGGTTTTCACCGCCGAACCCCCCATCACCGCGACAGAAAGCCGACATCGCCACGCGCGCCAGTTTTTCACCGCTGTCCGCGTCGATAATATCACGGCTTTGGTAAATGACGGCTCCCTTGCCCTCGCCCTTGTCGGCGATGAAGTCGATCTTGCTGCGGCCGACAATCCGGCCAGTTGTCGGCAGCGGCTTGTAGATGTCGAGCCACTGTTCGCCGTGCAGCACTTTCTGCCAGTTTACGCCGGTCTTGGGATCGCGCAGCCAGAAGCCGGGATACCCCAAAATGACCGCCATCGAGGGAACTGCCTTGAGCCCGTCCTCATAGACATAGGCCAGCTCCTTTTTGTCGGTCGGATCCTCGCCGAACCCAAGGCCGAGTGCATACAGGATGGTATCCCGTTCGGTCAGCGTCTGTTCGATTTCCTCAAAGTCCCAGTTCGACAATGCCTCGAAATCCAATGGCATTTACTTTCCTCCCTTAGTTGCCGTCAGAGCGTGTTTTGCGATCCAAGTATCGCCGTGACCTGGCTGGACAGCACACCGCCGTTGCCATGCGCCAGCGCCAGGTCGATATCCTTCAACTGAATGCCCGGCGCGTCGCCACGGATCTGACGAGCAGCCTCGATCACTGTGAAGATGCCGTACATCCCGGGGTGCACGCAGGACAGGCCGCCGCCATTCGTGTTCACCGGCAACACGCCGCCAGGCGCGATGCGTCCGCCCTCGACAAAGGCCCCTCCCTCGCCCTTCGCGCAGAACCCAAGATCTTCGAGAAACAAAATCGTGTTGATGGTGAAGGCATCATAGAGCTCGACCGCCTGGATATCCGCAGGGGTCACTCCGGCCGCCGCAAAGGCGCGCGCGCCCGAGTCGCGGGCCGCGGTCACGGTGAAATCCTTCATCTGGGAAATCTGCCGGTGCGAGCTTGCCGCAGCACTGCCCAGCACATAGACAGGTGCCTTCGGGAAATCCCGGGCGCGGTCCGCGCGGACCATTACGATCGCGCCGCCACCGTCGGTGACAAGACAACAGTCGCGCACGGTCAATGGATCGCCCACCATGCGCGCACCCAACACGTCCTCGCGGGTCAGCGGGCCGCGCTCGAACGCTTCGGGGTTGCGCTGCGCCCAGGCCCGCGCGGCAACGGCCACGTCGGCCAGCTGTTCGCGGGTGGTACCATATTCATGCATGTGCCGCGCCGCCGCCATCGCATAGGCCGAGATCGGATAGCGCGGATTATACGGCGCCTCGTAGGCCGGCGGACGTGAAGCGGTCACCAGTCTGCCCGACGCGGTGCGCTGGTTGGAGCCATAAACAATCAGCGCGACATCACACAGACCGGCGTCCAGCGCCATGGTCGCGGACGTCAGGTAGTTTACGAAGGACGAACCGCCCGACATCGTGCCATCAATGAACCGGGGCTGGATGCCCAGATACTCCGCCGCCATAAGCGCCGGCATGCTGTCTTCCATCATGGTGCAGAACAGCCCGTCGACGTCGGACAGTTTCAGCCCGGCATCGCCAAGCGCCGCAAGCGCGGATTGCGCCATGACATCATAGGCCGTCAGGCCATGGGCCTCTCCGAAACCGGCATGACCGGTTCCCACGATGGCGGATTTTCCCCGAAGTTCAGTGGTCATGGCCTATCCCTCCGACGGTTTGAAAAGCACGGCCGGAACACCCTCGGCCTCGCCCACGAATGCGGTTACAGGCATGTCGATGACGACCTCACCCGGGGCAATGCCCTCGACCCGGCTCATCATCCGGACACCCTCGTCCAGCTCGACGACGCATACGTTGTAGTCGCCGCCCCGTTCGGGCTTTCGGCGCACGACTGTTGTGGTGTGGACCCGTCCCTTGCCGCCAGCCTGCTTCCACGAAATCGCGGTGCCATGACAATGTGGACACAAGACTCGCGGGAAAAAGTGATAGGCCCTGCAGTCGTCGCACTTGGGCAGCAGAATCTCGCCCTCTGCCAGCGCGCGTTGGAAAAGCTGGTCTGGTCCTTTGGCATCCTGCATAGGTGTTCTCCTTCAAGCGACCCAGTCATTGTTTAAGCGTATTGATAATCTTTCTAACAATTGTTAGATTTAGTCAACCTTTCAGGATCAATTGAGAGAAACTCATGCCAGGTTCAGACTTAGCCCCCCTTTCCGGCAAACTCGTCGTTGCGCTGGAACAGGCAGTCGCCGCGCCTTTTTGCTCCTCGCGGCTGGCCGACGCCGGCGCGCGCGTGATCAAGATCGAACGCAAGGGCGCAGGCGATTTCGCCCGCGCCTACGATACCGCCGCCAACGGTGAAAGCGCCTATTTCACATGGCTGAACCGAGGCAAAGAATCGGTCGCCTTGGACATTAAAGCCGACGAAGACCGTGAAATCCTGCTCAGGATGCTGGAAAACGCAGATGTGTTTATTCAGAACCTGCTGCCTGGCGCGCTGGCCAAGCTCGGGCTCGATTCCGCGACTCTGCGAGAGAGCTTCCCGCGTCTCGTGACCTGCGACATCACCGGATATGGCGAAGACGGCCCGATGCGCGACGCCAAGGCCTATGACCTTCTGGTGCAATGCGAGAGCGGTCTGGCATCAGTGACCGGTACACCCGACGGACCAGGACGGGTGGGCGTGTCGGTCTG
>NZ_JALEGT010000053.1 GCF_022763305.1 Marivita sp. | reverse complement strand
TCATAATCAAACAGTACCAGCCGCTGCCCTGTTCAACATGTGGCAGAGTGAATCGGCCTAACAAAAAGTCAGGTCAATTCAGGAGGACGGGTATATTCACTTAACGTGCTGACAGATTCATTCGTTCCGGTGATGGGGTCGCGCACAATTCGAAATTGGGAAAGGCCAGCGCCCCGGGGTAGACTTGCTTGAAACACGGGCAACAGGGACACGCCTTGCATGAGTTACGAGCTTTTCATCGGTGATTACGCCTATTCCAGCTGGTCGCTTCGCGGCTGGCTGCCTTTCCGCAAGGCCGGTCTGACCCCGCGGATTCACTTCGTCGATTTCCACAAGGCCGAGGTCGCCGATCAGTTGACCGATATCGCCCCGGCCCGCACCGTGCCGGCCATGCGCACACCCGAAGGCACCGTGGTCTGGGACTCCCTCGCCCTCGCCGAGGAACTACACAGCCGCCACCCAGAGGCCGTTCTCTGGCCGACAGATCCGGGCACCCGCGCCCTAGGCCGCGCGCTCGCAGCGGAAATGCATTCGGGCTTTTCCGCACTGCGCGGCGAATGTCCGATGAACCTGCGCACCGCCTATCGGGACGTGCCCCTGTCCGAGGCGACACGGGCCGACATCGCCCGCATCGAAACCCTCTGGGCCCATGCGCGCAGCCGTCATGCCGATCAGGGTCCCTGGCTTCTGGGCAGCTATTCCATCGCGGACATCGCCTTTGCGCCTGTCGCGGCACGCTTTGCCGGGTATGACGTGGCCCTGTCGGACGTGGCGCAGGCTTATGTCGCGGCGCATCTTGCCGATCCCTGGTTCCGCGAATGGCGCGAGATGGGGCTGAACATCGGCGAAACGCTGCAACGCTATGCCAAACCCTTTGCCACCAAACCGTGGCCCGGTCCTGCCTGAGCACCTGCGTTAACCATTTCGCAACCATGATCGACCAAACCTCGCAGCAGACGAGGACAGGATCACATGGTTGCGCATGCCTATACTGTCGCCTTCGAAGGCGTGGACGCCCGCATGGTCGAGGTCCAATGCGCTGTCACCCCCGGCGTGCCCGCCTTCGCCGTGGTGGGCTTGCCCGACAAGGCCGTATCGGAATCCCGCGACCGCGTACGCGGCGCACTCTCCACCCTGCACATCGCGCTGCCGTCAAAACGCATCACCGTGAACCTGTCACCGGCCGACCTGCCCAAGGAAGGCTCGCATTTCGATCTGCCCATCGCCCTTGCCCTGCTGGCTGAACTGGACATCCTGCCCAAGGATGCGGTCAGCGAGACCGTCGCCCTTGGAGAGCTGTCCCTTGATGGTGCGCTGATCCCGGTGATCGGCGCATTGCCTGCCGCAATGGCCGCAGCCGAAGAACACCGCACCCTGATCTGCCCCGCCGCCTCCGGTGCCGAAGCGGCCTGGGTCGGCGCGTGCGAGGTGATTGGCGCTGCGGGCCTCATGGACGTGATCCAGCATGTGACCGGACGCACACCTCTGGCCCCCTGCAACCCCGGCGAGGTCGCGCGCAGCCCCGACAACCGCGACATGCGCGATGTCAAAGGTCAGGAGCGCGCCAAGCGTGCGCTCGAAATCGCCGCTGCAGGGCGCCACCACCTGCTCATGGTCGGCACGCCGGGATCCGGCAAATCCATGCTGGCCGCCCGCCTGCCCGGCATCCTGCCGCCACTGACCCCTGCCGAAGCACTGGAAACATCAATGGTGCATTCCCTCTCCGGCCTGATCGAAGCCGGGGGCATCTCCCGCCACCGCCCCTTCCGCGAACCGCACCACACGGCTTCGATGGCCGCCATTGTCGGCGGCGGCCGCACCGCCAAACCCGGCGAAATCAGCCTCGCCCACAATGGCGTGCTCTTCATGGACGAGTTCCCGGAATTTCCCCGCGCCGTGCTCGAAACCCTGCGCCAGCCCATCGAGACCGGAGAGGTGATGGTCGCGCGGGCCAATGCCCATATCAAGTACCCCTGCCGCTTCATGCTGGTGGCCGCCGCGAACCCCTGCAAATGCGGCTATCTCAGCGACCCCGCCCGCGCCTGTTCCCGCGCGCCCGGCTGTGGCGAAGACTACATGGGCCGCATTTCCGGGCCGCTCATGGACCGGTTCGATCTGCGCGTCGATGTGCCCCCGGTGGCCTTTCGCGATCTCGACCTGCCGGCATCAGGCAGCACAAGCGCCGATCTGGCCCGGCGCGTCGCCACCGCCCGCGCCGTTCAGGCCGACCGCTTCCAAAGCAGGCCCGACCTGCGCCAGAACGCCGATCTGCAGGGCGATCTTCTCGAAGAGGTCACGCAGCTCGACCCCGGCAGCCGAGACCTTCTAACCAGCGCCGCAGATCGCTTCGGCCTCTCCGCGCGCGGCTATCACCGCGTTCTGCGCGTCGCCCGCAGCATCGCCGATCTCGACGGGTCAGAGCGCATCACCCGTGATCATCTCGCCGAAGCGCTGAGCTACCGCCTGCCGCAGAATGCGCCCTGACTCAGGGGCAACCGTTTGATGACCAGCAGCACGCCGCGTCGGACCGACGGGGACCTCCGCGTACAGCGCCTGCCGCTCCGCGCAGAGCGCCCTCCCTCACGGTGGCGCTTTGGAGTTGCGCAACAGCACAAATAACCATGACTAGGCGCGGAGCCGCTTCACTCTCCGCGTGCAGCGTCGCTTGACGCCCTGCACAGTTGCGCTGTCACATGTCACCCCGTGCCGGCAAAACCAAGCCGAACGCCTCGAAACTCTGGAGAATGGCATCGGCGACCAGTCAACTCCGCCCCAGTATGCCGCGTGTCAATAACCCCCGCAGGGACCTTGCAAGATGCTTCGGTGAAGAGGGCCGTCAGGCCCGATGAACACACCATGTGACATCAACACACCGTGAACACACCGTGTGACGTCAACAAGCTCGAAGGCCACGCACCAAAGCCGCCCCCAACCAACGCAGCAGCCACACACCCACACGGCCTTTGCAAGCATCGAAACAATGCGCGGTGATTACAGCCGCACGTCCTCTTACGGCAGAATACGGGGTCACCAGCTGCCGCACTCAAGGTGGCATCGCCATGTCGGCAGTCATGCCCTGCGTCGCATAAGGCGTAAGCCGATACAGCACAGCCGTCCCCCGGCCCTGGGGCCAGTCACTTGGCCCTAAAGCTTGGCCTCGATGGCCTGCCAAATCTTTTCGGCGACGTTGATCCCATCGAACCGTTCCAATTCCTGCATGCCGGTCGGCGAGGTGACGTTGATTTCGGTCAGGTACGAACCGATCACGTCGATCCCCACAAAGACCTGCCCTTTCTCCCGTAAAAGAGGTCCGATCCGTGCGCAAATCTCAAGGTCATGCTCGGTCAGCCCGATCTTCTCCGGCCGCCCGCCGACATGCATGTTCGACCGTGTCTCCCCCTCAGCCGGCACGCGATTGATCGCCCCCACCGCCTCGCCATCCACAAGGATGACGCGCTTGTCGCCCGCGGACACATCGGGAAGGAATTTCTGCACGATCAGCGGCTCGCGCGAGAAGCCGGTGAACAGTTCGTGCAACGAGGTCAGGTTCCGGTCATTGGCATCCAGCCGGAAAACCCCGGCCCCGCCATTCCCGTAAAGCGGTTTCAGGATGACATCCCCATGGCGCACTTTGAATGCCTTGATCGTGGCCAGATCACGCGCGATCATGGTCGGCGGCGTCAGGTCCGGAAAATCCAGCACCAACAGCTTTTCGGGATAATTGCGCACCCAGAATGGATCGTTTACAACCAGCGTCGTCCCGCGCAACCGGTCAAGAAGATGGGTCGACGTGATGTAATGCATGTCGAACGGCGGATCCTGCCGCAGCCACACCACGTCCATCTCCGCGAGGTCGACCTGCACTTCCGGCCCAAGCGTCACATGATCGCCCTGCACCCTCCGGACGGTGAACCACTGCCCGACCGCAAGAATGCGCCCCTCGTCATAGGCAAGCTTGTCCGGGCTGTAGAAGAACAGCTCATGTCCCCGTGCCTGCGCCTCCTCGGCGAGACGGAAAGAACTGTCGGCATTGATGTTGACCGACTGGATCGGATCCATCTGAAACGCGATCTTCATGGACTGCCCCCTGCGTTAGCCCCCCTCTAATGGCGCAAGCATTAGGGGCATGCAAGATCGCAGCGTCACAGTCCCACGCTGACATTCGGAATGATCTCGATCACCCCCATCGCATCCACAAGCGCCACGTCAAGCCGGGCGTCCGTCAACGTTCCATTCGGGCACTGGCCGAGGTAATCCTCGGCACTTTTCAGGAACCGTCCAAGCTGTCGCGCCGAAATCCGCTGCACCGCAGCAGCATGTGTCCGGCTCTTCTTGACCTCGACAAAGACCACCCGCTCCCCCTCGGTCAGGATCAGGTCGATCTCCCCGCAACGACCGCGCCATCGGGTTTCGCACAACCTCGCCCCGCGATCGACGTAATCGCGCGCCACCGCCTGCTCGGCGCTCAGACCGGCGTGGTAATTGGACACCTGCTTCCTGAACCCGGGGCGCATGGACGGTCCCGTCCGCCCGGCGCCGTTCCCCACCGGCACAAACTGCATGTCCGCACCCAAGCCGCTCCCGCGCTCTCCTGAAAAATCCAATGGCATGTCACATCTCCTTTTCAGGCTGTTCTACACCCATGTCGTCTAATTTTTTCCTAACGCCATCGCCATTTGATAGGCGTCCCGACGCGAAATTCCAAAAATGGCAGACACTTCGGACGCCGCGTCCTTGACGGACAGCCGTGTCAGGGCCTCCTGCAGCGCGGCCTCGACGGTCGTTGCGTCCGTGACGGGCCCTGCGCCTCGGTCGATCAGCACCACGATTTCGCCCTTCGGGCTCTCGTCGGCATATTTCCGGGCCAGCTCGTCCAGCCCTCCGGCACTCCGTTCCTCGAATTTCTTGGTGAGTTCCCTGCACACGACGGCCGCACGATCCGGGCCAAACACCTCCACCGCGTCGCGCAACATCGCCCCCAGCCGTTTCGGGGATTCGTAAAAGATCAGCGTGGCCGGAACCCCGACCAGTTCCGACAGGGCGGACTTTCGCTTGCCGGCACTGGTCGGCAGGAATCCTGCAAACAGGAACCGGTCCGATGGCAGCCCGGACAGGGTCAGAGCGGCCACCGCTGCCGTCGGTCCAGGCGCCGTCGTGCAGGGCACGCCGGCCTGCAACGCGGCGCGCATCAGGTCGAATCCCGGGTCCGATATCAGCGGCGTGCCCGCTTCGGACGCGTAGACAACGGACTGACCGGCCTCGAGCGCGGCCATCAACCGGGGCCGGGCGCGGGCGCCATTATGGTCGTGATAGGCGATCAGCGGACGCTCGCCCAGCGGCACCCCGTGAATGTCCATCAGCCGCCGCAAGGAGCGGGTGTCCTCGGCTGCAAGCACATCCGCCCCGGCAAGCAGATCAAGCGCGCGCAAAGTGATGTCGCGCGCATTGCCCAGAGGTGTCGCGACAAGGTAAAGCCCCGGCGCGATCTCGCGTGTCTGCCAATTCATGTCTGGACCCGCCTTTGTCGTTGTCTATTATCGGCCCCAATCAATGTCGCGCGCCGAAGACCTTTCCGCGCGCAAAGGGAGTGCGTTTCATGTTGGCTGTTTTGTCCACCCCCCGCAAGCTGTTGCGCAAGGTTGTTGCGGTCTCGGCCTTTCTCGGTCTGGCCGCCTGCGACCCCGCGATGATGTCGGCGCCCAGCGTGGGGTCCGGCCCCAGCGTCAACACCAACGCCCCAGTGCCGGTGGCGCTGCTGGTTCCGCGCAGCGACAGCGGTGCGGGCGCCGTGGCGGCCAGCCTCGAGAACGCAGCGCGTCTTGCCATTGCCTCGCTCGACGGTGTTCAGATTGACCTGCGCGTCTACGACACGGCCGGTGACGCCCAACGCGCCGCGCTTCAGGCCGAAACCGCTGTTGCAGAGGGCGCGCAGATCATTCTCGGCCCACTCTTTGGAGAAGCCGCCAACGCGGCCGGTGTCGCCGTGGCCGACAATGGCGTCAACGTGCTCAGCTTCTCAAACAATCCGTCGATTGCGGGCGGCAACGTTTTTGTTCTCGGGCCCACATTCCGCAACACGGCCAACCGCCTGCTCGGCTATGCCGCGCGCCAGGGCCGCAACTCCGTGGTCATCGTGCACCCGCAGAACGTTGAAGGCGAGTTCGGCAAGGCCGCGATCCAGGTCGCAGCGAGCCAGAACGGCGTGCGTGTGGCTGCGATTGAATCCTTCCCCTTCTCGCAGGAAGGCGTCACCTCTGCCGTGCCCCGCATTCGAAGCAGCATTGACGCGACCGGCGCGGACTCGGTCTTTCTGACGTCGAACGCGGCAGGCGCCCTGCCGATGCTGCTGCAACTGCTTCCCGAAGCCGGGATCAGCCCGTCGACAACCCAGTACATGGGCCTTGCGCGATGGGACGTGCCGACACAAATCCTGTCGATGCCCGGCGCCCAGGGTGGGTATTTCACCCTGCCCGACACGGCCGCGAAGAATGCCTTTGACAGCCGCTACCGCGCCCAGTTCGGTCAGGACCCGCATCCGCTTGCCGGACTGGCCTTCGACGGGATCGCGGCCGTCGGTGCCCTTGTGCGCCAGGGCCGGTCGGATGCGCTCAGCGCGCGGGCGCTGACACAGAATTCGGGCTTTCAGGGGGCCAATGGTGTCTTCCGCATCCGCCCGGATGGTACAAACGAGCGCGGCCTCGCGGTGGCGACCGTGCGCAACAATCAGGTGACAATTCTTGACCCAGCCCCATCCGGCTTCGGCGGCGCAGGCTTCTAAATCCCTGAGCATGACCAATCCATCCGAGGCCACACCGGCCTCGGATGATTTTTCCGACATCCTCGATGTGCCTGCCCTGCAAGACAGGATGTGGGCCGCCATCGGTGACGCCTCCGATGAACGCGCAGTCCGCAGCGCGGTGGTCAGCGTCCTCAAGGACGCGCAGAAATCCGGTCGCGCGGCCGTTGCGGCCCGCCTTGACGCGCAACCCCGCAATGCCTTGCCCGTGACGACCGGGTATACATGGCTCACCGACCAATTGATCACCCTGACGTTCGAGGCGGTCACGGGCCGTGTGCACCGCAACCCGAACCCGACCGAGGGCGAACGTCTTACCGTGCTGGCCGTCGGCGGCTACGGGCGCGGCGAGATGGCTCCCTTCTCCGATGTCGACCTGCTGTTTCTCACCCCCTACAAGATCACCGCCTGGGCCGAGAGCGTGATCGAGTCCATGCTCTACATCCTGTGGGATCTGAAGCTGAAGGTCGGGCATTCCTCGCGCACCGTCAAAGACTGTCTGCGTCTGGGCGCCGACGATTTCACCATCCGCACCGCGATGCTCGAACACCGCTTTCTTGTCGGCTACGAAGCCTTGGCCGACGAGCTCGACACAAAGCTCTGGAACACCCTCTTCAAAGGCACCGAGGTCGAGTTTGTCGAGGCCAAGCTGGCCGAACGCGACGCCCGGCACGTCAAGCAGGGCCAGCGCTACATGGTCGAACCCAACGTGAAAGAGGGCAAAGGCGGCCTGCGCGACCTTCAATCGCTGTTCTGGATCGCCAAGTACATCCACCATACCGATGATCTGGGCAAACTCGTGCGGGCCGGCGTCTTCCGACCTGAAGAGTTTCAGACCTTCGTCAAGGCTGAGAATTTCCTCTGGGCCGTGCGCTGCCACCTGCACCTCGCCTCGGGGCGCGCCACCGAACAGCTTACCTTCGACATGCAGGTCGAGGTCGCCGACCGCATGGGCTATGTCGACAAGGGCGGCCGCCGCGGGGTCGAGATCTTCATGCAGGATTTCTTCCGCCACGCCACCTCCGTCGGCGATCTGACCCGCATCTTCCTGACCTCGCTCGAGGCGTCGCAGCAAAAGGAACCGCCGCTTCTGATGCGGCTCTTCAAGCGTCAGCCCAAGACGCGGGACGGCTACGAGGTGGTGAACAATCGCCTCGCCATCATCGATGATGCCGCTTTTCTGGCCGACAAGATGAACCTGCTGCGCATCTTCGAAGAAGCGCTGCGCACCGGGCTTCTGATCCACGCCAACGCGATGCGCCTGATCAGCGCCAACCTGCATCTCATCGACCGCGACATGCGCAACGACAAGGAAGCCCAGCGCATCTTCCTTGATCTGCTGCTCAAACACGGCAACCCCGAACGCGCCCTGCGCCGAATGAACGAACTGGGCGTGCTCTCTGCCTTCATCCCCGAGTTTGAACCCATCGTGGCGATGATGCAGTTCAACATGTATCACCATTACACGGTGGACGAACACACGATCCAATGCATCTGGCACCTGAGCGAGATCGAGAACGGCCATCTTGAAGAAGACCTGCCCGTCGCCAGTTCCATCCTCAAGGACGGCGTCAACCGAAAGGTACTCTACATTGCCCTTCTGCTGCATGACATCGGCAAGGGACGGGACGAAGACCACTCCGTTCTGGGCGCCAAGATCGCCCGCAAGGTCGCGCCCTGTCTGGGCCTGAACAAACAGGAATGCGCCACCGTCGAATGGCTGGTACGCTATCACCTGCTGATGTCCGACATGGCTCAGAAACGCGACATCGCCGATCCCCGGACCGTGCGCGATTTCGCCAAGGCGGTGCAGACGCGCGAACGGCTTGACCTGCTCTGCGTGCTCACCGTCTGCGACATTCGCGGGGTCGGGCCCGGCACGTGGAACAACTGGAAAGCCGTGCTGATCCGCGCGCTCTACCGTCAGACCCGCCGTGCGCTGGAAGACGGGATGGAGGCACTCAACCGCGAAAACCGCGGGGCCGAGGCCAAGAAGGCGTTGCGGGATGCGCTCGCCGGGTGGGACGCCAAGGACCTCCGCATCGAAACGGCGCGACACTACCCGCCTTACTGGCAGGGCCTGCATGTCACCGCGCACAAGGTGTTTGCCGAGCTGCTGCGCGACATCGGCGACAACGAGATCCGCATCGACATCCATCCCGACGAAGACCGGGATGCCACCCGCGTCTGCTTTGCCCTGTCCGACCATCCCGGCATCTTTTCCCGGCTGGCCGGCGCGTTGGCGCTGGTGGGGGCGAATGTCGTCGATGCGCGCACCTTCACGTCCAAGGATGGATTCGCCACGGCAGCCTTCTGGATTCAGGATGGTGACGGTTCGCCCTATGAAGACGTGCGCATCCCGCGCCTGCGCGACATGATCTCCAAGACATTGCGCGGGGACATCGTCCCGCGTGAGGCAATCAAGCCGCGCGACAAGATCAAGAAACGGGAACGGGCCTTCAACGTTCCGACCTCGATCACCTTCGACAACGAAGGATCGGAAATCTACACGATCATCGAGGTCGACACCCGCGACCGCCCCGGCCTGCTTTTCGATCTGACCCGGACACTGGCAAATGCCAATGTCTATATCGCCTCGGCTGTCATCGCGACCTATGGCGAACAGGTGGTCGACACCTTCTATGTCAAGGACATGTTCGGCCTGAAATTCCACTCCGAAAGCAAACAGAAATCGCTCGAGGCGAAACTGCGCACCGCCATTTCCGAAGGTGCTGCGCGCGCCAAAGAATGACCTCCGCGAAGAGGCAGTCAGGACAGACCCATGCAATTTACCTATACCGGCAACAACACGCGCTTTCTCGAACAGTCGTTCTTCGACCCCAATGGCGCGCTGGCGGTGGACATCTCTCTCGTGTCGCCGCTCGAAGCTGTGATCACCCACACCCTGTACACCCAGGCCAATGTATTCGTCGTCCTGCGAGGACTCGGTTTCGATCTGGACGCTGCCGGCAATTTCCGGTCGGGTGTGATCACGGAACTCGAATTCAACGGTCTCGAAATCGAGCAGGCCCGCGTCACCGACATCAATTGGTCCGCTGAGGCATTTCAGGACGCGCTGGTCGACATTGCCGAGCGATCCGACTTTTCCGGTCTGGCCCAGCTGTTCAACAGCTCGCCGCAGATCTCGGTCGATGCCAGTAACGGACTTGGCGGGTTCGATCAGGAAACGGCCTGGGCCGGTTTCCTGCCGTTGATCACACGTCCGATCCTGCTCACCGGGTCGCGCTTTGACGAGATCGTCGCCGGCAGCGGCGGCGATGATTACATCGACACGGGCACAGGATCGCAAGATGGCGACACCATTGTCGGCAGCTTCGGCAGTGACACGATCGCGTTCAGCGCGCCCAAGGGTAGCAACGGGCCGGGCTATGTCCTTGATTACGATGGGATCGACACGCCGGTCACCTTCGCTGTCGATGGCGTGACAGAGACTGCGACGGTCAGCTCCGCAACCTTTACGGACACCCTGCTGAACGTGGGCAACGCGCTGTCCGAGTATCTTGGCATGGAAGGCACCGCGGGTGCCGATACCTATGACATTCGCCTCTCGACCGGTCAGGTCGCCTCGATGATCGGGGGGCCCGGCGCCGACGTCTATACCGTCGATCCCGGCGCAGGCCTGCCGATCCTCGATTTCCTGTTCTCGGATGCCACGGCCGGACTCGAACTGGATTTTGCAAGTGGTTTGATTTCCAATGATGGCTTTGGAAATTCCGAAGTCTTCACCTTTACCACGCTGCCCGAGCTGGCCGTCCTTTTTGCCACCGACCTCAATGACCGGGTCAGCGATGGACCGGGCGACCAGTTGGTCCGGCTTTACAACGGCGATGATCTCTTTCTTTCCGACCTGTCCGGCGACGACAGCATCGATGGTGGAAACGGCGATGATACGGTGCGTTTCGACACCATCGCGCAGGGCGAGATGACCCTGAGCTTTGAGGGAACCTTGACCACGGTCACGGATCGCTCGGACCCGGCTGGACGTGCGACACTGCTGAGCGTGGAGACCCTTGAAACGGAGGGCGGCGTACAGCTCGAGCTCGACAAACATGATGGCATCGGCCAGATTTCCGCAGACGATCTGACCACGCTGACCGAGCTTTACATCGCGTATTTCGATCGCGCGGCAGACGCGCTTGGCCTCTCGTTCTGGGCCACAGCCTTTTCGAAGAACGGCTTTACCTTTGATGCCATCGCGGATCTTTTCTTCACCCAGCCAGAGACCGTCGCCCTCTATTCCGGGGTGAGCGATGGCGACTTCGTCACAGCCGTTTACAACAATGTTCTCGGGCGCGCTCCGGATCAGGCCGGGTTCGATTTCTGGACCGAGCAGCTGGGTGCAGGGACTGTCACCGAGAGCGGCTTCATCCTCGACCTGCTTGACGGTGCGCGGGCCGCTACAGGTTCTGCGGCCGATGTCGCCTTCATCGAAGCCAAGACCGATCTGGGGCTCTATTTCGCCGTCATCCAGGGACAGAACGACCTGACTGCGGCCAATGATGTCATGGATGCTTTCGATGGCAGCGCCGAAAGCCTGGCGACCGCGCGATCGCTGTCGGATGCGGCTCTTGCCGATGCCCAGAGTGGCAGCACCGACCTTTTGATGCCGGTGATCGGTGTCATCGACAATCCGTTTGCGGCGATCGCCTGACACCTGCCGAAACCGCGCCACGAGCCACGCCCAGAGGCACTGCAGCGCCACAAGACCGGGCATCGCCTGCACGGTTTTTTCCGTGCAGATCACCGCAGCCATCCTGCCTGTGCCTGTTCGGCCAGCCCCTGTTCGGCAACCGCTTGCCGCAGGCGGTCTTCGTCGCGCCGCTTCAGGTCGGCGTGCATGTCGCGGTACTTCCGGTCGGCGCGCGTCGCCTCGAACAGCGCGCGTGCCTCGGTGATGGGGACAAGCCCCGCAATCGGCTTGCCCCGGCGCAGGATCGCGTAGCGTGCCCCGTGATTGACCTCGTTCAGGACAAACCGCAGATGGCTGCGCAGCCAATCGGTATGGATGTCCTCGATAGGTGACAGGTTGTAGGAATACACGTTCGAATCCCGAGCATGGCAGATCGTGCCACTGTGACTCGCAAGCGTTGACAAAAGGTAAGCGCGCCGTGCGCAAGCGTCCGCTGGGCCGGATTTCGTCAACCGTACGGACGAACCTTACGGTTCGCGGGTGTCTGCCGTACGGTTGCACCCACCCAAGAGGGAAAACCCGCAAACGCCCTTGAAATCGGCCGGGAAAAGGCCCTGAACCGTACGGCAGACTGCCCCGAACCGGACAAGAGGTACTTTTCGCCGGTCGATTTCTGCTCTACGCCGGACGTCACGCGCAAGGAGCCAGCATGAAACCGATCCGCCTCATTTCCGGTGTTCTGACCGTCGGCTTCTGGACCCTGATGAGCCGCATTCTGGGCGTGCTGCGCGAGGTCATGATCCTTGCCCTGATCGGCCCCGGCCCCGTCATGGACGCCTTCGTCGCAGCCTTCCGTCTGCCGAACATGTTCCGCCGCTTCTTTGCCGAAGGCGCCTTCAACGCCTCCTTCGTTCCCATGTTTTCCAAACGGTTGGAAACCGGGGATGACCCTGTCGGTTTTGCCACACAGGCCCTGTCGGGACTGACTTTCGTGCTGCTGATCCTGAGCGCCGTCGCCATGGTCTTCATGCCGGGTCTGGTCTGGCTGACCGCCGGAGGATTTGCCGGAGACGTGCGTTTCGACTTGACCGTCGAATACGGTCGCATCGTCTTTCCCTACATCCTCCTGATGTCGCTGACAGCGCTTTTCTCAGGCGTTCTGAACGCCACAGGCCGCTTTGCCGCGGCGGCGGCGGCCCCTGTCTTTCTGAATATTTTCGTATGTTTTGCAATGGCTTGGGCGGCCTATTCGGGTGGAGAGGTCATTCGCTGGCTGATCTGGACCGTGCCTGTGGCGGGTCTTGCACAGCTGGCGCTCGTCTGGGTTGCGGCGGACCGCGCCGGCATCAGGCTGCGCCCGTCACGGCCCCGCTGGACACCCGAGATGAAACGGCTGGTCGTGGTCGCGGTCCCGGCTGCGCTGGCCGGAGGGGTCATGCAGATCAACCTTCTGGTGGGGCAGCAGGTGGCGTCGCATTTCGACAAGGCGGTGGGCTGGCTCTATGCCGCGGACCGGCTCTACCAGCTGCCGCTTGGGGTGGTAGGCATCGCCGTTGGGATCGTGCTGCTGCCCGACCTGTCCCGACGCCTCGGTGCGCAGGACGATGCCGGCGCCAAACATGCGTTCTCCCGCGCCGGAGAGCTGTCGCTGGCGCTGACCGTCCCAGCAGCGGTTGCGCTGGTCGTCATCCCCCTGCCTCTGGTGTCGGTGCTTTTCGAACGCGGCGCAACCGGAGCGGATGATTCCGCGGCCATCGCAATGGCTGTTGCGATCTACGGTCTGGGCCTGCCCGCCTTCGTTCTGCAGAAGGTTTTGCAGCCGCTGTTCTTTGCGCGCGAGGACACGAAATCCCCTTTTCGATACGCGGTCTGGGCGATGGTCGTGAACGCGGCGGTGGCCGTCGGTCTGGCGCCCGTGATCGGGTGGATTGCCCCAGCCATCGCCACCACGCTCGCGGGTTGGGTGATGGTCGGAATGCTCGCACAGGGCGGACGCCGGATGGGGGATGTCGCACGGTTCGATGCGCGGTTCCGCAGGCGGATTTGGCGGGTGTGTCTGGCCTCGGCCGCCATGGGTGTCGTTCTATGGGGCTGCACCGTCCTGTTGGGTCCGGTCCTCGCCATGGCTGGCATTCGCTTCATTGCTCTTGCTGCGCTGATCCTGATCGGGATGGTCAGCTATGCCCTGATCGGACAGGCCGTCGGGGCGTTCGCGCTGCGCGAATTCCGGGACGCGTTCCGACGCCGTCAGTTGCGCTGACGCAGTCGGGCGACGAGTTTGGCCCAGCCGCCGGGGACAAGCACGGTGCTCAGGGCAAAGCCAATGGCAAAGCCCCCGAGATCAGACACCCATTCGGAGTTCGATCCGAAAAGCAGCCCGAAAATCAACTGGATCGCCAAGAGGAACCCGATCAAGGTGAACGCCCGAAGCTGCTTTTCGCCCAACTGACCGAGACGCAGCCAGAGCAGGTAAGTAAACCCGCCGATCAGACCATAGACCGCCGGAAAAGCCCCGATCAGAGGCGCCGGGCTGCCGACGAACAGCGCGTAAACCAACGCGCCGCCTGCAGCCGAGACGAAGAAGATCAGCACGACAGCGATGCTGCCCATCGCCTCTCCCACCATCTTG
The DNA here is from genome assembly GCF_022763305.1 of Marivita sp. Lineage (GTDB taxonomy): Bacteria > Pseudomonadota > Alphaproteobacteria > Rhodobacterales > Rhodobacteraceae > Marivita. The sequence goes on along the minus strand of NZ_JALEGT010000053.1, from coordinate 47,480 downwards.
CCAAGGGCAAGGAGCATCACACCCGCGAACAGCGCGTGGGTAAAGCTCGCGTGGACAAAGGGATAGGAGAAAAAGCGCAGCACATGCTCCACCGGCCAGCGTCCGGTGCTGCGCATCCAGTCGAAGATCTCGGGCGAGAAGGCATAGCGTTCCAGCGTGGCAAGCCGCCATCCGACAGCGCCAGGTCCGCCAACGATCCCACGCGATCCGAGGGTCAGGACAAGCTCGATCCCAATGATGACGAGGAACAGCGCGATCACCACGGGCGGCAATGGGTTCAGAGGGGGTTCGTTGTGCGGATGGCTCACGGCGCGGGCCCTTGCTTGACGGCACTTTGGGTCATGGGTAAGGCACCAGCACCAGATTTGCCAGATGGAGTTTTGCCATGTCCGAGGGGGTCCAAACCTCTCCCGCGTTCACACCCCGGGTTTTTTCGGGGATCCAGCCTTCCGGAGGGCTGACGCTGGGCAACTACCTTGGCGCGATCAAGCGCTTTGTCGAAAAGCAGGACGAGGATTACGAGACGATCTATTGCATCGTCGATCTGCACGCGATCACCGCCACACTGTTCGAACCGGACGCGCTGCGCCGTCAGACCCGTGAATTGACAGCGGGCTACATCGCCTCGGGTCTCGACCCTGCGAAGTCCATCCTCTTCAACCAGAGCCAGGTTGCCGAACATGCGCAATTGGCGTGGATTTTCAACTGCGTCGCCCGAATGGGCTGGATGCAGCGCATGACCCAGTGGAAGGACAAGGCGGGCAAGAACCAGCAGAACGCATCCCTCGGTCTGCTGGCCTATCCGGCACTGATGGCGGCGGATATTCTCGTTTATCACGCGACCCATGTGCCTGTGGGCGAGGACCAGAAACAGCATCTGGAACTGACCCGCGACATCGCGATCAAGTTCAATCACGATTACGGCGTGGAGTTCTTCCCGGTGACCGAACCAGTCATCGAAGGCGCCGCGACGCGCGTCATGAGCCTGCGCGACGGATCGAAGAAAATGTCGAAATCCGACCCGTCGGATGCCAGCCGCATCAATCTGACTGACGATGCCGATGCGATTGCGCAGAAGATCCGCAAGGCCAAGACTGACCCCGATGCCCTGCCCTCCGAGGTCGAGGGCCTCGAAGGCCGGCCCGAAGCGCGCAACCTTGTCAACATCTACGCCGCTCTGGCCGAGACGTCGGTCGAGGCCGTGCTGCGCGATGTTAGCGGCAAGCCGTTCTCGGAATTCAAACCGATGCTGTCGGACCTGGCGGTCGCCAAGCTCGCCCCGATCTCGACCGAGATGGCGCGGCTGATGCAGGAACCTGACGAGATCGATGCAATCCTGAAAAAAGGGTCGGACCGCGCACGCGAAATCGCATCTCCAATCCTCAAAAAGACTTACGAAATCGTCGGGATGGTGTCCTGATCTGCAGTCGGACACGCGGGATGCCGTACTGAATGGCATCCCGCAGTTCTTCCTTCGAAGAGACCGAGGTGCCTTGAGACATCTTGGCCCCCGGCACGCTCTGGACCTTCCTCAACCATCCCCCTAACCTCGCGCGCAAAAAGGGAGGTCGCCATGGCAACCGGCACGAACATCCACACCTATTTCAATGGCACATGGCACAATGGTGACGTGGCCGTCATGAACGCCGCCGATCACGGCGCGTGGCTGGGCAGCGGCGTGTTTGACGGTGCCCGTTTTGTGAATGGCGTCGCGCCTGACCTTCTGGCCCATTGCGAACGCGTGAACCGCTCGGCAGAGGCGCTGATGATCACGCCCACCGTCAGTGCCGAAGACATGGTGCAGATCGTCTGGGACGGTCTTCGCGCCTATTCCAAGGACACAGCCGTCTATATCCGCCCGATGTACTGGGGAATCGACGGCGACCAGACCGCGATTGTCCCGCAGCCGGGCAAGACTGGGTTCGCCATCTGCCTCGAAGAGATCCCGATGGCACCGGAAACCGCCAGCGTGTCGCTGGGCAAGACCCGGTTCCGCCGCCCGGTTCTCGAAAGCGCGGTGGTCAATGCCAAGGCCGGTTGCCTGTATCCCAACAATGCGCGGATGCTGGCCGAAGTCCGCGCGCGCGGTTTCCAGAACGCGCTTGTGACCGATGCAATGGGCAATGTCGCCGAAAGCGCCACGGCCAATGTCTTCATGGTCAAGGACGGCGAGGTTTTCACCCCCATCGCCAATGGCACCTTCCTTGCCGGCATCACACGAGCACGGCACATGACCAACCTGCGCGCCGACGGCACACCGGTGCACGAGACCGTGCTCACGTTCGACGATTTCATGGATGCCGACGAAGTCTTTCTGTCCGGCAACATGAACAAGGTCACACCGGTCGTCGGGTTCGAGGACATCAGCTACCAGGTCGGGCCTGTGACCCGCCGGGTTCGCGAGATGTACTGGGATTGGGCGCATTCCGCCGCCTGACCTCTGTCTGCCTGCAGGACCCAAGCTCTATTGCGTGCGCCTGTGTCCTGCGTCATGATCTTGGCGGGAGAACCTTTATGCGTAAGTTTCTTGTCGTGCTGGATGACAGCCGCGAATGCCTGAACGCGATGCGCTTTGCGGCGATGCGCGCAGCCCATACCGGCGGCGGGGTGGAAATTCTGTCGATCATCCCCGCGGATGAGTTCAATCACTGGATCGGCGTGGGCGAAGTCATGCGCGAGGAAGCGCGCGAGCGGATCCATGCGCATTTCGAAGTCTTCGCCAAATGGATGCGCGACAAGCAGGGAGTCAATCCTGAACTGGTGATCCGCGAAGGCGAAGCCGTGGCCGAAATCATCGCACAGGTCCAGGACGACCCGGAAATCGGCGTTCTCGTGCTGGGCGCCAATTCGGGCAAGAAAGGCCCCGGCCCGCTTGTGACGCAACTGACCAAGAATGCGGGCAGCCTTCCCATTCCGATCACGATCGTGCCGGGAGAGCTGTCCAAGGAACGGCTCGAAGCCATCACCTGACACGGCCCTTCGCGTCAGGTGACAGGACCCGGACGGGTGCCGATGCCATGACGAAGGAGCGACAGATGACGGCTTTTCCCGAGACAGGCGCTTTGCGGATCGTGCGGTCGATGTGTATCGGCGTCCTGCTTCTTCTGGCATCGCACGCGACTGCGCGGGAAGACGGGCATATCACGCTGCGTCTTCCGGATGAGGAACTGAACCTGCCGCTCAGTGCGGGCCACAGCGATTGGACCAGTTCACAGGGTTTCGTGCAGGTCAGTATCCTGACCCGACCGGACGACCTCGACACCTGGCAACGGTTCCAATCCCTCAGGCTGGCTTTCGATCTGCTGCGCAACCGCGCGCAGATGCCCGAAATGTCGCTGCTGCGCAGGACCGGAGATGCCGCATTCGAACGGTGGTACGGGCGAGCGGATCGCGGTGGACTGTCGGTCACCGTAAGCGATCAGGCGCGCAACGGGGACCTGCTGCATATCCGAGGCAAATTCGCCGGCACCCTGGGGAGAAGCCGGGATTTTGGCCAGACGATCGACATTTCCACGCCAATGCCCGTGTCCGGCACATTCGAGGTCACGCTGATGCCGATTGCGAGGTCGCGCCAAACGTCCGATCCATGACTTAGAATGGTTCTAATCCTTGACGCTGCAAGCCGCGCACCGCATATATGACCCAACCACCAGGAGGTGTTGCCATGTTTATCCAAACCGAATCCACGCCCAACCCCGCCACGCTCAAGTTTCTGCCCGGCCAAACCGTGCTGGACATGGGAACGGCCGATTTCCCGAACGCAGAAGGCGCGTCGGCTTCGCCGCTGGCCTCGCGTCTTTTTGCCGTTTCCGGTGTGAAAGGCGTGTTCTTCGGGCACGACTTCGTCACCGTGACAAAGGATGACGGCACGGATTGGGATCACCTGAAGCCCGCGCTTCTGGGTGCCATCATGGAACATTTCCAGTCTGGCGATCCCGTCATGGCCGGCGACGCGCAGGCCCCGTCGGGACATGCAGAGCACGACGGCGAAGATGGTGAGATCGTTGGCCAGATCAAGGAATTGCTGGACAGCCGCGTGCGTCCGGCAGTGGCGCAGGATGGCGGTGACATCACGTTCCACGGCTTCGACCGCGGCGTGGTTTACCTGCACATGCAGGGCGCCTGCGCAGGATGCCCGTCCTCGACCCTGACTCTGAAGATGGGGATCGAGAATCTGCTGCGGCATTACATCCCCGAAGTGACCGAGGTGCGCCCGGTTGCTGTCTGACACGACCCTTCTGGCGTTCGACACATCGGCTGCGCATTGCGCAGCCGCTTTGTTTTGCGACGGGCGGATCGTGGCGACCCGCGTCGATGACATGGCGCGCGGTCAGGCAGAACACCTGATGCCCATGCTCGAAGACCTTCTAACCGAACATGGCCGGGTTTGGGCCGATCTGACCCGCATCGGCGTCGGTGTTGGCCCCGGCAATTTCACCGGTATCCGCATCTCCGTTGCGGCCGCACGTGGATTGGCTCTGGGGCTTGGAATACCCGCCATCGGGGTATCGACCCTTGACGCGCTCCAGCACGTGCATCCCGGCGCGATCACCGCCGTGCCCGCACCCCGCGACATGATTTACGCCCAACGCCCCGGTGCAGCGCCGCAACTGGTTGCTCCGGCAGATGCTCCCGGCGCGATCCAGTCGGACGATCCTCACAAGCTGATCGCCGCGATGGCCGAATGTGCAGCTCTGGCAGATGCCGATCAGGCGTCTCGGCCCAAGCCGCTTTACATCAAACCGGCGGACGCGGCCCCGTCACGCGATGCGCCCCCGGTGATGCTGTCGTGACACCTGACAGATTGGCAGCCCTGATGGACCGCGCCTATGTCCAGATGCGGCCCTGGTCCGCCAGGGACATCGCCGACACACTGTCTGCCAGTCACAATCTGATCCTCACCCGCGACCACGGATTTCTGATCGCCCAAATGGTTGCTGACGAATGTGAAGTACTGGCGTTGGCTACGGACCCGGACGCGCAGCGTAGGGGCGTGGCGTCCGCGCTTTTGTCAGATCTCGTCGCCAGAGCTGCAAAAAACCGTGTCACCCGGATCTTTCTGGAAGTGGCACGACGGAACGAACCGGCCAAGGCGTTTTACTCTGCGAAGGGATTCGCGGCGGTCGGCACGCGGCGCGGCTACTACACCCTGCGTGACGGCACAAAAGACGATGCCTTGCTGCTTTCTCTGGCCATTGACCAAGATCAGGGCCATCGTGCGCCAACGTCACATGGCTCTGACACAAAAAGCGGTTGAACTATCGTTCGCAGCCAGCCTTAATTGCATCCGATCACCCGATCTAACCAAGCGACGCAATCAAGCCGTCGCAGTCCAACATCTGGGAGCTGCACATGACCCTCATGACCAAACTTTACGGTGCCGCCGCTGCTTTGGCGCTCACCGCAGGCGCGGCTGTTGCCGAGCCGGCCCTGATCTTCGATCTGGGCGGCAAGTTTGACAAATCCTTCAACGAAGCGGCCTTCAACGGCGCTGTCCGCTGGGCCGAGGAAACCGGCGAGACCTTCCGCGAGATCGAGCTTCAGTCCGAAGCGCAGCGCGAACAGGCGCTCCGCCGCTTTGCCGAGAACGGCAACAACCCGATCGTGATGACGGGCTTTGCCTTCGGCAACGTCCTGTCCGAAGTGGCCCCCGATTACCCCGACACCAAGTTCGCCATCATCGACATGGTCGTCGATCAGCCCAACGTGCGTTCGGTCGTCTTTAACGAGCATGAAGGCAGCTACCTTGTCGGCATGATGGCCGCGATGGCGTCGGACTCCGGCACTGTCGGCTTTATCGGCGGCATGGACATCCCGCTGATCCGCAAGTTTGCCTGCGGCTATGCCCAAGGTGTCAAGGCCGTGAACCCGGATGCCACGGTTGTCGCCAACATGACCGGCACCACTCCGGCCGCATGGAACGACCCGGTTAAGGGGTCCGAGCTGACCAAGGCGCAGATCAGCCAGGGCGCTGATGTGGTTTATGCCGCTGCTGGCGGCACCGGTGTGGGCGTTCTCCAGACCGCAGCTGACGAAAACATCCTGTCCATCGGTGTGGACAGCAACCAGAACTACCTGCACCCCGGTCAGGTTCTGACCTCGATGATGAAACGCGTCGACAATGCCGTTTATGACGCGATGAAGGCGGGCACCGATCTGGAAACCGGCATCAACGTCATGGGCATCGCCAATGGCGGCGTCGGCTACGCCTTGGATGAGCACAACGAGTCGCTCGTCAGCGCCGAGATGAAAACGGCTGTCGATGATGCCGCCGCAAAGATCGCCAGCGGCGAACTGGCCGTGCATGACTACATGTCGGACGACAGCTGCCCGGCACTGAGCTTCTGATCCGATCAGATAACGCGTAAATGTACGGAGCGGCCGGTCACGGCCGCTCCGCCATGTATCGGGCACCAGACCCGAAGACTGACGCAGGGATAGGTCATGAATACAGCTGTTGCCGCCCCCGAAACGGACGCCCTTCTTGCGCAGGTGCCATCTGCAATCCAGCTCAAGGGCATTTCCAAGGCGTTCGGCCCGGTTCAGGCCAACAAGAACATCTCGATCAGCGTCAAACCCGGTACGATCCACGGCATCATCGGTGAAAACGGCGCCGGCAAATCGACCCTGATGTCGATTCTCTATGGCTTTTACAAAGCCGATTCCGGCCAGATTTTCATCAATGGCAAGGAAACCCAGATCCCCGACAGCCAGGCCGCGATCAAGGCGGGCATCGGCATGGTCTTCCAACATTTCAAGCTGGTGCAGAATTTCACCGTCCTTGAAAACGTGATCCTCGGTGCCGAGGATGGCCCACTGCTCCGCCCCTCGCTGAACAAGGCGCGCGGCGTGTTGAAGCAATTGGCCGAGGAATACGAACTGAACGTCGATCCCGACGCGATCATCGAAAACCTGAGCGTTGGACACCAGCAGCGCGTTGAGATCCTCAAGGCGCTTTACCGTCAGGCCGACATTCTGATCCTGGATGAGCCCACCGGCGTTCTCACGCCCGCGGAAGCCGATCACCTGTTCCGCATCCTCGACAACCTGCGCAAAGAGGGCAAGACGATCATCCTGATCACCCATAAGCTGCGCGAGATCATGGAAGCCACCGACACCGTGTCGGTGATGCGCCGCGGCGAGATGACGGCGACAGTCAAGACTTCGGAAACCAGCCCCGAACGGCTGGCCGAGATGATGGTGGGCCGTAAAGTCTTGCTTCAGGTCGACAAGAAACAGGCCGTCCCGGGCAAGCCCGTGCTCGAGGTCGAAAACCTGCGTCTGATCGACGACAAGGGTGTCGAACGGCTCAAGGGCATTTCGCTCAACGTGCGGGCGGGGGAAATCCTTGGCATCGCCGGGGTGGCAGGCAACGGCCAGTCCGAACTGCTCGAGGTGCTGGGCGGCTATGCGAACGCCACGGGCACGATCCGCGTGAACGGGCAACAGATCGACCTCAGTGGCGCTCATTCCGACGGTCAGTCACGCCGTGCGCGCGGCATTGCGCATGTGCCCGAAGACCGCCACCGCGAAGGGCTCATCATGCCGTTCACGGCTTGGGAAAACACGGTCTTCGGCTACCACCGCGATCCGAAGATCCAGTCCGGCCCGCTGATGAACAACGCCGCGATCAAGGCCGAAGCGGCGGCAAAGATGGAGCGCTTCGACGTACGCCCGCCGAATCCGAAACTCGCCGCGCGCAATTTCTCGGGCGGCAACCAGCAGAAGATCGTTCTGGCCCGCGAGATCGAACGCAACCCGGATATCCTTCTGGTGGGCCAACCCACACGCGGCGTCGATATCGGCGCCATCGAATTCATCCACCAGCAGATCATCCGCCTGCGCGACGAGGGCAAGGCGATCCTTCTGGTGTCGGTCGAACTTGACGAGATCTTCTCGCTGTCGGACCGCATTGCGGTGATGTTCGACGGCCAGATCATGGGCGAACGCATCCCGTCCGAAACGAACGAACAGGAACTGGGCCTGCTGATGGCCGGGATTACCGACACGGCCCACGCCCATATGCCCGCATCCCCCATGGCAATGACCGAGGAAGAACTGCAAGAGGCAGCCGAGGCCCCGGTCGATGCGCCTGCAACCGACGAAACCGAGGTTGCCAAGGCGGACACGGCACCCGACGCCGCACCGGACACCACTGAGACGCCGCCCGCGCCTCCGGAACACACCCCGTCCGAGGAGGACAGTGTCAGGGATGTCGCAGCCGAGGATCCCAAGGCGGCACCCGTACAGTCCGACGACACGGCGAGCTTCAGCACCGATCCCGTGCCTGTCGAAGCACCAGAACCGAAGACCGACTCGATCAGCCTCGCCAGCCTGAGCGCGACTATCGCCCAGTCCGCCCCCGAGCGGCCAAAGGTCGAGGACACCAAGAAAGACCCCGAGGAGAGCGACAAAAATGGATAAGATGCCCGGTTGGACCGACGCGGTCCTCGTCCCTCTGATTTCGCTCCTGCTGGCCGCGATCCTGTCGGCGCTGGTGATCATCGGTATCGGCGAAGACCCGGTTGCCGCTTTCAAGCTGATGGTCGATGGCGCGCTGATGCGGTCTTCCGGCTGGGGCTACACGCTTTACTACGCGACCAACTTCATTTTCACCGGCCTTGCCGTGGCCGTCGCCTTCCATGCCCGCCTGTTCAACATCGGCGGCGAAGGCCAGGCGATGATCGGCGGGCTGGGTGTGGCGCTCGCCTGCCTCTATATCCCGTGGCCGAACTGGTATGTCGCACTGGTCGGCGCAACGGTGTCAGCCGCCATCTTCGGCGCGCTCTGGGCGCTCATCCCGGCCTATCTGCAGGCCAAGCGCGGCAGCCATATCGTGATCACGACGATCATGTTCAACTTCATCGCCGCGGCCCTCCTGAACTATGTCCTCGTGAACCTGCTGCGCCCCCAAGGCGCGATGGACCCGGCGACCGCCCGCTTTCCCGAAGCCACCCAACTGCCCACGTTTCAGGATATGTTCTCGACCGCTGAAACCGCGATGTTCCGGGGCGCACCGGCAAACGTGACCTTCTTCTTGGCCATCGCGATGTGCCTTGTGGTCTGGCTGCTGATCTGGCGCACTAAACTGGGCTATGAAATCCGCGCCTTCGGCCAGTCGGAATCGGCGGCGAAATATGCGGGCATCAGCCCGGTCAAGATCACCGTCGTGGCCATGCTCATCTCGGGCGGCCTTGCCGGGATGATGGCGCTCAACACCACGATGGGCGAGGCGGAACGCCTTGTCATGAACGCAACCGAGGGCGCGGGCTTCATCGGCATCGCCGTCGCCCTGATGGGCCGGTCACATCCATTGGGGGTTCTGCTGGCGGCGCTCCTCTTCGGTTTCCTTTACCAGGGTGGCGCAGAGCTTGCCCTCTGGACCAATATCCCGCGCGAACTGATCGTCGTGATCCAGGCACTGGTCATCCTCTTCACGGGCGCGCTCGACAACATGGTGCGGATGCCGCTTGAAAAACTCTTCCTCGCCTCCCGGAGGAAAGCCTGATGGATTTCGTCACCCTGCTTCAGGTGCTCGACAGCACTGTTCGTCTGGCAACGCCGCTTCTTCTGGCCTGTCTCGCCGGCCTCTTCAGCGAACGCGCAGGCATCTTCGACATCGGCCTCGAAGGCAAGATGCTGGCCGCCGCCTTCTTTTCTGCCGCCGTTGCCGCGATCACCGGCGATGTCTGGCTCGGGCTTGGGGCCGGTGTGCTCGCGTCGCTTGCGCTCTCACTGCTGCACGGGCTGGCCTCGATCACCTTCCGCGGCAACCAGCTGATCTCGGGCGTCGCCATCAATTTTCTTGCCGCCGGCCTGACGGTCCTGATCGCTCAGGACTGGTTCAGCCAGGGCGGGCGCACCCCGTCGCTGATCGGTGAAGGCCGGTTCGAGGGCATCACCCTGCCGGGCGTGGAGGCCATCGCGGGCATCCCGCTCATTGGCCCGATCTATGGCGAGCTGATCTCGGGGCATTCGATTCTTGTCTATGTGGCCTTTGCCATGGTGCCGCTGACCTGGTGGCTGCTCTATCGCACCCGCTTCGGCCTGCGCCTGCGCGCCGTCGGCGAGGCGCCCGAAGCCGTGGATACCGCGGGCATCTCGGTTGTCGGGCTGCGCTTTGTCGCCGTCGGGATCTGCGGCGTGCTCTGCGGCATCGCCGGAGCCTACCTTGCCACCGCCCTGCAGGCAGGGTTTGTCAAGGACATGACCGCAGGACGCGGGTTCATCGCGCTGGCCGCCCTGATCTTCGCCAAGTGGCGGCCATGGTATGCGCTTTATGCTTGCCTGCTCTTCGGCCTCCTGCAGGCGGTGGCGCTGAGATATCAGAACATCGACCTTGGCGCGTTTGTCGTGCCGGTTCAGGTCATGGACGCACTGCCCTACATCCTCACCGTGGTGATCCTTGCGGGCTTTGTCGGCAAGGCGATTCCGCCGCGCGCCGGGGGCGAGCCCTACGTCAAGGAACGCTGACAGCCGGGTTAAGCGGGCGTTTCCGTCAACGGAAACGGGTGATGCGTCGACGCATCACCCGCGCCCTTTGCTAAGTCCAGTTGACCGCCACCGTTAGGTCCTTTTCGCACCTGCGGCACCGCTTCGCTTGAAACGTGTGTCCGGATGCGACTAAGCACGAATATGCAGATCTACCTTCCCATTGCAGAAGTCTCCGTAAACATCTTCCTGCTGTTGGGGTTGGGCGGTCTTGTGGGGATGCTGTCCGGCATGTTCGGCGTGGGCGGTGGTTTTCTGATCACCCCGCTTCTGTTTCTCGTCGGCATCCCGCCCGCCGTCGCGGTCGCGACTTCGGCCAACCAGATCGTCGGCTCTTCTGTCTCGGCCCTGCTGCCGCATATCCGAAGACGCAACGTGGATTTCCGCATGGGCAGCGTGCTTTTGGCCGGGGGTCTCATGGGGTCCGCGCTGGGGGTGTATGTCTTCAACTTCCTCAAGTCGCTCGGACAGGTCGATCTGATGGTCAACCTCTGCTACGTCATCTTCCTTGGCGTGGTCGGCAGCCTGATGTTCATCGAAAGCCTGAACGCGCTGCGCAGGTCCAACCGCGGCGTCGCGCCGAAGCGGCGCAAACACAATTGGGTCCACGGCATGCCGTTCAAGGTGCGGTTCCGGGTGTCGGGGATTTACATCTCGGTCATTCCCCCGCTGCTCGTGGGGCTGCTGGTCGGTGTGTTGTCGGCGATCATGGGGGTCGGCGGTGGTTTCATCATGGTTCCCGCGATGATCTACCTGCTGAGCATTCCCACAAAGGTCGTCGTCGGCACATCGCTCTACCAGATCATCTTCGTCACCGCCTTCACGACCCTTCTGCATGCGACGACGAACTATACCGTCGATATCCTGCTTGCTCTGCTCTTGCTGATCGGCGGCGTAGTCGGCGCGCAATTCGGTGCGATTGTCGGCGCCAAGCTCAGGGCCGAACAGTTGCGCATCCTTCTGGCCGGGCTGGTGCTTCTTGTCTGCGTCAAGCTGGCGATCGACCTCAAGCTCCAGCCCTCCGACCTCTATTCGCTGACGGATGGGGTGGCGTCGTGATGGCGGCGGTTCCTGTCGCCATGCGGGCGGACCACCCGTTCAGTCGCGGGCCAGCCCATGACGACACGAACCGGACTGCGCCGCTGGGTCACTGGGCATGGGCGCCTTCGACGCTTGAAACCGCAAAGTCCTTGAGGCTACAGAATAACATGCAGATCTACCTCCCCATCGCCGAGATTTCGGTCAATGCCTTCCTGCTGCTGGGCCTTGGCGGGATCGTCGGTGTTCTGTCGGGCATGTTCGGGGTCGGCGGGGGCTTTCTGATGACCCCGCTGCTGTTCTTCATCGGTATCCCGCCGGCGGTGGCGGTGGCGACCGAAGCGAACCAGATCGTCGCGTCCTCGTTTTCCGGCGTTCTGGCGCATCTCAGGCGCAAGACGGTCGACCTCAAGATGGGAACGGTGCTGCTGGTCGGAGGTCTGATCGGCGCGGGCCTTGGTGTCTGGGTCTTCAACTACCTGAAAAGCCTCGGTCAGGTCGATCTGCTGGTCAAGCTTTGCTACGTCGTCTTTCTTGGCGTCATCGGATCGCTGATGTTCGTCGAAAGCCTGAACGCGATCCGCAAGACGCGCTCGGGTGCCGCGCCAAAGCGTAAGAAGCACAACTGGATTCACGGTCTGCCCTTCAAGATGCGCTTCCGCACCTCCGGTCTCTACATCTCGGTGATCCCGCCGGTGATCGTGGGCATTGCGGTGGGTATTCTGGCCGCGATCATGGGTGTCGGCGGTGGGTTCATCATGGTGCCGGCGATGATCTACCTTCTGGGAATGCCCACCAAGGTGGTTGTGGGCACATCGCTGTTCCAGATCATTTTCGTCACTGGCTTCACGACGCTGCTGCACGCCACCACGAACTATACCGTGGACATGGTGCTGGCCGTTCTGCTGCTGATCGGTGGCGTGGTCGGGGCCCAGATCGGCACGGTGATCGGGGCAAAGCTCAAGGCCGAACAGTTGCGCATCCTGCTCGCGATCATGGTGCTCGCGGTCTGTGGCAAGCTGGCGCTCGATCTGCTGATCCAGCCTTCGGAACTGTTCACCATCGGCACGGCGGGAGGTCACTGATGTTGATCCGGCTTCTCCTGCTTCTGATTGCCCTGGCAGCCCCCTTGCGGGCAGAAGAGGTCGTTTTGGGCCTGAGCCAGGACCAGGTGTCGATCTCGACCAATTTCGACGGATCGGAAATCATCATCTATGGCGCCATCAAGCGGGAAACCCCCATCCCGCTCGATCAGCCTTTGCAGGTCATCGTGACCATTGCAGGCCCACAGGAACCGATCACCGTCCGACGCAAGGACCGCGTGCTGGGCATCTGGGTCAACGCCGCGGCGATGGATGTCTCGGCCGCCCCCAGCTTTTATGCCATCGCCACCTCTGCACCATGGGGCGATGTCATCAACGAAGCCGACGACCTGCGCCACAACGTATCGATCCCGCGCCGCATCCGGTCGATCGGGGCCTGGTCGCAGGTGGCCAATCCGCAGGAATTCATCGACGCGCTGGTCCGCATCCGCATGAAAAACGGTCTCTATGTGCTGGCCGAAGGCGCGGTGGATTTGCGGGAGTCGACCCTGTTCAATACGGCAATTCAGATGCCCGCGAACCTGACAGAAGGGGAATACGCGACACGTGTCTTCCTGACGCGCGGGGGCAAGGTCGTGTCGAAATACGAAACCAGCATCGACGTCCGCAAGGTCGGACTCGAGCGCTGGCTCTACAACCTGTCGCGACAGCAGCCGCTGGTTTACGGGCTTCTGTCCTTAGCCATCGCCATCGCGGCAGGATGGGGCGCGTCCGCCGCCTTCCGCCTGATGCGATCCGGCTGATGGCCCGAACGCCGCCCGGAACCCGCGCGGAGTACCGCGCTTTCCGCACCCTGCCGACGCGATGGCAGGACAATGACGAATACGGACATCTGAACAACGCCACGTATTACGCGCTTTTCGATACCGCTGTCAGCCTCTGGCAAATGGATCAGGGCATCGAGATCCGAGGCCCCAACGCAACGCGCTTTCTCGTGGTCGAAAGCGGCTGCCGCTACCATGCCGAAATGGGCTTTCCAGACATCCTGACGGCTGGCATCCGGATCGCCCATATCGGCACCTCGTCCTTCCGGTACGACATCGCGCTGTTTGCCAATGACAATGAGACCGCCGGCGCCGAAGGGTTCTTCACTCAGGTACACGTTGATGACCGGAACCGTCCCGCCCCTCTGGCAGAGACGGTCCGGAAGATCCTGTCAGGGCTGAAGATCTAGGAGAGATTCAATTTTGTCGGGAAGATTCCTCGGGTTACTCTTCGCGTGGACCGATCAGGAGACTCACTCATGGCCCTTCTCAATCCTATGCGCTTTCTTGCGACCGCTTTGGCACTGACCCTTGCCACAGGCCTGTCCGCCCAGACCAAATCCGAGGTGAAATTCGCCCCCGGAAATTTCGGCGCGATGGTGTCCGGCACCATCATCGGTGACGAATATATCGACTACCTTCTCGGCGCGAATGCCGGTCAGAAAATGTTTGTCGATCTCACCGTGACCGACAGCAATGGCAACGGGACGGTCTATTTCAACATCCTGCCGCCGGGCAGCGATGGCGTTGCGATCTACAACAGCTCGATGAACGGAAATTCGACGACCGTTGACCTGCCGTCCAAGGGCACATACGCGATCCGCGTCTACCACATGGGCAGCGACGAGGACACAGGCAAGACCAGCGGTTTCAACATCGACCTGTCGATCCAGTGATCGCCCCGAGGCCGGTCAGCCGGCCTCGTGGAAGAACCCGTAGATCCGTTCAGCCAAAGCCTCGCTGACGCCTTCAACCGCCTTCAGGTCAGCCAGGTTCGCCCGGCTGACCGCCTTGGCCGATCCGAAATGCGCCAGCAGTGCGCGTTTGCGGGCCGCTCCGACACCCGGCACCTCGTCAAGAGGATTGGCCATCTGGGACTTTGACCGCTTCGCCCGGTGTGTACCGATGGCAAAACGGTGCGCCTCGTCCCGCAGCCGCTGGATGAAGTAGAGCACAGGATCATTGTGACGGAGCGCAAAGGGGCGGGTTCCGGAGCGGTGGAATTCCTCCTTGCCCGCATCGCGATCCACACCTTTGGCCACACCGACCATGGGCACGTCCTCGACGCCGTATTCCACCATGATCTCTCGCACAGCAGACACCTGCCCTGCGCCACCGTCGATCAGGAGCAGATCAGGCCACAGCCCCTTGTCGCGGTCCGGGTCATCCTTGAGCAACCGCTTGAACCGCCGGGTCAGCACCTCCTTCATCATGCCGAAGTCATCGCCCGGCGTGAGTTCATCGCCCTTGATGTTGAACTTGCGGTACTGGTTCTTGATAAAGCCATCCGGCCCGGCGACGATCATCGCGCCGACTGCATCCGTGCCCTGGATGTGCGAGTTGTCATAGACTTCGATCCGCTCCGGCGGCGCGTCCAGCCCAAAGGCTTCGGCCAGGCCGCGCAACAGCTTGCCCTGTGTCGCCGTTTCCGCCATCCGCCGCGCCAGAGACTCCCGCGCGTTGCGCAAGGCGCCATCCACAAGCTCGGACTTTTCCCCCCGGCGCGGCACCGCGATCTCGACCTTGCGGCCCAACTTGTCTGACAGGGCTTCGGTCATCAGGTCTTCGTTCTCGATCGGATGTGACAGCAGGATCAGCTTGGGTGGCTCCTTGGTGTCATAGAACTGGCCAAGGAACGCCTCCAGCACTTCGGCCTCTTCTACATCCGGGCCGACACGCGGATAGAAATCGCGGTTGCCCCAGTTCTGGTTCGCCCGGATGAAGAAGACCTGAACGCAGGCCTGTCCCTTTTCCAGATGCAGCGCGATCACATCCGCCTCGGTGACACCGCGCGGATTGATCCCCTGCGCCGTCTGCACTTGCGTCAGCGCGCGGATGCGGTCGCGCAAAGCGGCAGCGCGTTCGAACTCCATCGCCTCGGACGCCTCGGCCATCTCCTTGGCCAAGGTCTCCTGCACGTTGGTGGATTTGCCCGACAGGAACCGTTCGGCATCCTTCACGCTGGCGGCATACTCGGCCTCGCTGATCTTGCCCACACAGGGCGCGGAACAGCGTTTGATCTGGTACTGCAGACAGGGTCGTGTCCGGCTGTCGAACATCGCATCCGAACAGTTGCGCAGCAGGAATGCGCGCTGCAACTGGTTCAGCGTCCGATTGACCGCACCCGCGCTGGCGAAGGGTCCGTAATACGCACCCTTGTCCTTCTTTGCCCCGCGATGCTTGCGGATCATCGGGAACGGGTGGTCCGTCACCTGAATGTTGGGGAACGACTTGTCGTCCCGCAGGAGCACGTTGTACCGCGGCTTGAGCTGTTTGATGAGATTCTGTTCGAGCAGCAGCGCCTCGGTCTCGGTGCGCGTCGTCAGGAACATCATCGACGCGGTTTCCGAGATCATCCGCGAGATCCGGCCCGAATGCTGGGGTGACGGTCGCGAGTAGTTCGACACCCGCGCCCGCAGGTTCCGAGCCTTGCCGACATAGAGCACCCGCGCCTGCGCATCGAGCATCCGGTACACGCCGGGACTCGAGTCCAGTGTCTTCAGGTACCTCTGGATACACGGGTATCCAGTTACGGTTTTCGTGTCAGTTTCGCCCGTCATGTCAGCCCAAGTTGACAACCTTTTTCGGTTTCCGCGATTCTCCCCTCTCGCTGCCCCATCGCCCCCACCGATGCAACTGTTAAGACATCCACGGTTTCTGTGGATAAGTCTGCGGAGAAGTTTTGGACGTCAGGGATTTTCCTTTGTATTTCGGCACCCTCTCTGATTTGCACAATTTTTAGGCATAATTATAAGCCTTTGATTTAATGCAAAATTTTCTCAGGCCCGCAACAAGTTACTGAAAACATTAACACTTTCGTAACGCTTTCGTAACGTCAATGTGAGCGGTGCAAAACTTGCTTTTGCGGGGCATCATTCGACCCCGATCACGTCTGGTGTCTGCCATCCCAGATGCTGTCCGCCGTCCACGCAGAGCAGCTGCCCTGTGACCCCCGGCGCATCGAGAAAATAGCCCAGCGCGCCGGTGATGTCGGAGGTATTCGATCCGCGTTTCAGAACGGTCGCCGCACGCTGCTTGGCGAAATGCGCCTCGCTCTGGCGCCCCCCGCGCAATGTCGGCCCGGGACCGATCGCATTCACGCGACAGGCGGGGGCCAGCGCCTGTGCCGCCGTCTGTGTGAAGGCCCACAGCCCCATCTTCGCAATCGTATAGGTCATGAACTCCGGTGTCAGCTTGCGCACCCGCTGATCGATCATGTTGACGACCAGACCCGGTGCCACCGGTTCGTTCATGTCGTCGATTTCGGGCTCCGGCAGTTGCGCCGCGAAATGCTGGGTGAGCACGAAGGGGGCGCGCAGATTGCTTTCCAGATGCCGGTCCCAGCTCTCGCGCGTCGCCGTTCCGATGTTGTCGTATTCGAAGATCGAGGCGTTGTTGATGAGCACCTCCAGCGGGCCGCCGATGCCGTCAATCGCAGCTCCGACCAGCGCTTGTGTTTCGTCTTCGTTCAACAGGTCCGCCTGCACGGTGCAGGCGCGCCGCCCTTTGGCGCGGATCATTTCTGCGACTTCCTCGGCCGCATCGCCGGATGACGCATAATGCACTGCAATGTCGAACCCGCGATCGGCCAGGTACAGCGCCATCGCGCGCCCCAGCCGTTTGCCTGCGCCTGTGATCAGTGCTTTGCTCATTGGTCTGCCTCGCGCTTACATGATGACAAGCGCAATGTAGCCCACATAAAGCGCCGACAAGACCACGCCCCACAGGCGGGTCAGATCCTTGGCGAGGAAAACCAGCGGGAAGATCAGAAGCGACGCGCCCAGCATGACCCAGAGATCGAAGCTCAGGAATTCTGGGGCAACCGGGATCGGCGCAATCAGGGACGCGACGCCGATGATGGCCAACAGGTTGAACATGTTCGACCCGATCACGTTGCCCAGCGCAACATCCGCCTGACGGCGCAGTGCAGCCATGACCGTGGTCGCCAGTTCCGGCAGCGACGTGCCCAGTGCAACAAGTGTCAGGCCGATCACGGTGTCGCTGACGCCGAACATCGTGGCAATCTGGACCGAGCTGTCGATCAGGAGGTCTGCGCCCAGCGGCAACCCGACCAGACCGAGCGCCAGATAGACGAGGATCTTCCACCACGGCATGTCGGGATCGGCGCCTTCGGGTTCTTCCTCAGCCTCTGCCTCCTTGCCCGCCCGGCGGTGCGCCAGAGCTTCCCGGATGGAGTCGCCAAGGATGACGGCCAATGCGACCAGCAGTCCGATCCCGGCGATCCAGTCAAACACACCGCGAAAGGCCAGCGCGATGAAAAGCACCGACGCGCCCAGCATGATGACATAGCTTTTCCGCGTGTCGCATTCGCTGGTATGCATGACAGCCAGCAGCGCGGGGATGCCCAGAACGAGAAGAATGTTTGCGGTGTTGGAGCCGACGACATTGCCCAGCGCGATGCCGGGGACATTCTCCATCGCCGCCTTGATCGAGATGAGCAGCTCTGGTGCAGAAGTGCCGAAGGCGACCACCGTCAGGCTGACGATCAGCGCCGGAATACCGATCCGCAGCGACAGGTTGACCGCACCCTTGACCAGCGCATCGCCGGCCAG
Organism: Marivita sp.; assembly: GCF_022763305.1. Lineage (GTDB taxonomy): Bacteria > Pseudomonadota > Alphaproteobacteria > Rhodobacterales > Rhodobacteraceae > Marivita. The sequence continues at coordinate 29,291 of NZ_JALEGT010000053.1, read as the reverse complement.
CAGCAGGATCACGAGCCCGATGACGACACCGCCCCAGATCATCAGCATGTCAGCTTGCCTTTCCGCTGCAGGGGCATGGCCCCTTGCCGATACGATAGCGCCCGCAGTTGCGGCACTTAGCACTGGCCAGACGCTTTGCACCCGGCACGCGCAGTTTCCCGAACATGGCAAGCACGGCGATGAAGACGAGGAAGAGAAGGACGATCTTGGAAATCACGTCAGAGCCCGTAGCGCGCGAACTCGGCGCGTTCTTCGATGACGCCAAGGGCGTCTTCGGTAAGTTTCGCTCCGAAACGGCTCAGGAACGGGCGGCGCTGTTCGTAGCGGCGGAATTTGACCTTGTCACCGAACCGATCCTTCATCGCGGGAACAAGGTGTCCGACATGATCTGCCAGCCCGACATCGACCGCGCCCTGACCAACCCAGATCTCTCCTGTGAAGAGATCGGGATTGTCGGCAAGCTTGGCCCCACGGCGGCTTTTCACCTGATGGATGAATGTCTCGTGCAACTGTCCCAGCAACCTGTTCAGGCGTGCGACATCCTCTTCGCTTTCGGGACGGAACGGGTCGAGCATGGATTTGGATTTGCCCGCCGTGTAGACCCGGCGCTCAATACCCTGCCGTTGCAGGAACACATGCGCGCCGAACCCGGCAGAGATGACACCGATGGAGCCAAGAATGGACGCCGGGTCGGCGTAAATCTCATCTGCCGCGGAGGCGATCCAGTAGCCACCCGACGCGGCGACGTCTTCCACAAAGGCGTAGACGGGGGTTTCGGTTTCATCCGCAAGACGGCGGATGCGGGCGCCGATCAGCGAACTTTGCACAGGCGATCCACCAGGGGAATTGACCTCGAGCGCAACGGCAGCGGGCTTGCCCTTGCGGAACGCCTTTTCAAGCAGAGAGCGAAGGCTGGCATCGCTCAGAGTCCCACGTGACCCCGCCGCAATCGTGCCTTGCATCCGAACAACAGCGACTGTGGGGTCGGATTTAACAAATGGGATAAAGCGCTTCATGATGGCCCATGTAGAATGCAGGTGAAGGGCATACAAGGCATGGCCGGAAATATGGGTGCCCTGTTGACCCGGAGCCGCAACACGGATCGGAACCAAACCTGACCTATTGTTTCACGCGCGAAACATTGGAACCGGATCGGACCAATTAACCCTTTGACAGGATGTGCGCGATCATGCGGCGCCTCGGTCCGCCATGCCGGGGGCGCGGACGCGTCGACGCGTCCGGGTTTTCAGTCGACTGAAAACCGGCGCTGACCTTAGTAAAAGCTCTGCGGGTCGATGTCGATCGCCATGCGCAGCTCTCCCTTGAGGCGGAAGGGTTTGACCCATTCCGCCAGCGCCGGCTGCAGCGCGGTGCCCTTGGGAGCCTTGACCAGAAGGCGCACCCGGTGGCGGCCACGCACCCGCGCGATAGGCGCCGGGGCCGGACCGAAGACCTGAGCCCCCACACGGCGCAGCGGTGCGTCGTTGCGGGCCAGCGCGTTGCCGAGGTCGAACACCTCCTGCACGTCCGTCGAGGACAGGATGATCCCGGCAAGGCGTCCATAGGGCGGCACGCCCGCATTGCGGCGCTCACCGGCTTCGGCGGTCCAGAAATCCTGCTCGTCCCCGGACAGGATCGCGCGGATCACGGGATGTTCCGGCTGATAGGTCTGCATCAACGCCTGACCGGGTTTGTCAGCGCGCCCGGCCCGACCCGCCACCTGCCGCATCAGTTGAAACGTGCGTTCAGCCGCGCGCAGGTCCGAGCCTTGCAGACCAAGGTCGGCGTCAATCACGCCCACAAGCGTCAGCAGCGGGAAGTTGTGGCCCTTGGCGACCAACTGTGTGCCGATGATCAGGTCTGCGCCACCGCTGGCGATGGTCTCGATCTCGGCCTTGAGGGCGCGGGCTGAGCCGAACATGTCCGACGACAACACCGCCAGCCGGGCATCGGGAAAGAGCGTCTGCGCCTCTTCGGCAAGGCGTTCGACACCGGGGCCAACGGCAGCAAGTTTGTCTTCGGCCCCGCAGGAGGGGCAGGTGTTGGGCATCGGTTTGGTCTCGCCACATTGGTGGCAGACGAGACGTTTGAGAAATCGGTGTTCGACCATCCGCGCATCGCAATGGTCGCAGCCGATCTGGTGCCCACAGGCGCGGCAGATGGTGACGGGGGCATAGCCGCGCCGGTTGATGAAGAGCAGCGCCTGTTCCTTGTTGTCGAGCCTTTGTTGCACCGCGCGTTGCAACGTCGGCGAGATCCAGCTTGACCCGGGCAGTTGTTCGCTGCGCATGTCGATGGCCCGCATCTTGGGCATGACCGCCGCGCCGAAACGGGAGGTGAGTTCGAGTTTGCGGTATTTGCCTGCGTCGGCATTCGCCCAGCTTTCCAGACTTGGCGTCGCAGAGGCCAGGATCACCTGTGCGCCGCAGATCGACGCGCGCAGCACGGCCATGTCGCGGGCGTTGTAAAGAACGCCATCTTCCTGCTTGTACGACGTGTCGTGTTCTTCATCGACGACAATCAGACCCAGATCGCGGAACGGCAGGAACAGCGCGGAGCGTGCGCCGACGACCAGTTGCGCCCCGCCTTGGGCGGTCATTTTCCAGACGCGGCGGCGGTCTGTCATGGTGACGCCGGAATGCCATTCGGCGGGTTTCGCGCCGAAACGGGCATCGACGCGGGTGAGGAATTCAGCAGTCAGCGCGATTTCCGGCAACAGGACCAATGCCTGACGGCCTTGGGCCAGACATTCGGCCACCGCTTCGAGATAGACTTCGGTCTTGCCGGACCCTGTGACGCCTTTCAGCAGGGTTGTGCCATAGGATCGCGTGGCGACCGAGGCTCGGAGTGTGGCGGCGGCGGTGGTTTGATCCTCGGTCAGGGTTTTGCCGCCATATGCCGGATCGAGCGTCGGGAAGGGTGTGTCGCGCGGGCTGTCTTCCTCGCGCACGGCCCCCTGTTTTACGAGGCCTTTGACGACAGAGGTGGTCACGCCCGCTGCCTCGGCCAGTTCCTTGAGCGTCAGAGACAGGCCCCCCATCTCGCGCAGTACGTCGAGCACGCGGGTGCGCGTGTCGGTCATGCGGTCGGGGGTGCTGTCGCCCAGACGGTAAATCTTGCGCATCGACGGGGGATCACCGAGGCCCGGTGCGCGGGTGGCAAGCCGCAGCATCGCGGGCATCGGGGTCAGCGTGTAGTCGCCCGCGCGGGTCAGAAACGCCATCAGTTCCTCGCGCATGGGCGCGGCATCGAGCACGCGGATCACCGAGCGCACCTTGGAGATGTCGTAATCGCCCTGCCCCGGCCCCCAGACGACGCCAAGCACCTTGCGCGGACCAAGCGGCACCTCGACAAAGGCCCCCGGATGGCAGCCCCCCTCGGGCGCGCGGTAATCCAGCACCCGGTCCAACGGCTGGGTGGTCAGCACGCCGATCAGCGCGCCTTCATCGAAATAGCTGGATGTTAGCGCCATCAGTTGAGGGTTTCCGTCTGCATTGTCTTGGGGTAAAGCCCACGGTAGGAAAGGCCAACCCATCACAGGAGCGAGAGCCATGAAATTCTTTGTCGACACAGCCGAAATCGACGCGATCGCGGAACTCAACGATCTGGGCATGGTCGATGGCGTGACCACCAATCCGTCGCTGATCAAGAAATCCGGTCGCGACATCCTCGAAGTGACCAAGGAGATCTGCGATCTGGTCTCGGGCCCGGTCTCTGCCGAAGTGGTGGCGCTCAAGGCCGAGGACATGATCGCGGAAGGACGCAAGCTGGCCGAGATCGCCGAGAACATCGCGGTGAAGGTACCGCTGACCTGGGACGGTCTGAAGGCCTGCAAGGTGCTGACCGACGAGGGCAAGATGGTCAACGTGACGCTTTGCTTCTCGGCCAATCAGGCTCTTTTGGCGGCCAAGGCGGGCGCGACGTTCATTTCTCCGTTCATCGGGCGTCTGGACGATCTGAACATGGACGGTCTGGACCTGATCGCGGACATCCGTGAAATCTATGACAATTACGGGTTCGAGACCAACATCCTTGCCGCGTCGATCCGCAGCGCCAATCACATGAGCGAATGCGCCAAGATCGGGGCCGATGTTGCCACCGCCCCGCCCGCCGTGATCAAGGCGATGGCGAGCCACGTGCTGACGGACAAGGGTCTTGACCAGTTCGTCAAGGACGCGGCAGCGGCCAATATCAAGATCCTCTGAGCCGGGAGAAAGCCGCGTCGACGCGGCTTTCAACGCCCGTCGACGGGCGTTCCTGCGCTTCTGCCACAGTTTTTCGAGTTGCCCGCATTTGATCGAAAAAATGCGGGCATCTCTGTGCCACCCCTGATACTGTCCCGCAAACAAAAGACCCTGAGGATGGCATGAGCAGCCCCCGTATCGACGACGACCTGCGCGAAACGATCATGACGCGCCCTGACGTGATTCTCGAGGATCAGGACCTGATGCGCGCCCTGATCGCCGCGAATGAACGTGCGATGGGCGGCAATATCGTCGACCTGCGCGGCATCGCGATGGACCGACTCGAGGCCCGTCTGGACCGGTTGGAAGACACCCACCGGTCGGTGATTGCAGCCGCCTACGAGAACCTTGCGGGCACCAATCAGGTGCATCGCGCGATCCTGCGGATGCTCGACCCGGTGGAGTTCGAATCCTTCCTGCGCGATCTGGGCGGCGACGTGGCCGAGATTCTGCGGGTCGATGTCATCAAGCTTGTGCTGGAATCGGTGCAGAACGACGAAGACCCGGCGATCAAACGGCTGGGATCAGTGCTGTCTGTGGCGGCCCCCGGCTTCATCGACGCGTATGTCAGCACCGGGCGTAATGCGCCACCCCGGCAGGTCACGCTGCGGCAGGTCGAGACTGGCGCACGCGAGATCTACGGCGACAAGGCGGACTGGATCCGCTCGGAAGCCTGTCTAAAACTGGATTTCGGGCCAGGGCGTCTGCCGGGGTTGCTGGTGATGGGGGCGGAAGACCCGCATCAGTTCACACCGCAGCAGGGCACGGACCTTCTGACCTTTTTCACCGGTGTGTTCGAGCGCCAGATGCGGCGCTGGCTGTCATGAGCCTGATGATCTCTCCGGCGGCGCGGGACGCGCTGGAGGGGTGGCTCGCTTCGAGCCGGGCACTGAACGGGACAGCCGAGAACACGCTGATCGCCTATCGCGGCGACGTAGTGGATTTCATCGCGTTCCTGACAGACTACAAGGGCGAGGCGCAGGGGCTGGCGCCCCTGGCGCGGATCACCGTGCCTGACATGCGGGCGTGGATGGCGCACACGCGCAGCGGTGGGGCCAGTCCGCGATCGCTTGCGCGCAAGCTTTCGGCGGTCAAATCCTTCTATCGCTGGCTGGCGGAGCGGGAGGGGTTCGAGCCGACAGCCGTGCTGTCGACCCGTGCGCCCAAGTTCCAGAAAAAGCTGCCCCGTCCGCTGAGCGAGGATGCCGCGCGCGAGATGATCGACACGGTGGGTCAGCAGGCGCAGAAAGACTGGGTCGGCGCTCGGGACATGGCGGTGGTGACGCTGCTCTATGGCTGTGGCCTGCGGATTTCCGAAGCGTTGGGGCTGACGGGGCGTGACCTGCCTTTGGGCGAGGCGGTGCGGATCATCGGCAAGGGTGGCAAGGAACGGGTGGTCCCGGTTCTGCCCGTCGCGCGGCAGGCGGTGGCGACCTATGTGACGCTGTGCCCGTTCGACATGGAGCCGGATGCGCCGGTGTTTCGCGGCGCGCGTGGCGGGGCGTTGAACCCTAGGCTGGTGCAGAAAGTGACGGAACAGGCGCGGATGCAGTTGGGTCTGCCCGCCACCGCGACGCCACATGCGATGCGGCACAGCTTTGCGACGCATCTGCTGTCGGCGGGCGGTGATCTGCGGGCGATTCAGGAATTGCTGGGCCATGCGTCCCTGTCGACAACGCAGGCCTATACCTCGGTCGATACGGTGCATCTGATGAAGGTCTACGAGGCGACGCATCCCAAGGCGGGATGATTGTTTCGGGTACAATTCAGGGCGGGATTTTTGGTTTCGGTTGTGCCAGATCGGGGGCGTTTCCAGTCCTGAGCCAATGCCATGCACCCCAACCCGAGCTTTCACAGTCACGACCACGCCAAGGACATCGCCTTTGTCCGCGAGCGGGGGTTTGGCACTCTGGTGATGAATGGCGATCCTGTGCCGATGGTGGCGCATGTGCCGGTTCTGCTGTCCGAGGATGGGCGCGAGGTGCTGATCCATCTGGTGCGGTCCAACCCGATTGCGCGGGCGTTGAGCGGGCCGCGCCCTGCTCGGATCGCGGTGACGGGGCCGGATGCCTATATCTCGCCGGATTGGTACGGGGTCGTGGATCAGGTGCCAACGTGGAACTATGTGGCGGTACACCTGACCGGGGTTCTGGAACTTTTACCACATGGTAAAATGCGCGAGGTGCTGGATGTGCAGTCCGCCTTCTACGAGAACCGGCTGGCGGGAAAGACGCCGTGGACCACCGGCAAGATGACGCCAGAGGTTCTGGAGCGGATGATGCGGATGATCGTGCCCTGCCGGATGGTGGTGGAGGAGATCGCAGCGACGTGGAAGCTTGGCCAGAACAAGGACGACGCGGTTCGGCAGCGCGCGGCGGTTCAGGTGCCTGGCGGGATGGGCAGCGAGCTTGAGGCGCTGGCTGCGTTGATGGCGGATCCGCCGGTGTTGTGAGCGGCCTCTTTCCGTCGACGGAAAGAGGCGATGCGTCGACGCATCGTGACACGCGGCTTGGCAATCGGAGCGCGACGGGATTAGCTGGCAGCAGACCAAACAGGGAGCAGGCTGATGCAACTTCTCAGATCGGGGCCATCGCCCTTTGTCCGCAAGGTTCTCGTGACGCTGCACGAAACCGGGCAATATGACGACATCGAACATGTGAACGTGACCAGCACACCGCTGTCGCCTGATTCCAAGCTGATCGCGGCGAATCCGATGGGCAAGATCCCGGCGCTGATCCGTCCGGATGCGCCAGCGATCTATGACAGCCGGGTGATCTGCCGGTTCCTCGATGCGCGGGCAAATGCCGGGCTTTATCCCGAACACCGGATCTGGGACACACTGACGTTGGAGGCGACGGCGGATGGCATTCTCGATGCGGCGGTGCTGATGGTCTATGAAACCCGGTTCCGCCCCGAGGAGAAGGTCATGATGGATTGGGTCGAGGGGCAGTGGGGCAAGGTTTCCCGTGCGCTGGATGCGATCAACACTCGCTGGATGAGCCATCTCAACGGGCGTCTGGACATGGGGCATATCGCGGTGGCCTGCGCGCTGGGATATCTCGACCTGCGCCATGACGCGCGGGCCTGGCGCACCGGGCGCGATGCGCTGGCGGCGTGGTTCGACACGTTCTCGACACGCGACAGCATGGTGGCGACCCATCCCGAAGCCTGATCCGCGACGTCAGGTTATGTCGGCAAAGCTTGCGTGTCGGAGAACCCCGGTTTACCGACGCGCAATGTTTTGAAAGGATGCTGCCGCGATGCGGATGACAGATACATTCATCAAGCCGATGCACCCGGAAGGGCGCAAATTCGTCGCGATCTTTGCGGCCATCACTCTGGTGCTGTTTGCCGTCGAGGATGTGCTGGGCTGGATCGGTGTGGGGTTGACCGTCTGGTGCTATTACTTCTTCCGCGATCCCGAGCGGGTCACGCCGGATGCACCGGGGCTGGTGATCAGCCCGGCGGATGGGGTGGTTTCGCTGATCGAACCTGCGGTACCGCCGCGCGAGCTGGGTCTGCCGGAAGAGGCGCTGACACGGGTCAGCGTGTTCATGTCGGTGTTCAACTGCCATGTGAACCGCGCACCGGTGGCGGGCAAGGTTGAGAAGATCGCCTACAAGCCCGGCAAGTTCCTGAACGCTTCGCTCGACAAGGCGAGCGAGGACAATGAGCGCAATTCACTGGTCATCCGGATGGAGGACGACCGCATCCTCACCGTGACACAGATCGCCGGTCTGGTGGCGCGGCGGATCGTGAGCTTCACGCAGGAAGGTGCGGTCTTGGATCGGGGTGAACGCTTCGGGCTGATCCGCTTCGGGTCGCGTCTGGACATCTACCTGCCCGAAGGGGTGGAGCCATCGGTGAAGATCGGGCAGACCATGATCGCCGGTGAAACCGTGATTGCGGACCTGTCGACATGACCACGGAAACGAACGGTCAGAAACTGACGCTGGTTCAGCTTCTGCCGAACATGCTGACCGTGACGGCCATCTGTGCGGGGCTGACGGCGATCCGGTTCGGGCTGCAGGGCAACTACGAGTTGGCGGTGCAGTTGATCCTGCTTGCGGCCATCCTTGACGGGCTGGACGGGCGTCTGGCCCGTGCGCTTGGCAGCGACAGCAAGATGGGCGCCGAGCTCGACTCGCTGGCAGATTTCCTGAATTTCGGGGTTGCGCCGGGGCTGCTGCTTTATGTGTGGGCGCTGGATGACACGCGGCAATTGGGCTGGCTGGCCGTGCTGGTCTATGCGGTCTGTGCAGTGACGCGGCTTGCGCGGTTCAACGTAGCCCGTAAGGCCGAGAACGGATCAGCCGAGAACGCCTATTTCATCGGGATTCCGTCCCCCGCCGGGGCGATTCTGGTGATGCTGCCCATGTATGCGTCGTTTGCCTTTGACAGCACACAGATCATCCCCGATGTGCTTTTGGCGATGTATATTGCGCTGATCGGCATGCTGATGATCGGGCGGTTTCCGGTCTGGTCTTTCAAGACCACCAAGATCAGCCAGCGCCGGGTCAAAGTGTTTCTTGTCGGCTTTGCCGCAATCGGAGCGGCTGTGGCCATCTATACCTGGATTGCACTGGTCGTGCTGAGCCTGATCTACATCGGCGCGGTGGTCTGGATGCTGCCATCCTCGCGCAGGGCGCTGGCACAGGCAAAGACGGACGACGAGGCGCGCAACAGCGACAAGGCCTAGACCAAGAGGCGTGATCATGTCGGACCGACGGCCCTGTCTGCACGTGATCTGCGGCAAGATCGCCGCCGGGAAATCGACCCTCGCGGCACATTTGGGGACGGCGGCCAATACGCTGGTCATCGCGGAGGATGACTGGCTGGCAGCGTTGTTCAAGGACGAGATCACCACCGGACAGGACTATCTTCGGCTCTCTGCCAAGCTGAAGACTGCGATGGGACCGCATGTGGCGGCTCTGCTGCGCGAGGGTTTGTCCGTGGTGCTCGACTTCCCGGCAAATACCGTTGCGTTCAGGGACTGGATGCGCGAAGTTGCATCAGAGGGTGAGGCCCGGTGCGTCGTTCATGTGCTCGACGTGCCAGACGAGGTGTGTCTTGCGCGGCTCAGAGCCAGGAACGCTTCGGGCACGCACGCCTTCGCCGCAAGCGAGTCGCTGTTCCGGCGCTTTTCAGAGCATTACGTCCCGCCATCCTCAGAGGAAGGCTTTGACGACATCCGGGTTGTGGATCAGATCAGAACTTGAGCGTCAGACCGACATTGAGCGCATTGGTCTTGATGTCGGTTTCGAGCGATCCCCCCTCGGGCAGATCGACGTTGTTGCTCGAATAGGTGAACTGGTACTCGCCAAAGACCGCGAAGCGATCATTGATGTCATAGCTCATCCCCGCAGTCAGACGCGCCGCCGGTCCGGTGATCTGAAGCTCGTAGGTGTCGATCCCGGTGGTCGTGTCCACATCGACATGCGGCACCGCGATACCGACACCCCCGCCAACATAGGGTGTGATGGCGCCCTGCGCCCACAGTCCCGGCCAGCGGTGATAGGCATTCACGGTCACGATGTTGAGGCCGTCGGTGAACTCGAGATCGGAAAACCCGATGGCGGCTTTTTCGTCATCCGGCGCGTAGACCTTGGCATGTGTGAACTCGAGCCCGAAGCCCAGCTTTTCATTCTTCCACCATGTGCCGCGCACGCCGTAATAGGGTGGCATCTCGAATGATCGGCCTTCCCAGCCGATCAACGCATCGATATCAGCGCCCGTGCCGGGGTAGTCGCCGTAGAGACGGCTGTGCGGCGCGGTCTGCCAACCGGTGTAGACGGACAGCTCCATCTCGGCCATCGCCGGCGCGGCAAAGCCAGCCGTGGCGATCGCAAGTATACCTGACAGAATCGTTTTCCGCATGGTGGGCCGTCCGTTTCGTGTTTGTCGCGTCACTACCACGCCAATCCTGCAAGGTCAGTGCCATTTACCGCGACACTTCGGCGCTTATCCCTAACCTAGGTCTTCTGGAGGTGGACGGCTAGGGGGTAGCCCGCTAAATAGCGCCTCGGAGCGCCGCCCCCAGGGTCGGCCCAACCCGTATTGTGGCCAGATGATCGGCCGTTAAATGGAGATAACCTCGTGTCCAACGCAGAACACCACGAAGGCACCCGGAGGGACTTCCTGTACTACGCCACAGCCGGCGCAGGCGCGGTTGCCACCGGTGCCGCGGTTTGGCCTCTGGTCAACCAGATGAACCCGTCGGCTGACGTTTTGGCCCTGTCCTCGATTCGAGTGGACGTGTCGGGCGTAGCAGAAGGCTCTCAGATCACTGTAAAATGGCTCGGCAAGCCGGTCTTCATCCGCCGCCGCACCGCCGAAGAGATCGAGGCAGCACGCAGCGTCGATCTGGGTGATCTGGTCGATCCGGTCGCACGCAACGCAAACCTTGATGGTTCGGCCGAAGCAACCGACGAAAACCGCGCCATGGATGAAGCCGGCGAATGGCTGGTTCAGATGGGTGTGTGTACACACCTTGGCTGCGTTCCGCTGGGCAATGCCGGCGATTATGCACTGGACGGTGGCGTCGGTGGCTGGTTCTGCCCGTGCCACGGCTCGCACTACGACACATCCGGTCGCATCCGCAAAGGGCCGGCACCGCAGAACCTGCCAGTGCCACCGGCGGAATTCGTCGACGAAACAACAATCCTGCTGGGATAAGGAGACGCGCGAATGTCTGGAATTCCACACGACCATTACGAGCCGTCGACCGGCGGAGAAAAGTGGCTGCACTCGCGGCTGCCGATCGTTGGCTTGCTCTATGACACCCTGATGATCCCCACACCCAAGAACCTGAACTGGATGTGGATCTGGGGCATCGTTCTTGCGTTCTGTCTGGCGCTGCAGATCATCACCGGCATCGTTCTGGTGATGCACTACACGCCGCATGTCGATCTCGCTTTCGGCTCGATCGAACACATCATGCGCAACGTGAATGGCGGCGCGATGCTGCGCTACCTGCACATGAACGGCGCATCGCTGTTCTTTGTCGCCGTATATGCGCATATCTTCCGCGGTCTCTACTACGGCTCCTACAAGGCGCCGCGCGAGATCACGTGGATCATCGGCATGCTGATCTACCTCTTGATGATGGGCACCGCGTTCATGGGTTACGTGCTTCCGTGGGGACAGATGTCCTTCTGGGGTGCGACCGTGATCACCGGCCTCTTTGGTGCGATCCCGTTCATCGGTGAATCGATCCAGACCTGGCTGCTGGGCGGACCGGCCGTGGACAACGCCACGCTGAACCGCTTCTTCTCGCTGCACTATCTGCTGCCCTTCGTGATTGCCGGTCTCGTGATCGTGCACATCTGGGCCTTCCACACCACGGGCAACAACAACCCGACCGGTGTAGAAGTGCGTCGCACCTCGAAGGCGGATGCCGAGAAAGACACCCTGCCCTTCTGGCCCTATTTCGTGATCAAGGACCTGTTCGCGCTGGCGATTGTTCTGGTCGTGTTCTTCGCGGTTGTCGGCTTCATGCCGAATTACCTGGGCCACCCGGACAACTACATCGAAGCGAACCCGCTGGCGACACCGGCGCATATCGTTCCGGAATGGTACTTCTTGCCCTTCTACGCCATCCTTCGCGCCTTTGACGGCGACGTCTGGGTCGTGATCGCGGCAAACTTCCTGACCGGTGGTATCGTCGACGCCAAGTTCTTCGGTGTTCTGGCGATGTTCGGCGCGATTGTCGTGATGGCGCTGGTGCCGTGGCTTGACACATCGTCGGTGCGCTCCGGCCGCTACCGCCCGATGTTCAAGTGGTGGTTCTGGCTCTTCGTCGTGAACTTCTTCGTTCTGATGTGGGTTGGCGCCATGCCGGCAGAAGGCATCTACCCCTATATCGCCCTGATCGGCTCCACCTACTGGTTCGCCTATTTCCTCGTGATCCTGCCGCTGCTGGGCGTGCTTGAAAAGCCGCTGCCGCAGCCGGACACCATCGAGGATGACTTCAAGGCGCATTACGGCAAGTCCTCGACCAACGACGGCGCTGCTGCAGCGACCCCGGCCGAGTAAGAAAGGACACGCGAACAATGCTCAAGAAACTTGCCCTCGCGGCCACTCTGGCCCTGGCACCCGTCTCCGGCGCATATGCCGCCGGAGCATCGGGCCATGTCGAAAACTTCGACTTCTCGTTCGAAGGCCCGTTCGGGACCTTCGATCAGGCCCAACTGCAGCGCGGTCTTCAGGTCTACACCCAGGTCTGTTCGGCCTGTCACGGCATGAAGTACGTGCCGCTGCGCACGCTGTCCGCTGAAGATGGCCCCGGCATGCCGGAAGATCAGGTCCGCGCCTATGCGGCCCAGTTCTTTGAAGTCTATGACGACGAAATCGAAGACTTCCGTCCGGCACGTCCGACGGATCACTTCCCCGAGAACAACGCGGCTGGCGCACCCGACCTGAGCCTGATGGCCAAGGCCCGCGCAGGCTTCCATGGCCCCTACGGACTGGGCATCAACCAGTTCTTCAAGGGCATGGGCGGACCCGAGTACATTGCGTCGCTGCTGCACGGCTACACCGGCGAAGAAAAAGAAGAAGCGGGTGCGATTCTCTATGAAAACACCGCCTTCCCCGGTGGCTGGATTTCGATGGCCCCGCCGCTTTACGGTGACGATGTCGAATACTCCGACGGCACTGAAGCGACCATCGAGCAGCAGGCGCAGGACGTTGCAGCCTTCCTGATGTGGGCCGCGGAACCCAAGCTGATGGCCCGCAAGCAGGCCGGTTTTGTCGGCGTGCTGTTCCTGACGGTTCTGTCGGTTCTTCTGTACCTCACCAACAAGCGTCTCTGGGCGCCGGTGAAAGCTCGCGCGAAGGACTGATCCTTCGGGTTCGAAACAGGAAAAGCCCCGCCGATCCGGCGGGGCTTTTTCGTTGAGACATGACGTTTGTCACTGATCGGGCGATGCGCTGTGAAACCTGCGGTTCGCGCATCATCTAAGACGCGTCACTCTCCTCCAAGATAGGCCCGCAACCCCGGCGGCGGATTGTCGAGCAAGGGGCCGGTTTCCTGTGGCGGTGCAACCTCGCCGTTCTCGACCACGATGGTCTTTGACGCAAACCGACGCGCATCCTGGGGATCGTGCGAGACAAGAAGCACGGTCAGCCCTTCGGCCGCTGCAACCTCGGCGACAAGATCCAGCATCTCGATCTTGAGCGCCGGCCCAAGCGCGGCAAAGGGCTCGTCCAACAGCAACACGGGCCGTCCCTGCAACAGCACGCGCGCAAGCGCGGCGCGGCTCTGCTGTCCACCTGACATTTCCGACAGGCGGCGGCTCGCAAAGCCGGCAAGGCCCACGCGGTCAAGGCTGGCGTCGATCCGCCCAGCATCCTCTGCCCGCATCCGCCCGGTAGCCGGGTTCAACGCCAGCGCCAGGTTCTGTCCCACGGTCAGGTGCGGAAAAAGGTTTGTGTCCTGGAAGAGGATGCTGACCGGGCGCTGCCCCGGCGGTACGGTGCTGATGTCCCGACCCGCCCAGCGCAACGCGCCCGATGTTATCGACAGGAAGCCTGCAATCACATCGAGCAGGGTCGATTTGCCCGATCCTGACGCGCCGACAATGGCGACCCGCTCCCCTTCGGTGACAGTCAGGTTGGCCCGGAGACGGAAGCTGCCGGACCGCGCCTCGATCTGGTCAAGTTCTAGAGCCAACGCGCCCTCCTCTGTCGAAAGCCCAGAAGAGACCAAGGCTGAGCATGAGCAGCAACAACGCGCCGCCTGCCGCCTGATCCATCCGATATGCCCCCATCAGTTGGTACACTTTCAACGGCAGGGTCGCATTGTCTGGATCGGCAAACAGCGCGATCACACCGAGATCCCCCATCGAGAGCGCCGCTGTCAGCCCTGCCGCAAAACCCAAGGGCCGTTTCAGGCGGGGCAGAAAGACCCATCGCAGCCATGCCCAACCAGACAGGCCCAGCGCGGCGCGCAAGCGTGTGTAGTCGGCGCGGATGGCCTCGGCTTCGGGGCGCAGGATGCGCAGAACGAAGGGCAGGCTGACAAAGGCGTTCACGGTCGCTGTGACATAGAGCGCGAGGTCGAACGGGTTGGCGAAGGGGCGCACGATCAGGAAGAGCCCGATGCCCAGCACCAATGGCGACAGCGCGATCCCGGCAAGGCCAAGCCATTCGCCCCAGCGGGTGGCCAGTGGCAGCGCCCAGAGCAGGCAGAGCGCGGTCGAACCGAGCGCCACGAGGATCGAATGCCCCGCCGCCTGCCAGACCGATGCGCCCAGCGTCGTGATCCCGGCCAGACCGTTCAGAGTGACCATGGCGAGCGGTGTCAGCAGGAAGAGCGCCGCGAGGCCGATCCAGAGCACATCCGTACAGACGGCGCCCGGGTTCGTACGGTCCCAACGCGGAACGCGACGGTCCAGCCCTCTGGACGCCACGGGCACCTGCGTCATCCGCAGAGCAATCAACCCGGCCGTCAATGCCAGACCAAGTTGGAGGAGGCCCAGAGCGGCGGCGCGGGCGAGGTCGAAATCGAACCGCATGGATTGGTAGATCGCCAGTTCCAGCGTCGTCGCCCGAGGCCCGCCCCCCAGCGTGAGTGCAACGGCAAAGGACGAGAGGCAGATCACGAAGATCACGGCAAACGCCCCCGGCACGATCCGGCGCAGCATCGGGTATTCGATGGATCGCCACATGGCGCGGCGTCCCATGCCCAGCGTGGCCGCCAGACGGAAATGTTCGGCCGGGATGGCCAGCCAGCCTTGCAGGATCAGCCGTGTCGCGAGAGGCAGGTTGAAGAACACATGCGCCAAGAGAACGCCCTGCAGCCCGTAGATCTGCAGGTCCGGCAGACCCAACGGGGCCAACAGGCGATTGAGAAGCCCCGATTGGCCGAACACGGCCAGAAGGCCGAGCACAGCCACGATCACCGGCAGGATGAAGGGCGCCCCCAGGAGCGCCGCGAGGAGCCCGCGTCCCGGGAAACTCCTCCGTGCCAGCGCGCGGGCCACCGGGATGGCGAAAAGCACGCTAAGCCCCGCCGACAGCGTGGCCTGCACCAACGTGAACCGCAGCGCCTGCCAGTCTGCCGGGCGGAACCCGCTGAACGCCTCGGCCCGCAGGATCACCGCCGTGACCGGGCCGGTCACCAGACCGGCCACGGTCAAGGCGGCGATTATTGAGACAGGGCGCGACGCCATTCCTCGACCGTTTCATCGCGCAGGGCGGCGGCTTCGTCTTCGGAGTAGAAGAGCACCTTTTCCGGCAGGTTCAGCTCCTTGAACCCCTCGGGCCATTTCGAGGCATCGAGCTTGGCCGGGAAAGACCAGTTGCCGGTGGCGATCATGGTCTGGAACTCTTCGGAAAGCTGGAATTCCAGAAACTGATCCGCCAGTTCCGGCACGTCCGTGCCCGCCACCTTGGCCGACAGTTCTACCATGAAGTAATGTCCTTCCGGGAAGATCGCCGCCTTCTTGGTGCGGTCCTCTTCGGCGATGATGTGATAGGCGGGCGAGGTGGTGTAGCTCAGCACCATGTCCGCCTCACCATCGGTGAAGAGACCATAGCTTTCCGACCAGCCTTTGGTGACGGTGAGGATTTTCGGCGCGAGCTTTTCCCAGACCTGTTCGGCGTCATCGCCGTAGATGGCCTTGACCCAGAGCACCAGCGCCAGTCCCGAGATCGACGAGCGCGGGTCCTGGATCACGATCTTCAGGTCATCGGGCGCATTCAGCAGCGCGTCAAAGCTTTCTGGAACATCCGAAATCCGCTCTTCATTGTAAATAAAGGCGGTGTGGCCGTAATTGTAGGGCAGGAACACGTCATCGGTCCAATCCACCGGCAGTGTCAGGCTCGAGGTGTCCTGCCCATGCGGCGCAAAGAGATCGCTTTCGCGGGCGCGCTTGGTGACATCAGTGTTCAGGCCAAAGACGATGTCCGCATCGGTCTGCGCACCTTCGAGCAGGATCCGCGGCAAGAGATCGCCGGGCTTGAACTGCAGGTCGCAGGCGCATTGCGCCTCGAACATCTCTTCGATCTTCGGGCCGGGTCCCCATTCCGATACGATGTAATCGCCCGCATAAACGGTCAGAACGGGTGTGTCCTGTGCAGCCACCAAGGTGGTCGACGCAAGAAGTCCCGCTGCAAATGAAAGGGCCTGTTTCATGGCATCCTCCTGTTTTGCGGCGAGAGGGCAAAGCAGGAGCGTATCCAGACCTTCCCTCCGCCAGTGTTAACTGGTTCAGGTTCAACGGGTTCGCATCACGCATCTCAGCCAAATTCCTGGCACCCCGAGGTAGGGCAAGACGTAGACCTGCGCGCCCACGTCTTCAAGCCGAAAACTGCGCTCCTTCATCTTGCCGGATAAACTCCGGGGAGCGCGAGGGATCGGGAATTGTTCGCCATTGGTTCAAGAACAATGGACGATGCCCCTCGCATCCCTCGGATGGGCGCAGCCCATTCGAAACACCTTGAGACCAACCCCGCCCTGCCCTAGGAACGTCAGAGCCAAGGAGACCCGCGCAATGAGCCTGAACACATTCGGACATCTCTTCCGTGTCACCACATGGGGCGAAAGCCACGGGCCTGCGCTTGGGGCGACGGTGGATGGGTGCCCTCCGGGTGTGCCGATCGATGCGGGCATGATCCAGCACTGGCTTGACCGGCGCAAACCGGGTCAGAACAAGTTCACCACGCAGCGGCGCGAACCCGACGAGGTGAAAATCCTGTCGGGTGTGTTCGAAGGCCAGACCACCGGGACGCCGGTGCAGTTGATGATCGAGAACACCGACCAGCGGTCGAAGGATTATTCCGACATCATGGAAAAATTCCGCCCCGGTCATGCGGACATCACCTATTGGCAGAAATACGGTATCCGCGATTATCGCGGCGGCGGGCGGTCCTCGGCGCGGGAAACGGCGGCGCGGGTGGCGGCGGGTGGACTGGCGCGCGAGGCGATCAAGGCGCTGCTGCCGGACGTGCAGATCACCGGATACATGACCCAGATGGGTCCGAACCGGATCGACCGGGACCGGTTCGACTGGGACGAGATCGAGAACAATCCGTTCTGGGTGCCCGATGGCAAGGCGGCGGCAGATTGGGCCGACTACCTCGACGGGTTGCGCAAGTCGGGCGAAAGCGTCGGCGCGATCATCGAAGTGGTGGCGCGGGGTGTGCCTGCGGGGCTGGGCGCGCCCATCTATGGCAAGCTGGATACCGATCTGGCGGCCGCGATGATGAGCATCAACGCGGTCAAGGGCGTGGAGATCGGTGAGGGCATGGCGTCGGCGATGCTGACCGGGACCCAGAATGCGGACGAGATCTACATGGGCAATGACGGGATGCCGAAGTTTTCGTCCAACCACGCGGGCGGCATTCTGGGCGGAATTTCCACCGGTCAGGACATCGTTGTGCGCTTTGCGGTCAAGCCGACCTCGTCGATCCTGTCGACGCGCAAGACGATCACCAAGTCGGGTGAAGAGACCGAAATCATCACCAAGGGCCGTCACGACCCCTGCGTCGGCATTCGTGCAGTGCCCGTGGGCGAGGCGATGATGGCCTGCGTGATCCTCGACCACCTGCTTCTGCATCGTGGGCAGGTGGGCGAGAACCGGGGCAAGATCGGTTGATCAGGTCAGGACGTGGATGCGGCCAGCGCCGTGTCCATCAGCGCCTTGATCTGCGCCGTTCCGGTCTGGGCGACGATCCGACCCAGTTCCTGATCGCCTTTCAGGACCACAAGCGTCGACCGGCGCGGGATCTTGAGCGACTGCGCCAGTTCGGATGTGCCGTAGGTGTCCCAGTCGATGTCGATGAAGGTCACGGCCTGCGCATAGGCGGGGTTTTCCGCTTTCAGAGCGTTGATAGTGCGCCCCTGCGACCGGCATGTGGAGCACCAGCTTGCGGTGAAATCCAGAAACAGGGTTTCGCCTTTGGCCAGCCTTTCCTGCACCAATCCGGGTGTGTAGGACAGGGCTTCGGCCTGAGCGGCGAAGGGCACAACCAGCGATGCGGCGCTGAGGGTTAGAAACGTACGGCGGTCCATTGAGCAGTCTCCTTTTGGGTCAAAAACGAACGGACAGATCGACGAGCCACGCGGGCATGCTGTCGAGCAGCCAGATTTCAATCGCATGGTGCCATTGCAGAAGCAGGCCGGTGCCGACCAGCAGGAAGGCCAGACCCAGCACCGGGCGGCTGGCCATCGCGATTTGACGGAGGCGCGCAGTGTGCCGGCCGATTGAGCCGCGTGCGCCATAGGCCAGCGCGAGCATGAAGCTCGACACTCCCAGCGCGAAAGCGGTCATGATGAGGGTGACATGACCAAGGCTCTGTCCCTGGCTGGCCAGCGCGATGGCGCCGCCGAGGGTCGGGCCGATGCAGGGGCTCCAGACTGCGCCGAGCAAAGCGCCACCAGCGAATTGGCCCCGCAGGGAGTGCCCGTCGAGGTCGTTCATCCCGGCATCGGCCCGCGCCGAAAGACTGGATGTGGCAGCAACCATGACGGCTGAGCCTTTGGGCACCAGCAGCAGCAGACCGAAGGCCACCATCAGCCACGCACCGATCTGCGCCAAGGTGTCGACGGTCAGGCCGATCAGGTGGCCAAAGGCCGTGACGCTGACACCCAGGACCACAAAGGACAGGCTCATGCCTGCCGCCAGGGCCAGAGGGCCGCGCCGATCTGCCTGTACCGCCGTCGCAAGGACAATGGGCAGCACGGGGATCACGCAAGGGTTGATCAGGGTCAGCAGACCCGCGAGATACGCAAACACGATTTCCATGACATGATGCGTAGTCCGCAATCTGTCGATGTGTCACTCAAACAAGTGCTGACGCGTTTTCACTTCGCTGTGGCGTTTGTTTCAGTCCCACCCGTCTGGCGCGCAATCTGAACCGCCAGAATGCCGAAGGTGATGATCACCACGCCAAGGATGTCCATCGCGCCCAGTTGCTCGGACAGGATCACGGCGGCAATCGCCACGCCAAGGAACGGGTTGAGGAAGTGAAATGTCGCCGCCTTGACCGCACCGATGCGGTTGACCAGCCAGAACCAGACCAGCGTCGCGGCAAGGCCGGGCACCAGCGTCGTGTAAGCGAAGGCCAGCACGAGCTTGAGCGACATGTTGACCGTCGCGGTTTCGAGCGCCAGACCGACGGGCCAGAGCACCGCGCTGCCGATCAGCATTTGCAGGCCGACGATCATCATGAAATTGCCGCCCGAACTGGCGTTCCTGAGCGAAAGGGTCGCCACGGTCAGAGAGATCACCCCGAGGATACACAGGCCGACGCCCAGCAGATCCGCCCCGGCGCCCAGCCGCGCGCTCATGATGATGACGACGCCACAGAATCCGGCGATGAGACCGATGATCCCAAGCGGAGAAATGCGCTGACCTGCGAAGACCCATCCGGCGACGCCTACGAGCAAGGGCATGGATGAGGCGATGATGGCGGCGAGGGACGCTTCGATGCGCTGCATCGCCACGAAGTTGAGGCCCAGATACAGCGCGTTCTGGCAGATGCCGAAGATGATCGTCGCTTTCCACTGGTTCCGTGTCAGCTGCCAGCTTTGGCCCATCAGTCGGGCGAGCAGAACCGCGAGTGCCCCGGAAATGGCAAAGCGCAGGGCAAGCGCCATCAAAGGCGGCGCATCCGCCACGATGATCCGCGCCGAGGTAAAGGCCGAGGACCACATCGCCGCGAAAGCCAGTCCCATCAGGATTGCGCGTATGTCCAAGCTGGCCTCCGAACCGGGATATCACGCAACGGCTGGATGCCTTAGTCACGCCTGCGGCTATCTACACATCGGGCGACGGAAACTTCAATGTCTCGTCGGCCCATCACCTGCTCGGGTAGCGGGCGAGGCCGGATCGAAAACATGCGGCATCCTTGCCATGCCTCAGGCACCATGCTTCTGGATGGTCTTGCGGCGTCAGGGGACTAGTGCAAGTTTCGCAGGCGCAAGACCACAGCGGAATGAGTACGATATGACCAGAGCCAAGGCTTTCCTCGTGGCCCCCCTGACCCTGCTGGGTCTGGCGGCCTGTGAACCTGTACCGTCGTCGGGGGGAACGTCAGGCTCTGCCCGCATCACCGTGCCCGAATCCGTGGCAACGATTGCCGCGCCCTATCAGGACCTGACGACAGCGCGTGTCCGGGCCGAGGACGGCTGTTACTGGTACACGCATCGCGGGCCCGTCGAGACAACGGAACTGCCGTTGCGGACATCCAACGGCAGCCCGATCTGCGTTCGCCCGCAAAGCTGAGCGACGGGGCGGCCTAGAGCCGCCCGCCGTCCGTCGGATAGAGATACGCCGTCACGCCGGTATCGACCTGATCGTAGAGCGTGTTGATATGCGCCATAACCATGCGCACGCAACCGGAGCTGGCGCGGGTGCCGATGGAGCGTGGCGCGGGCGTTCCGTGAATGCGCAGATAGGTGTCGCGATTGCCGACATAGAGGTAGAGCGCGCGCGACCCCAACGCGTTTTCAGGCCCCGGAGGCATGCCGTCTTCCCAACGGGCGTACTTGTCGGGCTCGCGTTTGATCATGGCGGGCGTCGGGGTCCAGCCCGGCCATTTAGCCTTGCGGCGGATCGTGTAGACGCCCGGCTCATAAAGCCCATCCCGACCGATCGCCACACCGTAGCGCATCGCCGTACCATCCTCTTGAATGTGGTAGAGATAGCGGGCCACGGCGTCGACATGAATGTCGCCCGGGCGCAGACCTGCATTCGCCTGCACACGCTGCGGAAGATACCGGGGATGAAGTCCCCAGGGGTTGGTCGAACCGAGATCGAAATTCGCAGGTGTGACCTGCGCATCCCATTTGTCCCATTCGCTGGGCGCGGCCATGGCAGGGCCAACAAGCGCCGGCACGGCAAGCGTGGACAGGGTGGTTGCAATCATTTGACGACGGTTCAACATGGGCAGCCTTTCAGTCGAATTGGCCCCATCACTCAACGGAACCAGAAAACAGCATTATCGAGTCTATTCAAACTGCCAAAAGCCCATTTGGTTCAATGCCGTAATGCCGGTTTCACGCAGTTTTGTGGTGAACTGCGTGATCCAAGCAAGCTTTTCCCGCGCCATCCGCCACCAGATCGTGACATCTGCGGCCGGTGCACGGGGTCGCAATCAGGCAGCGCCCGGCTCCACCAGGGTGACGCCCAGCGAGCCGATCCCTTCGATGACGACATCCACCTCCATCCCGGCCTTGACCGGTCGCGCCCCAAGCGAGGTTCCGCAGGCGATCAGATCACCGGGATTCAGGGTCATATCCTGCGACAGCAGGCTCACGATTTGCACCGGTGTGAGGATCATGTCTGACGCCGGGTAGGATTGCCGCTCGCGACCATTGACCAGCACAGTCACGGTCAGGTCGCGCCAGTCCAGGTCCGTTTCGATCACCGGGCCCACAACGCCGAACCCGTCAAAGCTCTTGGAGCGGGTCCATTGCGGAAAGGACGGGTCGGCATTGAGAACATCGAGCGATGTGAAATCGTTGATGCAGGTATAGCCGAAAATCGCCTCTGCCGCGTCCTCGAGCGAGGCATTGCGGCAGGCCTTGCCGATGACGATCCCAAGTTCGCCTTCGAAGATCACGCGGCCGGCAGACTGGGGCAGCGCGACACGGGCACCGGGACCAGAGAGCGAGGTATCCGCCTTGAAGAAATAGAGCGGATGCGACGGGTGTTCGTTGCCGTTCTTTTCGGCAGCCGCCTTGAAGTTGTTCCAGAGGCCGATGAACTTGCCCGGCACGACGGGCGGCAGCAGCGTGACATCCGCAACCGACATCGGATCTCCGGCTGCGTCGTCCGCACCAAGAGCACTGCGTGGCTCGAACATGTCCCCCGTGATCACTCCGAACTGTGTCTCGCCTGTCGCGAGACGTGCTCTGGCCCATTTCATTCTGTGTCCCTCCGTCGTCTTGTTCTGTGCCTGATCGGCAGTTTTTGGCAGTGCAGGATGTTATAGACCGAGCGCGCCACACCGCCACGGAAATCGGTGGCACCTGAACGTCTGCAGCATCGCAGACCAAAAAACCCCGCCGAAAACCGGCGGGGCAAGGTGTAGTGCCGCGGGGATCATGGCCGCAGGCACCGGCGGTGTTCGTATGGCCTCAGCTGAGCTCGGCGCGGATCTGCTGGCGAAGCACGTCGATGGGCACGGTCTTGCCATCGCGTTTGAAGCACCAATAGGTCCAGCCATTGCAACTTGGCGCGCCTTCGAGATGCGCGCCGACCTGGTGGATCGAGCCTTTGATGTCATTGCCGATCAGCGTGCCGTCGGCCCGGACCTTGGCCTTGTGGCGCCCGTTCATGCTCAGCAGTTCTTCACCCGGACGCAGCATGCCGCGTTCGACAAGCTGGCCAAAAGGCACGCGCGGTTCGGCGCGTTTGCTTGTGGCGGTTTCGAGGGACGCCTTGTCGAGACGACGCACCTGGGAAATCCGCTCTTCCGCGACTTCGCGGTACTTTGCCTCGCGCTCGATGCCGATCCAGTCGCGACCCAGCATCTTGGCAACGGCGCCGGTCGTACCCGTGCCGAAGAACGGATCGAGCACGATGTCGCCCGGCTTGGTCGATCCGACCAGAACGCGGTGCAGGAGCGCCTGAGGCTT
The DNA here is from genome assembly GCF_022763305.1 of Marivita sp. GTDB lineage: Bacteria > Pseudomonadota > Alphaproteobacteria > Rhodobacterales > Rhodobacteraceae > Marivita. The sequence goes on along the minus strand of NZ_JALEGT010000053.1, from coordinate 6,461 downwards.
CTGCGTCGGGTGGGCCTTGTCGCCGGCCGCATCCTTCAGCCGCTCGCCCCCGTTGCAGATCGGAAGAACCCAGTCCGACCGCATCTGGATGCCTTCGTTCAAGGCTTTGAGCGCTTCGTAGTTGAACGTGTATTTCGCGCCTTCCGATTTGGACGCCCAGATCATGGTCTCATGCGCGTTGGTGAACCGCTTGCCGCGGAAATTCGGCATCGGGTTCGACTTGCGCCAGACCACGTCGTTCAGGATCCAGTATCCTTCGTCCTGCAGGGCGGCGCCGACGCGGAAAATGTTGTGATAGGATCCGATGACCCAGATCGCCCCATCGGGCTTGAGCAACCGACGCGCGGCCTTCAGCCACGCACGGGTGAAGTCGTCATAAGCCTTGAAGCTTGAGAACTGGTCCCATTCGTCATCCACCGCGTCGACCAGCGAATTGTCCGGACGGTGAAGATCGCCCTTGAGCTGCAGGTTATAGGGTGGATCCGCGAAGATCAGATCGACCGACGCGGCGGGCAATCCGTTCATGATATCAATGCAGTCCCCTGCAAGAATCGTGTTGATCGGCAGCGCATCCGCGCTGTTCGGCTTGGTCATCTTTGTCATTCTCTGCCTATCGTCCCGGCGCGGTTGCTGCGCTCTGTGATTGGCTCAAAAGATGAGTCAAAGCCGATTCGCGGTCAATTTCTTTTTTGAATCAAGCGGTTATGTTTTCAGCTTGTCACAAGATATTGTGCACCGGCTTGAAGGAACGTCTATGGTGTGGGGTGACACCAAGATTTCGAAGGGCTTCTTTGTGACACTTCGTGGGGTATCCCTGATTTCGCTCCCAACCGTAGCCGGGATACTGTTGCGCCAAATCCCACATGATCGCATCACGCCTTGTTTTGGCCACAATTGAGGCCGCTGCGATGCTCAAGGAGAGGCTGTCTCCCTTGACTACGGCCGTTGCCGGGAGGGTCAGATCACGCGGGATCAGGTTGCCATCGATCAGGACATGATCCGCCGCCGAAGGCAGCGCCTCGATGGCGCGGCACATCGCGAGATGGCTGGCACGCAGGATGTTCATTTCGTCGATTTCCGCAACGCTCGCCTCACCAATCCCGACCTCGGCCTGCGCAAGGATCAGAGGCAACAGCGCCGTGCGTTTCGACACGGTCAACGCCTTGGAATCATTCAGCCCATCTGGCAGTCGCGCGGGATCGAGAACAACCGCCGCCGCAACAACGGGCCCCGCCAGTGGCCCTCGTCCAGCCTCGTCCACACCGGCAACGCGCAGTTGCCCTGCCCCGTGCAAACACTCTTCATATGCAAAGTTCGGCTCCATGCGCGCAGCTTGGACATCCCCCTGCCGAACACAAGCCCCCGGCACGCGATTTCCGTCCACCACCGCCCCTTCAGCCGCACCCTGACGCTTTTTGCGAATTCCGACGAAAACCCACTGGACACGCCCCGAACCCTCACATAGAACGCCGCCACCCGAACGTTGATCGTTCTCCCGTGCCCGGGTAGCTCAGGGGTAGAGCAGTGGATTGAAAATCCTCGTGTCGGTGGTTCGATTCCGCCCCCGGGCACCATTTTTCAGAGTTCAATACGCAGACGGTGTCGGCTCATACCTGCCAACTGATGATGTCCCTGCAGACGACAGCTTCGCCTACATTGGCGCTGTTCGCTGCGAGAGCGTTTGAGATGAAAAGGTGTTTGGTGGCGGATGGAACGGTTCTGCTGTGTTGGCGTGCCGCCGAACAGCGTGGCCTCCAAATCAGAACGGCTTACGGATGAATTTTTCCCAACCAGCTTCTGGTGCGGTTTCTACGGGGAATTCACGAGCACGCGAAGCTGGGGGCGTTCCTGTCAACACCACGACAAGGCATGCCGCAATTCGCGAGCGCTTTTTGCATGCCCGGCGCGGATCATTTCGGTGCAGGTCGCGCGGGAGCTGTCAGAGCTCGGCCCCACGGGTCGGCATCGCGTCTAGAACGCGCCCGAGAACATCGGCGCTCCGGCGATGCTCAAATCTTCCGGGAACTCGGCTTTCAGAATACTGCCGCTGTCCGACTCGGTGATGAACAGCGTCCGCCCGTCCGGTCCGCCAAAGGCACAGTTGGTGGTGCCCAGTCCGCGAGGGCTCCGCACAACGGCAATGGGCCGCCCCAGGACGTCATGGACCCAGACCAGGCCCATGCCGGTCTGGCACACGACGACGCCGCCCTGAGACGTCAGCGCAAGGCCATCGGGGCCCGCGCGCCCGCCGGAGAACTGGATGAACAGCCCCGCCTTGTTGACCCGACCGCTGGGCGACATGGGCAGGCGCCAGACCGCGTTGGCCCGCGTCACCGCGAGGAGGAGCACGTGCTCTGCCAGATCCAGCACAAGGCCATTGGGGCTGGGCACCTTGTCGATCAGGCAAGTCAGCGCGTCCGTCTCCGGGACCCATTTCCATACGCGGCCCGTCGGGTCTTGCAGCCCCGTCTGGCCCTGATCCGTGAAGTAGAGCGCGCCATGTCGGTCGAAATGCAGATCATTGCAGCCCTTGAAGCTCTCGGTGTCGGCATCGCCAAGGGCCTTGCTTACGGTGCCCGTGTCAGGATCCAGCACCATGATGCCGTTCTGGTAATCCGCAAGAAATACCCGCCCGTCGCGATGGATTTTCAACCCATTTGGTTGGCCGTCATATTCGGCGATCTGGGTGATCTGACCGGCCGGATCAGCCCTGAACACGCGCCCAAAGGGGATGTCGACGAAGTAAAGGTTGCCATCGCGGTCGAAGGACGGCCCCTCAAGGAAGCTGTCGGCAGGCGCACCGCGTCGGTTCTTTTCCGCCCAGTAGGACGACTGACCGGTGCGACGCAAACTGTCGGGCAACTCAGTGAACACCTCTGCGTCGATGATCACCGGTTCGGGGAAGGGATAGGTATGGGTCATCCGAACGTGAACTCCGGCAGGAAAAGCGCGATTTGCGGCGCGGCGATGAGCAGCAGCATGAAGGACACGATGATGATGAAAAAGGGCAAGGTACCCATGATCACATCCTCGACCTTTACCTCGTCAGATGAGGATGCCACCACGAACAGGATCACTCCCAGTGGCGGTGTCAACTGACCGAGTTCCACCAAGATCACGACAAAGACACCGAACCAGATCGGATCGACGTCCAGCGCCAGCAGCGCCGGAAAGATCACCGGCACGATGATGGCGATCATTCCGAGACCTTCCATGAAGCAGCCAAGGATCGCAAAGACCACCATGATGATCAGCAGGAAGGTGAGGCGCGAGACATTGGCGCTTTCCAGCATACCGACCAAATCCTCGCCAATGCCGGACAGCGCGGTTGCATAGGCAAAGATCATCGAGGTGAAGACGATAAAGAGGATGTTCCCGCTCATGGAGGCCGTGCGCGCAAGCGCATCTTTCAGAAGGGTCCAGGACACCTTGCGATACAGCCCCGCGATCAGGATCGCACCAACGGTGCCCACGGCTCCGGCCTCGGTCGGGGTCGCAAACCCGCCATAGATGCTGCCCAGCACGATGACGATCAGCATGAGGAAGGGCACGATATCGAGAAGAGCGCGCCCAAGGTCACCGGCATTGGCCTTGGTTTCGACCTTGGGGGCGAGAGCCGGGTTGAGCTTTACCCGCAAGATGATGAAGCCCATGTAACACAATGCGAGGGCAATCCCCGGGATAAGACCGGCCGCGAACAATCGCGCGATCGAGGTCTCGGTGAAGGTGGCGTATATGATCATGGTGATCGACGGCGGAATCAGAATGCCGAGCGTGCCACCGGCGGCCAACGATCCGGCGACCAGCCGCTTGTTGTAGCCACGCGCAGAGAGTTCGGGCAGAGCGACGGTCGACATCGCCGCCGCGGTCGGCGCAGAGCCGCCCGAGATCGCCGCGAAGATGCCGCTGCCTGCGATATTCGTGTGCAGGAGACCCCCCGGCAAGCGGCGCATGAAGGGTGCCACGCCGTTGTAGAGGCGTGTGGAAAGGCCCGAGCCCAGCAGGATCTCGGCCATTAATACGAAGAGTGGAATGGCGGCCAGAGTAAAGCTGTTCGCAGCGCCCCAACTGACAAGGCCGAGCGCCTTCCAGCCAGCAAAGCCCTTGAGCAGCCAGATATAGGTCAGGCCAGCGCCTGCTACGGCGAATTGAACCCACATTCCGCCAAGGATGAGCCCGATCAGCAGACCGAAGGCGAGGATCGCTTCCATTCAGGTGTCCTCGGATTTGCGAAAGGTCAGAAGCAACTTCTCGACCAGGAAGAAGGCCAGCACAGAGAACCCGAGCGGCAGCATGATTTGCGGAATCCAGAGCGGCGTGCGCAGCACGGTCGGCGCGAACTTACCGCGAGACAAGGAGGACAACATCAAGTCCTTGGTCTTCCACGCGAGGATGACGCAGATGATCAGCGCGATCAGCACGAAGGCGCGGATCAGCCAGCGACGGGTGCCCTCGGGCCATTGATCCAGCAGGAAATGAACCTGGAACATGCTTGAGCCACGCAGCGACAGGGCGGCGCCGAAGAAGGTCACGAAGACCACGCCATAGCCGGTCAGTTCCTCCGCGAAGCCGAGCGAATGGTTGAAGGCCCCGCGCAGGAAGGCTTCGAGGCAGACAAGCGAGACAAGAGCGACCAGCACCGTCCCGGTCATCAGGCCTGTGACCTTGGCCACCGCATCAAAGAGGGGGCCGGCGGACACCGGCCCCTTGTTGCTTTCGAGGTGCATCTTACTTGCCGATGGCTTCGCGCACGGTGGCAAGTGCCGCTTCATATTCGGGGCCGTTTTCCTTGGCCCAGGCTTCCCAGAAGGGTGCGAGCTTCGCATTGGCCGCGGCCGCGTCGCCATCGGCCATTGAGACCAGGGTCATGCCGGCTTCGGACTGGGCCTTCTTCTGCACGTCTTCATCTTCGAGGAAAGCTTCGGTCGTCTTGGGGCCCTCTTCGGCGACGATGGCACGCAATGCTGCCTGCGTGTCCTCGGACAACGCGTCGAAACTGTCAGCATTTGCGATGATCATCGAGTTGCCGTAGTTGACGGCGAAGCGGTAGTTGAAAGGCAGGAATTCGTGCCAGTTCTTCGCACCGCCGGCAGACGCTGTCAGAACGCCCTCAATGACGCCGCGTTCCAGCGAGGTGGGGACTTCGGAGCCTGAGAGCGTGATCGGTGCACCGCCGAATTCCTCGATGAATTTGCCTTGCTCAGGCGAGGTCACACGGATCTTGTGGCCTTCAAGGTCGGCGAGAGAATTGATCTCGAACGTGGTGAAGATGGTCTGTTCCGGATAGCGGTAGCTCCCCAGCAGCACCACGCCCTGATCTGCAAAAGCCTCGACCAGCGTCGGCTCCATCGCAGCGTATGCGGCCGCCCATTCCTCGTCGTTCTCGATCAGCATGGGCAGGTTCAGGACACGCGCGAGCGGCACCGAACCCGAGAAGAAGAAGTCAGCCGCCATGTCGATGATCCCGTCACCCACGGCCTGCGTGATGTCGGCGGATGCGATCTGCAGAGTCTTGCCCAAATGCAGGTCGATGGTCAGGTCGCCTTCGGTTTCAGCCGCAACGCGCTCGGCGATGCGATTCATGCCTTTGACCGCGGATGTCGTGGAGACGGATGAATAGGTGTAGGCAGTCCAGTCGTCGGCGCAGGCGACGGTACCGGATGCAGCGATCAGCGCGACAGCGCCAAGAGTTTTGAACGTCATTGTTTCCTCCAGTGTTCAAAAAGCTGTGCCGAGCGGTGCAGCCCGGCGCATGGGTTATTTCCAGGGGGTTTCTTCCCAGATTGTCCGGGCCACGCCGTCTTGTTTTGCTGCCGTGGCAGCGAAATCCTCACCAACCATGAAGGCGATCGGGTTGCCCTGTTCGGCCATCATCGCCTGGAACTCGGGGTTGTCGTTCACGGCTGTCAGTGCTGCACGCAACTGCTCGGTGGTTGCTTCGTCGAGACCGGCTGGCGCCACGATGCCACGCAGCGACGACATCTGCACGTCGAAGCCCAGTTCTTTCGCCGTCGGCACATCAGGTCGGAAGGGCGAACGCTGGTCACTCAACACAGCTAGCACACGCAGCTCGTCGGGGAAATTCGTGGTCTGGCCAAGGGTCATCGTCCCTGCAGCCACGTGCCCGCCCATGATCGCCGTGCGCGCCATCGACGCCCCCTTGAACGGCACCAGCGTGAACTCGGCGCCAGAGGCCGCCGCCATCATGTTGGCCGAGAAGTGATCGTTCCCACCCAGTGACGACAGGCCTACGGTGATCGCCCCGGGATCAGCCTTGGCAGCATCGAGCAGGTCGCCCAAGGAGTCGAATGGCGACGTGGCCGCGACGGTAATTGTGTTCGGGTCCTCTACAAAATTTGCAAGGTAAGTGAAGCTGGTCACGTCATAGTCCGCCTCGCGGTCATGCGTCAGGGCCAATGCCGCAGGCAGGTTGAACGTGCCTAGCGTATAGCCATCGGGAT
>NZ_JALEGT010000052.1 GCF_022763305.1 Marivita sp. | reverse complement strand
TATCTAACAATTAATTTGTGATCCTTGCGAGGCATACTAGATGGCAAGTCATACAATTTTCAGGGAGTACGAATTCATGAAGAAACATCTCAGCTTTGCGATCGCCTTTGCAGCGCTCGGCTGCGGCACCGCCGCGATGGCGCAGGACGATTTCTCGGGGCAGCTGAAAGCGCGCCAGGGTCAGTTCCGCATCATGGCGATCAATCTCGGAATTCTCGGCGGCATGGCGCAGGGCAAGACCGAGTACAATGCCGAAGCGGCACAGGCCGCGGCTGACACGCTGGTGGCGGTTTCGATGATCCAGCAAGGACCGATGTGGCCGGCAGGGTCGGACAACATGTCGATCGACGGCACACGGGCACAGCCGACGATCTGGGAACAGAACGACGACTTCCTCTCCAAGTGGGGTGATTTCGGCACAGCGGCGCTTGCGATCCAGGCAGCGGCCTCGGGTGGCGTCGAAGGGCTTGGTCCCGTGATGGGGCAAGTCGGCGGGGCGTGCAGCGCCTGCCACGACGCACACCGCGCACCGGCAAACTGACCTGCAGAGATGCGGCGTGGTTTGAGTCTAGGAGCTTTGGGGCTTGCTGTCGTTGCGGCAGCAGGAGTGTTCGTAACGGGTGCCACGCCCATCGACAGCAGCCCTCTGGCCGATCGCATAGGCGATCCGGCCAGAGGTGAAACCGTCTTCATCGCGTCCGGGTGTGCCTCATGTCATGCCGCACCCGATGCCGAGGGGGATGCAAAACGCGTCCTTGCGGGCGGACAGCGATTCGCGTCCGATTTCGGCACCTTCCTTGCGCCCAACATCTCACCGGATCCCGACGCCGGGATCGGCAGCTGGACACTGGGTGAATTTGCCAGCGCCGTGACAGCCGGCGTGTCCCCGGAAGGACAGCATTACTATCCCGCCTTTCCCTATACCGCCTACATGCACATGACCGATCAGGACGTGGTCGACCTCTGGGCATTCTGGCAGACACTGCCTGCGGACGCGACACCCAGCCAGCCGCACGAGCTGGGCTTTCCCTTCAACATCCGCCGGTCGGTGGGTGTCTGGAAGATGCTTTACATGACCGACGACTGGGTGGTGCCGGCAGCGGACAGCCCCGAGATCGAGCGCGGTCGCTATCTTGTTGAGGCATTGGCCCATTGCGGTGAATGCCACACGCCCCGCGATGCCTTGGGCGGGCTTGACCGCGGCAACTGGCTGGGTGGCGCGCCGAACCCGACCGGACGCGGAGAGATTCCGTCGCTGCGCCCCGATGCGCTGACATGGGGAACGACAGAGATCGCCTATTACCTCGAAACCGGCTTTACCCCGGAGTTCGACAGTGCCGGCGGGCACATGGTGGCCGTGGTCGAGAATTTCGCCAAACTTCCCGCGAGCGACCGTGCGGCCGTTGCGGCCTATCTCAAGGCGCTGGAATAGCCCAAGCCTTTGAAGGCTTGGACGAAACCCTTTGAATGGTTTCCCCTCCTGAAATCATAATACCCGATGCGCCAAAGCCTTCGAAGGCTTTGGCCAAAAGCTTTGAAGCTTTTGGCTCAGACCCGCGCCAGTTTCGCTTCACGGTTTGCCCGCAGCCGGGCGAAATCGTCGCCTGCGTGATAGGACGACCGGGTCAGCGGTGTGGCGGATACCATCAGGAAGCCCTTGCCGTAGGCCGCCTTTTCGTAGCCCGCGAATTCCTCGGGGGTCACGAACCGGTCGACGGCATGGTGTTTCGGCGTCGGCTGCAGATACTGGCCGATGGTCAGGAAATCCACATCCGCCGCGCGCATGTCGTCCATCACCTGCATCACCGCCTGACGGTCTTCGCCGAGACCGACCATGATCCCGGACTTCGTGAAGATCGCCGGATCGATCTCCTTGACCCGCTGCAGAAGACGCAGCGAATGGAAATAGCGCGCGCCGGGGCGCACCTCGGGATAGAGACCCGGCACGGTTTCGAGGTTGTGGTTGAACACGTCAGGACGGGCCGCCACAACGGTTTCCAGCGCCTCGGGGCCGCATTTCAGGAAATCCGGCGTCAGGATTTCGATTGTCGTGTCCGGCGAGCGGTGACGCACGGCGCGGATGGTCTGGGCGAAATGCTCGGCGCCGCCATCGTCGAGATCGTCGCGGTCGACCGACGTGATGACAACGTGGTTGAGCCCGAGCTTCTGAACCGCATCGGCCACACGGCCCGGTTCGAACGCGTCGAGCGTATCGGGACGGCCCGTGGCGATGTTGCAGAAGGTGCAGCCCCGGGTGCAGATATCGCCCATGATCATCATGGTCGCGTGGCCCTGGCTCCAGCATTCGCCCGCATTCGGGCAACCAGCCTCTTCGCAGACGGTCACGAGCTTGTGCTCGCGCATGATGCGCCGTGTCTCGTTATACCCTTCGCCGCCCGGCGCCTTGACGCGGATCCAGCTGGGCTTCTTGGGTTGGGCGTTGTCCGGACGGTGGGCTTTCTCCGGATGGCGCTGTTCGGGTATCTTGAGGTCGCGCAACGGTTTTTCCCCGCTTTTTCAAACTTCGCTTCCTCTAACATAGAAGATGGCAGGAGGTAGTACCAGTGTTGCATAGCTGCATTGCAGCTTCAAATTCCCAACGGTAACGAGTACCTCCTGCCACCGTATCAACGGCACAGGGATCGCCTGTTTTAGCTCTGCGTGACACCGAGCCGAAATTATTTTTGATGGATCACCCGATCAGCACGGGCTGGTGCGCTCGGGTTCTGGCGTAAAACAGGCTCAGGCGCTGCAAGGCGATCCGCAGAACCACCTTGCCGGACCGGGCCGACCAGCCCAGCCGCTTTTCGGTGACTTCGAGCCCTTCGCGCAGGCAACAGCAGCGCAGCACCACTTCGCTCAGACCCGGACCAAGGTCCCTGAGCGCGTCGAGCGTGCGTCCGATGGCGGCGCCTCTTCGCTGATCCGCCATCGACATGGCCCGATCGTAGAGCGGCTGCAGCAGTTCGGGCCGGTCCCAGCCCAGAAGTTCGGCCTTGTCGAACCCCGCAATGGCGAAATCCTCCTGAAGGCGATCTCCGGCCGCGACGAATTCTGCCGAAAGGAACGGTTTGCCATCCGCACCGCGCCGACGGGCAAGGACAGTCAGCGGACTGTCGGACCCGGGGCCATGGCAGGGCGCGCGTACAGGGCGCTCCGGCTCGACCGCGGGAAACCGCCCCAGAGCATCGTCATGCCCCCGCGCCGCGCGGGCTTCGCGGGCGGCCACGAGGCGCGGAAGATGGCTGCGCCCCTCTTCTGTGGACCGGTAGCGTCGAACCGTGGTGCCCCCGTCCGGCGCAACCCAATTGCGCAGCAGCAGAGCGGCGGCCACACCGAGATCGACAACGCCAAGGACGGTCGTCTCTCCTTCGCCAAGGATACGCACGATGGCGGCCTGCGCGACGCCAGCGCGGTAGATCATCAGCGCACGCGGCTGACACAGATGGCGCATGGCGTCGATGACGGCATCCAGACCCCGCGCCCCGGGATCGTTCGTCATCGCGGCACCGGCCTCTGCCCCCAGGACGTGATCCACCAGCGGATCGTCCCTCAGCGTTTCGAGTTTGCGCACCTGCCGCAGGATGGTGGACGGATGGCATCCAACCTCGCGCGCGATGTCGCGCAGTGGTCGTCCTTCGGCGGTATGTGCCAGGTATCTGCGCGCCTCTTCGGGAAAAAGCGCAGTCAGTCCGGCACGGTCATCAAGATGTTGCTGATCGGTCATTTGAACCCCCATTCAGATATGCGCGTGAAGAAATCCACAGATTTATCCACATACGGAAATCTACCTATACGTGTATTTGTTTCTGATTTGTTAACGTTTGCCGTTTTGAAATCTTTTGTTTCCAAATGGTAAACAAATTACCGGGGCACCGTGCGCCCGAAACCCGGACACGCAACACGCCTTAAGGTTGTGCGATGGTTGCACCTTTCTATGGCCATCAGCCCCACGGAAAGAGGACCAGACCATGCAAGACCTGCTCACCCAAATCGCGGCCTTGCGCCGCCCGCGTCTGTTGATCCGCGCCGCACGGATCGGCGCGCAAACCTACCGGCGCGAGGCGCGCCTGCCCCGGCTCTTGGGGTATGGCGTCACCCTTCGCCTTGGCCCGACCTTGATCCGGCTGATGGCACTCGAAGCCGAGATGAACGACAAACGCGAAAGCGGCGATGCCGGGTACAGCATCGCCGCGCATGTGGATGTTCTGACGGCCATCATGGGCGAATCGCGGCTGCTGCGGGATCAGACGCAGATCGCAGCCGCCCCGCCGGTCACATGAAGGCGTCGGGCATGGACGCTTTCTTGCGGGCCACGTAGTCGGTCAGACCTTCGTGAATGCCCGGATCGAGCGGCGGTTGCTGGTACGTGTCGATCAGGCGCTGCACGCGCTCTGTCGCCAGCGCCATCGTGTCCCGTGCGCCCTCTTCCGACCAGGTTTCATAGGGTTTGAAATCGAAGATTTCGGACCGCCAGAAGGCCGATTTGAAATGCGCCTGCGTGTGCGCGCAGCCGAGGTAGTGGCCACCCGGGCCCACTTCGGCAATTGCACCCATGGCCTGCGCTTCCTCGTCCACCGACACCCCCTGCGCCATCTTGTGCAGCGCGCCAAGCTGATCGGCGTCCATGACGAATTTCTCGAACGACGCGACCAGCCCGCCTTCGAGCCAACCGCAGGCGTGCAGCATGAAGTTCACGCCAGACAGGAGACCCATGTTAAGGCTGTTGGCGGTCTCATACGCAGCCTGCGCATCCGGCAGTTTCGAGCCGGTAAAGCTGCCGGCCGAGCGGAACGGCAGACCAAGGCGACGGGCGAGCTGACCAGCGCCATAGGTGATCTGGCTGGCCTCGGGTGTGCCGAAGGTCGGCGCGCCCGAGTTCATGTCGATCGAGGTCACGAAGGCCCCGAAGATCACAGGAGCACCGGCGCGGACGAGCTGGCTGTAGGCGATTCCGGCCATCACTTCGGCAAGAACCTGCGTCAGCGTCCCCGCGACCGAGACAGGCGCCATCGCACCACCCACGATGAAGGGGCTGATGATCGCGGCCTGATTGTTGCGGGCATAGACTTCGAGCGCGCCCATCATCACGTCGTCGAAGGTCATCGGCGAGTTGATGTTGATGAGCGAGGTCATCACGGTGTTGTCCTGCACGAACTCCTTGCCGAACAGGATCTCGCACATTTCGACGCTGTCCTGCGCGCGGCTGGGTTCGGTGACGGAGCCCATGAAGGGTTTGTCCGACAGGGTCATATGCGCCATCAGCATGTCGAGATGGCGCTTGTTCACCGGAATGTCGGTGGGTTCGCACACCGTGCCGCCCGAATGATGCAGCCATTTGGACATGTAGCCCAGCTTCACGAATTTCTCGAAATCGGCGAGCGTCGCATAGCGTCGTCCCCCCATCGCGTCATGCACGAAGGGCGGACCATAAACCGGGGCCAGCACGAGGTTGCGGCCGCCGATCTCGACCGAGCGGTTCGGGTTGCGCGCGTGCTGGGTAAAGGTCGAGGGTGCGGTGCTGCACAGCTTGCGGGCCAGACCGCGCGGGATGCGCACACGCTCACCGGTGACATCGGCGCCGGCATTGCGCCACAGTTCGAGCGCACCCGGGTTGTTGACAAAGTTCACGCCGATTTCTGCGAGGACCGTTTCGGCGTTGGTCTCGATGATCTCAAGCGCCTCCTCGGTCAGGATCTCGAAATTCGGGATGTTGCGCTGAATGTACTTGGCCGTTTCGACAGAAACCGCCGTGCGTTCTGCCCGCCGCGCCGCACCGCCGCCACCACGTGACCGTCTGCGTGTTTCTGCCTCTGCCATGATTCAACTCCATACGGGTTCTGTTCGCGCCGGCACGTTGTCCGGTGGACACTCCATAATATGTGTGACGGGGGCGTCAGGGACCGATTACGTCTTGTCCGTTGCGAAAGCGACATTCGACGGGGCGATCCGGGCACCATCGGGGAACCTCTGCCCTGCGACGCGGGTTCGTCCGGTACACCGACACAGGAGACCGCGATGACCTACGCCCCGAAAAAGACCACCGCGATGGTGCTGGTTCTGTGTGCCGGTCTCGCCGTTGCCCTTGCCGGATTCAGCGGTGTCGCACTCCGGTTCGGAACCTCGATCGTGCTTTGCTTTCTGGTCTGGATCGTCGGGGCCTTTGCGGTCCATCGCGCGTTTCTGAGGCGCTGAGCGCGCAGCGGCGCGGAAGCGCATCAGGAATATTGCCATTTACCCGTGCTCTGCCTATCAGGAGCCATGAACACAGCAGATCACGACCGCCTTCTCATCATCGACTTCGGCAGCCAGGTCACGCAGCTGATTGCGCGTCGCCTGCGCGAGTTGAATGTCTATTGCGAGATCCATCCGTTCCAGAACGTCACGGATGCGTTTCTGACCGAATTTGCCCCCAAGGCGATCATCTTTTCCGGTGGCCCGGACAGCGTGATGCGCGAGGGCAGTCCACGCCCGCCGCGCAAGGCCTACGAGATGGGCGTGCCGATCCTGGGCATCTGCTATGGCCAACAGGTCATGATGCAGGATCTGGGTGGCAAGGTCGAAGCGGGCGAACATGCGACCGCCGAGTTTGGCCGTGCCTATGTCACCCCGACCGAGACCCGCAGCGACCTATTGGCTGGGTGGTTCATGGATGGCACGGGCCGCGAACAGGTCTGGATGAGCCACGGCGACCATGTGTCTGAAATCGCTCCAGGATTTGACGTTCTAGGCACCTCGCCCGGCGCGCCCTTTGCAATCACCGCCGACACTGAACGCCGCTTCTATGCGGTGCAGTTCCACCCCGAGGTGCATCACACCCCGAACGGCAAGACGCTCTATCAGAATTTCGTGCAGCTTGCCGGGTTTACCGGTGACTGGACGATGGGCGCCTACCGCGAGGAAGCGATCCGCAAGATCAAGGAACAGGTCGGCAACAAGCGCGTGATCTGCGGCCTGTCCGGCGGCGTCGACAGCTCGGTCGCGGCGGCGCTGCTGCATGACGCGATTGGCGATCAGTTGACCTGCGTCTTCGTGGATCACGGCCTGTTGCGCCTGAACGAGGGCGAAGAGGTCGTCGCGATGTTCCGCGATCACATGAACCTGCAGGTGATCCACGCGCAGGAACAAGAACTGTTTCTGGGTGAGCTTGACGGCGTAAGTGACCCGGAAACAAAGAGAAAGATCATTGGCCGCCTCTTCATCGACGTGTTCCAGAAATACGCGAACCAGATCGAAGGCGCAGAATTCCTCGCCCAAGGCACGCTCTATCCCGACGTGATCGAATCCGTGTCTTTCAGTGGTGGACCGTCGGTCACGATCAAGAGCCACCACAATGTGGGCGGCCTGCCGGAAAAGATGGGCCTCAAGCTGGTCGAGCCGCTGCGCGAACTCTTCAAGGACGAAGTGCGCGAGTTGGGCCGCGAACTGGGCCTGCCCGACAGCTTCATCGGTCGCCACCCCTTCCCCGGCCCCGGCCTTGCCATCCGCTGTCCCGGCGAGATCACCCGCGAAAAGCTCGAGATCCTGCGCAAGGCGGACGCGGTCTATATCGACCAGATTCGCAAGCATGGGCTTTATGACGAGATCTGGCAGGCCTTTGTTGCGATCCTGCCCGTCCGCACCGTGGGTGTGATGGGCGACGGCCGTACATATGATTACGCCTGTGCCCTGCGCGCGGTGACATCGGTGGATGGCATGACGGCGGATTACTATCCGTTCAGCCACGACTTCCTTGGCGAAACCGCGACCCGGATCATCAACGAGGTCAAGGGCATCAACCGAGTGACCTATGACATCACCTCGAAACCGCCGGGAACGATCGAATGGGAATGATGCGCGCAGGCCTTCTGGCCGTTTCGCTGGCCCTGCCCGCCTTGGCGCAGGCGGAACCGACCTATCACCGCGTGACCGGCGTGGCGGCGAATGACGTGTTGAACGTGCGGTCCGAGCCCTCTGCGAGCAGCGCCGACATCGGCGATCTGGCGCATGACGCCCAAAGGATCGAAGTGTTCACGTTCGATCCCACCGGGAACTGGGCGCGGATTGCGCTGAATGAACGCGACGGCTGGGTCTCGACCCGGTTTCTGACTCGTGACGACGTCCCAACGCTTGGGGAAACCACCCTGCCCCAAGGCCTGATCTGTGGCGGCACCGAACCCTTCTGGGCGCTTGGTCTCTACGGCACCGACGCCCGCTATTCGCATCCCGTCGATGGCGACACGGATTTCGCGTTTGACGGCATCGTCACCGCCGAGGGACGCCTTGGCAGCCCCGCGCTTGTCACTCTGGCGACCGAGGACAGCCAGGTGATCGAAGCCACAATTTCCGGCGGCACCTGCTTTGACGGGATGAGCGACCGGTCCTATGGCTGGACCATCACGATGCAGTTGATCGCCCCCGGCCAACGCCGATTCCTTTCTGGCTGTTGCCATTTGCCGCGTGACTGAATGACTCTGTCCCCGACGATCCGGGCCTGCCTCTGGATGATCGGCGCGATTGTGTCGTTCACCTCGATGGCGATTGCGGGCCGCGCGGTCAGCCTCGATCTCGATACGTTCGAGATCATGATGTATCGCAGCCTGATCGGCATGGTCATCGTGATCAGCATCGCCAGCCTTGCCGGTACTCTGAAAGAGGTGCGCGCGCGGAAGCTGGGCCTGCATTTCATCCGCAATGTCAGCCACTTCGCCGGACAGAACCTGTGGTTCTATTCGATCACCGTGATCCCTCTGGCGCAGGTCTTCGCGCTAGAATTCACCGCGCCGCTCTGGGTGATGCTGATGGCGCCTTTTGTGCTGGGGGAGCGGCTGACAAAATCGCAGGCCATCTCGGCGGTGATCGGGTTCATCGGCATCCTTATCGTCACGCGTCCGAGCCCGGACACCTTTCATATCGGCCTGGTCACAGCAGCACTGGCGGCCATTGGGTTTGCCGGATCGGCAGTGTTCACGCGCAAGCTGACACGGACCGAGACGATCACCTGCATCCTGTTTTATCTGACGGTCATGCAGGCGGTGCTGGGCCTTGGCTTTGCCGGGTTCGATGGTGACATCGCGTTGCCGACCGCCGCCAACCTGCCCTGGGTTGTGGTGATCGCCGTCGGCGGGCTGGTCGCGCATTTCTGCCTGACCACGGCTTTGTCACTCGCACCGGCGACCATCGTGATGCCGATTGACTTCACCCGCCTGCCGGTGATCGCGATCGTCGGGATGTTGCTCTACGCCGAACCTTTGGACCCCTTCGTCCTGTTGGGCGCTGCCGTGATTTTTGGCGCGAATTACTACAACATATGGTCATCAACGCGCGCGTAACAGGAATGTGACGCTACGGCACAACGCCGTCCCTGACGTATGGTAAAAATTGACCCCACGAACTGCACTTGGGTACGGATCCTGCAGAGGAGAGACAAATCTCAAGGGATGAGGGTCCAATGACAAAAATCATGACAAGCGCTCTGGCGCTTGCTGTTGCAGCAGGCGCGGCACATGCGGGCGGTATCGAGCGCTCGAACAATGATTACGGTTTCCTGTTCACGCCGAACGATCAACTGCAGCTCAGCTTCTCGCATGTGATGCCGGAACTGTCGGGCAAATACACACCCGAACTGACTGCGGCGGGTGGCGGCGAAAGCAGCACCGGCAACATGCTGACTGATTACAACAACTACAGCCTCGCCTACAAAAACGACTTCACCGAAAAGCTGACCTTCGGGATGTTTGTCAACAACCCCTATGGCGCCGGTGCAGAATACACGCAGGGCATCTATGCGGGCCTGACGGCCGATTGGGACAGCGACCAGATCTCGCTTGTCGGCAAATATCAGGTCAGCGACCGCGTGTCGGTCTTTGCCGGGGCGCGCTATGTCGAAAGCGCGGCGGACATCACCATTCCGGACCTTCTCGTGCGCAGTTCCGTTGGCCGCAACGCACAGGGCATCGGCGCGCAGGCGCAGGCTCTGGGGGCCGAGGCACAGGCGCTTGGCGCCCAGGCACAGGCCGCTGGTGCCGCCGGCGATCTGGCCACGGCGCAGGCGCTTGGAGCGCAAGCCCAGGCTCTTGGCGCTCAGGCGCAGGCTCTGGGCGCACGGGCTCAGGCCTTGGGCGCTGCGGCACAGGATTTCGGCACCTCGATGGAATACAATGCCAGCGGCAGCCGCGTCGGTGACTGGGGCGCCATCCTTGGCGTCGCCTACGAGATCCCGGACATCGCCCTTCGGGTCGCGCTGTCCTGGCAAAGTGAGATCACCCACAGCTTCAGCACCTCGGAATCGATCGCCGGCCTTGGCATCGACGCCTCCGGCGGCAAGACCAAGGTGACGATGCCACAGGCCGTTGCGCTCGACTTCCAGACCGGGATCGCACCTGGCACGCTGCTTTTTGGTCAGGTCAAATGGGTGGAATGGTCCAAGTGGGAAGTGCGCACACCGGAATATGAAGGTGTGACCGGCGGCAACGTGACCGGGTTCGACAATGACCGCACGACGTGGAAACTTGGCGTGGGTCGTGCCTTCTCCGAGGACCTGTCCGGCTTTGTGCAGGTGTCCTACGAGGCGCAGAACGGCGACACGGTGTCCCGCCTTGCCCCGCGCGACGGCTTTGTGAGCCTCGGGATCGGCGGCCAGTACAAGATGGACAACATGACCCTGCGCGGAGGTCTGGAATACGCCTGGATCGGTGAAGCCGAGGATGCATCGGGCGTCAGGTTCGAAGACAACACCGCCCTGGGCGTCGGGATCTCTCTGACCGTCGATTTCTAAGGTACGGCACCGGGATCAAGCGGCAACGCTCTATCCAACAAACCCCGTCGGCCCTGTCCGGCGGGGTTTTTCTGTGCTGCGGCACAACCATTTGACGCGTCCCACGCGCCCCGCTAATCCCTCGGGACGGCATCTTGGACATGGACCCGCGCAAATGATCTACACCTCCGCACAGGAATGGCACGGCGCTCCGCACAAGCGGGTGGTGCTCTTTGCCATGTCAGGTCTGGGCAAGACCCATATCTCGAACCTGCTGCGCGACACCGGCGACTGGTTCCACTATTCGATCGATTACCGCATCGGCACCCGCTACATGGGGGAATACATCGCCGACAATGCCAAACGCGAGGCGATGAAGGTGCCCTTCCTGCGCGAACTTCTGATGTCGGACTCGATCTATATCGGCTCCAACATCAGCTTTCACAACCTTGCCCCCGTGTCTGCCTATCTCGGCAAACCGGGGAATCCGGCCTGCGGCGGAATGGAGATCGACGAGTACCGCAAGCGGCAGGACCAGTTCCGCCGCGCCGAGATGGCGGCGCTGCTCGATACCGGCTATTTCATCGACCGCGCCATCGACCTGTATGGATATCCGCACTTCGTCTGCGACACGGGTGGGTCGATCTGCGAATGGGTCGATCCCGAGGATCCCAACGATCCGATCATGGCGGAACTGTCGAAACACGCGTTGCTGGTCTGGATCAAGGGCGATCAGGCGCATACGCAGGAACTGATCCGCCGGTTCGACAAAGCGCCAAAGCCGATGGCGTACCAGCCTGAATTCCTCTCTCGCGTCTGGAGCCAATATCTGAGCGAAAACAATATTGAACAGGACGATGTTGATCCGGATGCCTTCATCCGCTGGACCTATGCACAGGCCCTTGCACACCGCCAGCCGCGCTACCAGATGATGGCCGACCGCTGGGGTGTCACCATCGACGCCCATGACCTCATGGCCGATGCCTCGCCCGCCAATTTCGACGCGTTGATCGCCCAAGCCATTGACCAGAGAAGACCCTGAGCCATGCCAATCAAACTGCCCACCGACCTGCCCGCCTATTCCGTGCTCAAGCGCGAAGGCGTGATGGTGATCCCGGACGAATTGGCCAGTCAGCAGGACATCCGCCCGCTGCGCATCGCGTTGCTCAACCTGATGCCGAAGAAGATCCAGACCGAGAACCAGTTTGCCCGGCTGATCGGCGCGACACCTTTGCAGATCGAATTCAACCTGATCCGCATGTCCGAACACCAGACCAAGAACACCGCGGCCGAACACATGGAAAGCTTCTACCGTCCCTTTGCCGAGGTGGCGGACAGCGGCGAAAAGTTTGACGGGCTCATCATCACCGGTGCGCCGATCGAACATCTGCCCTACGAAGAGGTGACGTATTGGGACGAGCTGACCCAGGTCATGGACTGGACCCAGACGCATGTGCATTCCACGTTCGGCGTCTGTTGGGGTGGCATGGCGATGATCAACCATTTCCACGGCGTGCCCAAGATTACGCTTCCGCACAAGGCATTCGGCTGCATCCGGCACCGCAACCTTGTGCCAGCATCCCCCTATCTGCGGGGGTTCTCGGATGACATGGTGATCCCGGTCAGCCGCTGGACCGAGATCAGGCGCGAAGACGTTGAAAAGGCTGGGCTTCCCATCCTGATCGACAGCGCCGAAACCGGCCCTTGCCTTGTCGAGGACCCGGCGCACCGGGCGCTCTATGTGTTCAATCATTTCGAATATGACAGCAACACGCTCAAGGACGAGTATGACCGCGACGTGGCCAATGGCACGCCGATCAACGTGCCTGCGAACTATTACCCCGACGACGATCCCGCCAAACCGCCTCAGAACCGCTGGCGCAGCCATGCGCATCTTCTCTATGGCAATTGGGTGTCCGAGATCTACCTGACAACTCCGTTCGATATCGAGCAGATCGGCGCGGCGAGCACGGATTTGCGCAACAGGTAGACTTCAGGAGGACGGTTTGGCGTTCAAGACACTTGCATGGCTCGTCGGCTGGACCGCTGCCTTGACCCTGACCACCGCCTGCACGGCCAGCTACCGCGAAGCCCGCGCGGAAGAGCGATTTCCCCCCGAGGGCCAGTTCCTGACCGTGAACGGCACACGCGTGCATTACGTGACCAAAGGCGACGGGCCCGACATCGTGCTGATCCACGGCGCGAGCGGCAACCTGCGCGATTTCACCTTCTCTCTGGTCGACAAACTGGCCGACCGCTACCGCGTCACGGCTTTTGACCGGCCGGGGCTTGGATATACCGAGCGGGTCAATCCCGACGGCACGACCCTGATCGAACAGGCCACGCTTCTTGCGGATGCGTCAGATCAACTTGGCCTGCAAAAACCGATGGTTCTGGGCCAAAGCTACGGTGGCGCCGTCGCTTTGGCCTGGGCGGTGGAACGGCCGGACAGCCTCTCGGCGCTGATCCTGCTTGCGGCCGCCTCGAATCCCTGGACCAGCGATCTGAGCCTTTTCTATAAAGTCACCTCGAGCAACCTTGGCGGCGCGACGGTGGTCCCCGCGCTGACCGCCTTTGTCCCCAACCCGGTGATCGACGGCGCCATCGAATCCGTGTTCGCGCCTCAAAAAGAACCAGACGGCTATGCCGAACATATCGGCGCACCTCTGACCCTGCGGCGTGACACGCTTCGCGCCAATGCCAAGCAGCGTGCAAATTTGCTGAACGAAATCATATCCCTGCATACGCGGTACGGCACGATCGACGTGCCCACCGAAATCGTCCATGGCGACGCCGACACAACCGTCGGCCTGTCGATCCATTCCATCCCCCTGTCGCAACAGATCACGGGCGCGAACCTCACCATCCTCGAAGGGATCGGGCACATGCCCCATCACGCCGCCGAACCCGAGGTCATCGCGGCCATTGATCGGGCCGCACAACGAGCGGGTTTGCGTTAATCGCATTAACATCCCATATTCAGATCAGAGCAGATGAACGAAAGGGCCCCGCATGGACCTTCCCTTTGATGGTGCGATCAGCACCTTCTTCAACGATATCGCACCGGAAGACATCCGCAACGCGATCAAACGCGCCGAAAAGGACGACATCCTCAACCCGGATTACCCCTATTCCGAACGCATGCCGCGCAAGGCCTACGAAAAAGATCTGGCAGCGCTGCAGATCGAACTCGTCAAGATGAAATCCTGGGCCAAGGACGGCGGCACCCGCATCGCAATTGTCTTCGAGGGTCGGGATGCCGCCGGAAAAGGCGGCACGATCAAGCGGTTCCGCGAAAATCTTAATCCGCGCGGCGCAAATGTCGTGGCCTTGTCCAAGCCCACCGAAACCGAGGCGACGCAATGGTATTTCCAGCGCTATGTCGATCATCTGCCCGCAGCCGGCGAGATCGCGTTCTTCGACCGCAGCTGGTACAACCGCGCCGTGGTCGAGCATGTCTTCGGCTTCTGCACCCCCGAGCAGCGCACGCATTTCTTCCGGCAAGTGCCTGATTTCGAAAAGATGCTGGTCGATGACGGGATCAAGCTGTTCAAGATCTGGCTCAATGTCGGGCGTGCGGAACAGCTGCGCCGTTTCCTTGATCGGGAAAGCGACCCGCTCAAGCAATGGAAGCTGAGCTGGATCGACGTCGAGGGCCTCAAGAAATGGGACGCCTACAGCGACGCCATACAGGAGACCTTCGGCAGAACCCACACCGATCACGCGCCCTGGACCATCGTGCGCTCCGACGACAAGCGCCGCGCCCGCATCAACGCGATCCGCAGCGTCCTGACCCGTCTTGATTACGCGCGCAAGGACCTCAAGGCGCTGGGACAGGTCGACCCCAAAGTCTGCGGCGGACCGGACATCTGGGATGGCTAAACGCGGCTACCATCACGGCAATCTGCGGCAGGCCCTCGTTGATGCAGCGCTCGAGCTGATCACCGAAAAGGGCCCGACAGGTTTCACCCTGTCGGAAGCCGCGAAACAGGCGGGTGTGACGCCTGCCGCCGTGTACCGCCACTTCGAAGGCCGCGACGACCTGATCGCCGAAGCCGCCCTTCAGGGCTACGAGATCTTTGCCGACGTGATGCAATACGCCTATGACAGCGGTCAGCCTTCGGCCCTGGCCGCGTTCGAGGCGACGGGCCGCGCCTATCTGGCCTTTGCGCGCAAATACCCCGGCCATTACATCGCGATGTTCGAAAGCGGCATCTCGGTGAACCGCACGCCCGACCTTGCCACAGCCTCGGGACGCGCCCGCGCCGTGCTCGAACGTGCCGCCGAAGACCTCTCGCAGCACATCCCGCCGGAAAAACGCCCGCCAGCGTCGATGTTTTCGGCCCATGTCTGGGCGCTCAGCCACGGGGTTGTCGAACTCTTTGCCCGCAATTCGCCGGGGACAAAATCACCCTTCCCGCCGGAACAGCTTCTGGAAACTGGGATTGGCGTCTACCTGCGCGGGCTTGGCCTGATCGCCCCCGATCAGTGACGTGACAAACCCGAAACGACGGATTACATCGCCCAGCATGACACAGGAACTTCATATCGTTGGCGGCGGCATGGCCGGATCCGAGGCCGCATGGCAGGCCGCGAACCGGGGCGTTCGCGTCGTGATCCACGAAATGCGCCCCAAGGTCGAAACCTTCGCCCACAAGACCGGCGATCTGGGCGAGATGGTGTGCTCAAACTCCTTTCGGTCGGACGATCACGAACAGAACGCCGTGGGCCTGTTGCATTGGGAAATGCGCGAAGCCGGTGGCCTGATCATCAGCACCGCGCATGAGCACCGCCTGCCCGCTGGCGGCGCGCTCGCCGTGGACCGCGACGCCTTCAGCGCAAAGATCACAGCACGACTGCACGCACATGAGAACATCCGCGTAAGCCACGAGGAAATCACGGAATTGCCCTCTGAGGGTCAGTGGATTTTCGCCACCGGCCCGCTGACCAGCGCCGCCCTCGGCGCGGCGATCCAGTCCGAAACGGGCACCGACCGCCTGGCCTTTTTCGATGCCATCGCCCCCATCGTTTATGCCGACAGCATCGACATGAGCCAAGCCTGGCTCCAGTCGCGCTACGACAAGGGCGAGACCGAGGAAGAACAGCGCGCCTATATCAACTGCCCGATGGACAAGGCCCAGTACGAAGCCTTCATCGACGCGCTGCTCGCCGCCGACAAGACCGAATTCCACGAAGGCGAAACCGCAGGGTATTTCGACGGCTGCCTGCCCATCGAGGTGATGGCCGAACGCGGTCGCGAAACCCTGCGCCACGGGCCGATGAAGCCTGTGGGTCTGACCAATCCCCACCAGCCAGAGGTCAAGCCCTGGGCGGTCGTCCAGCTGCGCCGCGACAATGCCTTGGGGACGCTCTACAACATCGTCGGCTTCCAAACCAAGATGAAGTACGGCGCGCAAACCGATGTTTTCCGGATGATTCCCGGCCTTGAGAACGCAAGCTTCGCCCGCCTTGGCGGCATCCATCGCAACACGTTCCTCAACAGCCCAACGCTGCTTGATGACCAGATGCGCCTGCGCTCGAAGCCCAACATCCGCTTTGCCGGTCAGGTGACGGGCGTTGAAGGCTACGTGGAATCCGCCGCCATGGGCCTGCTCGCCGGCCGTATGGCCGCTGCCGAGATCACCGGCCACCCCCTGCCCACAGTTCCGCAGGACAGCGCCCACGGCGCCCTGATCCACCACATCACCGGCGGGGCCGATGCCAGGACCTTCCAGCCGATGAACGTGAATTTCGGCCTCTTCCGCCCGGTCGATGGACTCAAAGGCGGGCGGCGCGGGCGCAAGGACCGCTACAAGGCGTACACCGACCGCGCCAAGGCGGCGTGGTCCGGCTGGCTGGCCGCGCAGGTCGAATACGCATGAACTACGTATTGGCGCTCTTTCTGCCACCGCTGTCGATCTTGCTGACCGGGCGCATCTTTACAGCGATCATCGTGTTCCTCATCTGGATTCCGGCGATCATCTTCTCGGGTGGCTTGACGCACCCGATGTTCATCCTGCTCGCCTGGGTGCTGATTTACCAAAGCGCAGAAGACCGTCGCGCGCGCCGCTACGGACGCCGCGACGAGGAATGAGTCCGGGCGATGGGCTTTGTCACTCGTTTCGCCCCCAGCCCGACCGGCCAGTTGCACCTGGGCCATGCCTATTCCGCGCTGCTGGCCCATGACATGGCCCGTGCAGCCCATGGCCGTTTCCTGCTGCGCATCGAAGACACCGACACTGCCCGCTGCACACCCGCCTTCGAGGCGCAGATTTACGATGATCTGGCATGGCTGGGCCTGACATGGGAAACACCCGTGCTGCGCCAGTCCGACAACACGGCCGCCTATGACACCGCAATCGACCGGCTTGGCGAAATGGGCCTCCTCTACCCCTGCGCCTGCACGCGCGGCGACATCCGACGCGCCGCCTCTGCCCCACAGGAAGGCGCGCCGATGCACGGGCCGGACGGGCTGATCTACCCGGGCACCTGCCGCCATCGGCGATGGGACGACCGCGCCGACTCCGACGCCGTCCGCCTCGACATGGCGCGCGCGGTAGACCACCTGCAAACGCTGCCTTGCTACACGGAAACCGGCAGTCACGCGGCATCAACATTAACGCGCGCCCTATTGATCGAGGACATCGGCGACATCGTCCTCGCCCGCCGCGACACGAAAACCGCCGCCTATCACCTGAGCGTGGTGGTCGATGACGCGGCGCAGGGCACCACCCATGTGATCCGCGGCGAAGACCTCGCCACCGCCACGCCAATCCACGTTCTGCTGCAAGCCCTGCTGGGACTGCCCACACCCATCTACCACCATCATCGCCTGATCCGCGATGAGCAGGGCAAACGCCTCGCAAAACGCGACGATGCCCGCGCCATCGCGCTCTACCGCTCTGAAGGGGCAACGCCGGATGACATCCGCGGGATGGTTGGCCTTCCCCCGGCCTGATCTTCATCTTGCTGGATAAACTCCGGGGGTGTGGGGGCAGCGCCCCCACGGTCACGCCTCCATCGGCGTCATGATCTCCACTTCAGCACCGTCCTGCACCTCGGTGTAGAAACAGGACCGCCGGTTGGTGTGGCAGGCGGGCCCGGTCTGGTTCACCGTCACCAGCAGGCAATCTCGGTCACAATCCACCCGCAGCGCGACCAGCTCCTGCACATGCCCCGAGCTTTCGCCCTTCACCCAGAACGCCTGCCGCGATCGCGACCAATAGGTGACGCGCCCGGTCGCCAGCGTCTTGGCCACCGCATCGGCATTCATCCACGCCATCATCAGCACCTCGCCGGATGCCGCATCCTGCGCGATTGCCGGAATGAGGCCCGCCTCGTTATAGACCAAGGTCGCAGGATCAAAGCTCATGGGGAAAAACCTTTTTGCATCCGCCGGATGCTCCCCTATCTATGGGGGGAACGTCGAAAGGGAAAGCCATGTCGGGCGATACCGATCTCATCAAGCTCTATTCCGGCCGGATCCTGGAACTGGCAGCAGACATCCCGCATCACACCCGGCTCGACGCGCCGGGGGCGACGGTCAAGAAACGCTCGCCGCTCTGCGGGTCGACCGTGACGGTGGACCTCACGCTTGAGGATGGCCAGGTCAGCGCCTATGGGCAGGACGTGAAAGCCTGTGCTCTTGGGCAGGCGGCGGCCTCGGTCGTTGGCGCATCGATCCTTGGCACCACGCCTGAACAGATCACGCGCGCGCGCGATGAATTGCGCACCATGCTCAAGGAAGACGGTCCCACCCCGTCGGCCCCGTTTGACGGGCTTGAGGTGCTGCGCCCCGCAGTGGCATTCAAGAACCGGCATGCGTCGATCCTTCTGACGCTGGAAGCTGCATCCGAAGCCGTGGCGCAGCTCGCGGAAACGCAAAGCGCCTGATTTCCGAAATTTTACCGTCCGATAAAAAAACCGCCGCACTTCGATTGAAGGCGGCGGTCAGTGACGTGTTCGTTGGGGGCCATCGGGACGAGGAAGGCAGGCAACCCTCCGGGACAGGTGCATCGGTTGGGACAGGATGCGGTCCGTCAGGCAAAACACGCAGGCAGAAAAAGGCAACAGGTCAGACAAGCACTGGTAGATGCAGGGCCGCAACAAGCATCACTACCAGAGACACTGCCCCAAGCGCATCTTCAAGAAGCGCTGTATTGGTCTGGGCTTTGGCTGCGTGAAGCGAGGTTTTGATACGCTGCATCATGGTGTTGTCCTCCTTGTTGCCCCTTTGTTCTCACATCCTTGACGCCGTGTAAAGAACTTTATGAGAACATTTGAGAACAAAAGTGGTTAACCCACCGAAATAAGCTGAATCGCCTGGTCCTGCTTCATCAGATACAGCAGCGCCCGCGCGGCTTTGCCCCGGTCCGATGTCAGGCCCGGATCATCCAGCAGCAGCTTGCGCGCATCGTCCTGCGCAATCGCCATCAGGCTGGCCTGCCGTTCCAGATCGGCGATACGGAACCGAGGCAGTCCCGATTGCGCCGTGCCCAGAACATCCCCCGCCCCGCGCATCTCCAGATCGACCTCGGAGATCCGGAACCCGTCCTCGGTCTCGCGCAGGGTGGTCAGGCGTTTCAGTCCGGTCTCGGACAAGGGCGGCTGGTAGAGCAGCAGACAGGTCGAGGCCGCGGCTCCGCGCCCCACGCGTCCCCGAAGCTGGTGCAACTGCGCCAGACCAAAGATCTCGGCCCGTTCGATCACCATGATCGAGGCATTGGGCACGTTGACGCCCACTTCGATCACCGTGGTCGCCACCAGCACGCCGGTCTGACCCGAGACAAACCGTGCCATCGCGGCGTCTTTCTCGGCCGGCGGCATCTGGCCATGCACCAGCCCGACGACGCCCTCGCCCAACACCGCGCGCAGGCGTTTGAAGCGCTCTTCCGCCGCCGTCAGGTCGGACACTTCGCTTTCATCCACCAAGGGGCAGACCCAATAGGCCTGCCGCCCCTCGGCCACCGCCTGCCGCAGCCGGTCGATCACGCCGTCCATCTGTTCATTGGACAAAAGCGCGGTTTTCACCGGCGTGCGCCCGGGCGGTTTTTCGCCGAGGATCGACACATCCATGTCGCCATATTGCGCCAGCGCCAGCGAGCGCGGGATCGGTGTGGCCGTCATCACCAGCACATCCACCGCAGCCCCCTTCCGCCCGAGTTCCAGCCGTTGCCGCACGCCAAAGCGGTGCTGTTCGTCGATGATCGCCAGCCGTAGATCGGCAAAGTCAACGTCCTTCTGGAACACTGCATGGGTTCCAACGAGTATCTGGATGTCACCCCGCGCAAGCGCCGCCAGCTTGGCCTTGCGCTCTGCTCCCTTGTCGCGCCCCGTGAGCAGTTCGAGCACGACGCCCGCATCCTCGGCCAAGGGCTGCAACCCCTCAAGGTGTTGCCGCGCAAGGATTTCCGTGGGTGCCATCATCACACCCTGCCCACCTGCCTCGACCGCCGTGAGCAGCGCCATGAACGCGACCAGCGTCTTGCCCGCCCCCACATCGCCCTGCAGCAGCCGGTTCATCCGGTGCGGGCTGGCCATGTCATCGGTGATCTCGTCAATCGCGCGCATCTGGGCGCCCGTGGGCCGATAAGGCAGCGCGGTCATCACCTTGTGGCGCAGCGTGCCATTGCCTGCGGTCTCGATTCCCGGTTTCGCCCGCCGCTGCGCCCGCGCGAGGGCCAGCGTCAACTGATGCGCCATCAGCTCGTCATAAGCCAGACGCCGCCGCGCCGGACTGTCGAGGGACAGCGCACCTGTACCTTGCGGCGCATGTGCCATCTCCATCGCGGCACGCCAACCTGGCCAGCCTTCGCGCTCCATCAATCGCGGGTCGATCCATTCGGCAAGGTCAGGCGCACGGGACAGCGCGTCGGTGGCCGCCTTGACCATGGTTTTCTGGGTCACTCCGGCGGTCAGTGGATAGACCGGCTCAAACGGCAGCAGGCTGTCGGCCTCGTCGGGCAACAGCACGTGGTCGGGGTGCACCATCTGCGCCATGCCATCGAAGAACTCGACCTTGCCCGACACGATGCGCCGTGCGCCGAAGGGCAGGATCTTGGCCACGTAATCGCCGCGCGCGTGGAAGAACACGATCTGAAAGGCGATCTGCGCATCCTCGACCTGAACGCGGTACGCGCCGCCCTTGGTGCGCGGCGGGCGGTGTGCGCCGATCTGCACCTCGACGGTCAGTGTCGCGGGCAGATCCGCACCCTGCACCGTGTCGCGCAAGCGCCGATCCACCACCGAATGGGGCAGCGTATAGAGCAGGTCGCGCGGGACCTCGATGCCCATGTGGCCCAGCGTGTCGGCTGTTTTGGGACCAACGCCCTTGAGCCCGCTCAGATCGCCGAAGAGCGGAAACAGGATTTCCGGCCTGCCGCTCATGCGCCCTCGATCATGGCAAACCAGCCATCCTCGTCGAGGATCTGGACCCCCAGATCGCGCGCCTTGGTTTCCTTTGATCCGGCCCCCGGCCCCGCGACCAAGAGGTCGGTCTTGGCCGACACCGACCCCGACACCTTGGCACCCAGCGATTCCGCCCGCGCCTTGGCCTCGGCCCGCGTCATCCGTTCCAGCGTGCCGGTGAAGACCACGGTTTTGCCTGCGACGGGGCTGCCTTCGGTGCGGGGGCGTTCAGCCTCCTGCACGGTCAGGTGCGCCACCAGCCGGTCGATGGAGGCACGTTCGGCCTCTTGCGCAAAGCTGTTGACCAATGAGTTGGCGACGACCGTGCCGATCCCGTCGATGCCGATCAGCCCCGCCCAGGCCTCGTTTTCGTGATCATGGGCGGCGTCGATGGCCGCTTGGAACGCGTCCCATGTGCCGTAGGACCGCGCGAGCAGGTTCGCGACCACCTCGCCCACATGGCGGATACCCAGCGAGAAAATGAGCCGTCCCAGAGGGATAGTGCGCTTTTCGTCGATCGCATCAAATAGGTTCTGCGCCGATTTCTCGCCCCAGCCCTCGCGGTTCTTCAGCTGCTGCAACCCGCTGCCGTAGCGGTCCTTGAGTGTGAAAATATCCGCAGGCTCCGCGATCCAGCCGTCGGTGTAGAACTGTTCGACCTGTTTCGCGCCAAGGCCTTCGATGTCGAAGGCGGCGCGGGAGACGAAGTGTTTGAGCTTTTCCACCGCCTGCGCCGGACAGATCAGACCACCGCTGCACCGCCTGACAGCATCGCCTTCCTCGCGGATCGCCTCGGACCCGCATTCCGGGCAAAGTTTCGGAAAATCATAGGGTTGTGCGTCGTGGGGCCTTTTGCTCAGGTCCACATCCGCGACTTTCGGGATCACGTCACCCGCGCGGTAGACCTGCACCCAATCGCCCACGCGGATGTCCTTGCCCCCGCGGATCGGCGCGCCATTGGCATCGCGCCCGGCGATGTAATCCTCGTTATGGAGCGTGGCGTTCGACACCACGACGCCACCCACCGTGACGGGGGTCAGCCGCGCCACCGGGCTGAGCGCGCCGGTGCGGCCGACCTGAATGTCGATGGCCTCCAGCCGGGTCCAGGCGAGTTCCGCCGGGAATTTATGCGCAATCGCCCAACGCGGCGTGGTGGAGCGGAACCCAAGACGGGACTGGTAGCCAAGATCATCCACCTTGTAGACCACGCCGTCGATGTCATAGCCCAGCGTCGCGCGCTGCGCCTCGATAGACTTGTAATGCGCGATCATCTCCCCAGGTCCGTCGCAGCGCCGGGTGAGCGGGTTGGTCTGGAAACCCAGCGATTTCAGGCGGTCGATGGCCCCGATCTGCGTATCTGCCAGAGGCGCGCTGAGCGCACCCCAGGAATAGGCGAAGAACCGCAATGGGCGGTCCCGGGTGATCGCGGCGTCCAGTTGCCGCAATGACCCGGCGGCCGCGTTGCGCGGATTGGCAAAGGTCTTGGCGCCTTTGGCCGCCTGCCGTTCGTTGAGCGCGGAAAAATCCGCGTGGCTCATATATACCTCGCCCCGTACTTCAAGGATGTCAGGCGCGCCGGTCAGGGTTTCGGGGATGTCGTCGATGGTGCGCGCATTGGCGGTGACGTTTTCTCCGGTGGTGCCGTCACCGCGGGTGGCGGCCTGCACCAGCGTGCCGTTTTCATACCGCAGCGACAGAGACAGCCCGTCGATCTTGGGTTCCGCCGTATAGGCCAGCGGATCACTGTCCGATAACCCCAGATAGCGGCGGATGCTCTGGTCGAAATCGGTGATGTCGGCATCCTCGAACGCATTCGAAAGCGACATCATCCGCACCTCGTGCCGGACCTTGGCAAAGCCATCCGCCACCGGAGCGCCGACCTGTTCGCTCGGGCTGTCGGTGCGTTTCAGGGCCGGGAAGCGCGCCTCGATCTCGGCATTGCGGCGCTTGAGGCGGTCATACTCCGCGTCCGACATCTCGGGCGCGTCTTCGGTGTGATAGGCGGTATTGGCTTCTGCCAACAGCGTTGCCAGCCGTTCCAGCTCGACGCGGGCGTCTGCCTCTGACAGGTCTTTGACCGCGATCTCCTGCTCTGCCATGTGCCCCCCTTGGCCCGTTTCTTGGACAGAGTGATAGGCCCGGTGCCGCAAGGCGTCCAGATTTGAAACGAAGTTCTGCGCGCGTTCTGACCTGGGGAAAGCAGATGGGAGTCAGACCGCCACCATTGCGCCGGTCTGCCCCGATCAGGCCCGGTCAGGCGCCGATGGCCAGGCGTCCTGCCTCGTCGATGTTGGGATCGCGCAGGACATACCCCCGGCCCCAGACCGTTTCGATATGGCTGCCATCGCCCGTTGCCTCGGACAGTTTCTTGCGCAGCTTGCAGATGAAGACGTCAATGATCTTGAGTTCCGGCTCATCCATCCCGCCATAGAGATGATTGAGGAACATCTCCTTCGTGAGGGTCGTGCCCTTGCGCAGGCTCAGCAGTTCGAGCATCTGGTATTCCTTGCCCGTCAGATGCACGGTGTTGCCCTCGACCTGCACGGTCTTGGCGTCCAGATTGACCTCGACCTTGCCGGTGCGGATGATCGATTGGGAATGCCCCTTGGACCGGCGGATGATCGCATGAATGCGGGCCACCAGTTCTTCACGGTGGAAGGGTTTGGTCAGGTAATCATCTGCGCCAAAGCCGAATCCCTTGATCTTGTCCTCGCTGGCATCGTTGCCGGACAGGATCAGGATCGGCGTTTCGATCCGCGCAAGACGCAATTGGCGCAGCACGTCAAAGCCGTTCATGTCGGGCAGGTTGAGATCGAGCAGAATCAAGTCGTAATCATAAAGCTTGGCCAGATCGATGCCTTCTTCCCCCAGATCGGTGGAGTAGACGTTCAGATTGGCATTACCCAGCATCAGTTCGATGCTCTTCGACGTCGTCGGGTCGTCTTCGACCAAGAGTACGCGCATCCAGTTTCTCCGCAATGTCAGCGTCCGGCACAAGGCAGTCTGACCGGAAAAAGTTAACCTTAAGTTAGCACGATACCGTGATGTGAAACAACTTAAGATTGCATTAACGCGCCGGGCTCAACGGAAGCGTTGAACCGCCGTGGCCTTGAGGGCGTCGCGCCCATGCAGCAGGGATGCGGCAATCCATGCATCCAGTTCCTCGTCACTGAGTCCATAGCGCGACAGCGCCTCTGTTCGCGAAATCAGCTGATGCACCACCGCATCTACGACAACCGCTTTGCGCGACGCCACCCAGCGGCAGGTGTTGGGCGGCGGCAGGTCGGCCTGCGACAGGATCGAGCCATCGGCAAGCGTGACCGTGCGCGGACCGTTCGATTTCTTGAGATACATCCTCCGGCCCTTTCCATGCCCTGTCTTCCTGTGCGCGGCCACCTTTGCGCGTCCACTCTTAATGTGACGTGAAGCCAAGGGTTGAGAGTATGTCGGATTTACCTATATTTCGCGCGATCAGCCCCACCGACCGGAGACTCCCCCATGGCCCTCGATGCGCCGAAACTCAATTCGCTTGGATTCGCCAAGCCGCCGTCGGAGACGCGGGTCGTCGTTGCAATGTCGGGCGGCGTCGACAGTTCGGTGGTCGCGGCGCAACTGGCCGAGGAAGGCTATGACGTGGTGGGCGTGACGCTGCAGCTTTACGACCACGGCGCGGCCTTGGCCAAGAAAGGGGCGTGTTGCGCGGGCATCGACATCCACGATGCGCGCCGCGTCGCCGAAGACATGGGCTTTCCGCATTACGTTCTGGATTACGAGAACATCTTCAAGGACGCGGTGATCGACGAATTCGCCGACAGCTATCTTGCGGGCGCCACACCCGTGCCCTGCATCCGCTGCAACGAGCGGGTGAAGTTCAAGGATCTGCTGGAGACGGCCAAGGATCTTGAAGCCGACTGCATGGCGACCGGCCATTACATCCAGCGTAAGATGGGCGATCACGGGCCCGAACTGCATTGCGCGACCGATGCGAACCGCGATCAGAGCTATTTCCTGTTCTCCACCACACCCGAACAACTCGACTACCTGCGCTTCCCGCTGGGCCACCTGCCCTCCAAGGACGCGACCCGCGAACTGGCGGCGCGCTATGGTCTTCAGGTGGCGGACAAGCCGGACAGTCAGGACATCTGTTTCGTGCCGAACGGTAACTACGCCAGCGTGATCGAGAAACTGCGCCCCGGCGCGGCGGAACCCGGCGAGATCGTGCATGCCGATGGGCGGGTGCTGGGCACGCATAGTGGGGTGATCCATTACACCATCGGCCAGCGCCGGGGCTTGGGCATCGGCGGGCTGGAAGAGCCGCTTTACGTGGTCAAGCTGGATGTCGATGCCAAGCAGGTGATCGTCGGCCCGAAAGAGATGCTGTCCACCCGCACCATCCCGGTGCGCGAGATCAACTGGCTGGGCGACGCGCCCTTCACCAGCCAGACCGAATGGCATGTCTCGGTCAAGGTCCGCTCCACCCGCCCCCCGCGCGCGGCGATCATCCGCCCGCTCTCGGACACGACGGCAGAAGTGGAACTGCTCACCCCCGAGGAAGGTGTGTCACCGGGGCAGGCCTGCGTGTTCTATGAAACCGAAGGCAGCCGCATTCTGGGGGGTGGCTGGATCTGGCGCGGCTGACGGAAAAGCGTTGCGCGCCTGGCCTGCATGACGCACCCTGACCGGGAGCAGACCAGAACCGGATTCCGATGCCTGACCCCGCCAGCGCCCATGTGATCTGTATCCTGCCCAAGCTGGGATCAAGCGTTGGTGGCGGCAAGATCAATGCGATCTTCACGCGGATGAACCTTCTCGCGGACAAGGCCGGAACCGAGGTGACTTTGCTCAACCTCACGCATGCGTGCGCCCAGAGGATCGCGTTTGCCGAACTGTTGGCGGCAGGGGTGCTTGACCCGAGGGTTGGCCACCGGTCGATCCTTGAGCTGTGCGCCCCGCCCGACGCACAGCACCGCGATGCGCCGGCGCTGCCGGTCTGGGACGACAGCAAGACCGCGCAGGGCCGGAAAGAGCGCATCACCTATCTGCGCAACGGTGTTCCGGTGATGCGGGACACCATCGAACACTGTGCGGCGGGTCGCCTGACCACTCGGCACCTTCTGGACGACCCGCAGCACGAGCGTCGGCTGAAATATCTCGACGGAATGTTGGTCGAAAGCCGGGACGCGTTCGGCGATGGCGTGGTCGAGAAGGTGGCGTTTGTGCAGGGCCAGCCGCGGTGCCGCGTGCGGCGCGAGCGCGGGGCATTGGTCGAGATCGAGGATTACGCGCTTGGGCAGAGCTTTACCGACGAGGCGGCCCATCACCGTGTGCTGGCCCTGCGGCATTTCCCCGAAAACAGCATCGTGTTCATCGACGGTGTGACATCAGCCCACCTGTCGCGTCCGATCCCGGCACGCAAGGTGCTGTTCCTGCACGCGGATCACCGGGCCGCGTCGGGCAAGATCGTGCCCCGCTCCCGGGGGTTGATCGAGGCCTTCGACGGGGATGCGATCCTCACCGCCACCCATGTACACAAGGAACGTCTGGAACAGGATGTCGCCCATCGTGCGCCGATCCGGGTGATCCCGCATTACACCGACATCACCCCCAAGAAAGGGGCACAGCGCGCCCATATCAGCACGGTCTCGCGGCTGGACCTGACCGGCAAGCCCATCCACCACTGCATCGAGGCCTTTGTGCGGGTGATGCATCTGATCCCCGACACGAACTAC
This sequence comes from Marivita sp., assembly GCF_022763305.1. Taxonomy (GTDB): domain Bacteria; phylum Pseudomonadota; class Alphaproteobacteria; order Rhodobacterales; family Rhodobacteraceae; genus Marivita. The sequence goes on along the minus strand of NZ_JALEGT010000052.1, from coordinate 85,706 downwards.
CTGATCTACGGGTCCGGTGTGGGTGAGGCGCGATTGCGGCAACTGATTGCACATCATGACTGTGCCGACCGGGTCTTTCTCATGGGCCACACTTCGCAACCCGAGGGTGTGTTCAGCAGCAGCCTCTTCTCGCTTGCCCCCACGATCACCGAAGGCTTCGGCCTCGCCTTGCTCGAATCCTTGGCCTGCGACTGCCCGGTGATCAGCCATGACGTGGATTACGGCCCGCGCGAGTTGATCCGCTCGGGTGTGAACGGAGAACTTGTGCCGCCCGGCGACATCGAGGCTTTGGCTCAGGCCATCCTCAAAGTGCATGCAGATCACGCCCGCTATGCTGCGGCCTGTGCCGCGTCGGTCGAGCGCTATTCCTTCGCCCGCTACAAGGAGCGGTATCACCGGCTGATCGACGACCTTGTGTCGAACCGGTTTGTCTTTGATCTCTGTGCCAGGGACATGAAGGCGGAAACCCTGCGAGCCTTGGATAAGGCCCCGGCCCGACATCGCGACAGGCTGCTCGATCTCTATATCCACCAATGTCATCTGAGCCGCGACCTGGGCGGCATGTATCACGGGTTCCAGCAGAAAATCGCCCTTCACCCGAAGGACCAGCGCCCCGTGGTGCGCTGTGTCTGGCTCAGCCGAAGGCTGGGCAAACTGGACGCCTGCCGGACACACCTGAAAACCTTCGAACGACGCTTCCCGGATCAGCACGCGCAATTCGTGGCGCGCTACCCGGATTTCCTCGAACTCGCCGACGCGGTGGACGGGCTGGCCTGACCCCGCTCAGAGGTTGCACTTGTCCCGCATGAAGGCCAGCGCCACCGACAGCCCGTCCGGCGCGATGCCATGTGCCGTGCCCTTCATGATATGGGCATAGACCTCTTCCCACCCCGCCTTCTGCAGGGCCTCGGCGGCCTCGGGCAACGACTGCGGCGGCACCACGTCGTCCTGATCGCCATGCACCAGCAGAACCGGCGGGCGGCTTACCACTTCGTCGGCCAGCAGGTCGGGGGCCAGCAACCGGCCCGAAAACGCCACGACACCCGCCACCGCGTCTTCGCGGCGCGGGGCCACATGAAGCGACATCATCGTGCCCTGGCTGAAGCCGAACAGCACCACCTGTTCAGGCAGCAGATCCTCATCCACCATCAGCGCATCGAGAAACGCATTCAGGTCATCGACCGCCCGCGCCATGCCCGCCATTGATTCCTCTTCGGACGAGCCGTCGATCCACGGGATCGGGAACCACTGAAAGCCGAAGGGTGCCCCGGCACAGGCCTCGGGCGCATCGGGCGCCACGAAGAGCGTATCGGGCAGATGTTCACCCAGAGGATCCGCCAGTCCCAACAGATCGGCCCCATTGGCCCCATAGCCATGCAGGAAAACCACCGCCGAGCGGATCTCTCCCGATACCGGCTCTTTCCGGCCTGCCTGCAACACCCGTGTCATGCGATCCCCTCTCGGTCTTTTGCCACATGGTAGTAGGCCCAGAGCGCCCGCGCCGCAACCGATCTCCACGGGCTCCACGCCTCGGCCATCTGCCGCAAGGGCTTTTCCTTGGGACGCTCGGGCAGATCGAACAAAATCCGGGCACCTTCCTGCAAGGCAAGGTCACCCGGTGCAAACACATCTGCACGACCCAAGGAAAACATAGCATAGATTTCTGCCGTCCAGACGCCGATCCCCGTGACATTGATCAGGGTCGTGATGACCTCTTCCGTCGGCGCATGACGCAGCGCGTCATAGTCGATGCCCGCCTCGGCCAGCGCACAGGCATAGCGCGCTTTCTGCCGACTGAGGCCCAAATCCCGCAACCCGTCCCGATCATGGCGCAGCACCGCCTCGGGCGTCACCGCACCCGCATCTTCCAGCTTGGCCCAGATCGCGCGGGCCGAGGCGACGCTGACCTGCTGGCTGACGATTGCGCTGAGAAGCTGCGCGAACCCGTCCGGCCTGCGCCGCAGCGGCAAAGGTCCGGTCTGTTCCAGCGCCTCGGCAAAGCGCGGCTCGGCCTTGGCCAGCCAAGCAGCACCTTCGGCCACGCAGGCGTCGGTTTCGATCAGGCGTCCAACCACAGCTTCGTCTCCAACCAGTGCATCGCAGCCTCGACGCTTGTGACCTCGGGACCCATCGCGATCCGGGGCCGCGCGATCATGTAGACCGGTAGCCTCAGCGCCCGCGCCGCCGCGATCTTGGGCCAGCCCCCCGGCCCTCCTGCATTGCGGGTCAGCACCGCGTCGATCCGGAACCTGCGCATCAGCGCGATTTCCCCGTCGATTGTGAAGGGCGGCATGCCGTGCAGATAGCGCCCGTTCCGCAACGGGAACGGATCATGGTGGTCGGTCAGTTGCCGGGCATAGAGATATGCTTGCGTCAGCGCCCGCAACTCGGGCAGCGCCGGTCGGCCCAGGGTGACCAGAACGCGCGCGCCTTTCGGCAGATGTTTCGCGGCATCGCGGGCAGTCTTGAAGGGAATCCACCTGTCGCGCGCTGTCGGACGCCACGCCGGTCGTGCAAGACGCAAGAGCGGCAGATCCATCTGTCCGGCCAGCCGCACCGCAAGACGCAAAGTGTCGACATCGCAGGGGTGCGGCGCGCTCACCACGACCGAGGCGTTCCGTGCCAAAGCGCCAAGATGATCCTGACCCGAGGCCCCCTGCCCGGTGATCCGGTCCCGATCCGGCAACCAGAGCCGCGCCTGTGCGCCAAGACGTTCGGCAAGGCGTCGCGCCTCGGCCGATCCGCCAAGGATCACCACCTGCCCCCGGCCAGCGGAATTGGAACCGTCAAAATCCTTCATCCTGCCCGTCTACTGTCCCGCGAGGCAAAGCGCCACGGCGTGATGCGCACACTTGCAGGAAATTGAATTTGGACATACGGCTGCTGACATGAGCACAGTTGACCACGCCTCCCCCGACGCCACCACAGAAAACCGCCGCGCGAAGCGCAACGTCTTTGTCCTTGTTCTGGCACAGGCGATCCTTGGTGCGCAAATGCCGATGCTCTTTACAGTGGGTGGTCTGGCCGGGCAGTCGCTGGCGTCGAACATCTGTTTCGCCACCTTGCCGATTTCGCTGATCGTTCTGGGGTCGATGACGACAGCCACGCCGATTTCCGCCTTCATGCAGAAATACGGCCGCCGCGCCGGCTTTGCCGTGGGCGCGACCGGCGGTGCGCTGGGCGGGGCCATCGGGGCTTACGGGCTTTATATCGCGTCTTTCCCTGTGTTTCTGTTGGGCAGCTTCCTGACCGGTATCTACATGTCCGCACAGGGCTTTTACCGCTTTGCTGCCGCTGACACCGCCACAGATGAGTTCCGCCCCAAGGCCATTTCCTATGTCATGGCAGGCGGTCTGGCGGCCGCGATCATTGGGCCTCAGCTGGTGAAGGCAACAGCCGATTGGTATGTGGTCCCGTTCCTCGGCACCTATTTCGCGGTTATCGTTCTGAACCTGATCGGATCGACCCTGTTTCTGTTCCTCGACATTCCGAAACCCAAGGCACCCCATGCGGATGACCCGAAGGGACGGAGCCGGATGGAGTTGCTCAAGACCCCGCGCATCGCGGTGGCGATCATCTGCGGCATGGTCACCTATGCGCTGATGAACCTTGTCATGACCTCGACCCCTCTGGCCGTGGTCGGATGCGGCTATACCGCTAACAACGCCGCCGACATCGTGTCCGCGCATGTTCTTGCGATGTTCATTCCATCCTTCTTCACCGGACACCTGATCGTCCGCTTCGGTGTGGAAAAGATCGTGGCGACCGGTCTGCTGATCCTGGCCGGAGCCGGCGCCGTGGCATTGCACGGCGTGGCGATCGAGAATTTCTACATCGCGTTGATCCTGCTGGGCTTTGGCTGGAACTTCGGCTTCATCGGTGCAACCGCGATGCTGACCGCAGCCCACGCCCCGCACGAGAGGGGCCGGGTACAGGGCATGAACGACGTGCTGGTGTTCGGCGGTGTCACGATGGCATCACTGGCTTCGGGCGGATTGTTGAACTGTTCCGGTGGCACGCCGGTCGAAGGCTGGAGTGCGGTGAACATGGCCATGGCTCCGTTCCTGATGCTGGCCGGTGGGTCCTTGATCTGGCTGATGTTCCAGCCGAAGGACCGCGTCGCCTGAGTTGGCCGAGGGCCTTAAGGCAATCTTCAGGCTTTGGGCACAGAGTGCCCGGCAGTTTCCACCAGAACGGTGCCTGCCATGCTTCGATACCTGATCCTCGCCCTGCCCTTGCTTGCCGCCTGCCAGCACTATGACAAGGCCGCGCATTTCGCCGCCGGGGCGGCGGTGTCGCATATCGTGACGCAGGAAACCGGCAATCCCACAGCGGGCTGTCTTGCGGCCATCGGTGTCGGGGTGATCAAGGAACTGATCGACGATGTGGCCGATCCGGCGGACATCGTGGCAACCGGGTTGGGCTGCAGCGTGGTGCTGGCGTTCTGAGTTACCAGCGTCCCGTGGCCGCGCACCACATTAGGCGCAGCTTCTTGGACGCTTCGGCCATGCCAAGCGTACCGTCCGCAACCCGGCGCGGATCGGCTGCGGCCTGTTTCAGGATCGGCCCAGCCTGCCAAGTGGACAGCGTGACCGGCTGTGCCGCTTTCGGCAGATCGGCGCGGCCCTGGCGGGATTTTACCAAACGGTCAAATCCTTGGCGGGCAAGGTCCCGAACCGCGTCGGGCCGTCCATCCACCAAGGGCCTGCGCCCCTGCCGTTCCAGTTCCGGTACCGCGCGCAGGAATTGCGCAAGACCGCTGGCATAGCCGAGGTCGGTCAGCATGTCGGGCATGGTGCCACTCAGGCTTTGCGAGGCCGCGCGCAGGAGGGAGGCTGCGGTGTCTTCGATATATTTTGAAAATGCCGCCTGATCTTCAAACGGATCGCGATAAACGTCCCAGAGCCGCGCCTGAACCGCCTTCTGCAACTCTCGCGAGGCGGGGGCATCCAGCACATGTGCCAGCGACGTCACCACCTCATGCCGCCGCACCAGCCCACCGCTGGCGATTTCCTCCAGCGCATCGGTCCACCATTGCAGGCGCATCTCCGCGATGATCGCCTCTTTCGTCACCCAAGGCGCGCGGGAGACCTCGACATTGAACGCGTATATTGGAAACAACACCTTACGCGCCGCAACGGGTGCCGCCATCGTGGCGGCAAAGCGGTCAGGATCGCCTTTTTCAACCAGTTGCGCGCAGGCGATCAGATCGGCGTCAAAGCTCATGCCGGGGCGGCGTCCCGGACCAGTTTCCAGCGCACGGCATCCAAGAGCGCTTCGAAAGATGCGTCGATGATGTTGGCGCTGACGCCAACAGTGGACCAGCGCCGCCCCTGCCCGTCTTCGCTGTCGATGATGACGCGGGTCACGGCCTCGGTCCCGCCCTGGGTGATGCGCACCTTGAAATCGACAAGGCGCATGTCGTCGATCATCGACTGATAGGGTCCAAGGTCCTTGGCGAGCGCCTTGGACAGCGCGTTCACCGGGCCGCGGTCATTGCCCAGCTCGTCCATCGACTCGCTGACCGACAGCTTCTTCTCGTCGCCCACCTTGACCACGACCACCGCCTCGGAATGCGAAATCATCTTGTTGTACTTGTTCTTCCGCCGTTCAACGGTGACGCGGTAGCGTTTGACCTCGAAGAACTCGGGCAGCATTCCCAATTCGTCGCGTGCCAGCAGTTCGAAACTCGCCTGCGCGGTGTCGTAAGAGTAGCCCTCGGATTCGCGCATCTTGATCCGATCGAGGATGCGGGCCAGCGCCGGGTCCTTGTCCGGCACTTCGATCCCGGCTTCCGCCAGACGGCGGCGCAGGTTCGACTGGCCCGCCTGATTGGACATCGGAATCACCCGGCGGTTGCCCACCTGTGCGGGGTCGATATGCTCGTAGGTCGTCGGATTCTTGAGAATCGCGCTGGCGTGCAGCCCGGCCTTGTGCGCAAAGGCGGAGGAGCCGACATAGGCCGATTGCTTGAGCGGCACACGGTTGAGGATCTCGTCCAGCATCCGGCTGATCCGCGTCATGCCTTCGAGCGCCTCCAGCGTGACGCCGGTCTCGTAGCTGCTGGCATAGGGTTCCTTGAGCAGCAGCGTCGGGATCAGAGCGGTCAGGTTCGCGTTGCCGCAGCGTTCGCCCAGCCCGTTCAGCGTGCCCTGGATCTGCCGCGCGCCTGCATCGACGGCGGCAAGCGTGGTGGCCACGGCCATTTCGGTGTCGTTATGGGTGTGGATGCCCACATGGGTTCCGGGAATGCCCGAGGCAATGACCGCTTCGGTGATCCGGCCCACCTCACTGGGCAGCGCACCGCCATTGGTGTCGCAGAGCACGATCCAGCGCGCGCCCGCCTCGTATGCGGCGTGCAGGCAGGTCAGCGCGTAGTCGGGATTGGCCTTGTAGCCGTCGAAGAAATGTTCCGCGTCGAACAGCGCCTCGCGTTTCTGAGACACGATATGGGCGACCGAGGCGCGGATGTTTTCGACATTTTCCTCAAGCGTGATGCCAAGGGCTGCGGTGACGTGGAAATCGTGGGTCTTGCCGACTAGGCACACCGACTTGGTGCCCGCGTTCATGACCGCCGCCAGAACATCGTCATTCTCGGCCGAGCGGCCCGCGCGTTTGGTCATCCCAAAAGCGGTGACGGTGGCTTTGGTGTGGCCGACCTCTTCGAAGAACGCGGAATCCGTGGGGTTCGCCCCCGGCCAGCCGCCTTCGATATAGTCGATGCCAAGCGCGTCGAGCGCCTCGACGATGCGGTGTTTCTCGGGGGTCGAGAACTGCACGCCCTGCGTCTGCTGCCCGTCGCGAAGGGTTGTGTCGTAGAGGGTCAGGCGGGTTTTGGTCATGGGGTTTTCCCCGCAGTTAGGGACGCGCCCGACCCTGGGTGGGCGCATCTGTCGTTCGAGCGATGCGAGGCATCGTCACGCGAATACCGTTGGTTCGGTTCGGGCGGATAGCCAATGCGCCCTCCCGGGGGGAGGGTCGGGCGCGGCCCGGCGTGCCGCCGGGCACAGTGGTTCGAGCGGAGCGTCATTACACACCCTCCAGTTTCGCTGCGTCGAAGCCCGTTCCCGGGACCAACTCGACACCGGCCTTGGACATACGCACTTCGACACCGGCCTCGGTCAGTGCGGTTTTCATCGCATCAACAGCGGAGAAGTCTTTGGTCTGCATCGCGGTTTCGCGCAGAGCAGCAAGACGATCCGCGTAAGTGGAAAGCTCGACACTTACAGTGTCCCAGCCGCCAAGGTCATCGGTCAGAAGCCCGACCATTTGCGCACCAGCCAACAGGCCGGCCGCATCGCCTTCCCCGGCGAGCTTGTGCAACACCGAAACCGCACCGGCGGTGTTGAGATCATCAGACAGCGCCTTAACAACCTCCAACGGCACCTCACCCGGTTCAACGCCGTCCGTCAGCGCCCGCCACTTGCGTAACGTTGCCTCTGCCTCTTCCCGCTTCTTCTCCGTCCAATCCATCGGCTTGCGGTAATGCGTCGAGAGGAACACGAACCGGATCACCTCGCCCGGCACGCCTTGATCCAGCAAATCCCGCACGGTGAAAAAATTGCCCAGTGACTTGGACATCTTCTTGCCCTCGACCTGCAGCATCTCGTTGTGAAGCCAGTAGCGCGCAAAGCCGTGGCCTGCGCATTTGCTCTGCGCGATCTCGTTCTCGTGGTGCGGAAACATCAGGTCATTGCCCCCTCCATGAATGTCGAACGTGTCGCCCAGCAACTCGTTCGCCATGGCAGAGCATTCGATGTGCCAGCCGGGGCGGCCCCGGCCCCATGGGCTGTTCCAGCCGGGCAGATCATCGGTGGATGGTTTCCAGAGCACGAAATCCATCGGGTTGCGCTTGTAGGGCGCCACCTCGACCCGCGCTCCGGCGATCATGTCGTCCACCGACCGGCCCGAGAGTTTGCCATAGCCTTCGGGCCAGCTATCGACCGCAAAGAGTGCATGACCTTCGGCGGCATAGGCGTGTCCCTTACCGATCAGGTCTTCTATGAACGCAATCATCTGGTCGATATATTGCGTCGCGCGGGGTTCATGATCCGGGCGCAATGCGCCAAGCGCATCCATGTCGGCGTGATACCAACTGATCGTCTCGTCCGAGCGTTCACGGATCAGCGCCTCTAGCGTTCCCTCGGCCCCGGCCTCACGGCGCTTCTGCGCCGTTTCGTTGATCCGGTCATCCACGTCGGTGAAATTCCGCACATAGGTCACGTGATCCGCGCCAAAGGTGTGGCGCAGCAGCCTGTAGAGCACGTCGAACACGATCACCGGGCGCGCGTTGCCCAGATGCGCGCGGTCATAAACGGTGGGCCCGCAGACATACATCCGCACGTTCTTTGGGTCGAGAGGCGTGAATTCCTCTTTCTTGCGGGTGGCGGTATTGGTCAGCCAGATGGTCATGGATGCTCCTCGCGGGCCGGGGTCGCGGCGGGAGTAGCAACTTCAACTCGTGTTGGGAATAGAAGACCGGCCCGCCAGATGGATTAGCGGATAATGCAGCAAATGAGAGTTGCGATACGGGTCATGATCGCTGTCTACGCCGACGCGCCGGCCTGCGTCAAGCATGTCCGATTCGAGGCACATCGGTGCAGGCGTGGCGGGCGCATTCCAGCTCGAGCGTCGCATGTCCGATCCCGGCCTGTTTCAGAGCCGTCTTGAGCCGCGCCTTGATGGCGTCGGCCTCGTTCCAGCGGCCCTCGGAGACCACGACATGCGCCTCGATGGCGGCTTCGTGCTCCTGCATCTGCCAGAGATGGGCATGGTGGATGTCCTGTACCCCGTCGATGGCGCGCAGCTCGTCCAGCACCCGGTCGGTTTCGAGATCCGCCGGGCTGCCCAGCATCAGGATGCGGATCACGCCGCCGATTTCCGAGACGGACATCCAGAGGATGTAGCCGGCGATGCCGAAGGTCACGAGCGGATCGATGAGGCGCCAGTCATACAGGATGATCAGGGTGCCCGCGACGATGACCGCAACCGATCCCAGCGCGTCCGCCACATTGTGCAGGAACGCCGCGCGGATGTTGACGCTGTCCCGGGCCATCGCCCATGTCAGCGCGGCTGTCACAAGATCGACCACGAGCGCGATGCCCGCGATGATGACCACAAGCCAGCCGTCGACCCCCTGCGGGTCGATCAGGCGCAGCACCGCCTCGTAGCACAGGTAGAGGCCCAGCAGGATCAGCGTGGTGTAATTGATCAGCGCCGCGACCACCTCGGCCCGGCCATAGCCGAAGGTCATGGTGGCGGTGGCCCCCTTGCGGGCGATCCGGCGCGCGACAAAGGCGATCACCAGCGCGACTGCGTCCGACAGGTTGTGCAGCGCATCGGCGATGAGCGCGAGCGATCCCGACAGGATGCCGCCCACGATCTGCGCCACGGTCAACCCCAGATTGACCGCCACCGCCCAGACAAGCCTGCCGTCGCCGGCGTTCGGGTCGATGTGGTGGTGATGGTGGTGATCATGCGGCATGGGTCTGGTCCTTTTGCTGGCCTCAGGGTGGACCCCATGCCGGCCAAGTGCAAGGCATCGGGCTCTGGACCTTTGGGCGCGCGCTGGGCAGAAGGAGGCAGACGATCTTCGGAGGCCCCATGCCCGCACTGTCACAGCGCATCACAACCCTCAACGGCGACGGCTCGGATGGATGGGACCTGTTCTATCGCGCCCGCGCGATGATCGAATCCGGTGTCCCCGTTACCGAGTTGACCATCGGCGAGCACGACATTCGCACCGATCCGTCGATCCTGCGGGCGATGCATGACAGCGCCATGGCAGGACATACGGGCTATGCCATCGTGCCGGGCATCGGTGCGCTGCGTGACGAAGTGGCGGCGCGGATCGAGGCGCGCACCGGTGTGCGGACAGGTCGCGAGAACGTGCTGATCACGCCAGGCGGCCAGGCCGGGCTGTTCGCGGCGCATATGGCGGCCTGCGCGCCGGGCGATGTGGCACTTTACATCGACCCCTATTACGCGACCTATCCCGGCGTGCTGCGGGCGGTGGGCGCTCAGCCGCGCGCGGTTCCCACGCGCTCTTCGCGCGGTTTCCTGCCTGATCGGGCGGCCCTGGAGGCCGCCTGCGATGGTGCGGCCTCGTTGCTGATCAACACACCTAACAACCCCACGGGCGCGGTCTACCCGCGTGCCACGCTGCAGGACATTGCCGATGTTCTGACCGAGCGGGACATGTGGCTGATTTCGGACGAGGTTTATGACAGCCAGGTCTGGGAGGGCAAGCATCTGAGCCCCCGCGCCCTGCCTGGCATGGACGCTCGCACGCTGGTGATCGGGTCGATGTCGAAGAGCCACGCCATGACCGGCAGCCGGATCGGATGGATCGTCGGGCCGGAAGAGGCCATCGCCTGCCTGATCGACCTTGCCACCAACACGACCTATGGCGTGCCCGGATACATCCAGGACGCGGCGCTGTTCGGCTTGCGGGCCGGGGCTGGGTTGGAGGCGCAGGTGGCCGAGCCCTTCCGGCGGCGTCGCGCCATTGCCGAACGGGTTCTTGCGGCGCAGCAGGCGGTGCGCATGATCCCGGCGCAGGGTGCGATGTATGTCATGCTGGATGTGCGCGCGACGGGACTGAGTGGTGAGGATTTCGCCTTTGCGCTGCTTGATGCGCATCACATCGCGGTCATGCCGGGAGAGAGCTTTGGCCAGTCGGCTGCCGGGCATGTGCGCGTCGCGATGACCTTGGAAGACAGCCGGTTCGAGGCGGCGCTGCGCAGCTTGTGCGATTTTGCCGCCGGGTTGGCCAAGGCCGCGTGATGGTAGAGCCGGTCTCGTCGATCCGCAATCTGGGACCGGCGATGGAGGCCGCCTGCGCACAGGCCGGGATCACATCGGCAGAGCAGCTGCGCGAGATCGGCGCAGATGAGGCCTACCGGCGGTTGCTGGTTTCCGGCATGCGGCCGCACTTCATCGGGTATTACGTGCTGGTGATGGGGCTTCAGGGTCGACCGTGGAACGATTGCAAGGGCGACGAGAAGTCAGCCCTGCGGGTGCGGTTCGATGCGATCAAGGCCGAGGTCGCTGGGCGCGCGGATGCGGTGCCCTCGGGCATCGAACGGTTTCTGGACGAGATTGGCGTCGTTGCCAAAAAGTAAGCCGGGCAAATGCCCGGCTGACCTGTCGTTCAGTCTGAAACGGCGGCTTAGCCGACCAGTTCGAGACCGGAAAAGAAGAACGCGATTTCTTCCGCCGCGGTTTCCGGAGCGTCGGAGCCGTGGACCGAGTTTTCACCGACGGATTCGGCGAATTCGGCGCGGATGGTGCCGGGGGCGGCGTCTGCCGGGTTGGTGGCGCCCATGACTTCACGGTTTTTCGCGATGGCGTTTTCGCCTTCGAGAACCTGCACGACGACGGGTTCGGACGCCATGAATTCGCAGAGTTCATCGTAGAACGGACGCGCTGCGTGTACGGCGTAGAACTTGCCCGCCTGCGCCTTGGTCAGGTGAATGCGCTTCTGCGCGACGATGCGCAGGCCTGCTTCTTCGAACTTGGCGTTGATCTTGCCGGTCAGGTTGCGGCGGGTGGCGTCGGGTTTGATGATCGAGAAGGTGCGTTCGAGGGCCATGTTGATCACTCCGTGGTTTTGGTTTGCGATTGGTGCGCCCGTTAGCATGGGGGTTTGGCGTTGGAAAGCCCTTGGAAGGGCCTTCATCCCTGCTGCGCAGGGATTTGAGGGCGCTGCCCTCAAACTCCCGAAGTATTTTTGAACCAGAGAAGATATGGGCGCTGGTCTGTCTTCGCGGGCGTTGATATGGGCGTGCCATGTTGAAGATCGAAGACATCACCTACGCAGTTGACGGGCGTCCCCTGTTCGAGGGCGCGAGCGCCGTCATTCCAGACGGGCACAAGGTCGGGCTGGTCGGGCCCAACGGTGCGGGCAAGACCACGCTGTTCCGCCTGATCCGGGGTGAGCTGGCGCTGGAGGGTGGTGCGATTTCCGTGCCTCGCGGGGCGCGCATCGGCGGGGTGAGCCAGGAGGTACCGGGATCGTCGGTGTCGCTGATCGACACGGTGCTGGCCGCCGATACGGAGCGGGCGGCGTTGATGGCCGAGGCCGAGACCGCCACAGATGCGGCGCGCATTGCCGAGGTGCAGACGCGGCTGGCCGACATCGACGCCTGGTCCGCCGAGGCGCGGGCGGCCTCGATCCTCAAGGGCCTTGGATTTGACGATGACGAGCAGCGCATGCCGTGCAGCGCCTTTTCCGGCGGCTGGCGGATGCGTGTGGCCCTGGCGGGGGTTCTGTTTGCGCAGCCGGACCTTCTGCTGCTTGATGAGCCGACCAACTATCTCGACCTCGAAGGCGCGCTTTGGCTGGAGAGCTATCTGGCGAAATACCCTTATACGGTGATCGTGATCAGCCACGACCGGGGGCTGCTCAACCGGGCAGTGGGGGCGATCCTGCATCTCGAGGATCGGCGTCTGACCTTTTATCAGGGCCCCTATGACCAGTTCGCCCGGCAGCGGGCGGAACGGCGGGCGCAGGCGGCGGCGGTGGCCAAGAAGCAGCAGGCGCGGGTCGCGCATCTGCAGAGCTTTGTCGACCGCTTCCGCGCCAAGGCCAGCAAGGCCAAGCAGGCGCAGTCGCGGCTCAAGATGATCGAGCGGATGGACATGGTGGCAGCCCCCGAAGAGATCGCCAAGCGGGTCTTCACCTTTCCGCAGCCCGACGAGCTGTCGCCGCCGATCATCCGGGTCGAGAACGGGGTCACCGGCTATGGCGAGACGGAGGTTCTGCGCAAGCTCGACCTGCGGATCGACCAGGACGACCGGATCGCGCTTCTGGGCAAGAACGGTCAGGGCAAGTCGACGCTGGCCAAGCTGCTGTCTGATCGTCTGCCGTTGATGGCGGGGCGGATCACGCGGTCCTCGAAGCTGCGGATCGGGTTCTTTGCCCAGCATCAGGTCGATGAGCTGCATGTAGACGAAACGCCGCTCGATCACCTGCGACGGGCGCGGCCCGATGAGATGCCGACGCGGCACAGGGCGCGGCTGGCGGGCTTTGGCCTGATGGCGGCGCAGGCGGACACCGTTGTGGGCAAGCTGTCTGGAGGACAGAAAGCGCGGTTGTCGCTGCTGCTGGCCACGCTGGATGCGCCGCATCTGCTCATCCTCGACGAGCCGACCAACCACCTCGACATCGAAAGCCGCGAGGCGCTGGTGGATGCGTTGACGGCCTATTCGGGCGCGGTCATTCTGGTGAGCCACGACATGCACCTGCTGTCGATGGTGGCGGATCGGCTGTGGCTGGTGAAGGACGGCAACGTCACGCCTTACGAGGACGATCTGGACGATTACCGCGCCATGCTGCTGGCGTCGGACAAGCCGGTGAAGGCGGAAAAGCCCAAACCCGCCCGCCCGGCCCGGCCCGACCGCGACACGATGCTGGCGCTGCGGGCAGAGGTGCGCAAATGCGAGGCGCGGGTCGAGAAGATCGAGGAGATGCGGGAAACGCTGGCCAAGAAACTGGCCGATCCGGCGCTTTACGAGTCCAATCGCAAGGGCGAGCTTGAGACCTGGAACAAGAAATACGCCGAAATCATGGACGGTCTGCGCCGGGCCGAGGCGCTGTGGGAAGCGGCGCAGGAAAAGCTGGACGCTGCAGAGAACGCCTGAGGGTTGCCACGCGCGCGCGGCGGCTGTAGCGGTCGGGTATGGATCCGGCTTTTCTCATCCCTGCCTTTGTCACGCTATTTGTGGTGATCGACCCGATCGGGCTGACGCCGATCTTCATCGCGCTGACCGCCGGGATGACGGCGGCGCAGCGGCGGGCGATTGCCATACGGGCCACGGTGATCGCAGCGGGGTTGCTGTTTCTTTTTGCCTTTCTGGGCGAACAGGTGCTGGGATTCATCGGCATCTCGATGCCCGCCTTCCGGATTGCCGGCGGCATCCTGCTGTTTCTGACCGCGCTCGACATGCTGTTCGAACGCCGCACCAAGCGCCGCGAGGACAAGGCGGATGCGGACGATCTGCCCGATCCGTCCGTCTTTCCCATCGCCATCCCGCTGATTGCCGGGCCCGGCGCGATTGCGTCGATCATTCTTCTGGTCGGGCAGACCGATGACGCGGTGGGCATGGCGTCGGTGCTGGGAGTGATGGTCGCCGTGCTCATCATCGTCTTCCTGCTGTTCCTGAGTGCGCCGCTGATCGAGCGGGCGTTGGGCAAGACGGGGATCGTCGTGGTGACGCGGCTGTTGGGCATGTTGCTGGCGGCGCTGTCGGTGCAATTCGTGCTGGATGGCATCCGGGGCTTCGGGCTGGCGATGGGCAGCTGACGCCCGGGTCTACACAAGGGGCGTTGCGCGCCCTACATTCCATAGAGCGAAACGGGGGAGCGACGATGTCCGCAATCGAGTATGGCAACCTTGCGTATCTGCTGCTGCTGGGTGCGGTGGTGGCGTTCTGGTTTGTCGTGCAGAACCGGCAGAGCCTGAACAAGACGCTGCAGCAAGGGGCTGTCTGGGGGCTGATCTTTGTCGGAGTGATCGCGGCCGTCGGCCTTTGGGGGGACATTCGCCAGACCGTGCAGCCGCAACAGCTTGTCATGTCCGAGGCGGGCCGGATAGAAGTGCCGCGCGGGCCGGACGGGCATTACTATCTGATGCTCGATATCAATGACACGCCGGTCCGGTTTGTTGTCGATACCGGGGCCACAAGCATGGTCCTGACCCGAGTGGATGCGGCGCGTGTCGGGTTGAAGGAGGACGACGTGATCTTCTACTCCGAAGCAATGACGGCAAACGGGCTTGTGCGCACGGCCCCTGTCCGGCTGGACGATGTGGCGCTTGGTCCCTTCCATGACCGCGATGTCCGCGCCTTCGTGAACGAAGGCGAGATGTCGAAGTCGCTTCTGGGGATGGACTACCTCAATCGGTTTGCCCGACTTGAGATCAACAATGGCCGCCTGATCCTCGAACGCTGACCCACCGATTCTGGGGGGTTGGCGGATGGGGAACCTTGAGCTACGGTTTCCACAACCTTTGAAACGAGTCCTCGATGCGCCACTCGCTGCCACTTGCGCCGCAATTCTACGTGACTGCGCCCCAGCCCTGCCCGTACCTGCCGGGCCGGATGGAGCGCAAGCTGTTCACGGCGTTGCAGGGCGAAGCGGCGGACAAGCTGAACAACAGCCTGTCCAAGCAGGGCTTTCGTCGGTCGCAGAACGTGCTGTACCGGCCGTCCTGTTCGGATTGTTCGGCGTGCCTGTCGGCGCGCATCTCGGTCGATGCGTTCCGCCCGTCACGCAGCCAGAAGCGCACGATCAAGCGTAACGCGCATCTGCGGCGGCATGCCACCAGCGCCTGGGCGACCGAGGACCAGTACGAGCTTTTCCGCACCTATCTGGACGCCCGCCACGCTGATGGCGGCATGGCGGATATGGATGTGTTCGACTTTGCCGCCATGGTCGAGGAAACGCCGATCCGGTCGCGCGTGATCGAATATTCGGATGAAGAGACCCGCAAGCTGCAGGCCGTGTGTCTGACCGACGTTCTCGATGACGGCCTGAGCATGGTCTATTCGTTCTATTCTCCCAAGGTGCCGGCGCAAAGCCTTGGGACCTACATGATCCTCGATCATGTCGAGATCGCGCGTGAGGCAGGTCTGCCTTATGTCTATCTGGGCTACTGGGTGCCCGGCAGTGCCAAGATGGGCTACAAATCCGCCTTTTCGGGCCTGGAGCTGTACCGCCATGGTGGTTGGGAGCCGTTCCGCAAGCCGGACAGCTATTCGGCCGACACGCATCCGATGTCGACCGATCCGATCGCGGAACAGGTCGCCAACATCTCGCTTCCCGATCTGCGCAGCTGACACCGTCATCGGCGCCCTGCCCCGATCCGGGAACAGGATGACGGTGCGGAACGTTTCCACGTGGCAATGACACAGGAGCGACCCGACATGGCTGAACAAGACACATTCGTAATGCCCATCGCCAAGATGGCCCGCAGCAACGACAAGTTTCGCGATGTCGTCTATACCGGCGACAAGACGCAGCTGGTGCTGATGGCCATTCCCGAAGGTGGCGAGATCGGCGGCGAGACCCATGAGGGCCATGACCAATTGCTCTATTTCGTGGACGGAATGGGCAAGGCCAAGATCGGCGATACGGAGATGGAGATCTCGGCCGGGGATGTGGCCATCGTGCCGTCAGGCAAGTTTCATAATTTCAAGAACACCGGCACGGGGACGATGCGTCTCTACACGACCTATTCACCGCCCGAACATGAGCCGGGCACGGAACACGAGACCAAGGCCGAGGCAGACGCAGATCCGAACGAGGATTGAGCCCGGCTGCGGCACAGACGAAAAAGGCCGCCCGAGGGGCGGCCTTTGGTGTTTCAAACCGGTGTCGATCAGTTCTGGATCAGGTCCGGCAGGATCGTCACGATGCCCGGGAATAGCCAGAGCAGCGCCAGACCCAGAACCTGAATACCCACGAAAGGAATGACACCCCGGTAGATGTGACCTGTCGTGACCTCTTTCGGGGCAACTCCGCGCAGGTAGAAGAGCGCAAACCCGAAGGGTGGCGTCAGGAACGAAGTCTGAAGGTTGATGGCGATCATGATCGTCACCCAGGCCGGATCGAGTGTTCCGCCATAGATCACCGGACCGACGATGGGCACCACGATGTAGATGATCTCGAGGAAGTCGAGCACAAAGCCGAGGACGAACAGGATGAGCATCACCACGAGGAAAACAACTGTTTCGTTGTCGAAGGACCGCAGGAACTGCTGTATGTAGTGCTCACCTCCGAAGGAAATCAGCACGAGGTTCAGCAGCTGCGACCCGATGAGGATGGTGAAGACCATCGACGTGACCTTTGCGGTCTCGCGGACCACCGGGCCGAGGATGTTGGTCCGGAAGAGAACCCAGCAGCTGTAGAGCAGGCCGAAGAAAGCGAAGTGATAGGTGATCTGTGCCAGAACATAGGCCACCCAGTCTTCGAGCGGGATCCCTTCCCGGGTGATGCGCAGGTCGAAATTGACCCCGAGCAGGATCATGATGACCAGCGCGAGCGACGCCCAGATGATGATCTTGGCGGCGCCGTCTTCTTCTTTCAGCTTGCGATAGGCCGCGAGCATGATCGCGCCCGCCGCACCCAGTGCCGCAGCGGGTGTCGGGTTGGTGATCCCGCCAAGGATGGAGCCCAGCACCGCCACGATCAGAACGAGCGGCGGGAAGACGACGCGCAGCAATTCGTTTTGCGCCAGACGTCCCATGCTGATCCAGACACCGTACATTGTCAGGACCATCGGGATCGCGAGGATCATGAAGGTGGCCCCGGATCCGGTGAGCGGCGAGATGAACAGCACGTCGCACAGGAAGGCGAGCACCACACCGATGCCGCCGACGATCAAGGGCAGCGGGTTCGACGACGGCGAAACACCGCGCGCGAGGATCAGGACAAGGGCCAGAAGACCGAAGACCGTGGCAACTCCGGACCCGATGGGCGCCGCGTTCTCGCGGGCTTCGATCAGGGCAGCGGCACGCTCTTCTTCGGTCAGTTCGACCACTTCACCGGTATCACCGGCCTGTGCCATCGCTTCGCGCTGCGCGACCGCTTCATCCCAGGCTTCCTGACCATGAAGGTCGATCATTGCGGCCTGACACTGTTCGGTCACTTTGGTCCGAAGGCTCGGGCCCTCTGCGCGTTCGGCGTAGTCCGAGACCGAAATGGTCTGGTTGCCGATCAGCCCTGCGCCGAAGCCGATCGAGATCGCGAGGATCAATCCCACCGGTGCTGCAAGATACCATGTCAGGGCCTCGTTGCGGGTGACAACCTCACCGCTTTGGCCGCCAAGTTCGACCGGAGGCGCGCTGGCCGGACGGAACAGCGCGAACCCGAAGGCGTAAAGACCGTAGAGCAACGCGAGGAAAAGACCCGGCAGCAACGCCGCCTGGAACAGGGTCCCCACAGACAGAACGGCGGGTTCACCCAGATAGGTCAAGGCATCGGAACACCCGGCCAGAACGGCGCGGGTCTCCTGACCCGTTGCGTACAGATCCCCGACCAGCGTGCCGAGAAGAACGATCACGATGGAGGGCGGGATGATCTGGCCCAGCGTTCCTGAGGCCGCGATGACCCCGGTCGCGAGTTCAGGCGAATAGTTGTTCCGCAGCATGGTGGGCAGTGCAAGCAGGCCCATCGTCACAACGGTTGCACCGACGATCCCGGTGGATGCAGCGAGGAACGCGCCCACGATCACGATGGACACGGCCAGACCGCCCGGAAGCGGACCGAATACGCGCGCCATCGAGGTCAGCAGGTCCTCGGCGATGCGCGAGCGTTCCAGTGTGATGCCCATCATGACGAACATCAGAACCGCCAGCAGCGTCTCGATGGACTGGCCCGCGATCACGCGCTCGTTGATCCGGTTCACGATGAAGGAGATGTTGCGCTCCATTGCCTGTTCCCATCCGCCGGGGAACACCGGTTCTTCGATGCGCGGTAAGTCCGGGTATCGGAAGACGGATATGGCATCCCTGGCAATGCCTTCGGCCACCAGAGCGGCGAATTCGGGCGATCCCTTGTCAATGGCCTGATGGATCAGCAATCCGGCGGAATCGAGGGCTGCGATGATTGCGAATGAGATGACCCCTGCGCCTGCAATGGCAAAGGCCACAGGGAAGCCGGTCATGATCCCGGCAAAGAGCGTCAGGAAGACGATGAGGATACCGACCTCGACTCCGTCCAGTCCGAAAAGCATGTTATGCGGCCCCCCCGCTGCGCGCCGTGATCGGCATCATTTCTTTTGGTGTGTTCATGGTTTCAGGTGGACCCGGAATGGATCGCGTGTTCGATTTCTTCGGCTTCGCTCGCGAAGGCGTCACGGTCGAGATATTTGCCTTCACTCTCTTCGCCTTCGATGAATTCCAGCAGCGAGCGCCAGAAGAACGCCATCGCGTGCACGAATGTCAGGACGCAGAAGGCAACGATCAGGATCTTGAAGAGGAAGTAGGCGTCAAAGCCGTTCGGGCTGAAGCCGATGGTCTCCACGTTCCAGCGGAAGATGCGCGCCTGCATGAGCATGCGGTCGAGTTCGCTGGTCGCCGTCACGGAGGGCGTCATCAGGTGCCGCCACATAAAGAACCATGCGTAGAGATAGGTGATGGTGATCGCGGGCAGCATGAAGAACATGCAGCCGAACATGTCGATGATGCGCTTGGTGCCGTATTTCACCTTGGAATAGAACAGGTCCACGCGCACATGCCCGCCCTGTACGAAGGTGTATGTCACACAAAGAGCCACGACGATCGCGTTGTAGAACTTGAGCTCTTCCGCCCACCAGCTGAGGTCCTTGGCAAAAGCGGTTCCGAAGGGCCCGATCTCGATCGAGGCGACGCGGAAGATCCGCTGAAGGAACACGATCATGACCTGCTGAAGCACCATCAGGAGCCCCGCCCACGCAGCGAAGCGGCCGATCCCGTTCGCCATGGTCTCGAGTCCGCGCACGCACCCCCAGAGGATGCTGCGCTTCCACGCAACGCCCAGTATCGTGAGTACGAGGAACGTGGTGAAGACGACGAAGAACAATTCGACGGATGCGCCGTAGTAGATGAAGCGCATCACGGATGCCGGATCGGACCAGTTCAGCCACGAGCCCGGATTGAACACCGCCATCACCAGATTGTACGGGGCCATCACTATATTCTGAAGCACCCAAAGGATGAAATCGACCATACCCTGCCCCTCTGTTGCCCCGGTCGCGGAGCATCATGCATGTCTGTAAAGCGGCGAAAAGCCCCGCCCTGACAAATGTCGGGGCGGGGCTGAGACGCGGCGTCGATCAGCCTGCGTTCACGCGATTCCGCTGGCGCATGTATTCGCCGTCAGCGATTTCGTACCAGTCGGCCGATTCCTTCATCGACGCAAAGTAGCTCTCGGCCACTTTTGCGTAGATTTCGTCACCCATGTTTTCCTCGCGCACTTCTGCGGACGCGCGCCCATAGGCATCCCAGACGTCTTCCGGGAACTGACGCACCTGAACGCCTGCGGCCTGCAGACGCGCAAGGGCCGCACCGTTTTCGGCCAGCGACAGCGCGGTGTTCTGCGCGTGTGCAGCCTGAGCGGCGACGTTGATGATGGATTTCTGCTGGTCGGTGAAGCTTTCCCAGATCTCGAGGTTGAAACCGAGGGCAAGTGCCGAACCCGGCTCGTGGAAGCCGGCTGCGTAGTAGGTCTTGGTGACTTCCTGGAAGCCCATGCGCTCGTCCGCATACGGCCCGATCCATTCCGCACCGTCGATCTGACCGGACGCAAGCGCCTGGTAGATTTCGCCGCCGGGGATGTTCTGAACGGAGGCACCGAGGCGACCCAGAACCTGACCACCCTGGCCCGGCATGCGGAAACGCAGACCCTGCAGGTCTTCTGCCGAAGTGATTTCCTTGTTGAACCAGCCGCCGGGCTGCATCGCTGTCATGCCGCACATGATCGGCTTGATGTTGAAGAGCGACGACAGCTCGTCATGGAGCTGCTGGCCATCACGACGGTAGTACCAGTTCGCCATTTCCTGCGCCGTCATGCCGAAGGGCACGGAGGTGAAGAAGGCGAATGCCGGGTGCTGGTTGAGGAAGTAGTATTCCGCCGAGTGATAGACGTCCGCCTGACCGGAGGACACGGCGTCGAACACTTCGAACGCCCCGACGAGCGAACCCGCGGGCATCTTGTTGAACGAGATTTGGCCATCGGTCATCGCGGTGATGTAGTCGATGGCGAGCTGAGCCGCATCGTCGAACACGGCAAAGCCGTCCGGAACCGATGTGACCATGGTCAGTGTGCGATTGCCCTGCGCGTATGCCGGTGCCGCAAGTGTGGTGGCAGCCGCAGCTCCCGCCCCTACAGTAGACGTCCGAAGGAATGAACGACGATCCATGTATTACCTCCCCTGAGTTTTGGATGCACAATACAGCCAGTCCGCTGTTTGCGCGGATCATTTAGTGGGACGGACGGTAATCAGAAAAAAATCTGAATGCAAATGTTTAACTCTGCTGACAGTCGTATAAATTTTAGGCAGAAGCGGCGGATTTCCCTAGATTTTTTCGGATGTCACGCGCTAGCGCTACCAAGACTTGAAGCGCCTGACGAGCGCCTTACATTACGAATTTGTGTCTGCACGACGTCTGGCTTGACGCAGCAATCCGACGCGTCAAGCTGACCACGAACGTTACAGGTCGACGCCGTGCTGCCAGACAAGCACACCGACCGCCGCCGTTCCGTTCGGCGTATATTTGAACACCAAGGCGCAGCCCTGACCGTCGGCTTCGGCATCTTCAAAAGCGGCGCATCCTTTGGCGCGCACCAGGACCTCGGACAGCAGGGCGTCCTGCGCAGACACCTGGAAATCCCGCTCGTGGTTTCCAAGTCCCAACACTTGCGACAGAACGATAAACGCCGCGAGAAGAACCGCGTGGCAGGTCGAAAACCCCTTTGCGCGACGATTCCGTTTTCCAAGCATATGCGCCTCCGTCCGGCCGAACCGGCCAAAATGTGAACTGGTCAGTTCAGCTTAGGGGGCTTGCGTGTTGACATGCAATTCACAACTGCGCGCGCAGATGCACAAAGACTGTGTTCCGGGATCGCGACTCGGCACGGAGGCACAGCATGAGCGGGCGGGATTTCAGGAAATTTCAAGACGATGGCCGCTTCGGGCAATAAATGACAAATTTTTCTGCCCGCCTGGTACTTTTTTCTTCGATTTCGATGTTGACGCCCCCGGAGGCTCACCATAATGTCCGCCCACGCGAAAAGGAGCCGACATGGCACGAGTCCTAGTCATTGTGGTAGAGAAAGTGCGCATGGGCCGGTAACGGAACCAGATCAAGCCCCCATGCGCCCCCGACTGAACATCGGGGGTTTTTTTTCGCGTAACGAACAGAAGTGTCTGTATACGGAGCAAAGCGATGACACGTCAGATGACCGGAGCGAAAATGGTGGTTCAGGCCCTGAAGGATCAGGGTGTGGACACAGTATTCGGGTATCCCGGTGGCGCTGTGCTACCGATTTACGACGAGATTTTTCAACAGAACGGCATTCGGCATTACCTCGTGCGCCACGAACAGGGTGCTGTGCACGCCGCCGAAGGCTATGCGCGCGCCACGGGCAAGCCCGGGGTTGTTCTCGTGACATCCGGCCCCGGTGCCACCAACGCGGTCACCGGTTTGACGGACGCGCTGATGGACAGCATTCCGATTGTCGTTCTGACCGGACAGGTGCCGACCTTCATGATCGGCTCGGACGCGTTCCAGGAAGCGGACACGGTCGGCATCACCCGCCCCTGCACCAAGCATAACTGGCTGGTCAAGGACACGGATCAGCTTTCGGGCACCATCCACGAGGCCTTTCACGTGGCGACCTCGGGTCGTCCCGGCCCGGTCCTGATCGACATCCCCAAGGATGTGCAGTTCGCAAGCGGCACATATACGGAGAAGGCCAAGGCGAAGGTCAGCCATTACCAGCCGCAGCTCAAGGGCGACATGGAAACTATCACGCAGCTGGTGGAAGCCCTCGAAGTGGCGGAACGCCCGGTTTTCTACACCGGTGGGGGCGTGATCAATTCCGGCCCGGGCGCCAGCCAATTGCTGCGCGAACTGGTCGACGCCACGGGTATTCCGATCACCTCGACCCTGATGGGTCTGGGCTGTTATCCGGCCTCGGGCAAGAACTGGCTTGGCATGCTGGGCATGCACGGGCTCTACGAGGCCAATCTTGCGATGCACGGCTGTGACCTGATGATCAACGTCGGCGCACGGTTCGACGACCGGATCACCGGGCGGCTGGATGCGTTCAGCCCGAAATCGCGCAAGGCACATATCGACATCGATCCCAGCTCGATCAACAAGGTGATCAGGGTCGACATGCCGATCATCGGCGATGTGGGCCATGTGCTCGAGGATATCCTCAAGGTCTGGAAGGCGCGCGGGCGCAAGGTCAACAAGGAAGGCCTGTCCAAGTGGTGGCACCAGATCGAACAATGGCGCGCGGTGGACTGCCTCAAGTACAAGCCCTCGGAAAAGTCGATCCGTCCGCAATATGCGCTGGACCGGCTTGAGCAGCTGACAAAGGGGCGTGACCGCTACATCACCACCGAGGTGGGCCAGCACCAGATGTGGGCCGCGCAATACCTCGGGTTCGAAGACCCCAATCGCTGGATGACCTCGGGCGGTCTGGGCACGATGGGTTACGGCACCCCGGCCTCGATCGGCGTGCAGGTGGCGCATCCCGATGCGCTAGTGATCAACGTGGCGGGCGAGGCCTCGTGGTTGATGAACATGCAGGAGATGAGCACCGCGGTGCAGTACCGTCTGCCGGTCAAGCAGTTCATCCTCAACAACGAGCGTCTGGGCATGGTGCGCCAGTGGCAGGAGCTGCTGCATGGCGAGCGCTATTCGCACAGCTGGTCCGAGGCCCTGCCCGATTTCGTGAAGCTTGCCGAAGCGTTCGGCTGCAAGGGCATCCTGTGCAAGGATCCGGCCGATCTCGATGATGCGATCATGGAGATGCTGAACTATGACGGGCCGGTGATCTTTGACTGCCTCGTTGAGAAGCACGAGAACTGTTTCCCGATGATCCCGTCGGGTGAGCCGCACAACAAGATGCTGCTTGGCGAAGCCAGCACCAAGGATGCCATCGGCTCCAAGGGTGCAGTCATGGTGTAAGGCATCGCGCCGGCCTTCGGGCCGGTGCGACCCGTCGAGGCCAGCCCTCTACACCGCCCTCTTGTGGGGGCCAGCCCCGACACCCCCGGCATATTTGAAAAAAGAAGAAGATCATGTCTCCGCTGAACATCAAAAAAGGCTCGACCAAGCATTCCGCCTACAACCTGCGCCCGAACTTCTCGGATGTTCAGGAAACGCATACCCTGGCCGTGCTTGTCGCAAACGAACCCGGCGTTCTGGCCCGCGTGATCGGTCTCTTTTCCGGTCGCGGCTACAACATCGACAGCCTGACGGTCGCCGAGGTGGATCATGCCGGGCATACCAGCCGCATCACCATCGTGACCACCGGCACACCGCAGGTGATCGAGCAGATTAAGGCGCAGCTGGGGCGTATCGTTCCCGTGCATGAAGTGCACGACCTGACGGTGGAAGGCGGATCGGTCGAACGGGAACTGGCGCTGATCAAGGTGGCCGGATCGGGCGACAAGCGGGTCGAGGCCCTGCGGCTTGCCGATATCTTCCGCGCGCAGGTCGTGGACAGCACGCTGGAAAGCTTTGTGTTCCAGATCACGGGCACACCTGAAAAGGTGGATGCCTTCGTGGACCTGATGCGGCCGCTCGGCCTCGTCGAGGTGGCCCGCACAGGGGTTGCCGCGCTGTCGCGCGGCGCCTGATCACCTAAAACACGTCGGGGACGTGATCGGCCCTCCCCGACGTGCCGTTGTGATTATCGACCTATCCCGAGCACGCCAGCTTGGTGCGCGTCTCCACCCCGAAATACTGGAACAGTGAGACGACCTTTTCGGACTTGGATGTCTCGACAGGCGGGTTGGCATCGCCCGCAATCGCGCTCCCGGCCCGAAGCTTCTTGGGCAGATCCGGCGAGTGCGACGGCATCAGCACTTCGGGGTTGCTGGCCTTGCGCACATTCTGCTGCACGATCACATCAAATCGGATGAGATCACCGGCATCCAGCACCGGCGCGTCGTGCACATTCCCGTCCCCCGGCGTATAGAATGCAAGTTCGCCTTGGTCTTCGCACCAGATGACAGCCTTTTGTGCGGCCGCATCAGACCACAGCACAACACCGAACATATTCTGCGGTTTCATAGTAAGGTTCCCCATCTTAGAAGCCCAATTTCTTAATTTTTTTGGCGTCAGCCCATCCCGTACTCTGAATCGGGCAGATAAAAATTTGTGTCAATTGCGATTGACCCTGACGCGAACTCGCATCAACATTGACGTGGACCAGCGTCATACACGTCTCATTTGCCCGATTTGTGCATGTTTTTTTCGGCGACTGATCCTTGTCTGATATGCGTACCCAGTGAAATATGGTGATTTCCCCTCGAACCGATCTTTCAGAACGAGAGCATAAGACGTGTCCCGCCCCAGCCCTTCCGAATTGCGCAACACTCTTGGGGCAAATCTGAGAGAACTGTGTCGATCGACCGAGTCCATCTCGGCACTGTGCCGCGACCTTGGGATCAACCGCACACAGTTCAACCGGTATCTCTCGGGGGAAAGCTTTCCGCGCCCGGATGTGCTGTTTCGCATCTGCCAATATTTCAACGTCGATGCTCGGATCATCCTGGAGCCCCTGTCGGACATCGGGTCGGGTTCGAAATCGTTACTGCAACATCCGGAAATCGAGGATTTCCTGTCTGGTGGTGTCGAACAATTGCGGGAAACGATCTTTCCCGCCGGTTTCTACAGATTTGTGCGCCGCAGTTTCTTGGACGATACGCAATTCATACAAGGACTTGTGTACGTGTACCGCCGGGAAGGAGCAACCTTTCTGCGCGGCTTCGAGGCAAAAGAAGCGATGGCGCAACAGGGACTTCCGGGCGATCCGAGAAGCCGCGAGTTCCGCGGCCTTCTGCTGGCCCAGGAAGGTGGCATTGCCGGGCTGGTCAGCCGGCGCAATTCGCTGACGACCTCGTTCAATTTCCTTGCGCAGGTGCCGTCCTTCCAGAACAATTACTGGGTTGGCTATACCGTTCGCACGGTCCGAGAAAGCGGAACGGGATCGCGCATTGCGCGGCTGGTCTATGAATATCTGGGTCACAGCGGGATGAAGGCGCGGCGTGCGGCGCGCAACTCGGGATTCTGCGCAGCCTCGGACCTTGTGGCCTATGAGCGCAATCAATTGCGCGTCGGCGAACCGTTCTACTGACCTCCAAGACGGTCGTTCCGCGGCAGTTTGTGTCGTGTTTTGACGCGATCCGCAGACATTCGGACATGAGGATGGGTGCACCCCAATTTGCGGAGGGCGCCATGACGATCGTTGATCCCCTTTTGGCCGATGTGCAGAAGCCGACCGCGCAGGCCCGAGGCCTGCCCAATGCGCATTACACAGATCCCAAGAGCTTTGACGAGGAGCGCGATGCGCTGTTCGGCGCCGGCTGGGCCGGGCTGGCGGTTGCAGCCGACGTGCCGGATATCGGCGATGCGGTCCCGATCACCTTTCTGGGCATTCCGCTCTTGCTCATCCGCGGGCGCGACGATGTGGTGCGCGTGTTTCAGAACATCTGCCGCCATCGCGGCATGATCCTTGTCGAGGCACCACGCAAGATCGAAGGCGCGATCCGCTGTCCCTATCACTCGTGGTGTTACAGCACCCAGGGCCAATTGGTGGCGACCCCACATGTGGGTGGGCCGGGCTTCAATTCTCATGCCGAGATGGACCGGACGACGCTGGGCCTGATCGAGGTGCGCAGCCATGTCTGGCGCGATGTTGTCTGGATCAACCTGTCCGGCACGGCCCCCGCCTTTGAAGAGGCGATGGCGGATGTCATCGCGCGCTGGTCCAACTTCGAACAGCCGGTACATCACGGTGGCGCGGACAGCCGCTTTACCCTGACGGTGAACGGCAACTGGAAACTGGCGGTGGAGAATTACTGCGAAAGCTATCACCTGCCATGGGTGCATCCGGGTCTGAACAGCTATTCCCGGCTGGAGGATCACTACAATATCGAGATGGAGGATCTGAGTTCCGGCCAGGGAACGCTGGTCTATCGTCAATTGACCGATGCGCAGGGTCGGGTCTTTCCGGACTTTGACGCGCTTGACGCCAAATGGACGGAGGGCGCGGAGTACCTGGCCCTCTACCCCAACGTTCTGCTGGGTGTGCACCGTGATCATGCTTTTGCGATCATCCTGCGCCCGAATGGCCCCGACCAGACCGAGGAATTCGTGCATCTTTACTATGCGACGCCAGAGACCGATCCCGAGCTGCGCCGACGCAATGCAGAGCAATGGAAAGTGGTGTTCGAAGAGGACATCTTCGTGGTCGAAGGCATGCAGCGTGGACGGCGTGCGCCGGGCTTTGATGGCGGACGGTTCTCACCGGCGATGGATGGTCCGACACATTGCTTTCACCGCTGGGCCGCCGGTCGGATCGCACGGCATCGTGCAAAGGCATGACCAAGGCGCTGGACCGGGCGCTGCTGGACGCACATGCCCGGGGCGACACGGGCGCCCTGATCGGTCTCTATGCTGCCGCGGCCGATGCGTCCGGAGACGATCAGGCTGCCGGGTTCTTTCTCACACAGGCGTATGTGTTCGCGCTGGAAGCTGGGGACGCACGGGCAGACCACCTGCGACACGCATTGGTCACGTTGGGGCGGGACACCCCTGCCCCGCCGACGGGCTGAGACGCTTTTTGGCTCAGTCGAGTTCTGCGTCCATCGGCGGTTTGCGCACCTGATCGTAAAGATGCCAGGTCGCATGGCCCAGCAGCGGCAGGGCGATGAACAGGCCAAGAAAGCCGGGGATCAGCGCAAGGAAGGTCACGATCGCGATGAAAGCGCCCCACCCCAGCATCACCCCGGGTTGCATCATGACGAACTGAAAGGACGTGACCATCGCGGTCACGAAATCCACTTCGCGGTCCAGAAGAAGCGGGAGCGCGATCACCGTGATGTTGAAGAGCAGGATCGCGAAAAGCGCCCCCACCACGCTGCCCACGATCAGCATCATCACCCCGTTGGGTGACAGGTAGACATCCAGAGAACTGGACACATTGGTCATCGTGCTCAGTCCGAGGAAGAGCGCAAAGATCATGTGCGCGAGGAAGAACCAGAACAGGAACACCATGATGATGATTGCGCAGATCGACGGCAATTGCCGATTGGACTGCTGCAGAACAACGCTCAGGATGTCCTTCGCCACCAACGGATCGCCCCGCTCGAGACGACGGCTGACCTCGTAAAACCCGACAGCCGCGAAGGGGCCGATCAAGGGAAAGCCGATCGCGGCGAGGACGAGCCAGTAGGTGGTGCCGGTCCTGAGCGTGACCCAGGAAATGCCCCAGCCCGCCAGCACATAGACCCCCGCAAAAAACACCGCATACCCGGGTGCACGGATCAGGTCCTGCCAACCGCGTCGCAGCGCCGTGCGCAGCGTGTCGACGGAGACGCGTTCGAATGCCGGTACACCGTGTTCAGGTGTGTCCCACATGCTTTCCTCCACAGCATGACGTTCGCGCCCCTGCATGAAAGCGGTTTGGCAAGGCTTTGGCAATAGGTCAGATTTGGGCTGTGCGATGCGTCGACGCATCGCCGATGTTCCGTCCACGGAACATCGCCCCTGACCTGCGGATTTGCGTCAGTCGGCGCGCGCGTCGGCGCGGGATTTGCCGGACACGTTCATCGCCAGTGTGGCCGCCATGAACGGGTCGAGATCACCGTCCAGCACACCTTTGGTGTCCGAGGTTTCATGCCCGGTGCGCAGATCCTTGACCATCTGATAGGGCTGCAGAACGTAAGACCGGATCTGGTTGCCCCACCCGGCGTCTCCCTTGGCCTCGTGCGCGGCGTTGATCGCCTCGTTCCGGCGGTCCAGTTCCATCTGGTAAAGCCGCGATTTCAGTGCCTTCATGGCGATGTCGCGGTTCTGGTGCTGGGACTTTTCCGAGCTTGTGACGACGATCCCGGTGGGCATGTGCGTGATCCGCACGGCCGAGTCGGTGGTGTTGACGTGCTGGCCGCCCGCACCAGAAGACCGATAGGTGTCGATCCGGATATCGGACGGGTTGACCTCGATTTCGATATTGTCGTCCACCACCGGATAGACCCAGACCGAACAGAACGACGTGTGGCGCTTGGCGGCGCTGTCGAAGGGGGAAATCCGCACCAGACGGTGCACACCGGATTCCGATTTCAGCCAACCATAGGCATTGGGGCCGGAAATCTTGTAGGCGGCGGATTTGATGCCCGCCTCTTCGCCCGGCTGTTCGGATTGCAGCTCCACCTCGTAGCCATGCTGTTCCGCCCAGCGGACATACATGCGCGCCAGCATGTTGGCCCAGTCACAGCTTTCCGTCCCGCCGGCCCCCGAGTTGATTTCAAGGAAGGTGTCGTTTCCGTCTGCTTCGCCATCCAGCAGCGCTTCGAGCTCTTTCTTCGAAGCCTTTTCAGCCAGCGCTTTCAAAGCCGCTTCGGCATCGGCGATGACTTCCTTGTCATCCTCCATCTCGCCCAGTTCGATCATCTCGACATTATCGCTGAGGTCCTGCTTGATCGAGGTATAGGTCTCGATCGCATCCACGAGCATCTGCCGGTCGCGCATCAGCTTCTGGGCCGCCGCCGGATCGTCCCACAGGTTCGGATCCTCGACACGCGCGTTGAATTCCTCCAGCCGGTGCTGGGCGGTTTCCCAGTTCAGACGCTGGGCCAGCAGCTTCAGGGATTTTTCAATCTGGTCAACGGTGTTCTGGATTTCAGCGCGCATTGGCGATCCTGTATGCTCGGGCTTTGGTCAGACTTGGTGATAGACCAGCCACGCCGCCCCTTCAAGGCAGCGCGACCGGTGCAGCGGTCGTGGAGAGATCAGTAAAGACCACCCGAGCTGAGCGTGCCGAAGGACGCTTTCGGGCCGACGATGGCAGTGCCGCCGCTGGAGGTGGTGACCTGCTTGGTCGATTGATCGCTGGTCGTGTAGAGTTCGAAATTCGACCCCATGGCAAAGCCACCATCGAACTGGATGCCGAAAATCGGCTCTTCGCCTTCACGGAAACACTCGGCCACGACATTGGCGCCGCTTGCGCTGTCCGAAAGGCGCGCGCCGGTGTTGCGGTCGATCTTGATGAACTGGCAATTCTCCGGCGGGCGGAAAGCGCTGCCGCCGTATTTCTCGACGGCTTTCAGCATGAACGAGTTGAAGACAGGGCCGCACATGCCGCCGCCCGAAGCTCCGCGCCCAAGGCTGCGCGGCTGATCATACCCGATATAGCAGCCCGCTACGATGTTCGAGGTGAAGCCCACGAACCAGACGTCCTTGGCATCGTTGGTTGTGCCGGTCTTGCCCGCCGTGGGCACCGGGAGGTTGACGCTGCTGCGTGCGGTTCCGCGTTCGACGACCCCCTCCATCATGGACGTGAGCTGATACGCGGTCACCGCGTTCATCACGCGTTCACGGTCGCTGCGCACCGTCGGGCCGCGCCCCGGCTGCAGGCTCGCCAGCGTACAATCCTCGCAGACGCGCTGGTCGTGCCGGTAGACGGTATTGCCGTACCGGTCCTGCACCCGGTCAACAAGCGTCGGCTCCACCCGCTCGCCACCGTTGGCGAACATCGCGTAGGCCGCCACCATCTTGTAGAGCGTGGTCTCATCCGCACCGAGGGCGTTGGCGAGAACCCGGCCCATATTGTCATAGACGCCGAATTTCTCGGCATAGCTGGCCACGACATCCATTCCGACTTCCTGCGCCAGACGGATGGTCATGAGGTTCCGCGACTGTTCGATCCCGGTGCGCAGGGGTGTGGGGCCGTAGAACTTGTTCGAGGCGTTCTGTGGCCGCCACACACCTTGGGGTGTGTTGATCTCGATGGGCGCGTCCACAACGATGGTGGCGGGCGAATAGCCACTGTCGAGCGCGGCCGCGAAAACGAACGGCTTGAAGCTGGACCCGGGCTGGCGCTGTGCCTGCGTCGCACGGTTGAACACCGAGTGCTGGTAGCTGAAACCGCCCTGCATCGCGATCACGCGACCGGTGTTCACGTCCATCGCCATGAAGGCACCCTGCACTTCCGGAACCTGCCGCAATGTCCAGCGGATGAAGCTGCCATCGCTGTCCGACGTCATGCGGCGCACATGCACGACATCGCCAACAGCGAGCAGGTCGCCGGCCACCTGCCCCTTGCGGCCCAGAGACCCGTCCGAATTGCGCTTGCGCGCCCATTGCACGTCATTGGCCGGAATCCAGTGCCCGTCCTCGTCGTCCGGCACGCCTTCGATCCCGATGCGCGCATCGTTCTGCCCGACCTCGAGCACGACGGCGGGATACCACGGGTTCTCCAGCCGGATGTCGCGTGCGATGGCAACATTGGCTAGCGCATCACGCCATGCATCGGTGCTGCCCAATTGGTCTGCAGGGATCGTGAGTCCCGTTCCACGCCACACGCCCTGTGAGCGGTCATAGCTCTCAAGCGCACGCTGCAGCGCGTCTTCCGCCTCGAGCTGAAGGTCCGGGTCGAGCGTGGCGCGCACGCTGAAGCCACCGGAGAAGAATTCGCCCTCGCCGAAATCCTCGCTCAGCTGGCGGCGGATTTCGTCGGTGAAGTAATTGCGCGGCGGCAGCGCATCGCGGAAGGGTTCGTAATCGCCGTTCTGCACGGATTTGAGCGGCATCGCGACTTCGACATCGTAGGTCTGCTTGTCGATGTAGCCGTTCTCGTACATCTCCTTGAGCACGAAGTTGCGACGGGCGAGCAGACGGTCCTTGCGGCGGACCGGATGAAACTCGGAAGGGGCCTTGGGCATGGAGGCCAGCGTTGCCGCCTCATGCGGCGCCAGTTCCACCAGAGACTTGTTGAAATAGGTCTGCGCGGCTGCGGTCACGCCGTAGGAGTTCTGACCCAGGAAGATCTCGTTCATGTAAAGCTCGAGGATCTTGTCCTTGCTCAGTGTTTCCTCGATCCGCGAGGCAAGGATTATTTCCTTGATCTTGCGCTCGACCCGGCGGTCTCCGGAGAGCAGGAAATTCTTCATCACCTGCTGCGTGATGGTGGACGCCCCGCGCACATCGCGCCCCCCCGAGGCGACGGCGTCAAAGGCGGCGGCGGCGATGCCGCGCACGTCATAGCCCTGGTGGGTGTAGAAGTTCTTGTCTTCGGCCGAGATGAAAGCCTGCTTGACCAGATCGGGGATCTGGTTGGCGGGTGTGAACAGCCGGCGTTCCTGCGCAAATTCGTCGATGATGCGCCCCTCGCCGGAATAGATCCGGCTGATCGTGGGCGGCGTGTATTGCGCAAGGCTTTCATGGCTGGGCAGATCGCGGCCATACATCCAGAAGACGCCACCCACGCCGAGCGCCACCATCATCAGGCCCATGGTGATGAGCGTGAAGATGGCTCCGAAGAAGGAGAGGATGAATCTGGTCACGGCGTGCCCCTGTTGCAGTTCCATACCCCTACAAAATACGGGGCCCTTGGTCAAAACACATTGCCGTTCGTACCGGCAGTCGGTTGCCTATGACGCAGGGTCACAAGCGGTGATCAGTTGCGCCGCAGCGGTGCAAGCGCACGGTCCTCGTCGCGCCAGGCGATGATGCCATCACGGATGCCGGCCGCCATACCCTGACGCCAGACCGGATCATTGAGGTTCTTCAGGTCCTCTGCGGTCGACAGGAAGCCCACTTCCAGCAGCACCGACGGGATGTCCGCCGCCTTGAGCACGGAGAAGCCGGCGCTGCGCAGCGGACGCTTGTGCACACGGCCTACAGCATTGCGGATTCCGTCCAGCATGTGTTTTGCCAGAGCTTCACTGCGCGGCGCATTGTCCAGTCGGGCGAGGCTCATCAGCACGTTTGCGACGCGGTCGTCCGATTGGCTGAGATCGATCCCCGCCAGAAGGTCGTCCCGGTTGTGGCGTTCGGCGAGCGCGGCAGACGCCGCATCCGAGGCGTCGTCCGACAACACATAGACGGCAGCGCCCCGCGCCTCGCCCTCGGCCAGCGCGTCGGCATGCAAGGAGATGAAGAGATCGGCACCCGCATTGCGCGCCGCCGCCACGCGCGCCTCGAGCGACACGAAGTAATCGCCATCGCGTGTCAGGATCACGTCGAATCCACCGGCACGGCGCAACACATCCTGCAGTTCCCGTGCAAAGGTCAGCATCAGGTTGGCCTCGGTCGTGCCGTCGCGTTCTGCACCGGGGTCGATCCCGCCATGCCCGGGGTCAAGCACGACGCGCATCCGGGCAGGGTCGCGCGGAGGCAGGGCATCGACGACGGCGGCTGCCGGAAGATCCCAGCGGGGATCGCGCGGCGCACCGGCTTCGGCATCGAACGCTGCCTGATCCACAGAGCGCAGGCGCACGGTGATCGTGGCGCCCCCATCCGACGGATCGGTCCGGAGCGCCGCGCTGTCCACGGCCATCGGTTCGGCAAGATCGGCCACGAGACGGGACCATCCCGGACGATAGGCTCCCATCCGCAGGGACAGGACGCGATCCGCATCGTCAAGGCTACCCGGATCGACCTCACCCCACTGAACTTCGCGGAAATCCATCACGAGCCGGTTCGGCTCTGTCAGAGTGAAAAGGCGCCACGGCACGCCCTGACTCAGCTCCAGCGTCAGCTCCGCGCCACTCCAGCGGTCCCGGACGCTGCCGGTTTCGAATTGCGCCACGGCTCCAAGGTCTTGCGCCGCCAATGGCGCGGCGAGGAACGCCGACAGAACCCCGGCCAGAATAGGTCTGAAAACACCGCTCATGCACTCACCTCGGCCTCTGTCCGGGCCTTTTGCTCAGTTTACCGGATTCGCTGCGGCGAGGACAGGGCCGATGGCTCAGGCAAGATGGCCGCGTGCGCGCATGAACCGCTCCAACCGGTCGAGCCCTTCGAGGATGTCCGCCGTTGCGCGCGCATAGGAAAAGCGCAGAGTTCCGCCGCCGCGCAGGGGGTCGAAGTCCAGACCCGGCGTCACGGCGACCCCGGCCTCGTCCAATATTGCCCGGGCAAAGCCGCGGCTGTCCTGGGTCAGATGCGAAATGTCCGCATAGACGTAGAAGGCGCCATCAGGCGGTGCAATCCGGTCGAACCCTGCCTTGGGCAGCCCTTCGATCATCAGGCGACGGTTTTCGCGGTAGACGGCCATGTTGGCCTCAAGCTCGTCCTGAGCGTCCACCGCCGCAAGCGCTGCCACCTGCGCGGCATGGGGGGCGCAGATGAACATGTTCTGCGCCAGCCGTTCCACCTGCCGGACGTTTTCCGGCGGCAGCACCAACCAGCCGACGCGCCAGCCGGTCATGCTGAAATACTTGGAAAAGGAGTTGATCACACAGACATCGTCGCTGACCTGCAGCGCGGTGACGGCTTTGCGGTCATACTCGATCCCGTGATAAATCTCGTCCGAGAGAAACGCGGCACCCCGTTCCTGCGCTGTGCCGATCAATGCCGCAAGCGCGTCCCGGTCGAGCATGGTACCTGTCGGGTTGGCCGGTGACGCGACCATCATCCCCGTATACTCGACGCCCTGCAGATCGGAGGGTTCCAGTTGGTAGCGTGCCTCCTCACGGGTTGCGATCTCGACCGGGATCAGGTCCAGCGATTTCATGATCTGGCGGTAGGACGGATAGCCCGGCGCGCCGATGGCGATGCGGTCGCCGGCATCAAAGAGCGCCGAGAACGCAAGAATGAATCCTCCCGAAGATCCGGGTGTCACCACGACACGGGCCGGATCGAGATCGACGCCATACCACTCTCCGTAGAGCTGGGCGATGCGCCTGCGCAGTGCAGGCAGACCGAGGGCCACAGTGTAGCCCAGCGGATTGTCGCTCATCGCGCTTTCCAGCGCTTTTCGCGCGCGAAGCGGTGCCGGAGTGCCCGGTTGGCCCACTTCCATATGGATGATGTGGCGTCCGGCGTCTTCGGCCTGACGCGCCGCTTCCATCACATCCATCACGATAAAGGGATCAACCGCCCCACGGCTTGAGTTCCGCATCATTCTCTCCCTACACTGGTTGCGGGCAGACCTAGGGGCGAAGGCAGGGCAAGGTCAATGTATCACGCGACGCAGCATCTGGTGCGACAGTTGGGCTTGGCGCTGTGCCTTTGTCTTCTGATCGCGGCCGCCCCCGCGCGGGCGGTCACGCTCTTGCGCGATGCCGATATCGAGCACGCGCTTGAAGAGTTGGGCGCGCCGGTGCTGCGGGCCGCAGGGCTCAGCCCGAGCCAGGTGCGCATCCTGCTCATCGATGATGGCTCGCTCAACGCCTTTGTGATCGACACCCAGCACATCTTCATCCATTCCGGACTTCTGACCAAGCTGGACAGCGCGGCCCAGCTTCAGGCCGTCATCGCCCATGAGGCGGCGCATATCGCGAATGGCCATATCGCCCGGCGTCTGGGCAACATGCGGACGGCACGCACCGCGGCGGGGCTTGGCATGGTCTTGGCGGCGGCAGCGGCGGCGGCGGGCAATGGGCAGGCGGCGGTCGGACTCGGGATCGGGGTGCAATCCTCTGCCATGCGGAGCTTTCTGGCGCATTCCCGGGCCGAGGAATCGTCGGCCGATATCAGTTCGATCCGGTATCTCGTTCGCGCCGGGGTCGACCCGCAAGGCGCGCTCGAGGTGCAGGAGCTGTTCCGCGGTCAGGACGCGCTCGCGGATGCGCGTCAGGATCCCTATATGCGCACGCACCCGCTGACACGCGACCGGATGCGCGCGTTGCAAGGTTTGGTGGCCGGTGCTTCGGCCAGGACCGCGCCCGATCCGACCGCCGAGTACTGGTTCGCCCGCGCCAAGGGCAAGCTTACCGCCTTCACCCGGGCGCCAAGCTGGACCCTGAGGCGCGCCGATGAAAGCCCGACGCCGGACATTGCCCAATTGCGCAAGGCCGTGGCCTATCACCGCCAGAGCGATCTGGGGCGCGCCCTGGGTCAGATCGATGCCGCCATCACGGCGCGCCCGAATGATCCCTTTCTGCGCGACCTCAAGGGTCAGATCCTGCTTGAGTCGCGCCGTGCCGCAGATGCCGTCAAAGTCTATTCCGCCGCTGCCCGGCTTGCCCCGCGCGAGCCGCTGATCCTTGGCGGTCTTGGACGCGCGCAGCTGGCCGCCGGACAGGCACAGGACGCGCTCAAGACGCTGGAGGCCGCGCGCGGACGCGATTTCAGCGACACCCGCATCCTGCGCGATCTTGCCACCGCCTATGCCAAGAACGGACAGAACGCGATGGCGTCACTGGTGACCGCCGAACGCTATGCGGTTCAGGGGCGGCTCAAGGATGCTGCCATTCACGCCAACCGGGCCGAGGGCGCGCTCCCGCGCGGATCCGGCCCATGGCAACGCGCACAGGATGTGCTAAGTGCTGCTCAAAGCGCCTCGCGGCGCTGAGCCTGTTGATCGGAGACCCTCATGTCGAAAACCCGCCTCGCCCTTTCCTTTGCCGCCCTGCTGATGGCCACCGGCGTTCAGGCCGCCGACCTCGACCTGTCCAACATGTCGGATGCGGACCGCGCCGCCTTTGGTGCGCAGGTGCGGGCCTACCTGCTGGAAAACCCCGAAGTCATCATGGAAGCAGTGCAGGTGCTCGAAGAGCGGCAGGCGGCCCAACAGGCGCAGGGTGACATCGCGCTGATCGAGAACAACGCCGACGCCATCTTCAACGACGGCTATTCCTGGGTGGGCGGCAATCCCGAAGGGGATGTGACCATCGTGGAATTCTTCGACTATCGCTGCGGCTTCTGCCGCAAGGCGCATCCCGAGGTGGCCGAGCTGCTCGAACTGGACGGCAACATTCGCTACATCGCCAAGGAATTCCCGATCCTTGGCGAGAATTCGGTTATCTCCTCGCGCTTCGCCCTTGCCGCGCGTGAGGTTGCGGGCGACGACGCCTATGAGGCTGCAAAAGAAGCGCTGATCGTGATGAACGGCGATCTGGACGATGCGGTGCTGCGCCGTCTGGCCGATACGCTGGGTCTTGATGCCGATGCCGTGCTCGCGGCGATGGACAGTGACAGCATCTCGCAGCAACTGGCCGAAACCCGGGCGCTGGCTCAGGCCTTGCAGATCAACGGGACACCGTCCTTCGTGATGGCAGGCCAGTTGGTGCGGGGCTACGTGCCGCTCGACGCGATGCAACAGATCGTGGCCGAAGCGCGGTAAACGTCGAACGCAGGCACCGCGCCTGTTCCGAAACCGATGGCCAAGCGCGGTCGAACGCGCCTGGCTGGTCTGTCCCTACTCCGCCGCTTCCTGCGCGCCTGATGCTTCGAGTTCGGCGGCTTTCTTCTCGACCTGTTCGACGATGTGGTCGATCATCTGGTCGTTCGACATCTTGTGGCTCTGCTTGCCCGCGAGATAGACCATGCCCGCCCCATTGCCGCCACCGGTGAACCCGACATCCGTCATCAGCGCTTCGCCCGGACCGTTCACCACGCAGCCGATGATCGACAGGCTCATCGGGGTCTTGATATGCTCCAACCGCTTTTCCAGAGTCTCGACCGTCTTGATCACATCGAACCCCTGCCGCGCACAGCTTGGGCAGGAAATGATGTTCACGCCGCGATGGCGCAGACCCAGAGATTTCAGGATCTCATACCCGACCTTCACCTCTTCCACAGGATCGGCGGACAGGGACACACGGATCGTGTCGCCGATGCCCATCCAGAGCAGATTGCCCAGACCGATGGCCGATTTGATCGTGCCTGACATCAGGCCACCGGCCTCGGTGATGCCCAGGTGAATCGGTGCATCGGTGGCTTCTGCCAATTGCTGATAGGCGGCGGCGGCCATGAAGACATCGGACGCCTTGCAGCTGATCTTGAACTCGTGGAAATCGTTGTCCTGCAGGATCTTGATGTGATCGAGACCGGACTCCACCATCGCGTCGGGACAGGGTTCGCCGTATTTCTCGAGCAGATGCTTCTCCAGCGAGCCGGCGTTCACGCCGATGCGGATGGAGCAGTTGTGGTCGCGTGCGGCCTTGATGACTTCCTTGACCCGCTCGGGCGAGCCGATATTGCCGGGATTGATCCGCAGGCAGGACGCCCCCGCCTCGGCCGCCTCGATGCCGCGCTTGTAGTGGAAATGGATGTCCGCCACGATGGGAACCGGGCTTTCACGCACGATTTCCCTAAGCGCGCGAGAGCTGTCTTCATCCGGGATCGAAATCCGGACGATATCTGCCCCGGCATCCGCCGCCGCCTGAACCTGCGCAATGGTCGCCTTCACATCCGGTGTGAGCGTGTTGGTCATGGTCTGCACCGAAATCGGCGCATCCCCCCCGACGGGCACAGTGCCCACCATGATCTGGCGCGACTTCCGGCGGTAGATGTTGCGCCACGGGCGAATGTGATTGAGGCTCATGCAGCCCTCCTGTCGCGGAAAGTGTCAACCAAACTGTACAGTCTCTTCACACATATAGCTAGGCCCGCCGAACGGGTGTCGCAAGCGTTTCCAGACGGGATGTGTAGATCAGTCGGTCAGGCGCTCGACCGTGAGTTCGGCAACAACGCGCGCCAGATCACTGTCCGCCTCGATCGAGGCGACCGAATAGGTCTGGGACAGCGAGTCGACCGACAGAGCGAGGTTCGACGTCACCGATCCGCGGGCCCCCGCCGGACCATAGGTCTGACCGTTCATCGCGAAATAGATGGCCCCGGATTCGCCCACACGCAAGGTCGGCGGTTCCTCGGTCACGGGAACCTCGTACGTGTCGCCCGCGTTCATGATCGTTTCATAGATGACCGTGCCATCGGCCGCGCGCACCCGGATCCATGCAGGGCGGACGGCGACAAGGGTTACACCCGGCGCGCTGTCTTCGAGGATCTTGGGCTGGCCGATCGTCGGTTGCGCCGGATCGCTGCCCAGATCCGCAAGCACGCGGGTCAGGTCGGGATCAGCGCCGTCGCGGGCCGGCTCGAGAATCGCGGCAAGGGTCGGCCCATCCAGAGGCAGGTCCGAGGTCACGGTGCCGGACGGTCCCACCGGTCCAACCGTCTGGCCGTTCACGGCAAGGTAGACCGCGCCGCTTTCGCCCACATTGAGCAGGGCATCCGTTTCAGACGCGGGCACAGTCCAGGTTTCCCCGGCCGCCATGACCCGTTCAAAGATCACCGATCGGTCGTCGCCCCTTACACGTACCCAGGCCGGGCGTGCCGCGATGACAGTCACGCCATCCTGCGGCAGCGCCGCTGCGGCAGACGCGGTGCGGATCGCGGCCGGTTCAAGATCGACATTGGGCAGGCTCTGCGTGGCCACTTGGGCAAACGCGCCAACACTGTTGGGATCAAGCGTGGAGATGGGCGCATCCCGCGCAACAAGAACCGGTACGTCCAGAGCTTGCGGGCGGTAGAGCCTGTCGAACGCTTCGACACTGGCGGGCGGCGTGAAGACACCTGCGGCGGCGCCGGTGTCGACAGATGCGACGGTCTCTTCCTCGGACGAGACTGCGCTTTGCAGCGGATCGAGATCGCTCAGCACGACCGGGGTCTGATCAACCGGAGCCAGTTGAACGCGCTGCACCTCCTGCAGGACGGAATAGCCGCCATAGCCGAGCCCACCCAACAACAGGACAAGCACTAGTGTCGATCCGATGGCACCGGGTTCGATCCGGGACAGCACGGAATCGCTGCTAGGGGCAAATGGTAGGGCCGGCTGCGAGAACGGATCACGCGCGGGGCTTGACGAGAATGCCACGGCGCTGTCGGGCTTCTTGCGGGACGATGCGGCATCCGACATACCATGCGCGGTTTCAAACCCGCTTTCGGCGCAGAATACGGCGAAGGTATCATCCGGGTCCATGCCAAGATAACGCGCGTAGGACCGCACGTAACCCGCGATGAAGCCGGGCGTGTCGAATGCCGTTGGATCACAGTTTTCGATGGCGGCGATGTAGCTGGCCTTGATGCGCAGTTCGCGCTGTACGTCCAGCAGGGATTTTCCGAGAGTGGCGCGTTCCCCCCGCATAACATCCCCGAGCCTGAGTTCGAAATCATCGAATCCACGCGGTTTTGCTTCGGTGATGTCCTGCGATGGTTTTTGGGTTTTGCGCCCAATCATACTCGCTGCCCCTTGCCGTACCAACCGTCTACACGCTGCCTGCGTCGCGCGTACCAGCTGAGTCGAGTCGCGCGTTTTATTACTCTTTAGATACCATACGACAAGGTAATTTGCACTGATTCCAAGTGCTAGGCGCTCAGTTCGGCGCGATTCAGCGCACAATGCGCCCAAAGCTCATCCATTGCGCGCACCAGTTTGTCGATCTCGTTAGGACCATGCACCGGCGACGGCGTGAAGCGCAGACGTTCGGTCCCGCGCGGAACGGTCGGGAAATTGATCGGCTGCACATAGATGCCGAACCGGTCGAGCATCATGTCCGACAGTTTCTTTGTATGAACCGGATCCCCCACGATGACAGGGATGATGTGGCTGCCGTGGTCGATGATCGGCAGACCCAGACCCTTCAGGCGCATCTTAAGGATTTTGGCCTGCAGCTGGTGCTTGTCGCGCAGGCTCTGGTCTGTCTTGAGATGCGCAACCGACGCTGCGGCACCGGCAGCGACCGCTGGGGGCAACGAGGTGGTGAAGATGAAGCCCGGCGCGTAAGACCGGATGGCATCGCACATTTTTGCAGATGCCGCGATATAGCCGCCCATGACGCCATAGGCTTTGGCCAGTGTGCCATTGATGATGTCGATGCGCCCCATCAGGCCGTCGCGTTCGGCCACACCGGCACCGCGCGGACCGTACATGCCGACCGCATGCACCTCGTCGATATAGGTCAGCGCGCCGAATTCGTCGGCCAGGTCGCAGATCGCCTCGATCGGTCCGAAATCACCGTCCATCGAATAGATCGACTCGAATGCGATCAGTTTCGGCGCTTCGGGATCGTCAGCCGCCAAGAGTTCGCGCAGATGCGCCACATCGTTGTGACGGAAGATACGCTTGGCCCCGCCATTGCGGCGCACACCTTCGATCATCGACGCGTGGTTCAGCGCATCCGAGTAGATGATGAGACCGGGAAACAGCTTCGGCAGGGTCGATAACGTCGCGTCATTGGCGATATAGGCAGACGTGAACAGCAGAGCCGCTTCTTTCTGGTGCAGGTCGGCAAGCTCGGCTTCGAGGCGCTTGTGGTAGACGGTCGTGCCGGAGATGTTGCGCGTGCCGCCCGAACCCGCGCCGGTGGCATCGAGCGCTTCGT
The DNA here is from genome assembly GCF_022763305.1 of Marivita sp. Taxonomy (GTDB): domain Bacteria; phylum Pseudomonadota; class Alphaproteobacteria; order Rhodobacterales; family Rhodobacteraceae; genus Marivita. The sequence goes on along the minus strand of NZ_JALEGT010000052.1, from coordinate 44,868 downwards.
GCATCGCCGCGAGCACTGCGGGGTGCTGCCCCATGCCGAGATAATCATTGCCGCACCAGACGGTGATGTCCTGTTCGGTGCCATCCGACTTGCGCCAGACCGCATGCGGAAACTGACCTTTGCGACGCTCGATGTCGATAAACGTCCGATAGCGGCCCTCTTCGTGCAAACGATTAAGCGCTTCGTCGAGTTTGTCTGCGTAGTGCACCGGCATCTCCTTCAGCCTGCGATCTTGAGGGGCATCCCCACGCCCCATGTCGCATTCACGTTTTAGAATGGATATAGATCGCGTTCCGTCCTGACAATGTGCATAAGGAACGACCAACCGTCGCAGCCTTGATCTGCATCAAGCCGCCGCGCCGCATTCGGCCTTTGCGCAAAATAATCTGCATTTTCCCCGCATCATTGCTCCGCCCGACAGTTAACCCAGCCCATCTGGACAGTCCGCAGGCGGGTGATAGGCTCCGCGCAAACATGCAAAGGAGCCCGAACATGTCCGTCGATCCCGTCCTCGACCATCTTGATTCCACCCTGTCCGAAAGCCTTGAGCGCCTGAAGGACCTCCTGCGCATTCCCTCCATTTCCACCGATCCGGCCTACAAGGCCGATTGCGACCGCGCCGCCGACTGGCTTGTCGCGGATCTGCAGTCGATGGGCGTCAACGCTGAAAAGCGCCCCACACCCGGTCATCCGATGGTCGTGGGCCATATCGACGGTCCGGGACCGCATCTTCTCTTTTACGGGCATTATGATGTGCAGCCGGTCGATCCGCTCGATCTCTGGGACAATGATCCCTTTGATCCGCAGATCGAGGAGACGCCGAAGGGCAAGGTCCTGCGCGGCCGCGGGACCGCCGATGACAAAGGCCAGCTGATGACGTTTGTCGAAGCCTGCCGCTCGTGGAAAGCGGTGCACGGCACCCTGCCCTGCAAGATCACCTTCTTCTTCGAGGGCGAGGAAGAGTCAGGATCACCTTCCCTGATTCCCTTCCTCGAAGAGAATGCCGAGGAACTGAAGGCAGACATCGCCCTCATCTGCGACACGGGATTGTTCGACAGCCGCGTGCCCGCGATCACGACCATGCTGCGCGGTCTTCTGGGCGAGGAAATCACGATCACGGGACCGAACAAAGACCTGCATTCCGGCATGTTCGGCGGTGCCGCCATGAACCCGATCCGCGTGCTGAGCCGGATCATTGCAACGCTGCACGACGATCAGGGACGCATCACAGTTCCCGGCTTTTACGACGGCGTCCCCGAAATCCCGGCAGACCTTCTGCAGCAATGGGAGTCACTGGGGTTCGATCACCGCGCGTTCCTCGGAGATGTCGGCCTGCGCGACCTGGCCGGAGAAGCGGGCCGCAGCGCGCTCGAAATGTTGTGGTCACGCCCGACCTGCGAGGTGAACGGGATCGGCGGTGGCTACCAGGGCGAGGGATTCAAGACCGTGCTGCCGTCGAAGGCCAGCGCCAAGATCAGCTTCCGCCTCGTCGGCCAGCAGGACCCGCACGCCATCCGCAAGAGCTTCAGGGCGATGGTCACGGACATGGTGCCGCCGGACTGCACCGTCGAGTTCAAGGCGCACGGCGCCTCCCCGGCCTCGGTCATGTCCATCGACAATCCCGCCTTCGAACAGGCGCGGACGGCCCTCAGCGCCGAATGGCCGGACGACGCTGCCTTCATCGGCAGCGGTGGGTCGATTCCCGTTGCGGGTTACTTCCAGACACTCCTCGGCACCGAGTCGATGCTCATCGGCTTCGGAAAGGATGATGACCAGATTCACAGCCCTAACGAGAAATACGACATCGAAAGTTTTCACAAAGGTGCACGCAGCTGGGCCCGAATTCTGGCTGCGCTGAGCGAGAAATAACGTCTCAGCGCCTAAAATGACGTGGCGTCACTTCCGTAGACTTTTTGTGAACTTCCGCAAGTTGGCCATGAGTGGTTCCAAATGTGGACACAATTGATGACGAATAGTTAACGCCATGAAACGAGTGCTTAGAAAACAAGATCGTAACGATTTCAACGCCCGCATCCAGCGGCTGGACCCGGCCTTTGCCAAGTTGCCAGCGGAAGCGCGCGAGGAACGCAAGCCCTGGGAGATGGGCAATCGGTCGAACCGCAAATCAGACAGCCCGGTCATGATGACGGGGTTCAGCTTTGGCCTTGCGTTGGTTGCGCTCTACGCCTCCAACAACCCCGAAACCGTACAGTCCTTGCTTGTACGCTCGGGTTGGCCGGTGCAGTTCATCCACTATGCCACCAACGGCATCGCGCTTTTGATCATCGGCCTGGTTCTGTTCTACCTCGCCAACGTGCTGCGCATTCTCACCCCGCGCGCAACCGGTCGCGGCAACGCCGCAGGGCTTGTCGTCGGGGCCATCGCCGCCATCGGCGTCAGCAATATCGACCAGACCCATATCGAGACCGGCCTGCAATATGCCGGTTTCGACAGCCCTGCGGACGTTCTGACCTTCGCTCAGGCACGCACGAGCGATCTTGCGAATATCGACTGGACAAGCGTGGTGGCGGTGTCATCCTCGGCGAAATGACACAGGCACACAGGTTCCACACAGACGACCAGATCATCGCATACGAGGTGGCCGGAAACGGACCACCTCTTTTGCTGTTGCACGGCTTTCCCCAGACGCGCGCCATGTGGCGTCCGATTGCCCGTGCCCTTGCCGAGCGCTTCACCGTTGTTGCCGCGGATCTGCGCGGCTATGGGGCAAGCAGCAAACCTGCCTCCGTTGCGGACATGACGTTCCGCCTGATGGCGCAGGACATGGTCGCGCTGATGGCCTCCTTGGGATTTGACCGGTTCCACGCCATAGGCCACGACCGAGGCGCGCGTACGGTACACCGCATGGCGCTGGATCATCCGGCGGCGGTCGAAAGCCTGACCGTGATGGACATCGTCCCGACAGAATACCTGCTCAGCAACATGACCACCGCACTGGCCAAGGCCTATTATCACTGGCTCTTTCTTGCGCAGCCGCATCCCTTTCCGGAAACACTGATCGGGCACGACCCGGACACCTATTTCGAACGGTGCCTTCTGGGCTTCGGCAAGGCGAGCCTCGGCGATTTTGATCCGGACCTCCTGGAGATCTATCGCAGCGCCTGGCGCAATCCGGGCTGCATCCGTGCCATGTGCGACGATTACCGCGCCGCGATCGAGATCGACTGGTCCGATGACCAAGCCGACCTGCACCGGCGGGTCGAATGCCCTGCACTTGTTCTTTATGGGAAGGACGGGGCCATGGCCCGGATGCTGGATGTGCCCGCGACATGGGCGGACCGGCTGACCGACATGCGGCACTCCGCCATCGAGGGCGGGCACTTCTTCCCGGATCAGTCGCCGCAGGCAACCACCACCGCTCTGACGGATTTTCTGGGATCGCTCTGAGTGAAGTGGCGCGGTTGACGGGGCTCGAACCCGCGACCCCCGGCGTGACAGGCCGGTACTCTAACCAACTGAGCTACAACCGCGCTTTTTCACGTTGATGCTTCGGGCAGTGGTGGCGCGGTTGACGGGGCTCGAACCCGCGACCCCCGGCGTGACAGGCCGGTACTCTAACCAACTGAGCTACAACCGCTCACTGCCGCCCGCATCAGGGCGTGACGCGGGTTCTATGGTCAGCGCCCTGCCCCGTCAAGAGCGATTTCACCTTGAATCCCGGCTTTTCTCAAAGAGTTGGAAGAGACATTTGAAAACAGTGAGTTAACCATGCTTAACGGCCATGCCCTTAAGCGCCCGGTCGACGTTTTGGGCCCCACGTGACCGGAGATGATCTACAGGAAACAAATGGCTGTGGGGAAAGCTTGACCTCGGTCACATGATCCCGATTGGCTTAGACCGGCACACGTCCTTCCCCCATGACTCACCGATCCTGACACCCTTCCCCCAGTCGGACGTGTAACGGCAGCCGAGATGTGTGCCGCGACTTAGGAAGGAAAGGCATGATCTTCGCCATCTCGGAAAATTCTCTCGATTGAACCGGGGGATGTCACATTCACCCGACTCTTGAACGGCGTTGCCCCCCTCATGCACTGATCGATGCCTCTGTGACGTCAGCGCAGGTCATGTGCCTGCAGCGCCAAAACTCGCCCATTAATTGAACGAGTGACATATCGCTCGCAGCAAAGGTGCATTTGTGATGCTATTTAGCGTCAGGTGAACCGATATCTGTTCAACCGATATCAACTTCCAATTGCCAGTATGAGGCAGAATCATATCCTCTTCAGCCGGACTAGTTGGGGTAGTCAGTCTGTCGTGAGACACGTGTTGGAAACAGAAATTCGTTTCTGGGACCTGTTGGGCGAACGTATGTCCTTCAGTCTGGAAACCTATACGCTTGTGGTGACGCACCGGCGCGCGCTGTTGTTCATTCTGCTCTGTATGGTGGCCTTCATCGCCTCCGATCCCTCGGGCGCGAGGTCCTATGTGCCGTTCTGGTTCTCCATCGCCTTCTGGCCGATCGTTTTTGCCCTCTATGTGGCAGTGTGCATGTTGGCGATGTTGATCGTCGCGATGCTGTCGCAAGCTTTACCCAATCTGCGCCTGCCGATGCCGCTCATCGGGTTTACGGCACTGGTACCCTGTGTGATGCTCTGCGAAACCAGCGTCGCCTTCATGAGCAACGGCACCTTCCCCTATGATTTCGCGGGACAGCTGTTCTTCTATTTCTTTGCCGTTCAGGGCATCGAGACTGTCTTCTTCCGGTTCATCTTTCCCGAGATCCGCAAGACGCTGCACGAGAACGCGGGGGACCGCCATCTTGTCATCGGTGGCGAAAAGATCGAGCTAACAAAGCTTCTCCACATCGAAGCCCGAGAACATCATGTTCACCTGACCTTCGAGAACAGGAAGTCCCTCGCCCGGGCCCGTCTTGGCGACATCGTCGCACAAACGCAGGCCGAAGACGGAATGCAGCCGCACCGCTCGTGGTGGGTGGCCCGCGATCCCGCCATCCGCGCCGAACGCAAGAACGGCCGCCTCATCCTGCGCCTGCGCGACAACACCGAAGTGCCCGTCGCCCGAACCCGCGTCGACGATGTCCTTGATTGGCTCGAGAACCACGTGGACGCCGCCCAGTAAGCTCCGGCGCCGCTTCGGCAGAGTTTGGATCGGCGTAGCAGGTGGTTTTGAGTGTTGTCTGGGAATGTTTTGGCAACGCGCCACGACCCCTTGTTTGACAACGATATGCTTGATCAAAGGCTTGGGATGGTGGGTGATGAGAGACTCGAACTCCCGACATCTTCGGTGTAAACGAAGCGCTCTACCAACTGAGCTAATCACCCGTGTGGCAAGGCATTACCGAATGCGGTGACCGTGTTCAAGCCCGTTTTCCTGTTTCGCGAACACAGTTTTCACAAGCGGTCGACTGTCGAGGATTGACCAACCTCGTCTGTTTCTCACAGGATGATGAACGATCCTGTGAACCCGTGAAAGGCCGGCAACACTTCATGTTGGACTGGAGCGCCTTGCGCGTCGTTTTGAACATCAACCGCGAAGGTAGCATGGTCAAGGCGGCCCGTCTTTTGAAGACAAGCCAGCCGACATTGTCGCGCCAGTTGGCCAAGGTTGAACAGGAGCTTGGGGTCAAATTGTTCGAACGCCGGCAGGGCAAGCTGGTTGCAACCGAAGCCGGGCTGACCGTCAGCGATCAGGCGCAACGCATCGAACAACAGTTGCTCGGTCTCGAAGATACGCTGCGCAGTATGGACAACGAGATGTCGGGCCTGATCCGCATCAGCGCACCTGCGCAACTCTTGCCCTATTCACTTGGCGATGTGCTTGTCGAATTTCAGCAGACCTATCCGGACATCACACTGGACATCAAAGTCTCTGAAGTCATGGCGGATTTTGCGTCTGGCGAGGTGGATGTCGTGTTTCGCGCGGAAGAGAACCCCAAACCAAGCCTTTGGGGGTATCGCATCTCTCAACTTACACTGCGCTTCTTCGCCCATGAAGATCTGCTGGCAAAATATGGAACCACAACCGAGGCAATCACGCAGGCCAGACATGTTCCACTTGTGATTCACAATGGCGTTGTCGTGTCATCGGAAAGCGAGACCCTGAGACGCTTTCCGCATGGACGGATCGTGATGCGGACGGACAACCTCGAAACCAGTGCAGCATTCGTCCAACGCGGTCTCGGGATTGCCCGCCTGCCGGATATCGTTGGAAAGAACCTTCCGGGCGTCGTAGCGATTGAGGCCCTCTCGTCTCGGACACAGCGCAGCCTTTGGATTTTGACACATCAGGATTTGCGCGACGTGAAGCGCATCCGGCGCTTCATCGAGTTCGTCCATGAAAAGGCGGCACTCGACCCCAGCCTGCCTCAATAGAGTTCACAGCATCCCACACAAACGTATAGGGTGAGGTGCGACACTCCCGTACACTCTGCGTCACATACAACACTCGGCAACAAACACACGGTAGAGTGCCGCGCAGTTGTGGTACTTCACAAACGTACTGCAAGATATAGAAGAAGTCGGAACTGCCCTATACGCAAATGAATAGAGCAGCTCGAAAGACCGAAGCGAAACGACCTATGTCAAACCGGCTTAGGGAATGGTGGGTGATAAGAGATTCGAACTCCTGACATCTTCGATGTGAACGAAGCGCTCTACCACTGAGCTAATCACCCGTTATCGGGGGTCATAGACTCACTCGGCAGCCTGTGCAAGAGGGTCCGGTGCATCCGTGACCTGCTGTTCCGTGCGACGCAGGCGCGTGGTGATGATATGCGCCTTGGTGGTCTTTTTCATGCGCGTGATCTTGAGCTTGCCCAGCGGTGCGAGGTTCATTTCGCGGCCATCGGCAATGGTCTCGCCCAGCAGCGCCAGCATGGCGTCGACCACGGGCTTCACATCGCGCTTCTTCACGCCGCTGCGCGCCACGACCAGATCGATCAGTTCCTTCTTCTTCAACTCCGGCCCTGTGATCTTGGGCGTTTCGTTCACCACGACCTCGGGCTCCGGCGCCTGTGCCGTTGCTTTGGCTGCAGAGGCTGTATCGCTCTTGCGCGGAGTCGGTGTTTTCTTTGGTGCCGCCATCGTACTCATCCTTTGTCTGCTCTGACATTTATTGGCGAATGCGTCCTCACCATATCAAGAAACTGCACTTTATCCAGTGTTTTGATGGGATTTCGACACAAAATAGGCGCAACCCACCGAGATATGGCATGTCACAACGCAAAACGCCGCCCCGTTTGGGGCGGCGCTGCGGGTCCAGAACGGGCCCTGATCAGTGCGCGATGGCCGACGTGCTTGTGCTGTCCTTACTCATCGCCTGGGCAGCCGCCTCTTCGGCCGCTTCGTCCCATTCGATGGGTTCAGGCTCTGCCACCAAAGCCAGCTTCAGAACGTCGGACACATGCTCGACCGGGACGATCTCGAGCCCGTCCTTCACGTTGTCCGGCAGCTCGGCCAGGTCCTTCTCGTTCTCCTTGGGAATCAGCACGGTCTTGATGCCGCCCCGAAGCGCCGCGAGAAGCTTTTCCTTGAGCCCGCCGATGGGCATCGCATTGCCCCGCAGCGAGACCTCGCCGGTCATGGCGATATCGCGCCGCACCGGGATGCCGGTCAGCACAGACACGATGGAGGTCACCATGGCCAGACCCGCCGACGGGCCGTCCTTGGGCGTCGCACCATCCGGCACGTGGACGTGAATGTCCATCTTGTCGAACTTCGGCGGCTTCACCCCGATCTGCGGCGAGATGGAGCGCACGTAGCTGGCCGCGGCGTCGATGGACTCCTTCATCACGTCGCCAAGCTTGCCCGTGGTCTTCATCCGCCCCTTGCCCGGCAGTTTGAGCGCCTCGATGTGCAGGAGATCACCCCCGACCGACGTATAGGCCAAGCCGGTTACGACACCGACCTGGTTCTCGTCCTCGGCCAGACCGTAGCGGTATTTCCGAACACCAAGATAATCGCCGAGGTTCTCGGGCGTGATGACCACCTTCTCCTCTTCCTTCTTGACGATCTTCGTCACCGCCTTGCGGGCAAGCTTCGAGATTTCACGCTCGAGGTTCCGCACGCCGGCTTCGCGGGTGTAGTACCGGATCACATCGGTCAGAGCCTCGTCCGTCAGTTGGAACTCGCCCTTCTTCAGACCGTGGTTCTTGACCTGCTTCGAGGTCAGGTGACGTTTGGCGATCTCGGCTTTTTCATCCTCGGTGTAACCGGCCAGCGGAATGATCTCCATCCGGTCCAGAAGCGGCCCCGGCATGTTGTACGAGTTCGCCGTGGTCAGGAACATCACGTTCGACAGGTCGTATTCCACCTCGAGGTAGTGATCCACGAAGGTGCCGTTCTGTTCCGGATCAAGCACTTCGAGCATGGCCGACGCCGGGTCGCCCCGGAAGTCCTGACCCATCTTGTCGATCTCGTCGAGCAGGATCAGCGGGTTCGTCGTCTTGGCCTTCTTGAGCGCCTGGATGATCTTGCCCGGCATGGAGCCGATATAGGTCCGGCGGTGGCCACGAATTTCGGACTCGTCGCGTACGCCGCCCAACGAGATGCGGATGAACTCACGCCCCGTTGCCTTGGCCACGGATTTGCCAAGCGACGTCTTACCAACACCCGGAGGGCCGACAAGGCACATGATCGGGCCTTTCAGCTTTTTCGAGCGCTGCTGGACCGCAAGATATTCGACGATGCGTTCCTTGACCTTCTCAAGGCCGTAGTGATCGGCATCAAGAATTTTCTCGGCATTGCCGAGGTCCTTCTTCACGCGCGACTTCACGCCCCACGGGATCGACAGCATCCAGTCAAGGTAATTGCGCACGACGGTCGCTTCGGCGCTCATCGGGCTCATGTTCTTGAGCTTCTTGATCTCCGCATCGGCCTTTTCGCGGGCTTCCTTGGACAGCTTGGTCGCTCCGACACGCGCCTCGAGTTCGGCCACTTCGTTCTGGCCGTCCTCGCCATCGCCCAATTCCTTCTGAATGGCCTTCATCTGCTCATTCAGATAGTATTCGCGCTGCGTGCGCTCCATCTGGGATTTGACGCGGGTCTTGATCTTCTTTTCAACCTGCAGAACGCTCATTTCGCCCTGCATCAAGCCATAGACCTTTTCCAGCCGTTCGCTGACCGACAGCGTTTCCAGAAGCTCCTGCTTCTGGCTCACCTCGATGCCGAGATGGCCGGCAACCAGATCCGCAAGCTTCGCGGGCGCATCGGCATCCGATACGGCACCAAGCGCCTCTTCGGGAATGTTCTTCTTGACCTTCGCATACCGCTCGAACTCCTCGCCGACCGTGCGGACGAGCGCGGCAATCGCGGCCGGATCGCCGGGCATCTCGGTCAGGTACTCTGCGCGCGCCTCGAAGAAATGGTCGTTCTCCACGTATTCGGTGATCCGCACACGGCTCTGCCCTTCGACCAGAACCTTCACGGTCCCGTCCGGAAGCTTGAGCAACTGCAGCACGTTCGCCAACACCCCGGCGCGGTAGATCCCGTCGGCCTGCGGGTCGTCTTCGGAGGGGTCCATCTGGCTGGCAAGCAGGATCTGCTTGTCATCCGCCATCACTTCCTCAAGCGCGCGCACCGATTTGTCCCGGCCCACAAAGAGCGGGACGATCATGTGCGGGAACACGACGATGTCCCGCAGCGGCAACACTGGGTAGGAGGCGTTAAGAGGCTCTTGCATGCTCGTATCCTTATCTTTGGCAACACGGTCCCGGCCCCGCTTTGCGGCAGCGCTCGCCATGTCCGTTCCAGAGGCAATACTTGTGTCGCGACCCGGTTGATTTCAACCGCGGCGACAGCTCTGCCACCAACCTTCCTATTTTGCATCAGCCAACGCAAGCCCGGTTTGCGGGCGCTTCGTCGCAAGGACAGCGGCGTTTACGATTCGATGGGGCAGCTCGGGCAGCCGGGATCGACATGGGTTGATGGCACCATTCAGGGGGTTTTGCGAACAATGCGCTCAATCAGCGGGCATTAATGACAGGACAGGGTCGCGAACCACGTATTTCTTAGGATTTGCACCCCTCTGTGTTAGACCGCCCGCCGAAGAAGCCATGCCACACGCTCCGAACGCACAAAGGGTCGTACATGAAAGAAAAAATCTCCGATCTTCTCTATTCGCGCGAGTTTCGCAATTCTCTCTGGGGAGCCATGGCGCGTGGCTTGATCCGGAAGACAGCGAAGCGGATGAATTACTCTGTCGATTTTCAGGTCGACATGCTGGCCGTCGAGCGTCCGCACTATGCCTATTGCATGCTGAACGCCGCGCGGTTGGCCGCGCTGTTGGGACATGATCGGATTTCTGCCATCGAATTCGGTGTCGCAGGGGGAAATGGGCTCGCCTATATGTGCGACTTCGCCAAAGACGTGAAGCGCGTGACCGGCGTGACGATCGACTGTTACGGCTTCGACACCGGCTCCGGCATGCCCGATCCCGAGGGGGCCTACGATCTGCCCTACTGGTTTGCCGCCAAGCAATACGCGATGGACGTGCCCAAGCTCAAAGCCCGCGTTCCCGAGGCGCATCTTGTGATCGGCGACATCAAGGAGACCATTGGCAGTTTTCTGGAGACGTACAAACCCGCCCCGATCGGGGTGATGTTCAACGACACGGACTATCATTCCTCGACCCGTGAAAGCTTTCGCATCTTCGAACATGTCGCGGACATGCCCCAGCACTTCCTGCCCCGCATGTTCATGTATTTCGACGATGTTCTTGGGTCCGAACTGGAAATGTACGGCGCTCATAACGGTCAGTTGCGCGCGATTTCAGAACTGAACGCGTCGCAGGAGGACGTTCGCATCCATCTGAACCAGAACCTGATCCATCAGGACTACCTGCCCTACCGGTATCAGATCTATTACGGGCATCTCTTCGCACACCCGGACTACAACACCTACATCGCGGAAGAGCGACAGGTTGCAATCGAACGGCTTCTCAAACTGAAGAGTTGATCTGTCCGGAACCGCCAGCCGACACCTGACTCACGCTGGGCACGAGCGACGCTGCCCTCCGTCCGGAAAGAAGCGCTGAAAGGTCCGGCCAACGCGATCTAGAGAGGCGCGATGTCTCCTTCCGCGCGCTGCGCGTGAAATTGCGCTTCGAACGCGGCAAACCGGCCAGCGGCAATCGCGTCCCGCATCCCCTGCATCAACTCCTGATAGTAATGCAGGTTGTGCCAGGTCAGCAGCATGCCCGAGATCATCTCCTGTGCGCGGAACACATGGTGCAGATACGCCCGGCTGTAGTTACGGCAGGCGGGACAGGTGCAGTCCTCGTCCAGCGGGCGCGGATCATCCTGATGCCGCGCGTTCTTGATGTTGACCTGTCCGCGCCGCGTCCACGCCTGACCGGTCCGGCCCGACCGTGACGGCAGCACGCAGTCCATCATGTCCACCCCGCGCTTGACCGCACCGACAATGTCGTCGGGCTTGCCCACACCCATAAGATAGCGCGGCTTGTCTTGGGGCAGTTGCGAGGGCGCAAAATCCAGACAGCCGAACATCGCGTCCTGCCCCTCGCCCACGGCCAGACCGCCGATGGCATAGCCGTCAAAACCGATGGCTTTCAACGCCTCCGCCGATTCCTCGCGGAAATCCTGCTCCAACCCGCCCTGCTGGATGCCGAACAGCATATGCCCCGGCCGATCACCGAACGCATCTTTCGACCGCTCCGCCCATCGCATCGACAGCCGCATCGACTCGGCGATGCGGTCGCGGTCGGCGGGCAGCGCCGGGCATTCATCGAAACACATCACGATGTCCGAGCCCAGCAGGCGCTGGATCTCCATCGACCGTTCGGGTGTCAGTTCATGGCGCGACCCGTCGATATGCGATTTGAACGTCACGCCCGTTTCTGTCAGCTTGCGAAGGTCTGCGAGGCTCATCACCTGGAACCCGCCCGAATCCGTGAGGATGGGTCTGTCCCAGTTCATGAACCGGTGCAGACCGCCCAGGCGGTCGATCCGTTCCGCCGTGGGCCGCAGCATCAGGTGATAGGTGTTGCCCAGCAGGATGTCGGCCCCCGTCGCGGCCACCGACTCCGGCATCATCGCCTTCACCGTCGCCGCCGTGCCCACGGGCATGAAGGCCGGCGTCCGGATCGTGCCGCGTGGGGTCGTGATGGCGCCGGTGCGCGCCATTCCATCGGTGGCGTGCAGGGCGAAGAAAGAAGAAACTGTCATGTTGCGGCCTTACTTGCAGAGGGCGCCCTTGTGCGCCAAATCACCCCCATTGCCAAGGAGGCGCGATTCCCATGCCTGATACATCATCCGACACTCCCGCGCCCAAAGGCACGGGTCCAGAAGCGATTTTGACATTCGGATGGGAAGAATGGGTCAGCCTTCCGGATCTCGGCCTGCCCGCGATCCGCGCCAAGGTTGACACCGGTGCCCGCACCTCGGCTCTGCATGCCGCGGATATCGAAGTTTTCGGCTCGGCCAGCAAACCCCGCGTACGCTTTGCCGTTCATCCGATCCCGGGCCGCGAAGATCTGATGATCCCCTGCTCTGCGCCGATTGTCGACCGACGCGATGTCACCTCGTCGAACGGCGAGACCGAAAGCCGCTACGTCATCGCCTCGCGCCTGACGGTTGGCGGGCAGGCCTGGAATATCGAAATCACGCTCACGGACCGGGGCACGATGAGCAATCGCATGCTGCTGGGACGGCAAGCCCTGAAGGATCACGTCAACATCGTACCCAGCGAACGCTTCCACCAACCCGAGCTCGATTTCGATGTCTACCACACGCCCCGTGTCCGCAGCATCGCGCCGAACCGGGCCTTGCGTGTCGCCGTGCTCAGTCGGGAAAACAACTACTCCACCAGCCGCCTGGTCGAGGAAGGCGAGAAGCGCGGCCATTCGGTCGAGGTGATCGACACCACGCGCTGCTACATGGCGATCAACGCCATGGCGCCCGAGGTGTATTACGACGGCAAACGCCTGCCGCGCTATGACGCGATCATTCCGCGCATCGGGGCGTCCATCACCCCCTACGGCACCGCCATCGTGCGCCAGTTCGAATCCATCGGCACCTTCGTCGTCAACGGCAGCTCCGGCATCACCTCCAGCCGCGACAAGCTGCACGCGCATCAGATCCTCGCGCGGCACCGCATCGGCATGCCCCACACCGCCTTCGCCAATTCGCCCAAGGACACGTCGAACCTGATCGGGCTGGTGGGCACCGCCCCGCTGATTGTCAAGCTGCTGGAATCGACTCAGGGCAAGGGCGTGGTGCTGGCCGAAACCAAGAAAGCCGCCGAGTCGGTGATTGACGCGTTCAGGGGCCTCAAGGCCAACTTCCTCGTGCAGGACTTCGTCAAGGAGGCCGCGGGCGAGGACATTCGCTGTCTCGTCGTGAACGGCAAAGTCGTGGCGTCGATGAAGCGCACCGGGTCCGATGGCGATTTCCGCTCGAACCTGCACCGCGGCGGCACCGCACAGAAAGTGCGCATCACCAAGGAGGAGCGCGAAACCGCCGTCCGTGCGGCGCGCGTCTTCGGTCTTGGCTTGGCCGGCGTCGATCTGCTGCGCTCCAACACCGGCCCGAAGGTGCTCGAAGTGAACTCCTCGCCGGGCCTCGAAGGAATCGAGGTTGCCAGCGGCAAGAATATCGCCGGTCTGCTGTATGACGCCATCGAAGAGAAGGTCCGCCCGACCCCGGTGCCGCGCCGCAAAAAGCAAGGCACGTCCGGCTGACCGCGACACCGCATGAGGCGCGTCCGAGAACCGGCCGCGCCCGATCGTGGTGCGGATGCCCCCACCCCCGCGCTTAAAGAATTTCGGTCCCAGCCGTTGGAAGAGGTGTGCGCCGCACGTACCGACATCGAAGGGACCCATCATGCTGACCACAGCCCAGATCGACCTGATCCAAAGCTCCTTTGCGGCGGCGATGGCGAACCGGGATGACCTCATCACGGATTTCTACCGGTCGCTTTTTGCGCGGGACCCCGCGTTGCGGGGCATGTTCTCGAGCGATATCACCGCGCAATCCAAGATGCTGGCCTCGGCACTGCACATGGCGGTGCGCAAGCTGGATGATCTCGAGACGCTGATTGAACCGCTGCACGTCCTTGGGGCCAAGCACGCAGGTTACGGGGCAACGCCCGCGCATTACGCCCTTGTCACAGAGGTCCTGATCGACTGCCTTGAAAGAGCGGTCGGTCCGAAATGGACGGACGCCCATGCCCAAGCCTGGATGTACGCCCTCATCCTGATCGCCCGGACAATGGTCGAAGGGGCAAAGCAGACCCGTTCCGAAGCAGAGCACACATCATCGCCGAATGCCTGAGATCATGTGGGTCTGCCTCGGCCGAGAGATCATGGCCCAGCCCGGCAATCCGTCCACCAGATATTCTGGAAAACCATATTTGAATCAGCCTGTTAGCATGTTCTGACCCTAAAGGCTGCATTGAGCGCACACCACGTGAGGGCGCCGTCGGATCGTCGGGGCGCTATGTCCGAAAGGCAGCCCGCACCCGGAAAGACCTAACCTCGCAATTAGACGGCTTTCGGCCCCTTTACCCTCTCCGCCCCTTTCCCTATATATTTGGTCAGGAACCGACGGGAAGGACCGACATGAACGACGCCAGCCCCAAAATCGAAGGTGCACCGCTGATCGCGCCCTCCAGCACCGATCACCCGCTCTACGATCAGGTGGTCGAGGCATGCCGTTCGGTGTACGACCCGGAGATCCCGGTCAACATCTATGACCTCGGGCTTGTCTACACGCTTGACATCAACGACGAAAACGAAGTGCGCGTGATCATGACGCTGACCGCACCGGGATGCCCCGTGGCAGGTGAAATGCCGGGCTGGGTGGCCGAAGCGATCGAGCCGATTGCAGGGGTCAAACAGGTCGATGTCGAACTCACCTGGGAACCGCCCTGGGGTATGGACATGATGTCCGACGAAGCGCGGCTCGAACTCGGCTTCATGTAGGCAATGGCAGTCTCGGACGAACAGATTGCCTTTGTCCGGGACCTGTTTTCCAGCCTTCCAGCCCTCACGACCCGTAAAATGTTCGGCGGCCTCGGGATTTATTCCGAGGGCACGATTTTCGCGATCATCGGCCCGGAGGAGCGCCTTCTGATCAAGGCCAAAGGCAAGTTGGCCGAGGACCTGGCTGCCGAAGGCTGCGAGCAATGGTCCTACGCGGGGAAATCCGGCACGCCGTCGCGGATGCCCTACTGGACCCTGCCCGACTCCGCGCTGGACGATCCCGAAGAGGCCAGCGCCTGGGCCCGCCGTTCGTTGCGGGAAACAGCCTAGCACCCGCAAGTGATTTGACTTTCTTTGCGCAAAAGAAAGTGATATGACTTTCTCATGACCCAAATGTCCGTGCTCACAGGCGATCTGGTCGGATCGTCCGATCTCGCCTCTTCGGAGGTGGACAGCGCTTTGACCCGGATCGAAGCCGCCACTCAGAGCATGGCGCACTGGACCAAGGGTACACCGCAATTCGCGCGGCGGGGCGGCGATGGCTGGCAGGTGGCCGTCATGTCCCCGCATCTGTGCCTGCGCGCAGCGCTCTATCTCCGTGCCTGCCTGCGGCGCGAAGGGGACACGGAAACCCGCATCGCCCTTGCGATTGGGCAAGGCACCCTGCCAGATGACGGCGATCTCAACGCAGCCCATGGTCCGGTCTTTGTCGCCTCGGGCCGTCTGCTGACCACCATCACAGGCCATGCGCTCATGGCCCATGCATCAGGTGGGGCCGAACACGCCGCCACCCGGCTGGCCGATCACATCGCCTCGGGCTGGACGCAGGCTCAGGCGCGCGCCATTGCGGCGGTGCTGCCGCCCGACGCGCCACCCCGCGCAGAGATCGCCAAATCCATCGGCATCACACGACAAGCGGTCAATCAGGCGCTCTGGTCCGCAGGCTACCCGGCCCTTGCCGATGCGCTGGACGCTCTGGAACAGGGGGCGCGCAAGTGAAACCGCTGTCTTTCCACCAAAGCAAGCCAAACCACTTGCGGAGCCGCACATGATCGATGTGCTCATCGCTCTGGCGCTGGCCCATGTGGTTGCGGATTTTCTGCTCCAGCCCGATTGGATGGTGCGCCGCAAGTCCGAACCCGGAATTCTGGTTCTACACGTGGCCATTGTCCTTGCCCTGAGCCTTCTGACCCTCGGCGGCGCATGGCAGCTCGCGCTGGGCATTGCCGCCGCCCATCTGGTGATCGACGCGATCAAGGTTTGGGCCTTGCCCATCGCATGGCGCGACAGCCTGCCCGCCTTCCTGCTGGATCAGGCCGCGCATGCTGCAACACTTGGTGCAGGGGCGGTTCTGATGCCGGAAGCCGTGGCCAGCGGCCTCTGGGCAGACAAGACCGGCATGCTCCAGACCCCGGCCATTCTCACCATCGGCGCGATCGTTTCGGTCTGGGGCGGCGGCTATGCCGTGGGCCTGCTGATGAAACCCTATACCGAGCAGTTCGCGCAGGACGAGACAGGCCCAAGCGCGGAAGGGCTCGACAATGCAGGCCGCATGATCGGCAAACTCGAACGCGCGCTGATCTTTCTGTTCCTCTGCGTGGGCGAGGCGACGGCCACCGGCTTTCTGATCGCCGCGAAATCCGTGCTGCGGTTCGACACCGCTTCGAAAGGCCAGAAAGCGGGGGAATATGTCATCATCGGCACGCTTGCGTCCTTCGGCTGGGGCCTCGCCGCCGGATATGGCACGCTATCGCTTCTTGAGATCGCGGCCGCAACCCCCTAGGTTAGAGACAGGACAGACAGCGAGAGTTCCCATGTTCGGCATCCCCGGCAAACAGGCCGTCACCCTCACTCCCAAAGCCGCCGCTCAGGTGCGCAAGCTGATGGAGTCCAAAGGCCACGCAGGTCTGCGCATCGGCGTCAAGAAGGGCGGTTGCGCGGGCATGGAATACACGATGGATTACGTCGACACCCCCGATCCCAATGACGAGGTGGTCGAACAGGACGGTGCCGTGGTGATGATTGCTCCGATGGCGCAGATGTTCCTCTTCGGGACCGAGATCGACTACCAGACCTCGCTGCTCGAATCCGGTTTCCAGTTCAACAACCCGAACGTTGCCGATGCCTGCGGATGCGGTGAATCGATCAAGTTCAAGGATTTGGACGAGTTGGCCACCGAACACGCAGGCGGAGTGCCGAACCTCAAGGCGTAGCCAACCCGGACTGTCGCAAAACGGCTGAGCGAGAGGATCGCCTGCGGCCTCGGTCAGCCTGAACGCTGCAATGCCAGAACGTCACGGTTCCAGCCGACATGCCGTTCGAAACCGGATTGACGCCCCCCGCATCGGGCCCCAGAACCAAGGTCTTGCAACCTGATTGCCGGAGTGGCCGATTTGCCTGACCTCGACGTTCTACTGGTTTTCTTCACGGCAGCGGTGGCCCTTGGCTTTGCACCCGGACCGGACAACATCTTCGTCCTGACGCAATCCGCGCTTTACGGTCGTCTTGCCGGGTTTGCCGTGACCCTTGGCCTCTGTACCGGGCTGCTTGTCCACACCACAGCGGTGGCCTTCGGGATCGCCGCCGTGTTTTCCGCCTCAGCGGTTGCGTTCAACATCGTAAAAGTGCTCGGAGCGGCCTACCTCCTCTACCTGGCATGGCAGGCCTTCAGGGCGGGAACGTCCAGCCTGTCAGCGGAAAACCGATTCCGCCCCGGTCTTGCCCAACTCTATCGCCGTGGCATCGTGATGAACATCACGAACCCCAAGGTCGCGATCTTCTTCCTCGCCTTCCTGCCGCAATTCGCAGATCCGACCATCGGCCCATTGGCCCCTCAATTGCTGGGTCTGGGCTTTCTGTTCATCGTCGCGACCATCTTCGTCTTCGGCACGGTCGCTTGGGGCGCAGGTTATTTCGGCGAATGGCTGACAGCGTCGCCAAAAGCGCAGATCACCCTCAACCGCATTGCCGCCGTGGTCTTTGCAGGCTTGGCCATCCGCTTGCTGACCACGCAGCGCTGACGCCTACCCTTTTCCCTGCAGGTGCACATAGGTCTCGGCATAGCGCTTGGTCAGGTGATCCCCGGCGCGGATCAGCTTGCCTGACCCAAGTGGCGCGACATTCGTCTCCACATTCGGATTAAAGAACAAAGGCACCGAAATCCGTTCGTCCGAACCGCCCTTGACCCGGTGCAGCGTCGCCACAACGCTCCCCTCGGTCCACATCTCAAGCATCTCGCCAAAGTTGATGATGAACTCCCCCGGCAGCGCCTGCACCGGCAGCCAGTCGCTGCGCCCGCGCGGCTGCACCTCGAGCCCCGGCTGACCATCGGTCGCCAGAAGCGTCAGACAGCCGTAATCCGTATGCGCGCCGATACCGAAATCCTTGTCTCCCGCCCAGTCCGGACGCGGCGGATAGTAATTGCCCCGCAAAAGCGCCATCGGGCAGTCGAACTTGTCCTCGAAGAAATCCGCATCCGCGCCGATCGACATGGCAATCCCCCGCAGAATGCCCCGCGCCACATCGAGCGCGTCCGCGTAATAGGCCCGGATCACCTGCTCGAACCCGGCGGGCCGGTCGGGCCAGTGGTTCGGCGCGTAAACCGATAGTGCCACCCGCATATCCCCATCCTGAAGGGTATAGCCGCAATCGAACACTTCCTTGTAATCGGGGTTCGCAGCCGGATCGACCTGCTCGGATTTCGGTGCACCCCAGCCCCGGTTCGAACCGGTGCGCGCCATGTTCACCTGATCCTTGACCTCGTCCGGCAGGGCAAAAAAGGCGCGATAGGCGGCCAGCACAAAGCGCATCCGGGCAGAGGTGAATTTGGTGTTGTAAACCGTGGCAAACCCCACCTCTTCGGCGGCGATCCGCATCTGCGCCAGCGCATCGGCATCGCCGGCCACCAAAGCCTGTGCATCCAGTCTCGGGATCATCTGTCGCCCTCCTGCCCTATCGGTCGGCCTTGTGCCACCCCACCTTCAGACACGCAACTGCCCTTGACGCCGCTGCCTCGCCCGCGATGATGCGGCTCAAAGATGACACCAGCAGGAGCCTCCCCATGCGCCGCAAACTCGCCGCCGGAAACTGGAAGATGAACGGAACCACCGCCGCGCTGGCCGAACTGGACGCCTTGCAGGATGTCGCGGAAGGCGCGGCGGAAGTGCTGATCTGCCCCCCCGCCACGCTGATCGCCGCCGCGGCCGCGAAGGCCGGCAGGATCGCCATCGGCGGGCAGGATTGCCACTCGGCTGCGTCCGGTGCCCATACGGGCGATGTCTCCGCCGCCATGCTCAAGGATGCGGGCGCGAGTTACGTCATCCTTGGCCATTCCGAGCGCCGCGCCGACCACGGTGAAAGCGACGCGCTTGTGGCCTACAAGACCCTCGCCGCATGGGCCGCAAACCTGACCGCAATCGTCTGCGTCGGCGAAACCCTCGACGAGCGCGAAGACGGCAAAACGCTCGACGTGGTGGGCCGCCAACTCGCCGCCTCTCTGCCCGACGATGTGACGGGCGCGAACACCGTCATCGCCTACGAACCGGTCTGGGCCATCGGCACCGGCAAGGTGCCCACCACCGACCAGATCGCCGAGGTGCACAGCTTCATGCGCGCCACCCTGATCCAGCGCTTCGGCACCGATACCGCGCAAGCCATCCGCCTGCTCTATGGCGGCAGCGTCAAAGCCTCGAACGCGACCGAGATTTTCGCTGTGGCAGACGTGGACGGCGCGCTGGTGGGCGGCGCGAGCCTGAAAGCCGCCGATTTCGCGCCCATCGTCACCGCGCTGAACAGCTGATCCGCCCAATCGGCATGCACCGCTTTCGCCAATCCCCGACCGACCCCGGTTTCGTCCAGAACCCCTATCCGTTCTACGACTGCCTGCGCGCGGCGGGCGATCTGGCATGGTGGGACGACTATGGCATGCCCTGCGCCGCCAGCCACCGCGCGGTGCAGGCCATCCTGCGCGACCGCCGCTTTGGCCGTGAAGTCCCTCCCGAACTTGCACCAGCCATCCCCGATCACCTCGCCCCGTTCTACGCGGTCGAGGCGCATTCGATGCTGGAGCTTGAGCCCCCCCGCCACACCCGCCTGCGCGGCCTCGTCCTGCGCGCCTTCACCTCGCGCCGGATCAAGGCGCTGGAACCTGAAATAACGGCGCTAACCCACGAGAAAATAAACGCGTTCCCCTCGGACACCCCCTTCGACATCCTCACCACATTCTGCCAACCCATCCCGGTGATCGTCATCGCGCGCCTGCTCGGAGTGCCCGACGATATGGCCCCGCAACTCCTGCGCTGGTCGAATGCGATGGTCGCCATGTACCAGGCCAGCCGCACCCGCGCGACCGAAGACGCCGCCGCCAAAGCCGCGTCCGAATTCTCAGACTTCCTGCGCCGCTATATCGACACCCGCCGCAGCGATCCGCGCGACGACCTCATCACCCACCTGATCGCCGCTGAAGAGGCAGGCGAAAAGCTGTCTACTGACGAGCTGATCACCACCTGCATCCTGCTTCTGAACGCGGGCCACGAGGCCACCGTTCACACGCTGGGCAACGGCATCAAGACGCTGCTTGAGACCGGCACTAAGACCATCGACGACGCCACGGTCGAGGAAATCCTCCGTTACGACCCGCCCCTGCATATGTTCACCCGCTATGCTTATGAGCAGGTCACGATCTACGGCCACACCTTCCGGCGCGGCGATCAGGTGGCGCTGCTCCTAGCGTCAGCCAATCACGACCCGGATCAATGGCCAGACGCCCGTCGCTTCGACCCAACCCGCCCGGTCACCCAGAACACCAGCTTCGGCGGCGGCTTGCATTTCTGCGTCGGCGCACCTCTGGCCCGGCTGGAATTGCAGATCGCCCTGCCAATCCTCGGGGATCGGTGCCCAAATTTGCGCATCGCGGAACCACCAATCTACGCCAACAGCTACCATTTCCACGGGCTGGACCGCCTGATGGTGCAACTCGACTGACCCTCGCCACCGCCTAAAGCGGCAGCGCCGTGGTCGACTTGATCTCTTCCATAGACAGAAGCGCCGTCACATTGTGCACCTTCACCTCGGCAATCAGCGCCTGATAGAACGCGTCATAGGCCCGCGCGTTCTTCACCCGCACCTTGAGGATATAATCGATATCCCCCGCCAGCCGGTGCGCCTCCTGCACTTCGGGACGGTCCTGCAGCGCCTTCAGAAACGCCCGCTGCCAGGCGGCATCATGTTCGCTGGTGCGGATCAGGACAAAGAAACACGCCTCGAATCCCAACGCATCGGCATCGAGCTGCACCACCTGCGCGCCGATGATCCCGGCCTCCTTCATCTTGCGAATCCGGTTCCAGACAGGCGTCTTCGATGACCCCACCTTGCGGGCAATATCGTCCAGCGACTGCGCCGCATCGGTCTGCAACTCGACAAGAATTTTCCGGTCCGTGTCGTCGGTCTTCATCTCTGTTCTTCTTTCCGCGTGTTTCGAGGACTCCCTGTCCCCGCTGACCCGCCACATAGAACATATTTCCTTATTTCCGCAAGGCACTGGCAGAACACCGGAACAAAATTCTATTTTAAAGCCAAGAAACGCGGTGAAGAGGACAACCCGATGCCACGCGACATGCACATGACCCCGACACTGCCCGTCGCCTTTGTCGGCGCGGGTCCCGGCGACCCCGATCTGCTGACGGTCAAGGCCCTGCGTGCGTTGCAGGCGGCTGACGTCGTGATCCATGACCGTCTGGTCAGCGCCGAGATCCTCGCGCTTGTCGGCCCGCAGACCCGTCTGCGCAATGCAGGCAAGGAAGGCTTCGGCCCGTCGGTCACGCAAGCCGACATCAACGCGATGATCGTCAACGAAGCTCTCACCGGCGCGCGTGTCGTGCGGCTCAAGGCTGGCGATCCTACCGTGTTTGGCCGTCTGGACGAGGAACTCGACGCGGTGATCGAGGCGGGTCTCGATTATACTGTCGTGCCGGGCCTCACTTCCGCCTCCGCTGCTGTGGCCGCTCTTGGCCAGTCGCTCACCAAACGCGGGCGCAACACCGCCGTGCGCCTGATCACCGGGCATGACATGCAGGGCTATGCCGATCATGACTGGCGCGCGCTCGCCCGCGAGGGCGAGGTGGCCGCGATCTACATGGCCAAGAAAGCCGCGCGGTTCATTCAGGGCCGTCTACTGATGCACGGCGCAACCCCGTCCACGCCTGTCACCATTGTCGAAAACGCAAGCCGCGCAGACCAGCGCATTGTCAGCGCCACTCTGGCAACGCTGCCCGCCATTCTGTCCGAGGCCGACATCACCGGCCCCGCGCTGCTCATGTACGGGCTGGCCCCGCGCGATGCGGTCGCCCACGCCCTGCCCCAAGTTCAGGAGATGATCTGATGCCCGCGATCTTCACGCCGAAAGTCATCACCGCCAACGCGCTTATTGAAGGCGATGTGGTCTACCTGACCCAGGACGACACGTGGTCTCGGCACTTGGCCGACGCCGATGTCCTGACCGACGAGGCCGACGCACAAATCCGCCTGATCGACGCCAGCGCCCGCACCTCCGAGGTGGTCGGAGTCTATCTGGCCGACGTCAGCCCTGGCAAATCCGGCCCCGAGCCCACCCATTTCCGCGAGGCGTTCCGCATGCGCGGCCCCTCCAATTACCCCCACGGCAAACAGTCCGAGGTGTTCTGATGTACCGCTATACCGATTTTGACGCCGCCTTCGTGGCCGAGCGCAACGCCCAGTTCCGTGCGCAGGTCGAACGCCGTATCGACGGCAGCCTGACCGAAGACGAGTTCAAGCCGCTGCGCCTGATGAACGGGCTGTACCTGCAACTGCACGCCTACATGCTGCGCGTGGCAATCCCCTATGGCACGCTGAACAGCGCCCAGATGCGCCAGCTTGCCTACATCGCCGAGCGGTGGGACAAGGGCTATGGCCACTTCACCACGCGCCAGAATATCCAGTTCAACTGGCCGCAACTGCGTGATGTGCCGGATATGCTCGACGCGCTGGCCGAGGTGCAGATGCACGCGATCCAGACCTCCGGCGACACGATCCGCAACGTGACCGCCGACCATTTCGCAGGTGCTGCCGCAGACGAGATTGCAGACCCGCGCCCGGTGGCCGAGTTGATCCGCCAGTGGTCCACCGACCACCCGGAATTCCAGTTCCTCCCACGCAAGTTCAAGATCGCCGTCACCGGCTCACCCAATGATCGGGCCGTGACCAAGGCCCACGACATCGGCCTGCGCATGGTGCGCAACGATGCGGGTGAACCGGGCTTCGAAGTGATCGTCGGCGGCGGTCTGGGCCGCACGCCCATGATCGGCAAGGTCGTCCGTGACTTCCTGCCCGAGACCGATCTTCTGCCCTATCTCGAAGCGGTGGTCAGCGTCTGGAACCTGCTGGGCCGTCGCGACAACAAGTACAAGAGCCGTATCAAGATCACCGTGCACGAGCATGGTATCGACGACATCCGCGCGCGCGTCGAAGAGCGGTTCGCGCTCCTGCGCCCCGCCTTCACCGGTGTGGATCAGCAGCTCTTCGCGCAGATCAAGGCGGACTTCGCGCCGCCCGCATTCGCAGACCGCGACACCGGCCCGTTTGACCGCGCCTACGCCAACGATCCCGTGTTCCGCTCCTGGGCGGACACCAATCTCAGCGCCCACCGCGCGCCGGGCCATGCCATTGCGCAGATCAGCCTCAAGGCGCATGGCGCAACGCCGGGTGATGCAACCGCCGACCAGATGCGCGTGATGGCCGATCTGGCGGAGCGCTATGGACACGACGAGCTGCGCATCAGCCACGAACAGAACGTCGTGCTCCCGCATGTGCACAAGGCCGACCTGCCTGCGATCCATGCTGCCCTCAAGGCAGCGGGCCTCGCGACGGCCAATATCGGCAAGATCAGCGACATCATCGCCTGCCCCGGCATGGATTACTGCGCGCTGGCCACGGCCCGCTCGATCCCGATCGCACAAGAGATTGCAACCCGCTTCGACCAGCTCAAGCTGGAGCACGAGGTGGGCGATCTGAAGATCAAGATCTCGGGCTGCATCAACGCCTGCGGGCATCACCACGTCGGGCATATCGGCATTCTCGGTCTCGACCGCGCAGGGGTTGAGAACTACCAGATCACGCTGGGTGGCGATCACACCGAAACCGCCGCCATCGGTCAGCGCACCGGGCCGGGCTTTTCGGCGGATGAGATCGTGCCCGCCATCGAACGGATCGTGGATACCTACCTGTCCGAACGCCTCAGCGCGGACGAGACGTTCATCGACACGTTCCGCCGCGTGGGCATGACCCCGTTCAAGACCGCGCTTTATGGCGAGAGCGACAAGAAACAGAAGGCCGCGTGATGCTGCAGCTTGGGCACCAATCCAGCGAAGAAAGCGCGCCCGCGCTTGATGAGCGCATGGCCGCGCAGGATCGCGTCGCCGACCTGAACGCGCGCTATCGCCATTTCGGCACCTCCTACCTGCTCGAAGCCGTGCTGACGCGTGGCATCTTCGACCGCGTGGCTATGGTGTCGAGCTTCGGCGCGGACTCGGCGGTGCTCCTGCACCTGATCGCTCAGATCGACCGCGACCTGCCGGTGCTCTTCATCGACACCGCGCTGCTGTTTGAGGAAACCCTGACGTATCAGCAGGACTTGGCCGATCATCTGGGCCTCACCAATGTGCAGGTGATCCGCGCCGCCAAAAGTACGGTTGACGCGGTCGATCCGTACGGCGCGCTGCGCTTCAGCAATCCCGACGCCTGCTGCGACCTGCGCAAGACGCAGCCGATCAACGAAGCGCTTCAGGGCCATGACGCCTGGATCACCGGGCGCAAACGGCATCAGGCACAGACCCGTCAGGGCCTGCACTATTTCGACCTCGACGACGGCACCGCGCGGATCAAGATCAACCCGCTGATCGACTGGAAACCCGCCCGCATCGCGGCGCATCTCGACACGCACAACCTGCCCCGCCACCCGCTGGTGGCGCGCGGCTACCCGTCCATCGGCTGCGCCCCCTGCACCACCCGCGTGGCCAAGGGCGAAGATCCCCGCGCCGGGCGCTGGCGCGGTCTGGGCAAAACCGAATGCGGGCTGCATTCCTCAAAAGGAGCCACATCATGACCGTTCTCATCGACGACACCGGCTTTCTCTCCGACGATCCCGCCCGCTGGATCGACCCCGAGGCGCGCATCGACCTCGCCCCCGACACCGATCCAGCACGGCTCAAATGCCTGCTCATCGGTAAGGAACTGGTGCGCATCGCCTTTCCCAGCTTTGCCGATGGGCGCGGTTTCACACTCGCCCGCCTGATCCGTCAGCAGGGCTTCAAGGGCCGTCTGCGCGCGCAAGGCCACGTGATCGCCGACCAATACGCCATGGCCCGCCGCTCGGGCTTTGACGACGTGGAAATCAGCGACGATCTCGCCGCCCGTCAGCCCGAGGACCAATGGCTGGCCCGCGCCGACTGGCGCGCCCATGACTACCAGTCGCGCCTGCGCGGCCTCGCCGCCTGACACAAAACTGCGACCCAAAAGACCACCCGCCCGGTCCCTGCGACCATGGGCGGGTTTCGTCTGATGTAAATCAAAGATAGATGTAAGGGACCGGTTTACACGAACCGGTAAGGATAACATGACAGAGTTGACACCCGTGACCGAAGCCACAGCCACCAAAGCGCCCGCCGCCAAGACCCTTGCCGTTCCAGATGCGCAGACCGTGACATCGGTCAAACACTGGACAGACCGGCTGTTTTCCTTCCGGGTCACACGGCCTGCATCGCTGCGGTTCCGCTCGGGTGAATTCGTGATGATCGGTCTGATGCAGACGGACGAAAAGACCGGCAAGGAAAAGCCCCTGCTGCGCGCCTATTCCATCGCCTCGCCCGCCTGGGACGAGGAGCTGGAGTTCTACTCGATCAAGGTGCAGGACGGCCCGCTCACCAGCCGCCTTCAGCACATCCAGCCGGGCGACCAGATCATCCTGCGCCCCAAACCCGTGGGCACGCTGGTGCACGACGCGCTGCTGCCGGGCAAGCGGCTCTGGCTTTTCGCCACCGGCACCGGGATCGCGCCTTTTGCCTCGTTGTTGCGTGACCCGCAGACCTACGAGGATTACGACGAAGTCATCCTCACCCACACCTGCCGCGAAGTGGGCGAGCTGCAATATGGCAAGGAACTGATCGACACCATTCGCAGCGACGAATTGCTGGCCGAACTGATCGGCGAAGGCTTTGCCGACAAGCTGCGCTACTACCCGACCACCACCCGCGAAGAGAGCCCCAAGATGGGCCGCATCACCGATCTGATGCGCTCGGGCGAGTGTTTCGCGGATCTGGATGTGCCGGTGATCAGCCCGGAGACCGACCGCGCGATGGTCTGCGGCAACCTCGCCTTCAACCTCGAGATCAAGGACATGCTCGAAGGTTACGGGCTTGAGGAAGGTGCAAATTCCGATCCCAAGACCTATGTGGTCGAAAAGGCGTTTCTTGATTAAGGCGCCACATCAATATCGAAGCGTAATATATTGATAAATTGAAAAGCCCCGCGTCAGACACTCTGACGCGGAGCTTTTCATGTCCTGGCCAATCTGGTCAAAGACCAAGTTGGTCGCGCAAGGTCAGCAACAGATCCCGCAGTTGATCGGGGCTGTCCCGAACCTGATCCAGCGCGGCCTTTGTCGAGGCCTTGAGCACCATCGACATCTCGGATTGGTCGATATAGGCGATAGCGCGGTCGTAATCGAAGCCATCCACCGAGAAGGCCTCTTCGATGCTCTGCGGTGCATCCCTGGCTTCGTCAGAACCGGCCTCCGTCGATGCTGGCGCGTCCCGCATTTCCTCAGCGACCGGTTCACTCGTGGACTCGTCCGGTGCTTGCGCGTCTTGACCTGTTTCATCAACCGGATCAGCCGCGCTCTCGGTAGACCCTGTTGCGGGCTCGCTTACCTCTTCGACCGGGTCCGGCGCGGGCGCGTCAGAGGCCCCGGCCCCATCGACCGCAACTGTGTCCGCCGCAGTCTCCGGAGTGTCGGCAGGGGCATCCGGTGCCTCGACATCCGATCCGGTGGCCGTGTCGATCGCCTCCTCCACCGCGTCGGCCGCTTCGATGGCAGCTTCGTTCACGCGATCCGCAGCCTCTTCCAACGCGTTGCTTGCCGACTCGGCCAGATCGCCTGCAGCCTCGACGGCATCGGCCGTGGCGGACTCCACCGCGTCGGCTGTCTCGTCGAGCGTTCTTTCCAGTGTCGGCTCGGCGTCCACCTGCGGCGCATCGACCGAACCGCTGTCCGGCTCGGCTGGCGTTTCGCTGCTCTGCTGCACCGCGTCAGGGCCGGTGTCCGCGACCTGTGGCGCAGTCCCGGATTGCGAGAAGACCCACACTCCCAGACCTCCGGCAACCACAACCGCCAGTATGATCAGATATTTCATTGGCACGACGACCCCCTTATCCTTCATGGACCGGCCCCGCGCCCCTGCAGCGCCGGCATGCTGGGCATGTGCGAACGGCCGTCCTTCTTCGCAAGGAAACCCGTCAGGCATCGGCTTGGTTCCGCCGAAAAGCCGCTTGAAAGCAAACGGTATGACGTCTACTTTACAGCCCTGATTTGAACTGCACCAAAGGAGCGACACCATAGCCCGCAGACCTCACAACGCGCCCCCCACGCGCGAGACCGGACCCCGCATCAACGAACGCATCCGGGCCCCTGAAATCCGCCTGATCGGCGCAGATGGCGAAAACATCGGCGTTGTCACACCCGAACGCGGCCTCGAGCTGGCCGAGGCGGCCGGGTTGGACCTTGTCGAGATTTCTCCGAATGCCACGCCGCCGGTCGTCAAGATCATGGATTTCGGCAAGTTCAAATACGAACAGCAGAAGCGCGAATCCGAGGCGCGCAAGAAGCAGAAGATCATCGAGATCAAAGAGGTCAAGTTCCGCCCGAACACGGACAAGAACGACTATGACGTCAAGATGCGCAACGTGTTCAAGTTCCTCGACAATGGCGACAAGGTGAAAGTGACCCTTCGGTTCCGCGGCCGCGAGATGGCGCACCAGAACCTGGGGCGCGAGCTTCTGGAACGTGTGGCCGAGGACACCAAGGAGCACGGCAAGGTCGAAAACATGCCCAAGATGGAAGGCCGTCAGATGGTCATGATGATCGGGCCGCTGCCGAAATAACCGTCTGCCCATTTTCGGAAATTGTGAAAGCGACCTTCGGGTCGCTTTTTTCATGCGGTCTCGCGCGGGACCGGTCGTGAGGGCGGTTCCTTGAGCAATCCCCCCACGCCCATGCCCATGATGTCCGACGGGCGCACGGGCACATCGCAGAGCAGACGTTCCAAAACCCAATCGGCACCGTTCAACGCGGGCGACTTGGCACAGCCCGGCAGGCCGATCACCGGCACGTCGCCCAGATGCCCCCAGAACAGCAGATTGCCCGGATCGACAGGCATGCCATAATGCACCACCTCCCCTCCGGCGGCGCGGACGGCTTGGGGAGCAACGTCGTAGAGGTCCGATGTCGCCGAACCCGTCAGAATACAGAGGATGTCGTAGTCAGTCACCGCCTTGGCCAGAACCGCGCGCAAGGCGTCTGTCTGGTGGGGCACCACGGTTTTGGGGCCAAGGCTGACCCCCATCCGGTCGAATCTCTGCCCCATGGCGCGTTGGCCCTTGGCACTGTCGTCACGGCCGCCAACTGTCGTCTGGACCAGCAGCGCCTTGCTGCGCGTGACCGGGCGCAGCGCCAGAGCGTCCTGTCCGGCGGCGCAGGCTGCAGCCACGGCCGCGTCGGGCGCGGCGTAGGAGATGATCTTGACCGTCGCCACCATGCCGCGTGTCGCCATGCGGTGCCATTCGGGAACGGTGGCCACGGTCACCATCGGATGCACGGCGTTCACCGCATTGATCTTGGCGGCGTCGATCTGGGCGACCCCGGTTTTTGTGGCATATATGTTCACCCGACCTGTGCTGGCCGGGGCGACGCGCAGATGAACGGACGCGGGGTCGGGCACCAGTGCCTGCGCCAGCCGCTCCGCTGCGCGGTCCTCGTGCACGTCGTCGGCGTCGAGCCGCGCAACCGTAACCTCCTGTACGCCTGCCGCCGCCAGTTTGCCCAGTGCCGCCGCGTCAAGAAGCACACCCTTGCGCAGCCGCCCTTTGGGCAGCGCTACCGAATGCGCAAGGATCGCGCCTTCGGCCTCGGACAGGGGAACCGCGCCGAACCTCATGCGCCCTTCCGCAGCACGCGGGTCATCTCGGCAAGGATCGACACGGCGATTTCCGCAGGGCCCGAGGCCCCGATGTCGAGGCCGATGGGTCCGTGGATCTTCGCGATCTCGTCTTCCGTGAACCCGGACGCCGTCAGCCGGTCCACCCGCTTTGCATGGGTCCGCGTTGATCCCAAAGCGCCGATATAGAAACACTCGGCCCGCAGCGCCTGTTCAAGCGCGGGGTCGTCCAGTTTCGGGTCATGGGTCAGCAGAACCAGCGCGGTGCGGGCATCGAGCCCAAGCTGGGTGATCGCCTCATCCGGCCAGTCATGCAGGATGGTTTCGCCCGGAAAACGGCTGTCCGAGCCAAACGCCTCGCGCGGGTCGATCAGGGTCGGGTCATAGCCCGCAATCCGCGCCATCGGCACCAAAGCCTGTGCGATGTGGACGGCCCCCACGATGATGAGGCGCAATGGCGGGTTGTGGATCGCCACGAAGGTGCGGCTGTCTTCCACAAAGCCCGACCGGTCCATGCGGAAGGCGTGATCGTGCCCGTCGGTGGTCAGGTGCCGGGTGCCCGCGTCCAGATCGACGACATAGGCCACGGGTTTGCGGGCGGCGCGATATTTTACCAATTGGTCAAGAATGTCCTCGGGCAACACCGCGCCCACCGGTTCCACCAGCACGCGGACGGTGCCGCCACAGGCCAGACCGACGGCAAAGGCATCCTGATCGCTGACCCCGAACTCGAGCTCGCGCGGCTTGCCATCGGCCAGCGCATCCATCGCCTCGACCACAACCGCACCTTCGACGCAGCCACCCGAGACCGAGCCTTCAATCTCGCCCTCGCCCGAGATCGCCAGTTGCGAGCCGACACGCCGTGGCGCGCTGCCCCAGGTTTCGATCACTGTCGCCAGCACCGCACCCTTGCCCGACCGATGCCAGTCGAGCGCCGTTTCGGGACATCTGTCGAACCGCTCCATCCCATGACCTCCTCGCTTGCTCGGGTCGGACCTTATCACGCCGCGCAGCGCTGTCTCCCCCTGCGATGGTGGTAGGTCGCAAACGCGTGAAGCACAGCCCCGTGACAGATCATTACAACGCCCGTTGGCGCACCCGTTTCATGCAAATCCGCAGATGACAACTGGTTTCAATCAAACGGCCTCCGTCCCCCCGCCGGAACGCACCTGAAACAAGGTGCTGCACCGCATTGCCCCCACGTCATCGTCTCACGGGCGCGTCACTCCGAAGTGAGAAAGCCTGAATTGTGCGGAGCGGAAATCGGAACCTAACGCTGGCGCAGGCAGAGCGCTTCTGCCCTCACCACATACTCAACGCGAAAGGCTTTCTTGAATGTCCATGCTTCGGATCATAGTTACCAATACCTCGCCGGATGGCGGCACGTTTCTTACCCCGTTCTGGTTCGGGCTGCACAATGGATCCTTCGATCTGGGCAACACGGGCGAAGCGGCCTCGGCGGGTCTGGAAGCCCTCGCCGAAGATGGCAGCTTTGACGCCATCGCGGCAGAGCTGACCGGCGCCGATGCCGGAGCCTTGGGCGGGGCGGTGTTCGGCGATGCCGGTCCGATTGCCACCGGCGAAGTCGCCACCACGCTTCTGGACGTGGATGGAGCATCCCTGCCCTATATCAGCCTTGCCGCCATGCTGCTGCCGTCGAACGACGCCTTTATCGGAACGTTGGATGCGGTGGAGCTCTTTGGCGAAGATGGCGATTTCATTGGCCCCGTGACACTGACTTTCAATGGCACCCAGGTCTACGACGCGGGCACCGAGGTGAACACCGAACTGGACGCGGCCTTCACCAACCAGACCGGCCCCAATATGGGCGAGACCGAAGGCGGCGTCATCACCCTTCATCCGGGTTTCAACGGCTCTGAAGGCAACCCGGAGGGCGAAGGCGACCAGATCATTCTGGGTGGCACCAACGCGTTCGGTGTGCCGATTGATCCGGTGGCCGCCGATTTCACGATTGACGGCGCGCAGATCGCGACGGTCACCATCGAGGAAGTGGTCGAACTGCGCCTGACTGTCACCAACACATCGCCGGAAGGCGGCACCTTCCTGACGCCGTTCTGGTTCGGTCTGCATGATGAAGGTTTCGACCTTGGCAATCGCGGTGAAGCGGCCTCGGCGGGGCTGGAAGCACTGGCCGAAGATGGCAGTTTCGATGCGATTTCTGAAGAACTGTTCGCGGGCGATCCCGATGCGCTTGGTGGTGCGATCCTTGGCGCGCGCGGCCCGATTGCCACGAGTGAGACCGCCAACACCACGATCCTTGCCAGCACGGCAACCCCGTTCATCAGCCTTGCTGCCATGCTGCTGCCGTCGAACGATGCGTTCATCGGCACGCTGAACCCCGTCACGCTGTTTGACGAAAACGGCGACTATGTGGGTGATCAGGTTCTGACCTTCGACGGCACCCAAGTCTATGACGCGGGCACCGAAGTGAATACCGAACTGGATGCGGCCTTCATCAACCAGACCGCCCCCAACACCGGCGAAGCAGAAGGCGGCGTGATCACCCTGCACCCCGGCTTCAATGGCTCTGAAGGCAACCCGGAGGGCGAAGGCGACCAGATCATTCTGGGTGGCACCAACGCGTTCGGCGTACCGATTGATCCGGTGGCCGCAGACTTCACCCGCGAGGGTGCGCAATTGGCGCAGATCTCGATCGAACAGGTGGCCGTGCGTCTGGGCTCTGCCGCGGACGAGACATTCGAGGTCAGCGACTTCGCGTCAGCCGCGCGCATTGCCGGCAATGGCGGCACGGATGTGATCGACGCGTCGGGCACCGCGTTCGAGGATGTCGCGATCAGCCGCATCGACGGGGGGTTTGCGATCACCCCGGACGAGGGCAAGGCGCTGCACATCTCGGGTGTCGAGGAAATCCGCTTTGACGACCAAACCTTGCTGATCGAGACCGGCGGCGCGGTGCAGACCGTGGGTCTGTTCTACGAAATCCTGCTGGGCCGGGACAGCGACGTGGCCGGTCTGAGCTTCTGGACAGCGCTTGGCGCAGGGGATTTCGGGCTTGGCAATGTCGCCGATTTCATTCTGGCGTCCGAAGAATTCACCGCCAGCAATACATCGCTCGACAGCACCCAGGATTTCCTCGATTTCCTCTACCTGTCGGCGCTGGGGCGTGATGCGGATGACGCAGGCTTTGCGTTCTGGCAGGGCGCGCTCGACTCGGGGGCGGTTGATCGCGGGGATGTCGCGCTGGGATTTGCCACGGCAGATGAGACCGTAGACCGCTTTGCCAGCCTCATCGACGACGGGTTTGTCCTGTTCGGCTAAGCCACAGAGGGCGAAGACACGGACATCGGGCTGCGCTGGCCCGACGTCCCACCATCCCTTACGCGGCTTTGGTCACATCGTGACCGTAGAGCCAGTCGAACCGGGCCAGCATCTGGCCCGGCGAGACCCGGCTGAGCAGACCCAGCGCGGTATGGGCGGCAAAGCGGATCGGACCCGGCGACAGGTGATAGTTCCGGGCGTTCTTGCTGGCCGCGTCGATCACCCGCGTGACCCGTGCCTTGCGGCGCTGCTGGTAGGCGGCAAGGCCCGTGCCCATGTCGGCAGCTTGCGAAAGTGCGTCGGCAAGGACCCAGGCGTCCTCCATCGCCATATTGGCGCCCTGCGCCAGGAATGGCAGCGTCGGGTGCGCTGCGTCCCCAAGAAGCGCAAGGCCCTGCCCCTGCCAATGTGCAGCGACGGGGTGCCGGAACAGCCCCCAGACGCCGGGCGCTTCGGCCTGCGACAGGATCTGATGCACTTCCGCATCGAAACCCGCGAAAGCCTTGCGCAGGTTGTCGGCGTCATCCCTTTGCGACCAGCTTTCCGCCGCCCATGCGGCGCGCTCTTCGACCGCGACCACATTCAGCATCGCGCCGTCGCGCAGCGGATAGGTCACCATGTGCCGCCCCGGTCCCATATGCACCCTCGCGTGGGGCGGGTGTCCGGTGCTGTTGGGCACGATGCAGCGCCACGCCACCTGTCCGGTGAAGAACGGCTTCTGCGCAGTGTTCAGAACCGGGCGGACTGCGGAATGAATGCCATCCGCCCCGATCACGAGGTCGGTGTCGCGGTGATCGCCGGTCGCCAGCACGACGCGCGGACGAGGTCCGGGGATGACCGTATCGACCCGCTGCAGAAGACGCACCGCGACCCCCTGATCGCGTGCCGCCGCAGACAGCAGATCCACAAGATCAGCCCGGTGCACGAAGAAATAGCGCTGATCCGCAGGCAGACGGGTGAGATCGAGGCGCGCCACTTCGGCGCCGGTGCTGCCATTGCGCAGCGACACTGCGCGCGCCTGCACCGAACGCTGCGCCAAGGCAGGCCCCACCCCCAGCGCTTCGATCACCCGCAGTCCATTGGGCGAGACCTGAATGCCCGCGCCCACCTCGGTGATGGCCTGTGCCTGTTCGAGCACGGTCACCCGCGCGCCGCGCTGACGCAGCGCCAGCGCGCAGGACAGCCCGCCGATGCCGCCCCCGATCACGGTGATGTCCAGTTCGCCGAGATTCACACCCAACCCCTCAAAAGCAAACGCGCCAGAGCTGTGCCCCGGCGCGCCAAGTCCATGTGCCCATCTTGCGCGTCAGTCGTCGCGGTGCACCTTTTCGCGCCGCTCGTGGCGTTCCTGCGCCTCGAGGCTCAGGGTCGTGGTCGGACGTGCCACCAGCCGCTTCAGCGAAATGGGTTCGCCCGTGGCCTGACAATAGCCGAACTCGCCCTCGTCGATGCGGCGAAGTGCTGCGTCGATCTTGGCCACCAGCTTGCGCTGGCGATCGCGGATGCGCAGTTCCAGCGCCCGGTCGGTTTCTTCGGAGGCACGGTCTGCGACGTCCGGAATGTTGCGCGTTCCGTCCTGCAGGCCCGCGATGGTGGATTTGCTGTCGCTCAGAAGCTCGCTGCGCTGTTCCAGCAGTTCCCGGCGGAACCACTCCAGCTGGCGTTCATTCATGAAGGGCTCATCCTCGGCGGGTCGGTAATCGTCGGGCAGGAAAGTTTCGGCTTTCATCTTGGTCCCCTTGTCTACGCCAGCATCTGTCATAGAAATTCCCTTAGATATCTGGCACCCCTAGGCGCAGCACTTAACCGAAGGCCCAAGGGTTGTCACTACCGAATAGCAGCACAAAACGGTGATTTCCTTGCGCTGGGACAAAGACACGAAAAGGCAGGACTGACATGAGATTTGAAGGCACGGACAGCTATGTGGCGACCGACGATCTGACCATCGCGGTGAACGCCGCCGTAACGCTGGAACGGCCGCTTCTGGTCAAGGGAGAACCCGGAACCGGCAAGACCGAGCTGGCCCGGCAGGTGGCGGCGGGGCTGGGCCTGAAGATGATCGAATGGAACATCAAGTCCACCACCAAGGCGCAGCAGGGTCTTTACGAATACGACGCGGTAAGCCGCTTGCGCGACAGCCAGCTGGGCGACGAGCGGGTCAATGACGTGCGCAACTACATCCGCAAGGGCAAGCTCTGGCAGGCGTTCGAGGCGGAGGAGAAGGTCGTTCTTTTGATCGACGAGATCGACAAGGCGGATATCGAATTCCCGAACGATCTGCTGCAGGAGCTCGACAAGATGGAGTTCCATGTCTACGAGACCGGCGAAACGGTGCGTGCGCGTCAGCGGCCCATCGTGATCATCACCTCGAACAACGAGAAAGAGCTCCCCGACGCATTCCTGCGGCGGTGTTTCTTCCATTACATCCGCTTTCCCGACCCCGACACGCTGCGGCGCATCGTCGAGGTGCATCATCCGGGGCTGAAAGAGGTGCTGCTGACCACCGCCCTCACGCAGTTCTACGAGTTGCGCGAGCAGCCGGGGCTGAAGAAGAAACCGTCTACTTCGGAAGTGCTGGACTGGCTGAAGCTGCTTCTGGCCGAGGACATGACGGCGGAGGACCTGAAGCGTGACGGGGTGAACGCGTTGCCCAAGCTGCACGGGGCGCTGCTCAAGAACGAGCAGGATGTGCATCTCTTCGAACGGCTGGCCTTCATGGCACGCCGCGAACGGCGGTAGGGTTGGGCGGCAGATGCGTCGACGCATCTGCCCGTTTCCGTCGACGGAAACGGTTGCCTCCTACTTCAACGGAGCGGTCTGAAAAAGCTGCACCTTGAGACCGCCATGCGGGATCGGCGCGCTGACATTGCGGAAGTTCAAACCCGTGGCGCGGGCAAGGCCCTTGTCCGAGGTGACAATGCCGACGCGCCAGCCCTTGAAGCGCTCTTTCATGACCGTCCCGAAACTGCCGTGAAGCGCGAAGAGCAGGTTGCGATTGCCGATGCGCGCGCCATAGGGCGGGTTGACGATCACGAGGCCCGGTGGACCATCGGGGGGTGTCAGGTCAGCCACGGCCTGATGGGTGAAGCTGGTAACCTCCGCAACCCCGGCCCGGTCGGCGTTGGCGGTGGCATTGGCGATGGCACCAGCGTCGCGGTCGAAGCCGTAAAAGCGCTGATCGGTCGGGTTGGGGGCTGGCAGGTCCGCGTTGAGGGCAGTCCAGGCCGCGGCGTCAAAACTGGCCAAATCCTCGAAACCGAAGGCCCGGGCACGGCCGGGAGCAAGGCCAAGCGCCATTTCGGCAGCTTCGATCACGAAGGTGCCAGAGCCGCACATCGGGTCGAGTACCGGCTCGGACCCATCGTAACCACAGGCGCGCAGAAACAGGGCGGCCAGCGTTTCGCGCATCGGCGCCTTGCCGATGGCCTGTTTGTGGCCGCGCTTGTGCAGCCCCTCGCCTGACGTATCAAGGCTGATCTCGCAAAGATCGTCCTCGATCCTTACACGGATGGTGAGGCCCGCCTTCTCGGTGGGTTTGACCCCGAGCGCATCGGCGATGGCGGTCTCGACCCGTTCGGTGGCGGCACCGGCATGGTAGATGCGGGATTTCCGGCAGGTTGCCTCGACCCGGTAGGGGATGTCCGGGCGCAGCAGCCCCGCCCAATCGACCTTGCGCGCGCGTTTGTCGAGTTGTGCCAGATGCATCGCCCGGAACCGCGCCACCCGCGCCAGCACCCGCCCTGCCCCGCGAAGCATCAGGTTGGCGCGCCAGACCTCGGGCCAGCCACCCGCGCAGGTCACGCCACCGGGCACGGCGGTTGCCTCGGCAAAACCAAGTGCGGCGGCCTCGTCGCGCAGCAGATGTTCAAAGCCCGGCGTGCCGGACAGGAAGATTTCAAGCGGAGCATCCTGTGTCATGCCCGTGGCTTAGCCCGTTTCCGGACCTTCCGGTAGCCACCCTGACACCACATTGGGCCCGGAACGCGTGACGCCTGCGCTCTACGGTCACTCTGTTGCGATTTTACACAGGTCAAACCATTGAATTCATGTGCTTTTATCCAAAGATCGCGAATGATCGGAAAAACTGATTCGACCGATTCGTTCGATCTAGGCAAAAACCATGGTTTCGCCGTAAGCTCTCCGCACAGAGGACAAAAAAATCGCGGAGCATCAAGCATCCGTAACGAGCAGGCAGGCTTCATACGTGTCCCAAACCGAACTGAACGTGCGCTTTCTGCGCGCGGATGACTACGAGTCGTGGTGCGCCTTGTGGCGCGGGTATCTGACGTTCTACGAGGCGTCGGTACCGGATGTGGTGTACGCCACCACCTTCGAGCGGCTTCTGGGCGATGACCCGCAGGATTACAGCGGCCTGATCGCCGAGCGGGATGGCACCGCCATCGGGCTCGCGCATTACCTCTTCCACCGGCATTGCTGGAAGATCGAGGATGTCTGCTACCTGCAGGACCTGTTCGTTGCGCCCGGCGCACGCGGATCAGGTGCCGGACGCGCGCTGATCGAGGCGGTCTATGCGCAGGCGGATGCCGCCGGGGCCCCGTCGGTCTACTGGACGACGCAGGAGTTCAACCACTCCGCGCGCCAGCTCTATGACCGGATCGGTCAGCTGACACCGTTCATCAAGTACCAGAGGGGCTGACGGATGCGCCGGTTCCTTTTGCCGCTCTACCTGTTGCTGGGTGCCTGTATGCCGGTGTCGCATTCGGAGCCCGCCACCCGGGCCGCCTTTGTCGACACCAGCCTGCCCGCGATGAAGGTGTTTTCCGTGCCGCGTCCGCAGCCCGTGCAGGTGTCCAACGCCGATCTGTCGCGCGATTTCATGGACCTTGCCTTGGCGCTCGAATCCGGGCGTGAGCTCGATGTTTTCACGCGGTTCGAGGGACCGATCTCGGTCCGGCTGGTGGGCAGCGTGCAGCCGACGGTGCCCAGCGATCTTGACCGCCTGCTGCACCGGCTGCGCAGCGAGGCCGGGATCGACATCCACGCCACCGTGGCGCCGGAGGCCAATATCACGATCAACGCGGTGAGCCGCTCGGACATCCAGCGCTTCCTGCCGCAGGCCGCCTGTTTCGTGGTGCCCAACGTGTCGACCCTGGCGGAATTCCGGCAGGCGCGCCGGTCCGCGCGGGTCAACTGGGGCAAGATCACCAGCCGCACGCGACTTGCCATCTTCCTGCCCAACGATTCCAGCCCGCAGGAGGCGCGGGACTGCCTGCACGAGGAACTGGCGCAGGCACTGGGACCGCTCAACGATCTCTATCGTCTGCCGGATTCGGTGTTCAACGACGACAATGTCCACACCGTGCTGACGGGCTATGACATGCTGATCCTGCGCGCCTATTACGATCCGGCGCTTCGCAACGGCATGTCGCGGGCCGAGGTGATGAACCGTATTCCCACGATCTTCGCGCGCCTCAACCCCGCCGGAGAGGTCCTGCCCGCGCGCCGGGCGCAGCGCACCCCGCGCCCGTGGATCGACGCGATCCAGACCGCGCTAGGCCCGGGTGCCACCCCCATCGCACGGCGGGCGGCCGTGACCGAAGCGCTGAGCATCGCCTCTGCCATGGGGTGGGAGGATCACCGGCGCGGGTTCACCCATTACGCGATGGGGCGCATCCTGCAAGGGACCGATCCCGACGCGGCCCGCGCGCAGTTCCTGCAGGCGGACAGCTATTTCGCACGCAGCCCCGACAGCGATCTGCACCGTGCCTACGTGGCCTCTCAACTGGCGGCCTATGCGCTGACCGAGAACACGCCCGAGACCGCGATCCACCTGACCGGCCAGGCCATCGAGCTTGCCGCACGGCACGAGAATGCCGCGCTCTTGTCGACCCTGCTGATGCTGCGCGCCGAGGCGCTCGATCTGGCGGGCCGGGTGTCGGCGGGGGCGGATGTGCGTCTGGACAGTCTGGGATGGGCACGCTACGGGTTCGGCTCGGACTGGTCCGTGCGGGCGAAGCTGCGCGAGATCGCGTCCCTCAACCCGCTCACCAGGGCCAGAGGCAGCTTATGATCGTTCTTGCAGGTGCCCTTCTCGGGGCCATCATCGGAGCCTTGACCGCGAAACGGCGCAAGGGCAACCGCGCCGACATGTGGCAATACGGGGCGGTCTATGCCATCGGCTTTTCGCTCATTGGGCTGATCCTGACCATCGCCATCGAGAAACTGGTGGTCTGAGCGGTGGCGGGATGCGTCGACGCATCCCGTGTTTCCGTCGACGGAAACATCTTGGCGGGCTCTCCCGAGGTATTTCATGCCCAAAGCGGCCGGGATGGCTGGTCAGGCCTTTGCGTGCTTGCTAGATCAGGGGCATGTTCGTGCCCTTCTTCGACGCCCTGCGTTCAACCGGTGTTCCCGTCTCCCTGCGGGAGTATCTGAGCTTTCTCGAAGCGATGCGCGCGGGTCTGGCGACTTATGACCCGGAGGCGTTCTATTACCTGGCCCGCACCGCGATGGTGAAGGACGAGCGCCATCTCGACCGCTTTGACCGGGCCTTTGCCGAGGCGTTCAAGGGGTTGGAGCACATCAGCGCCGATGGGGTGCTCGAGGCGCTCGACTTGCCCGAGGACTGGCTGCGCAAGATGGCCGAGAAGCATCTGAGCGAGGAAGAGAAAGCCGAGATCGAGGCGTTGGGTGGCTTCGACAAGCTGATGGAAACGCTCAAGCAGCGTTTGAAGGAACAGAAAGGCCGCCATCAGGGTGGCAGCAAATGGGTCGGCACCGCCGGCACGTCGCCATTCGGGGCCTATGGCTACAACCCGGAAGGCGTGCGCATCGGGCAGGACGAAAGCCGGCACCAGCGCGCGGTCAAGGTCTGGGACAAGCGCGAGTTCCGCAATCTGGATGACAGCGTCGAGCTGGGCACCCGCAACATCAAGGTGGCGCTCAAACGCCTGCGCCGCTGGGCGCGGGATGGGGCCGCGGAAGAGCTGGATCTGGACGGCACGATCCGGGCCACGGCGGAACATGGCTATCTCGACGTGCAGACCCGGCCCGAGCGGCGCAACGCGGTCAAGGTGATCCTGTTTCTGGATGTGGGCGGGTCGATGGACCCGCATGTGAAGGTGGTGGAAGAGCTGTTCTCGGCCGCCCGCGCCGAGTTCAAGCATCTCGAACACTACTATTTCCACAACTGCCTCTACGAAGGCGTCTGGAAAGACAACCGCCGCCGTTGGGATGCGCAGACGCCGACGATGGAGGTGCTCAACACCTACGGTTCGGATTACAAGTGCATCTTTGTCGGGGACGCCAGCATGTCACCCTACGAGATCGCCTATGCGGGCGGGGCCAACGAGCATTGGAATGCCGAGGCCGGTCAAGTCTGGCTGCAGCGCGCGCGCCAGCACTGGCCGTCGCACCTCTGGATCAACCCGACGCCCGAGCGGCATTGGCATTATACGCAGTCGATCCAAATGATCCGCGAGATCTTCGAGGATGCGATGGTGCCGATGACGCTTGAGGGGATCAGCCGGGGCATCAAGGCGCTGGCGACATGAGCCCGGTGCTGCGCACGCTCTGGACCGAGCACAGGCTGCTGCTGTCGGGTTTTGTCCTTGCCAGTGCGGTGATGCTGTTCTTCGGCATCCGCACGGTGATGTTCTGGGTGTACTGGGCCGACCCCGCCCATCAGGAGGAGCCGATCGCGGGATGGATGACACCGGGCTACGTGGCGCAGTCCTGGGATGTGCCGATCCCGGTCATCCGGGACGCGCTGGGGGTCCCGCCCGAGACGCGCCGCGAAACCATCCGGGCGCTGGCAGACGCGCGCGGCGTGCCGCAGGAGGAGATCGTGCGCGCGATCGAGGACGCCATCGCGGCCCATCGGGCCAATGCACCGGCATCCCGGCCGTGACCGACACGCTGTTCGGGCTGGTCGCCGATTATGGCGTCTGGGTGCTGGCGGCCTCCTGCTACCTATCCTGCCTGCTGGTGCCGATCCCGACCTCGCTGCTGATGCTGGCCGGGGGCGCATTCGTGGCCTCGGGCGATCTGGACGGCGGCACGGTGCTGGCAGGCGCGTGGCTGGGCGCGGTGCTGGGAGACCAGACCGGCTTTGCCGTGGGCCGGCGCTTTGGCCCTGTGCTCGGACACTGGGCCGCACGCACGACAGCGCGGCAAAAGCTTTTTGCGCAGGCGACCGAGACGGTGCGGCGCAAGGGCGAGATCGGCGTTTTCTTCAGCACCTGGCTGTTTGCCCCGCTCGGGCCGTGGGTCAACATGGCAGCGGGCGCTTCGGGCCTGCATTGGCTGCGGTTCACGCTTTGGGATTCCGCCGGTGAGGCGATCTGGGTCTTCGGGTATATCGCGCTTGGCTACATGTTTGCGGGACAGGTCACGCAGGTGTCGGAACTGACCTCGAACCTGTCCGGGTTTCTTGTGGCGGGCCTTGCCACGGCCGTGCTGGGCTGGCTTGTGCTGCGGGCGGCGCGGCGCGCGAAGGCACGTCACCGACAGCAGTAGCCGACCCGGGAACCCGCCTGCCCTGCCCGTCGTTGATCCCGCGAACACATCAATGACGGAGGTCCGCAATGATCAACAAGACAGCAACCGCACACTGGTCCGGCGGCCTGAAAGAGGGCCGTGGGCGCATATCCACTCAATCCGGCACGCTCGAAGCCCAACCTTACGGGT
Organism: Marivita sp.; assembly: GCF_022763305.1. GTDB lineage: Bacteria > Pseudomonadota > Alphaproteobacteria > Rhodobacterales > Rhodobacteraceae > Marivita. The sequence continues at coordinate 3,778 of NZ_JALEGT010000052.1, read as the reverse complement.
TCAACACCCGGTTCGAGGACAAGCCCGGCACCAATCCGGAAGAACTGATCGGCGCTGCGCATGCCGGATGTTTTTCGATGGCGTTTTCCATGATCCTCGGGAATTACGACGCCGTGGCGGACGAGATCGACACCAAGGCGACCGTCAACCTCGAGGAACAGGGCGGCGGCTTTGCCATCACGAAAATCCATCTCGACATGACGGCGAAGATCCCCGGTATCAGCGAGGAGGACTTCCGTGAGGCCGCAACCAAGGCCAAGGACAACTGTCCCGTCTCGAAGGTTCTCGCCGGGGCGGACATCACGCTTGACGCCAAGCTGGTCGACTGAGCGAACTGTGATCAGGGGCGCCTTCCGGACCGCTTGCCGGGGGCGCACCCACGCCCCATATCTGGGACATGTTGAAACTCACTCCGATCCTTCTTGCGATCCTCTACGCGCTGGCCATGTACCACTTCTCGGTCTGGCGCACGAAACGCGAGCTTGACGCGCGCTCGACCGAACTGGCCGATCCGCGCCTTAAGGCGCTCACCGATCGACTGGCTGCCGCGTTGGAGCTTGAGCGGATTCGCGTCCACATCTACGAGATCGATCCGGTGAACGGGCTGGCCGCGCCCGATGGGCGTATCTTCATCACGCGGGGATTTTACCGCAAATACCAGAACGGCGAGGTCACGGGCGAGGAACTGGCTAGCGTGATCGCGCACGAACTGGGCCATGTGGCGCTTGGCCATACACGGCGGCGCATGATCGACTTTTCCGGCCAGAACGCGTTGCGCACCGCATTGGCCATGGTGCTGTCGCGCTTTCTGCCAGGGATCGGGGTGATGATCGCCAATGCGGTGGCGACGCTTCTGGCCGCGCGGCTCTCGCGCGGGGATGAGTACGAGGCGGATGCCTATGCGGCGGCCCTGCTGCACAAAGCCGGGATCGGCATTGCGCCGCAGAAATCACTGTTCCACAAACTTGATGCGTTGACCCAATCGCGGTCGGGTGTCGTGCCGGCGTGGCTCATGTCGCACCCCAAGACGACCGAGCGGATCGCCGCGCTGGAAAAGCTGGAAACCCGCTGGACCAGCGTCGAGTCCTGATCGACGTTCTTCGAAACTCATGCCATCCGACGCGCATGAACTGCTCCACGACTGCAAGCGCGGTGCGTGTTCATAAGCCGGGCGTCGCCCAGTGTGCACCTAAAGAAGAACCACCGCTGCTTCAGCCTTGTCCTGCCCGTTGACCTGAATGGTCACAAGATGCGGCCCGGGATGCAGCGTGAAGGTCGAGGCCGATCCTTTGAGCTTGTGTACCTTGCGCAGCGTCAAAGGAATGCCGGGTTTCACGTTGGCAGTCGCCAGCTTGAAGACCTTTTCACCACTGCGACCATTGGGGCGGTGAAAGCGGATGCGGTAGTCGACCATGACCGGCAAGGCCTCGTCTGCCTGCAGCGTCACCTCGATCTGCAGCGCATCCCCGATCCGAACCGGATTGGGCTCCAGATGCAGCGTGACGGACACCGGGCGGTCCTGCGCATAGCCCAGAAGGGCCAGCGCGCCCGCCTCGCCCCGTTTCACGGCCGTGCGGAGGGCGTGGCGCATCATCCAGTCAAGCTCGCGCGGGTCCTGTTGGCCTGCCTGCTGCCACCGTTGCAGGGTGTCGACCACGCGGTCCGGCGCATGCCGGGTCAGGTCGTTCATGTGATTGGCCACCGAGCGCGTGACATAGCGCGTCGGATCGGCATGGAGTGCATCCAGCAAGCGCAGCGGGACCAGCGGATCGAGCTGGATGTTTGCGGCCCACGGCAGGCGCGGGCGTGTGCCTTCGCTCACGAGCCGTCGGACATGATAATTCTCGTGCTCGGTCCAGCGTGTCAGACGGGCCAGCGTCTCGTCCGGCCACCGGTTCAGGAAGGGGCGGATGTAGAATTCCATGGAGAACCGCTGAGTCGCGGCTTCGATCAGGTCGAGCGCGCGGTCGCGGTGATCCTGCAACCCGTGCCGTACCGCAAGGATGCCCGGCACCGCATGGATGAAGCGGCCGAAATCATCGTCGGATTTGCCGGGATCAAGAGCCTCCGGCATCGCCGCTTCCAAGGCGTCTGCCATATCCGGGAACTGGTCGGGCAGCTGGGTCTCGATACAATCGGCCAGCCAGTCGAGCCGTTCGAGCAGCCCGCGCGAGGACAGCCCCGCGAGGGCCTCTGAGACAAAGCGGTCCGGATCAAAGCCCGGCAGGACGGCGTATTCCGCCGCCAGATCGCCGATGGTGTCGGCGTTGAACAGTTGGTCCTTCAGGGAAAATCCCTGCGTCTGCCCTGCCCCGTCCGGTCCGCGTGCCATGGTTCAGATGGTCGCGTTGGTGCCGCCGCCGTCAATCAGGATGTTCTGGCCCACGATGAAGCCCGAATGCTGTGAACACAGGAAAGCGCAGGTGGCTCCGAATTCTTGGCGTGTGCCGTAACGGCGGGCGGGAATCGTCCCTTCGCGGTTCTTGCGCGCCTGATCGACCGAAATACCCTGGGTCTTGGACACGCCACCATCCAGTTGCTGTGCGCGGTCAGTGTCATGGATGCCCGGCAGCAGGTTGTTGACGATCACGCCATGCTCTGCCACCTGCCGCGCCGTGCCGGCGACATAGCCTGTCAGACCGGTGCGCGCGGCGTTGGACAGACCCAGCGCCGGAATCGGCGCCTTGACCGATTGCGAGGTGATGTTGACCACCCGGCCCCATCCCCGGTCGATCATGCCCGGCATGAGCGCGGTCATCAGCGCGATCGGGGTCAGCATGTTCGCATCGAGCGCCTTGATGAAATCCTCGCGCCCCCAGTCGGACCACAGGCCCGGCGGCGGACCACCGGCATTGGTCACGAGGATGTCCACCGCTCCGGCGGAGTCGAGCACCTTGGCGCGGCCCTCTTCGCTCACGATATCGGCGGCAACGGTCACAACCTCAACGCCATAGGCCGCGCGGATCTCCTCGGCCGTGGCTTCAAGTGCCTCAGCACCGCGTGCGTTCATGACCAGATTGACGCCGGCTTCCGCCAGTGCCTCGGCACAGCCCCGCCCAAGACCCTTACTCGAGGCACAGACAAGCGCCCGCTTTCCGCTGATCCCAAGATCCATTCGCTCACTCCCAATTGTGGTCAGATTTGTCCGTGAAATGCCACGGCCTGCCCATAGAGGTGCCACATTTCCAGATGATCTTAAAGTCGTGCCGGACACTGCTCCTTGGATCCGGCGTCTGAAAGAGTGCCCGTATATGTCTGTTGTTGCCGGAACCCTGTCGCCCCACTTCAAAGCCTGCCCTGCAGATGGCATTCGCACCGAATTCGGTGTGTGCCGAGGCAACCCGATCCGTCACATCCAGGACCTGATCCTTGGGGACACCTTCCTGCCCAAGCGGGACGCGCATTGGCTCACGGTGGCGGCGGAAGATGACCGGCATACGGCCTTTACGCTGGACCGCGCAGCCAACCTGCCGGGTCAGCACCTTGTCACCCTTGCCGAACTGATCTTCATGACCACCACCGGACAGCGGCTTGATGTCTTCGTCGCGGTCAGCGCGGGCAAGCTTTACTTCATCGCTGAAGCAGAGTTCCGCACCGGCGTCGAATATGTGCTGATCGACATCCATCGCCGGGAGGACGCCATCGTTCCGGCCGTCATTCCAACCGAAGCGCCAGCGGCCGTCCCGCCCGCATTCTGCGCACCGGCGCAGGCAGCCCGTGCGACCCTGCGCCTGATCGGCTGATTGCCCTCGCAAAGCGCGCCTGCACGCGCCTTATA